>CAWAYA010000034.1:0-138352 GCA_963786075.1 uncultured Acidobacteriaceae bacterium | reverse complement strand
CATTGCGACGGCATCCTTCATCACAGGCTCGACCGTGTCAAGGCGCATGCGCTGGTAGCCGATCTGGTGCGCTTCGGTGATGATGCGCTCGGCCAGCGCGCGTCCCAGGCCCTTGCCGCGAAATCGCGGACGCAAATAGAGACGTTTCATTTCGCAGATGCCGGGCTCTAATTTATGGAGCGCGACGCAGGCTGCGAGTTGACCTTCGCACTCGACCAGCAGCAGGCGGCCCTCTGGTGGAGCGTAGTCACCGGGAAGCTCGGCGAGTTCTTTATCGAAGTTTTGGAAACAGAGACTGAAGCCGAGGGATTGCGCGTACTCCAGAAATAATTCGCGAGCCTGCGCGATCTGTGCGGGCGACTCCGCGTGAAAGATCGAAGGGCCTTTTACCGCCGAGGACGCAGAGAACGCCGAGGAAGTTCCGGGATATTGCACTTTCGCAGAATCCAGTTTCATTTTCTTCCTCTCAGCGAAGTTGGCGGTCTCGGCGGTTAACTCTTCTTCATCCCATCAGCATCCCGCCGTTTACGCTCAGCACATGGCCGGTAATGTAGGAGGCTTCATCCGACGCGAGGAAGGCGACCGCATTAGCTACATCGGCGGGCGAACCCACGCGGCCGAGTGGAATCTGCTTGGCGGCGTTCTGCTTGAACTCGTCGCCGAGCACGTCGGTCATGGGGGTTTCGATGAAGCCAGGGGCGACGGCGTTGCAAGTAATGTTGCGCGATCCCAACTCGCGGGCGACGGCCATGGTGAGGCCGATCAGCCCGGCTTTCGACGCGGAATAGTTCGCCTGCCCCGCCTGCCCCATCTGGCCGAAGACGCTGGTGATGTTGATGATGCGTCCCCAGCGCTGCTTGAGCATGGAGCTCGCGACCTGCTGAATGCAGAGATATGCGGAGGTGAGATTGGTTTGCAGCACGGCGTCCCAATCGGCACGTTTCATGCGCATGACGAGCTGGTCGCGGGTGATGCCGGCGTTGTTGACCAGGATGTCGATCTTGCCGAATTGGCCGATAGCCGCCTTGATCGCCGACTTGATCTGTTCTTCGTCGGTAACATCGAGGGCAAAGGCCGCGGCTTTACCGCTCGCGCCTGCGATTTCGAGAACCAATTCGTTCAGCTTGTCTTGGTTGCGCGCGGCTACGGCGACCGCCGCGCCCGCGGTAGCGAGCTTCAGTGCGCAGGCTCGTCCGATGCCTTGCGATGCTCCGGTGACGAACGCTACGCGTCCGGAAAACGACATTAAGGTTCCCCCGATGGTGCCTACAAGCCCTTGGTTTGTGTCTGGTCTTCGCCAGAACGTGGAATTATACGCGCAAGAGGCAGGATCATCTTTCTAGCGGATTGCGCAATGTTCGTCCGCCGATTAACATTCAAACACTCCCATGCCTCAGACTGCGACCAATGAAGTGATCACCATGCCCGAGTCTTCCAATAACAATTCATCGGCGTCTGATTCGGTTTCGGCCGGACCGGGGCACCGGTCGCCGCTCCGGGCTTCTGTCGGGGAAGGCTCCGCCGCTGCGGAAAAGCCTCAAGCCGAGGCGCCTTCCACCGAAGTCTTTGCGGTTTATGGCGTTGAGCCAGAGATTCAGGCCTACGCCATGGCCAAGTACTCGCGTTCCGCGCTGTCGATGAAAGAGTCACTGCGCGAGATCAGCGCGCAGAAGGCCGAGAAGTTTCTCAACACTTTTTATTTTCAGTACGGTCATCGCTCGATTGCCGACCTGGCGCACCTTGCGCTGGCCGTCGAGAGGCTCTCGATTCTGGCCGCAATCGAACTGGCCGACGAGCAGCGCTGGGACGGGCAGGAGCGTTCGACCCGTTATCAGGACTTCAAGAAGAGCGGCTACTACACTCCTGATTTCGGCGCCGACGACGAAGCCCGCAAGCTCTACCGGGAAACTCTGGATTTTCTCTTCGCCGAATACCAAGCGCTCTCGGCACACATGACGCAGCATTTGATAAGCATCACGCCCAAGCCTGGCGAGATGAAGCAGGAAGCGTACGAGCGCACGCTGAAGGCGCGAGCCTTCGACATCACTCGCTACCTGCTGCCTCTGGCTACGAATACTTCGCTGGGAGAGATCGTCAACGCGCGGACTCTTGAAACCCAGGTTGCGCATCTGCTTTCGCATACACACAAAGAAGTGCGAGTCCTGGGTGAATCGTTGAAGAAGGCGGCGACGTCGGCGGCTTACAACGTGAATGCCGAGTCGTTGCGCGGGTTGGTGGACGAGATTCGGAAAGTCAGTCCCGAGCTCGGCGCCCGGGCCGAGCAGGAGTTGCTGCACGAGGTTCGGGTCGCGCCGACGCTGGTGAAGTATGCGGACCCGAACCCGTATGAGATGGAAACGCGGCGCGAACTGCGGCAGGCGGCGCGTGAGCTGATGAAGAGCGAGCCGGTTGCACCGTCGAAGGCAATCGTCGATCTACTCGACGAAGAGCCGCTCGAAGTAGAGATCGCGACCACTTTGCTCTACGAGCATTGTCACCACTCTTATCGCCAAGTCCGGCAGGCGCTGCAGGTTTCAGGCGAGAGATTCCGGCGCGAGATCATCGACCTTGGCCTGCGCCATCGCGGCAAGCACGACGAAATGCTGCGCGGCTTCCGGGCCGGGCAGCAGTTTCGTTTCGACATCCTCATGGATACCGGCGGATTCCGCGACATGCACCGTCACCGCCGTTGCATTCAGGTGATGCAGGGGTTTACCACGCAGCACGGTTACGAGATGCTGCTCGACGTCGAAGACGCCGGCATGCTCGGCCGCTTCGATGCCGCCATGCGTCGCACGCAAGCGGCAATCGAGAAGCTAGCTGCGCGCGACGCTCCCGAGGCGGAAGAGAATTCGCAGTACGCGATTCCGCTGGCGTATCGCAAGCGTGCCCTGTTCAAGATGGATTTCGCCGAGGCCGTCTACATCTCCGAGCTGCGCACCACGCCGGCTGGCCACGTTTCCTACCGCAACGTGGCCTATGCGATGTACGAAGCCGTGGCGCGGAAGTATCCGGCGCTGGCTAAGTATTTCCGAGTGCACGATGTTACGGCGCCGGTCGACTTGCTGCAGAGGTAGCGGGTACTCGGAAGTTAGTCGCGCTACTCGTCTGTCATCCTGAGGCAGTGGAGTCCTCGGCGAAGCTGAGCACTTCCAACGAGAAACCCCTGCAGCTCGCCGGCGCGATCATGAAGGCCGAAGCTTCGGGCGCGCCGCCCGCGAAGAAGTCGTATCGTCGGGCGCGCTGGCGACTTGGCTGTTTCTTTTCGCATCGGATATGATCTCAGCCTTGCTTACTGAAACGAAGCCGGTGCCTCTCTTGATTACGCTTTCACTGGTGCTGTCGATTTTCGCTCCTTCATTGTCGGGCACGTCGGAGGGCCGCAGTCACCCCGCCGGCTCCAATGTTCAGGCTAAGTTCTCGGCAGACGATTTCGACTGGCGCGCGATGATTCCTTATCTCTCCGCCGCCGCAGCACTCCCACCAGAGCAGGGCATCGAGACCATGCTGCAAAACTCCAGAGTACTGCGCGCCTACGTCGCGCAGCAGATTCGGACGGAGTGCACGCTCGATAAGAGACTATGCATCGCAGGGGATGTCCTCACGCTGCAGGAGGAAGTGAGCAAGAGGATTGACGGGACCATACAGAAAGGGATGGTTCACGAGCACAAGAGCGCGGTCGTGGACTGCCCCTTGACGCAGCCCTTTCCGTTCTCTGAGATTTCAGTTCTGAGAAGCGAGAAACAACAGGATGCTTACCTTGTCCTGCAGCTTGCCGATCGCAGCTACACCGCGGCGCAGGTGCAGGCCAAGTGCGGCTCCCCGTATGACACCGACATCTTTCAGCAGTACAGCGTTTTCAAATATCGCTTGGACAGCCCACAATACAGAAGCAAGGCAGTGTTCGAGATCGATCCACTGGACGGCGCAGTGATGAAGATAGCGATCAGCTTGAAAGCCAGGAACCATCACTAGCCTTCAGACCTGAGCCATTTTGGGAAGCTTTTTCGCCAACATATTTCACTTTCGCCTTTGTTTCGCTTCGGTCTGTGTGTATAATCCGGCCAGATTAGTTTCTGCAAAGCAGTTCGGCGATCTCGAATAAGGAGCCACACTTCCATGGCGGATGAACGGGGCAAGGCAATTGAACTGGCGGTTTCACAGATTGAAAAACAGTTTGGCAAAGGGTCGATCATGCGGCTGGGGTCGAAGGAAGCGATCGTCCCTATCGCGGTGATCTCGACCGGAGCGATTTCGTTTGATGCGGCGCTGGGCGTAGGCGGCTTTCCGCGCGGGCGCGTGGTGGAAGTTTTTGGACCGGAATCTTCCGGCAAGACCACCATCACGTTGCAAGTGATTGCCGAAGCGCAGAAGACCGGCGGGATGGCTGCGTTCGTCGACGCCGAGCACGCGCTCGATCCCGGCTATGCCAAGAAGCTGGGCGTCGACGTGGACAACCTGCTGGTCTCGCAACCGGATTACGGCGAGCAGGCGCTCGAAATCACGGAAGCTCTGGTGCGCTCGAATGCCATCGATGTGCTGGTGGTGGATTCCGTCGCGGCGCTGGTGCCTAAGGCCGAACTCGACGGCGAAATGGGAGACAGCCACATGGGCCTGCAGGCGCGCCTGATGTCGCAGGCGCTGCGCAAGCTGACGGGAACCGTTTCCAAGTCGCGCACCTGTTTGATCTTCATCAACCAGATCCGCGAAAAGATTGGGGTGATGTTTGGCAATCCGGAAACTACAACCGGCGGTCGCGCACTGAAATTTTATTCCTCGGTGCGCGTGGATATTCGGCGCATTGCAGCCATCAAGGAGGGCGATGTAGTCACCGGCTCGCGCACTCGCGTAAAAGTGGTGAAGAACAAAGTCGCTGCGCCATTCCGCGAGGCTGAGTTTGACATTCTGTATGGCGAAGGCATTTCGCGCGAAGGTGACCTGCTCGATATCGCGGTGAACAATAATCTTCTGGAAAAGTCCGGATCGTGGTTCAGTTACAAGGGCGAACGCATCGGCCAGGGCCGCGAAAACGCCCGCCAGTTCCTGAAAGACAACAAAGACACCATGGCCAAGCTGGACACTGAAGTGCGCAAGGCGCTGGGATTGATTGCAGCCCCAGCGACGGCGCAACCAGCCACTGCTCCGGGGCAAACACCGCCGCAGAGCGCACGAGTCACAACGATGCCGAGCACCGTTCCCGAAGCCGCGAGGGCTCCGATAGCGGCGAAGCGTTAGAATTCTTAGGCTGGTCATCCCGAGCGGAGCGAGGGGCCTCGGTTCTCGCTCGCAGCGCCGATCAGTGGCGGCGCAACGAAACACCAGGTCGCTCGGGATGACAATCCTTAAAAGCTGACTAGCATTCCCTAATTGCCATCCTCACTCCCGCCCGCATAGAATCTCTATTCAGCCCGCCTGTTCCTGTGAGGCCTATTGCATAAGGGAATCGCCATCTACCCCGGGTCGTTCGATCCGCCAACAAACGGGCACCTCGATTTAATCGAGCGCGGCGCCAAGATTTTCGAAGACCTGGTGGTCGCGATTCTGCGCAACTCGGAGAAGAGTCCGATGTTCAGCGTGGCCGAGCGGCTGGAGATGCTGAAGGAACTCACGGGGCATTTGAAGAACGTCCGCATCGACACGTTTGACGGACTGATGGTCGAATACGCGAAATCGCTGGATGCTACCTGCATCTTGCGCGGCATCCGGGCCATCAGCGACTACGAATATGAATTGCAGATGGCGCTGATGAATCGCAAGCTCGAACCCACGCTTGAAACCGTCTTCATGATGCCGGCCGATAAGTACTCCTATGTGAGCTCGCGCCTGGTGCGCGAAGTGGCGCAAGCGGGAGGGCCGGTGAAGGGCTTGGTCCCGGAAGTGGTGGAACAGAAGCTGCGTGAGAAACTCGACCCTGCGTACAAGCTGCGCGACGCACGTCTTATCGAAGTTTCGGGCAAGAGAGACTTGGACAAGCGGGAAAAGAAAAGGAAAAGGAAGGCATGACCACTGCGACGAGCGAAGCTCTAAAACTCACGGACCGGATTAACCGAATTGAGCCCTCAGCCACCATGGCGGTCGTGGCCGAGGCGGACAAACTGCGCACCCAGGGCATCGACGTGGTCGATTTTGGCGCAGGCGAGCCGCACTTCGCGACGCCGCAGCACATCAAAGACGCTGCCATTGCCGCGATACAGGGCAACTTCACCAAGTACACAGCTGTACCTGGAACGCCCGAGTTGCGCGATGCGATTGTGCATCGTCATGCCGTGGACTTCGATTCCGATTACCGCAGAGAGGAAGTAATCGCTTCGACCGGCGGCAAGAATGCGCTGTTCAACGCAATTCAGGTGCTGGTCGATCACGGCGACGAAGTAATTTTGCCGGTGCCCTACTGGGTCTCGTTCAAAGACATCGTGCGCTATGCCGGCGGCCACAATGTCTTACTGGAGACAGACGAATCGCAAGGCTTCCGCGTCACGGCTGAGATGGTGGCGCGGCTGGTTACGCCGCGGACCAAAGCGATCATTCTGAATTCGCCGTCGAATCCTTCGGGCGCGGTGATGAGCGCGCAGGATCTGACGGAAGTTGTGCGCCTCGCGCATCAACGCGGCATCTGGGTTCTTTCCGACGAGTGTTATGTCTACCTGAATTACACCGGCAAGAATTTTTCTGTGGGATCGTTGCGCGAGTATAAGGAGCGCATCGTGGTGCTGGGTTCGCTCTCAAAGACCTATGCCATGACGGGCTGGCGACTTGGTTACGCGCTCGGTCCGTCGGCAGTGGTCGGCGCTATGTCGAAGTTGCAGAGCCAGTCCACATCGAATCCGACTTCGATTGTGCAGAAAGCCGCCGTGGCCGCGCTGAAAGGACCGCAATATTGCGTCGAGCAGATGCGGCGTGAGTACATCGTACTTCGCGACCACGTAGTCAAGGGCTTGCGCTCGATTCCGGGCGTGACCTGCACGCTGCCCGAGGGAGCGTTCTATGCCTATCCGAACATCTCGGCATTTCTGGGGCGTGGCAGCGTGAAGTCGGCGTCGGACGTGGCGGGAAGGTTGCTCAGAGAAGCGCACGTGGCTACGGTCCCGGGCGAGGGATTTGGAACCGGCGATCACATTCGCGTCTCCTACGCGACTTCGAAAGCGGAACTGGATCGCGGACTTGAACGCATGCGCAAGTTTTTTGCCGCTCTGTAGTCGCGCATATTAGACAGTGGTCAGGGGAAGTTTAGGTTCGGCGGAGGCCGTCCGTTCGCGAACGGCCTTTTTCATGTAGATCGTTAGCCATGGGCAATCTCTATCCATTCTTAATGCTTCCGGCGTTCGATCCGCGTCCCTGGGGAACGCAGGATCTATCGCCGATTTACCCGAACCGGAAGTTCGAGGAAAAAATCGGCGAGGCCTGGCTCACCGGCGACGATTGCAAGATTGCGAATGGGCCGCTCACCGGGCAAACGCTGGCGCAGGTCAGCGAGAAATATCAGCGGGAACTGGTAGGCGACGCCGCTCGCGATGCGCAGCGATTCCCTTTGCTGCTGAAGTTTCTCTTTCCGCATGAGAAGCTTTCGGTGCAGGTTCATCCCGATGATGATCAGGCGCGCCGCGTCGAACAGCCTTGGGGCAAAACGGAGTGCTGGTATGTGGCTCATGCCAAGACTGGAGCGCAGATCGCATTGGGATTGAAACCGGGTGTGACTGTCTCGCAGCTGGAGCAGGCAATCCACGAGAAGCGTGCCGAAGAGTTGTTGAACTGGCTCAATGTCTATACGGGCGACATGATTTACGTTGCTGGAGGAACTGTGCACACGCTGGGCCCCGGGTCGGTGATTGTCGAAACGCAACAGCAATCAGACACAACCTATCGTTTGTATGATTACGGACGGCCGCGCGAGCTGCACCTGAAACACGGCATGGCCGCGGTGAAACTGAAAGTCGCATCCGGAAAAGTGATGAGGCCGGCTCCCACGCAAGTTCCCGGCAGCAGCAACCGGCAGGCGCCGCTGGTAGCCGCTCCTTATTTCGTTGTGGATATGTTTGAGTTGAAGGATCCGCAAGAGTTGAGTACGCGCGACGAATCGGGCGTGAGTTCAGTCCAGATCCTCGTGGCCGTGGAGGGATGCGGGGTTGTAGAAGCAGCCGGAACGGAGCCCGTTACTCTGGCAAAAGGCGATGCGGTGGTGGTTCCGGCGTCGGCGGGGAAGTTCACGATTCGGCCGCAGTGGGCGCTGGAGTTTTTGAGAGCGCGGGTTCCGGGAAGATCTTTGCCTGAGCCGGAAACGCGGATGTAGCGAGTGGGATCCGAGAAACGTGGCTAAGAATTCAAACTTCTATCCTGTAATCCTTGCCGGCGGGCGGGGCACGCGGTTCTGGCCCTTGAGCCGGAAAAGGCGCGCCAAACAGTTGCTGGCACTCGATGGCAAACGGACGATGATTCAGCAGACCGTGGCGCGGCTGCTGCCGCTCGCGACGCCGAAACAATTCTGGATCATCACTAACGACGATCTTCGTCCTGCGATCCTGAAGCAGCTCCCAAAGTTGCCGAAAGCGCAAATTTTGGCCGAGCCGGTGGGTCGCAACACCGCGCCGGCGATTGGCCTCGCCGCTTTTCTTCTACTGCGCGAGGATTCTGACGCGGTGATTGGCATGTTTCCTTCTGACCATGTGATCGGCGATGAAAAAAGCTATCGAGCAACCATCGAGCAAGGCGCCGGAATCGCAGCCGCGGGCGAAAACATTGTGGTTCTTGGCATCCGGCCGAATCGAGCAGAAACCGGATACGGTTACATCGAGGTGGGCGGAGCGGTCTCCGGTGACGCGCTGCGAGTTCAACGGTTCACCGAAAAGCCCAATGCCGAGAAGGCCGCTGCTTTCGTCGCTGCGGGTAATTATTTCTGGAACAGTGGCATGTTCTTATGGGGCGCGCGCACGCTGGCCAACGCGCTGCGCGAGCATCTTCCCAAGACCGCTTCCTTGCTAGAGGAGATTGCGGCGGCTTTTGGAACCCGAAAGTTTGCGGCGACTTTTCGCAGGCTGTATCCCAAGTGTGAGAACATCAGCATCGATTACGCCGTGCTCGAGCCGCGCTCGGCGAAGGGCGAGCACACGGGAAACATTGTTTGCCTGCCTGCTGATTTTGGATGGAACGATCTGGGCTCTTGGACCGCGCTGCACGAGCATCATTACGCAAAGAACAATCCGCCCGAGGGCAACCTCATCAACGGCGCCGGAGTGTTCGTGCTGAATGCCCGCGGCAATTACGTACATGCTCCGGGCAAATTTGTCGCGGCGGTGGGCGTGAGCGATCTGGTGGTGGTCGAAACCCCAGACGCTTTGCTGATTACGACCCTGCAGCACGCTCAAGATGTAGGTAAAGTCGTGAAGCATCTGGACGAGAAGAAGTTGCATAGGTTGACGTGAAACAAGCGCTCAGCGGTCAGTGGTCAGTAGCTGGTAAGGCCGGGAATTTACTGACCCCTGACACTGAATTTCTATGCCTCAAGAGATCAAATTCGGCACTGACGGCTGGCGCGGCATCATCGCCGACGACTTCACGTTCGACAACGTGCGCCGGGTTGCCGGTGCCATCGCTTCCTACGTACTGAAATATGAGGAGGCCAAGCACGGCGTAATCATCGGCTATGACACGCGCTTCGCTTCGCAACGCGCGGCGCAAGTGGCCGCCGAAGTGATCGCCGGCGCGGGCATCCCCGTGAAACTGGCCAACGATTACACACCGACCCCGGCGGTTTCCTATGCCGTAAAAGACAAGGGTGCCGCAGGTGGAGTGATGATCACCTCCAGCCACAATCCATGGAACTGGAATGGCGTGAAGTTCAAAGGAAACTTTGGCGGGTCAGCAACGCCCGCCATCATGAAAAGAATTGAAGAAGAGTTGCGCGCTGGCGTGATGCCGCAGGGTTCAAAGGCAGCCATCGATGAGGTCGACCTCAAGGTGCCGTACATCGCCGCTGTCTGCCGTTTTGCCGATATGGATCTGATCAGCAAAACCAGGTTCAAATTCGCGATCGATTCGATGTACGGCTCTGGCAGAGGAGTTCTCGCCGGGATCTTTCGCGACCGAGGCGTTCGCTTCGTCGCCATCCGCCAGGAAGTAAATCCGCTTTTCCCGGATATCAATCCCGAGCCCATCCTCCCGCATGTCGCTCTTTTGCAGCAAACGGTAGTCAAAGAGAAGTGCGACGCCGGGTTGGCCACCGACGGAGATGCCGATCGCATCGGTGCAGTCGCAGAAGATGGCAGCTTTGTTGATTCGCACAAAATATTTTGCGTCCTGCTGCGCTGGCTGCTGGAGCGCAAACAATGGCCCGGGGACGTGGTGCGCGCCTTCAATACCACGCGCATGCTAGATCGCATTGCCGCGAAGTATGGCCGCAAGCTTTACGAAACGCAGATCGGATTCAAGTACACCGCCGATTTGATGATGGAGCGCGACATTTTGATCGGGGGTGAGGAGTCCGGCGGCATCGGCTACTCGCGGTTTTTGCCGGAGCGCGACGGCGTTCTGAATTGCTTGCTACTGGCGAATGTGATGGCCGAAGAAGGCAAGCCGCTGGGGCAACTGGTTGCGGACCTGCAACGCGAGTTCGGCCCGCACTATTACGGCCGCCGCGACCTGCACATTTCGGAAGAGATCAAGCAGGGCGCGATTCAGAGGGCTCGGGCCGAAAGCACGCAGAGCCTGGGACGCTATCGCGTGCTGGAGAAAGAAAATCTCGACGGCATCAAGTTTTTTCTTGATGCCCCGACGAATGGGAATGGGGCGGAAGCGTGGATCCTGTTCCGCGCTTCGGGAACCGAACCCTTGCTGCGAGCCTACTCGGAGGCGGCGTCGCCGGAATTGGTGGACGAAATCCTGACCGAAGCGGAGAGTTTTGTCAAAGGCAGCGTGTAGCAGACTGACACGTCGGTCCGAATCTCCACATTTGACGCAGCGGTAGTGCGATACTTCTATCTAAGGATGACTTTCGCCGGGAATCCAGCTTCGACTTCAGACGACTCGCCCGAGGCGCGCCGCTATAACCGGATCCATCGCTGGCTGGGGGTTGCCGATTTTGCCGTCGGCTCCGCTTTCCTGATTCTTTTGCTGATCACGGGTTGGACGGACTGGCTGCGCGATCTTGCGCTGCGTGAGGGATTCCGCAATTACACTCTGGCTGTTTTTATCTATCTGTTCCTTTTGCTCCTGATCAGCAAAATGCTGAGCCTGGGCCTGGACTACTACGGATTCCGGCTGGAACGAAGATTTCAACTCTCCACCCAAAGGCTGCGTTCATGGCTGTGGGATGAAGTAAAAAGCTTTTTGGTCGGGCTGGTGCTGGCGGGGATTGTCGTGGAATTGCTGTATTTCATGATTCGCGAATCGCCGCAACATTGGTGGATCATCACCTGGGCACTGTTCATGGGGCTGTTCATCCTGTTGGCCCAGCTTGCTCCGGTCGTGCTGTTTCCAATTTTTTACAAGTTTGAGCCGCTAGACAATGAGGACCTGCGTCGCCGATTAATTCAACTGAGCGAACACGCGGGCACGCGCGTGCGCGGAGTCTACCGCTGGAAGCTTTCGGAAAAAAGCAAAAAAGCGAATGCGGCGCTTACCGGACTTGGGCGCACGCGGAGAATCATCTTGGCCGATACGCTGCTGGACAATTACGCTCCCGAGGAAATCGAAGCGGTTCTCGCGCATGAGCTCGGTCATCACGTCCACCGGCACATTTTGAAGAGCATTGTGGTGCAAGCTGGAATTACCTTGCTCGGTTTCTGGGTGGCGAACTGGGTGCTGCACTACGCGGTCGATCACCACATGTTCGAAGAGCTTTCCGATTTCGCCAACCTGCCCCTGCTGGCGCTTACTGCGACCGCGCTTTCGCTGCTGCTGATGCCGGCGCTCAATGCCTACTCGCGCTACAACGAGCGGCAGGCCGACCGTTATGCCTTTGAGTCGATCGCCAGCGTCGAGCCGTTCATCTCGTCGATGAACAAGCTGGCGCAACAGAATCTGGCCGAGCGCACGCCTTCGAAGTGGGTGGAATGGCTTTTCCATTCCCATCCGGCAATCGCCAAGCGCGTGGCGGCGGCGGAGGCGTGGGGCCGAACCCAGAACGCGGGACGGCAGGCGTAGTCCCGAGTTGCGAGGCCCGCGGCAAAAAAAATCAACGCTTCTTGAGGATTTCCGCCGCTCGCTGCAAATCTTCTTCCGTATCTACGCCAACCGAGTCGTAGGGCGTTTCTCCAACGTAGATGGGGATTCCATTCTCGAGAAAACGTAGCTGTTCCAGCCGCTCGGTTTTTTCCAGAGCCGATTCCGGCCGGTTCACAAAAACATCGAGCGCGAATTTTCGGTAGGCGTAGAGCCCAAGATGCTTGAAGTAGGGCGGGCCGGTGTTGTCGCGGTCGAAGGGGATCGTAGCGCGTGAAAAATAAAGTGCGCGGCCGTCCGGGGCGGTGACAACTTTGACCGCGTTGGGATTACGAATTTCTTTTTCCGGACATGGGGTCTTAACGGTTCCCACCTGAACTGACGGGTCGTTCATCACCTCAAGCAGAGTGGCAATTTGTTCGGGCCGCACCAGCGGTTCGTCGCCTTGTACGTTGACATAAACATCCGCAGTCACGGAGTGCGATATTTCATGTACGCGCTCGGTCCCGCTACGGTGACTGGCGGAAGTCATTTGTACCTTCCAGCCGTGGCTGCAGCAGCTCTGCATGATCTCCTCGGAATCGGTGGCGATGATCACATCAGAGAAAAGAGGAGACAAGCGGACCGACTCGTATACCCAACCGACCAGTGGCTTGCCCGCGATCTCGTGCAGCATCTTGCGCGGCAAACGCGTGGAGGCCAGGCGAGCTGGAATTACAGCAATCGTTTTCATGAGACGACTAGTTTCCAGTTTCCCGCTCGAACTGGCAAGTGTCGAATCTGCAAATGGAATTGCCGCGCGCTGTTTGACACCTTCTGACAGCGGCTCTTAAAATCGAAGATTGGATGCGACGCGCGACTCCGGCTCATCGTGTCCAAGGCGGCGAGAGTTCGCAACCGTTGCGACTAGTCCCTCTCGTTGCGTTTCCCCAGTTTCTTGGCGGCGTAGCTCAGGTGGCTAGAGCGACGGTCTCATAATCCGTAGGTCCGTGGTTCGAGTCCACGCGCCGCCACCAACTTTTAGGGTTTGTTTTTAATGGGATAGAGGCATTCCACCCCGGATGGGGAACTTCCGATTCTTATGACTGTAATTGAAATTGTAATGAAAACGTAATTGTAATGGTCTCCTCCCGCGGTCTTTCCATGCAATAAACGATTCAGTTTACGAGGGTTGGACCCTTCTCTTGGGGTCCTTCAATCGCTTCGAGTTTCGAGACTCCCGAAAGCTGTGACTTAACGCTTCGTAATTGATCCAGCAGATTGATTGCGTCTCTGAGGTACTCGGGAACGCGCGCTGTGTAGAACCGAAGGACATCTCGGCGGGAATGCCCCAGAAGCTGGTCGATGATTGTGTCCGACACGCCTGCTGCGGCCAATTTTGTAGCGAAATTATGGCGACACTGATAAATGGGGAATCGAGGGAGCCCCGCGATCTTGACAGCGTTGTGCCAGGCCTTTTTCACGCTACGGAGGTGTGTCATAGGGCGCTGTGGATTGAAAAAGACGTACTCGGATATTCCCTTCGTGGCTACGTACCATTTTTGAAGTTCGGATTTTACAAACGCGGTCATGGGCAAAGTGCGTAGGCCGGCTGCCGTTTTGGATTGAGCGACGGTGATTATCGACTCTTCAAAATCAATATCTGACCACTTGAGTCTGAGAGCTTCGATTCCAACACGCATTCCCGTATCGAGAAGCGTAACTACAATCGTGCGCAGTCTGAAGTCACAGCACATGAGAAGTGTCTGTTCCTCAGCGAAGGAAATTATCCGCGGGGGTTTTCGGTGTTTGGATTCGTTGAATAGCTTCACACCGTCTAGAGGGCTGTGGGCAAGCATTCTACGTTCGACTGCCAAATTGAATGCGGCACGCGGCAACGCCAAATCTCTGTTTACGCCCGCCGGACTGACACCCTGTTTTATTCTGGTCTCTTTGAAGCGGTCGAATGTAAAAGCGTCCACTTCGGTAATCCGACATTTTCCACAAATGGGTGATAACGCTTTCTGTGACAATCGGTAGCGTTTTTGGGTGGGTGGATGCTCGATTTGCGCAATGTACGAATCCAGAAGCTCATCGACGGTCGGAGTCCCAGAACGTCTCATCGGTTTTCGACCGTCGTCGAGTTCTTTTTTCTTCGTCTTCAGTAGTTCCTCCGCGACATGAATGTCGGAAGACTTCGCGGATTCGAAGTATTGGCGACCTCGCCATCGGTACGTGATCCAATAAATATTTCCTCGCTTGTAGATACCGGGGTGTCTTTTCATGGCGCACCCCGTACGCGCTTTCCGCACAGCCGGTGTGCAGTGAACACTGAAACTCCGTATTTCGTGGCCAGCATCCTGAATGGCGCTTTGGTTCGAGCCCGTTCCTTCCGAAGCTTCGTAATGTCCTCTGCGGTTAGGACGCGGAGCGGAGGACGCCCGAGGCGTTTGCCTTTTAGCTTCGCATTCCGCAGGCCGCTGATGACACGCTCTTGAATCAACGAACGCTCGAATTCCGCCATCGCGCCGACGATCTGCATCATCAGGCGACCGGAAGGCGTGCTCAGGTCCAGATTGTCGCGCAAGCTGACAAATGCCACGCCGTATGAGTCTAGATCGGCAATTGAGTCAACGAGATGCTTGAGTGACCTTCCGAAGCGATCCACCTTCCAGCACAAAAGAACGTCAAAGCGTCGCCTGCAGGCATCAGCCATGAGCCGGTTCAGGGCTGGTCGCGATTGCGCTGCCCCGGAAACACCGCGATCCACGTATTCGCTGAATACATGAGCGCGAATATCAGTGCGACGCGGCGAACCTGAGATTCTGCGCGCGAGGTCACAGCTCCAACGAGTCCTGGCACATCAGCAGTCAGCTGCGGGTATCTTTCCCTCCACAAAACAGCCGCATTGTGACTAAACGGTATTAGCTTCTGGCTTCTTGCGAACTCAACACTCTTTTTCAGTTGCTTTTCCAGAACAGATAGATCTTTTTCCCGAATTCCACCGCCTTCTGGGAGGAGCTTTGAACGTTCCACAGAAAACCACAGAAACCGATTGCCAAAGCCGTTAAAGATATCAGTCTGGGACAGGTAGCGATTGAGATCGTGTTCGGTGGTTTGCGCAACGACAGAAATATGAGCGTTGCTCACCATCAGTCGCTCGCCGCTAACCTGCCCGTTTGCGAAAGAGACGAAATCCTCTGCATTCAGACGTGTAGCAAGGAACTGATTGTTGAGTCCGTCGTGTTTCTTGAAAACGAGGAATTCTGCCGAGCAAAGTCCGTCGAATTCTGCGACCCAGACTTTATTCAGATAGGGGCGCATCTTCCCGTAGAGAATGTCACCCTTAGAAAATCGCACCGAAGAACTGCGCGCCTCGCGAGCATGGCCGTGCCCAAGGAGTCTCATCGAGTCCGCCTCGATGTGCTCCAAGCCTACATATCGCATGTCGGGGTATTCCGTCGGCGACGCGCGTTCCCGAGATGGTTCCACGATGTCGCCAAGCGTTGTCTTTACCCATCCGTTTGGCAGTTTTTCAGGCATTCGTTACGATTAACTACGCGCAGCTTGAAATTCCGGGAGAAGCCGAATTATCGCACAGGGGCAGGGCCTTGAAGCAGGCGCATTAGGGAGGTGTTCGGTTAGTGGGTACAATCGAGAGCGCGTTAGAAAACCCTGTCAAATCTGTTCCTCCGCTTTCCGCGTAAACATTGGGTTTCTGTGCGGTGATCCAGAGCGTTAGAAATGTGTAGTTTTCTAATCAGGCAACAGTCTGCGCGTTTAGAACCTGCGGTCGGTGGGTCAATGGGTGTAATGGGGATATTGCAACAGCTATTCAGGTTTGGCTCGGAACAAAATTGCAGATCATTGGCCCCATCGCTGAGCCTTCAGCCAAAATGGCCTTCTGCAATGGCACTTTTGCTATTTCGTGCTTCTTTTGCCCCTGCCACTTTCGGTACGCCTCAATAGATGACTCAGGCAATTCGATGTTGTCCTTTGACAGTACAAGACCACTTGAACATCCCCGACCGCGAGGATTGTGACGGTGATGCCCTGGTTCATAGTCCACAGCTGACCCGGCTTGTAATCTACCGATTGCAGGTCAAAGCCGTTCGTTTGGGTCTGAGCTGTGACTCTAGAAAAGCTGGCTAACAGCAAAAGTACTCCTATCAGCCGAACGACATTGATCTTCATATGCCACCACCTCGAACTGTGTCCCAGTCAAATATGACTCCATTCTCAACTGATGTAATCAGGCGTTATCACTCATTGAGAACGGCCGACCGGGGTCAGTGAGTGTAATAGAGATTTATCGCCAAACGGGGCACCGACGCCATGACTCTAGTACTCTTAAATCAATCAACCCGGCAGCGAGAATGGGCGTGGGAGGTACAGTCCGATGGCTCGGTTTTTCAATCTGATAGTTCTTTTGGCCTGCGTCGCCACAACCAGCGTCGTTCACGCTCAGAACCCAGTTTCAGCCGACAGTTCATCGGATGAAATCCCCCCCCACTCAACTCCTCAGAATGCACCTTGCCTTGACCAACCGCGGTCCCTTAGCGAATTGTCAGCATCTTTTCAGCGGGGGCGGTTTCCCCAAGCCTCGCAGATTAGTGGGTCCTGGGTGGAAATTGGGACTGTAGATGCTTCCCCGTACACTGACGAACCCGCGAGCCTGAACTGTTCGGGAATAAGACGGGGTAGCAAATTTGAGTTTGTGCTGATCGTAAACGGTTATTCGCTTGAACTGCACGCAATTGGCGCGAGCTCTCCCCAAAAAGTCAGGATAGAACCGGATCACCAGGGAAGCATCGAGTTTCCCGAAGTTGATTTTGGCGGTGAGGGAACTCTCGACAATTACCGTTGCCGCTTAACAAACCGTAAAACCCTCGCATGCCTTCTCGGCTCATATAGAGGCGCAGAGTTCAAGAAGATCACGATCAAACTGGAGCAGATTCCCAACGGTTGACGTAATCAGGCGATTACACTCATTCAGAGATGGGGGGCAATGTCATAAGTGTCCGACCCTAGTGGCTGCCTGCCGGTTTGCCATTTTCCGGTCGGCCTAGTGGGTCTCGACAGGCCACAACCCGTTTTCTAGACTTGTCCCCAACGCTTTATCCTTCCGCTTTTAGGTGGGGTATGTTTGACAGGCAGGTTTCCTCCCAGCGGTTTTGCTGGCTGTGCGGCAAGATCATTTCCTTGGAGCAGTGCAAGGTAGATGAGAAAGGACTCCCCGTCCACGAAGATTGTTATGTCGCGAAAGTGAAAATGAATGCCAACGACCCGAGTTTGCGGTCTTCAAATGGGCGGTTTGCATCGAAGCGACGCGGATCGCTCAGGGCTTGATCACTCTCGATTGCGATAACAGGCGTTGGCACTCGTTGACAAACGACCCGATCCAGGAAGGTCCAAAGTTACCAAGGTTATGTCTCACGTGCCTTGGATCACGGAACGCGCCCCTCCTTCCGATTGAAAATAGAGGATATGAGATTAGAAGTGCTTTCGATTGTGTGGCGGCTTGACTGCTTGTCTTGTGTGCTCACTGTTTTTTCGACGATTCTGATAGGGAGAAGATGCTGGGCGGGCTGGGTGCTAGCGGCGATCAACAGCCTGATCATTTGCGTCATCGGGTTAAGAACAGGGCAACTAGGCTTGATTCCGGCAAACCTGTTTTGCATTGTGCTCTACGCGGTCAACCTTCGAGCGTGGCGCAAGGCCGAGTTCTCCTGAATCGCGACGCTTCAAGGTCTTGAAGGTGCTGCAGTTCTTCGTTCTCGCTGTTTCTTGTACTGCGCACCGTCCTCCTGATATCCCGCCTGGGAAACCTGCCTCCACTCCATCCTCGCATCCCATAAAGTAAGAAACTGACAGGCGATTTCGCTCATTAAGAATTGGCCATGGTCAATGAGTGCAATGGCGATGTTTCACCAATTGACCTAGGCCAGTCCATTCCAGGATAGAGTTGCGTTCCCACTCACGCTGGGTACAGGCCCGAAACGCCAGCCCAAAGCGGGCTTCGCCATCTAATCGCACGCAACTGTGATGTCTGTCACTGACGGGCGTAACATAAACGGGATAGCTTTTAGGCCGAGATTCCGGGTCCGGGAGGACAATTGCGCTGCTTGGCACTGGCCGCATCCGTCCCCCGCCTCGCGATTCCCAGCCCAGTCGTGCGCGATCTCTCCTGATGAGGTTTGCGGCGTGGTTCCCTAATCTCGCACGACGGAGGATTCCAATGACGAAATTCGAAGCTCTTGGGCCCTTTGCTTTTGTACCCACGAAAGGCCAGAAGGCATGCAGCGTGGGGAAATCTAGCCTAGTGAAGACAGCCTGCATCGTCTTCGTATTTTGCGTGGCTGCGGCGATTGCCTCGCCGGCACAGACGCTTACAACCCTGTTTAGCTTCGACCGCGGCAGCAGCATCAACGGTTATAGCCCAGTCGGCTCTCTGGTCCAGGGCGTCGACGGAAACTTCTACGGAACGACGGCTTTCGGAGGCGACAGCGGCTGCACAGAATACTACGAGACCTATAATGGTTGCGGTACGGTCTTCAAAATCACCCCCGGGGGCACCCTAACCACGCTGCATAGCTTCGACGGCTCTGACGGCGCCTTCCCTCTCTCCGGGGGGCTGGTGCAAGCCTCCGACGGCAACTTCTACGGGACGACGACCAGTACGGTCTTCAAAATCACCGCCGGGGGCGCCTTTGCCACGCTGCACATCTTCGACGGCACTGACGGCGATCAGCCTAACGCGCTGATCCAAGGCGTTTCCGGGAACTTCTACGGGACAGCTTTCGCCGGGGGGGGGCTCAGCGGTTGCGGGAATGTTGCCGAGGTCGGTTGTGGCACGGTCTTCAAAATCACCGCCGAGGGCGCCTTTGCCACGCTGCACATCTTCGACGGCACTGACGGCGCATACCCTGAGGCAGGGCTGGTTCAAGGCACCGACGGGAACTTCTACGGGACAACTTCCGCGGGGGGGCTCAGCGGTTGCGGGATACAAGCCGAGGACGGTTGTGGCACGATCTTCAAAATCACCGCCGAGGGTGCCTTTGCCACGCTGCACATCTTCGACGAAACTGACGGCTACGGCTCTTTGAGTGGGCTCGTTCAAGGCCCCAACGGGAACTTCTACGGGACAGCTTACTATGGCGGGGTCAACTGCGACCCCCTCGGATGTGGCACGGTCTTCAAAATCGCCCCGGGGGGCACGCTAAGGACGCTCCACACCTTCAACGACACTGTCGGTACTGACCCCTATGCCGGGCTGGTGGGGGCCACCGACGGGAACCTCTACGGGACGACGACCTATGGCGGGGCCAACGCCAATGGCACTATCTTCAAAATCACTCCAAGCGGCACGCTGACCACGCTGCACAGCTTCGACGGCACGGACGGCACGGAAGTCGGCTCACTTGCACCGGTAGCGCTGATTCAAGCCACCGACGGGAACTTCTACGGGGTAATTGGCGGCGGCGGGGCCTACGGCGATGGCACGGTCTACAGGCTGTCGACAGGACTTGGCCCGTTCGTTAGCTTCCTGCGCAGCTTAGGCACAGTGGGTCGGACCGCGCAAATTCTCGGACAGGGATTCACTGGAACCACCAGCGTTTCCTTCAACGGAACTCCCGCGGCCTTCACCGTCGAATCCGATACCTACCTGACGGCCGTCGTTCCCGCCGGAGCGAGTACTGGCGTTGTGACCGTCACCACACCCGGCGGCACGCTCACCAGCAATAAGACATTCCGGGTGGTGCCGCAGATCAAGAGTTTCTCGCCAACAAACGGGCCGGTCAGCACCAGCGTCGTCATTACAGGCGAGAGCTTCATCGGGGTTATCGATGTGCATTTTGGCAACGTGAAAGTGACGAGCTTCACGGTGGATTCCGACACCCAGATCACGGCTACTGTGCCCGCAGGCGCGGAGACCGGAAAGATCTCCGTCTGCACCTCCGGCGGGAGTGGTGACAGTGCCACCAGCTTCACGGTGACCCCGTGATATTGAAACTGCTCGAAACGAGAGTAAAAAGCCGCCTCCCGGGGAAGCGGCTTCGGTGCTAGCATTGCGACGCGGCGCGGACTGGACATTCCAGCGGACAAAGTTACGGCGTGATCTCGAACACGAGGCCGTAATTATCGGTGCCGGCCGACGTCGTGCCGTAAAGATTGCCGGCCGCGTCCATAGTCAGGCCTGCAATGGGATACTCTCCTGTGCCCGTGAACTTGTGGAGCACTGTGTCGCTCCAGCCGGTCGAGGTGTGCGTCAGCTCAAACACGGAACCGTAGTTGGTGTTCTGGCCATACGTGGTGCCGTAAAGATTGCCGGCCGCGTCCATAATCACGCCAGCATAGGGATACTCTCCGGGTTTGCCCAAGAACGCGAGGAGCACAGTCTCGCTCCAGCCGCTCGAGGTGGGCGTGAGCTTGAAGACGACGCCACAGCCACCTATGATTCTGTCTGCATTGACCGGGCAGACGCTGAGATAGCCGCCCTCCTCTGTCGTGCCGTAGAGATTGCCGGCCGCGTCGAAGATCAGCCCGGCGTAGGGAAGAGCCCCGTCCTCGCCCATGAAGCTGAACAGCGCGCTCATGGTCCAGGTCCCTTCCGGGTTGGGCTCTAGCTTCCACACGACGCCACAGCCACACGCCACCACTCGCGTATCTCCCCCGTAAAAGCTGGTGCCATAGAGATTGCCGGCCGTGTCGAAGATCAGCCCGGCGTAGGGATAGCCGCCGTCCCACCCGCCCCCGAAGCTGTGGAGCACGCTCTCGGTCCAAGTTCCGCCGGCGCTGGGCGTCAGCTTGAAGACGGTGCCAACCCCCCCGCCGCCAGCACTCGTGGTGCCATAGAGATTACCAGCCGCGTCGAAGATCAACCCGCCCACGGGATTGGCAGCGTCCGGGATGCCCATGAAGCTGTACAGCACGCTCTCGGTCCAGGTCCCGTCCGCGTTTGGCGTGAGCTTGAACACCACGCCACAGCTGTTAGGCCCGCCGCCGTTTGGCCCCTGGCAATCCCCGGTGAGCCCGCCTGACTGCGTCGTGCCGTAGAGATTGCCGGCCGCGTCGAAGACCAGGCCGGCGGCGGGATTGGCGCCATCTGTGCCCGCAAAGCTGTGGAGGATGCTCACGGTCCAGGGCCCGTCCGGGTTGGGCTCTAGCTTGAAGACGGCGCCGAGATCATGACCGCCGCCATTGTAGGTTGTGCCGTAGAGATTGCCGGCCGCATCCAGGATCAGGTTCCCATTGGGATTCTTCGCCCACGTGAAGCTATGCAGGGGTTTGTACGTGCCAGCCGCCGCAGTGCCGCTTGCCAACACCAGAGTCACGATTAGCATCGTGGTCACACCCACTAAAGCTTTGCTCACGGCGGTCCAGGGTTTATTGCGTGTCATAAAACTTCCCTCCCTTCAGAGAAGTTGTGGTTGAAAACGATTTTGGGCGATGAATCCTCTCGACGGCAACTTTCGAGTTCCGCATGTTCGCCTCCCGCCACATCATGTGGCTGGTCGGGATTCGCTACCGTTTGTATTTCGCGGCGGCCCGGGGAGCGATAACGAGTGCAGGACTCGGGTCGGGGGGAAAACGGATACTCGCGAGTTGCCTAGATTTGGTTCCGCGTACGAATGAGAAGGGACTCGGAATCTCGGGCTGAAGTTATCCCGTTTAGGTTACGCCCGTCAGTGACGGGCATCACGGCCGCCTGTGATTAGATGGCGAAGCCCGCTTTGGGCTGGCGTTGCGGGCCTGTTCCTAGCGTAAGTGGAAAACGCAACTCTATCCTGAAATGGGACTTGGGCTAGGTCAATTGGTGAAACATCCCGACATTGTTATGGAATCATTACACTCATTGACCCGGACTGGCAATTCTCAATGAGTGTAATCGCCTGGTTTCAACAGTCAGTCCCTTTCTGCTTAGAGCGCCTAACAAAACTCCTGCTGCAACGAAAAGCCGCCTCCCAGGGAAGCGGCTTCGTACTCGCATTGCGCGCGGCACTGGCCGCGTACGCCCCGACTAGAAGCCACACGGCGTGATCTCAAACACGAGACCGTAGTTAGTGCTGCCTTCCGACGTGGTGCCGTAAAGATTGCCGGCCGCGTCCATAATCACGCCAGCATAGGGATATTCTCCGGGGAGGCCCAAGAACCTGTGGAGCACTGTATAGCTCCAGCCGCTCGAGGTGGGCGTCAGCTTGAACACGGAACCGTAGTTAGTGCCCCCGCCATTCGTTGTGCCATAGAGATTACCGGCCGCGTCCATAGTCAGGCCAGCAGAGGGATATTCTGAGGGTTCGCCCAGGAACGTGTGGAGCACGCTCTCCGTCCAGGTTCCATCCGGGTTGGGTGCCAGCTTGAAAACGACGCCACAGCCGTTATGGCCTCCACTGGTGCACTCCGTGGAGCTGGACCCGCCCCCCGCCGTCGTGCCGTAGAGATTGCCGGCCGCGTCGAAGATCAGCCCGCCCAAGGGATTGGCTCCGTCCCTTCCGCCAAAGGTGAAGAGCGTGCTCTCCGTCCAGCCTCCGTCGGATGTGGGCGACAATTCAAAAACCGTCCCCTGCAAGCCCGGTTGGATTGTCGTGCCGTAGAGATTGCCGGCCGCGTCGAAGATCAGCCCGGCCTCGGGATAGCCGCCGAAAAATTTGAAGAGCACGCTCTCCGTCCAAGTCCCGTCCGAGTTGGCCGTCAGCTTGAACACTGTGGCGGTGCCAATACCGCCGTTCCCCGCCGCCGCGCCGTAGAGATTGCCGGCCGCGTCGAAGATCAGCCCGCCGCCGGGAGCGCCGTCTCCGTCCACGTTAAAGGTGTGGAGCACGCTCTCCGTCCAAGTCCCGTCCGAGTTGGGCGCGAGCTTGAACACGATGCCGCAGCCAATCGCGCTGAGGCTGCAATCGCCACCCAGGTAAGTTGTGCCGTAGAGATTGCCAGCCGCGTCGAAGATCAGCCCGGCTTCGGGAGCAATTCCGTCTCCGTCCGCGCCCGAGAAGGTGTGAAGCACGCTCTCCGTCCAGGTCCCGTCCGGGTTGGGCGCGAGCTTGAACACGATGCCGCAGCCGTTAAGGCCAGGACTGGTGCACTCCGTGGAGCTGGACCCGCCCCCCGCCGTCGTGCCGTAGAGATTGCCGGCCGCGTCGAAGATCAGCCCGCCCAAGGGATTGGCTCCGTCCGCGCCCTTGAAGACATGCAGGATCTTGAACTCGCTAGCTGCAGCGCTGCTAGCCAGCACCAGAGTCACGATTAACATCGCGGTCACGGCCGCCAAAGCCTTGCTCATGGCGGTCGAGGGTCTATTGCGTGTCATAGCATTTTCCTCCCTTCAGAGGAGTCGCGGTTGAAAGCGATTTTGGGGGATGAATCCTCTTGGAGGGTTGAATACGGCGACTTTCGAGTTCCGCATGTTCGCCTCCCGCCAGATTCGCTACCGTTTCGATTTCGCGGCGGCCCGGAGAGCGATCACGAGTGCCGGACTCGGGTCGGGGAAAAACGGATACTTCCGAGTTGCCTTGATTTGGGCCCGCGTGGGAGTGAGAAAGGACTCGGAACCTCGAATGCACAAACTTTATTCTGCTTTAGTTACGCCCGTCAGTGACAGACATCACAGTTGCGTGCGATTAGATGGCGAAGCCCGCTTTGGGCTGGCGTTTCGGGCCTGTACCCAGCGTGAGTGGGAACGCAACTCTATCCTGGGATGGACTGGCCTAGGTCAATTGGTGAAACATCCCCATTACACTCATTGACCTAGCAGCCCGGCCCTCAATGAGTGTAATTCGCCTGATAACGTCAATCGCGTGAATCAATACAAATGGAAGGCGACCTCAGCGGTAATCTCTTTTTCGATCGGCTGGCCGTCCTTGAGCGCGGGACTGAACTTCCAACGGCTCACCGACCTGCCCTCAGTGGCGCGAAAAGACTCGCCGTTCAACGCCAGCAAATCTCGAACGCGACTGTCGCTTGCAACTTCCTGGTGATCTACTTCACGAACTCAAGAGGCAATCCCAACTGCAGAATCCGCAGTTTTGCGCAGTCACAATTCTGGAATTGCCAACGCAGAAGGGCTGCATCCTTGCGGCACGATTCCGTACTTCAAATCGAGGAATTGCCGGAGGTCTGGCGGAACGGCTTCACTCAGCTCCTGCCAGGTCAGAACCTTGCACCTCGTTCTAAGGTCCGGAATTCTGACGCATTTCATAACCGCATACCACGCCTCGACCAGATCGGGGCGACGCGCGTCCAGCAATACACAAAAAGCATGGTTGAGCGCGTGGGCTGCCAGCACGTTGCGGATCAGTTGGTAGGAGACGTACTGACCGTCTAGTTTCATTAGTGATTCAGGCGCGAATACTTGTTGCAGGTCACGATACGATTCCACCACGCCCGCATCCTTGATCTGGAAGTCGGCTTCTGTCAGCTTTGATTCCACCAGGAGATTGCTGATCTTCATGTCAATTTCCGTCCTGTCAATGCGCCCTCCCCGAAGCGGAACACGCGCCTTGAATCCGAACTCTGCAACCTCTCCGATTCCAACTCCCAAAAGGGAAGTCAATACTTCACTCTTAAGAGCTCTAGGGTGACAAAAGATGTTCATCAGCAGAGCATCCGAACTCATGCAGGAGTCCAGTTCTTTCCAAGTCCTTTCTGCGCGGGGCAACGAGCGGACCGCTTGACTGTGGACCTTGTCCAATCGGCATTTCCATTCTGGTCGGCTCAGGATCGCGCCGTAACTGACTTCCAGAAAATTGCCGTGTTGCCTTAAGTTCGAGGACGGTTCATACACGATTACCGGCATTTCTCCGTAGCTGGAAACATGGGGCAGTCCTCGAGATGCGGCGAACGCAGAATTCCGGGCGCTCAATTCCTGGCGAAGCAAGGCTGCATAGCTGCTCATCGACCACGTTCCTTTCGATGGAGCCCTCATTTGCATGCTCCTCGATTCTCCCACACTCCAAAACTGTCATGAAATTGTAATGGTCGCACGATCAAAACGAATCATTTCCGAGCAGAACGGATCAAATCGAGCGTCTTGTAACCCGTTGGAAAGAAGAGTAGAGTAGAAAATTTTCCAAACGGTGCAGAACCCTGCTGTGTTCTCATAATCCGTAGGTCCGTGGTTCGAGTCCACGCGCCGCCACCACTCTCTTGTTTTGTGTCAGGCCATTCCAGAAGCAGGAATTGACTTTCCTGCGCCGCTCTGGAAACATCGAAAAACTCTCGGTGGGTCTCGAACCTTCCGCATATTCTAAAAGCCGGTTGAGGGTTGGTTATGGTTGGAATTCGCACGCGCGACCTGCGCAAGATTTATAGCTCCGCGCTGCCGTTCGGTGCGGGCAGCTCCGGTCCGCCCGCAGCGCGCGACAAGCGCAAGAAGCAGCCGAAGCCACAGATTGTGGCTCTTGATGGGCTGTCGCTCGACATTGCGCCGGGAGAAGTTTTTGGACTGCTGGGACCGAATGGCGCGGGTAAGTCTACGACGGTGGGAATTCTCACCACGCGGGTGCGACCAACCGGCGGCGCTGCCTGGATTGGCGAGCACGATGTCTGGAAAGAACAGGTCGCGGTGAAACGCCTGATCGGCGTGGTTGCGCAGCGCCCGAATCTTGATTTTTCCCTCACGGCGCGCGAGATTCTGCTGTTTCACGGGGCTTATTTCGGCCTCAATTCGGAAACGCGGGCAGCTCGCGCCGAGAGTCTTCTGGACCGGTTCAAGCTGCGGGAACGCGGCGATCAAATGGTGCGCGGATTTTCCGGCGGAATGATGCAACGGCTATCCATCGCGCGGGCCATGATGCACGATCCGCAGGTTCTTTTCCTCGACGAGCCCAGCGCCGGCCTGGATCCACAAACGAAATTGCTTCTGTGGGAGATCATTCGCGAGTACAACCAGACCGGCAAAACGATTTTACTCACGACGCACAACATGGAAGAAGCCGACGCGCTGGCCAACCGCCTGGCTATCATCGACCACGGACGCAACATCGCGCTGGGCACGCCTGCAGAGCTAAAGGCTTCGGTGCCGGGCGGTTATCTGCTGCGGCTGCGTTTCGGCCAGCATTCTGCCGACTTGTTGCAGCGGTTGCAGTCTTTACCCGGAGTGCGGGAGGTGCGTGCCAACGATCAAAGCGGCGCCGATCTCTACGCCGACCGCGGCGGTCCGCTGATTGCGGGGATCGCAAGCCTGGCCTCGGCTGCGGGTGTGGAGTTGCACGACGTGCATATTTCCGAGCCCAGCCTGGAAAACCTGTTTCTGCACCACACCGGAAGGAGTCTGCGGGAATGAACTGGAAGACGTTCTTCGCTATGCTGGCGCGTGATGTTCACGTCGCCCGGCGCAACTTCGTTGTGTTGCTGCTGCAAACTTTTCTGCAGCCGCTGATGTTTGTGTTCATCTTCGGCCGGGTCATGGTTCGCAGCGGATACATGCCGGAGTCGTATAAGAGCTTGCTGCTTCCCGGCATCATGGCGATCAGCATGGTGTTTACGGGAGTCTGGGCCGTCGCCATGCCGTTGATTGCCGAATTCCAGTTCACCCGCGAGATCGAAGACCGCCTGCTCGCGCCCATGGAAATTTCCTGGGTGGCGGTTGAGAAAGTGCTAGCGGGAACACTGCAGGCGCTCGTCGCCGGGCTGGTGGTGATTCCGGCGGCGTGGGTGATCCTGCGGCCGGGCGTGGTTATTACCGTGCACAATCCTCTCACTTTCGCCGGCGTTACCTTGCTGGTGGCACTGTTCTCCGCCTGCGGCGGTCTTGCCCTGGGGTGCAGCGTGAATCAGCAGCACATTGGTTTGATGTTCAGCATGGTGTTGACCCCAATGATTTTTTTCGGCTGCACCTACTATCCCTGGAGCGCGCTGAATAGTTTTCCCATCCTGCAAAAAGCAGTGCTGGTGAATCCCCTGGTATATGCCAGTGAAGGACTGCGCGGAACCCTGGCACCGCAGTTCCCTCACCTTCCATTGCTGGCTGTTTTGGTGGCATTGACGGCGTTTGACGCGTTGCTGCTTATAGCCGGCTTGCGGCAGTTCTGGGGGAAAGCTGTGAGTTGAGTTTCCCTGGTCACCGCTTGGCTGTTACCTCGCGGAAAGTTGCCTCGAATGAGGCGATTCCATGCGTTACTGAAGTTTCCAGCTGCGCCCACAAATCATTGTTACTAAACCTGTTAGCTGGGTATCCTAGTTTGTGGGTACGCCTGCGCGCTGGCAACCGAGGGGCGCGCTGTGACCCGCAGACGAATGTCCGCCAGCACACACTCGTGGAGAGGCCTGCCTATCGGCGCCAAGGCTTTCATCGGCCTGGTGATCGCTGCCGGAATGGCATCTCTGCTGCAAGCAGCGATTCATCAGAGCAGCAAAAACATCGCAGAGTTTATCTGTTATCTAGGCATCGCGATTCTGGCTTCGCGGCTGCGCGTCACGCTGCCGGGCATTACCGGCACGCTCTCGGTGAACTTCCTGTTCATCCTGGTGGCGGTCGCGGAGCTGAGCTATTCGGAAGCGCTTACGCTGGGCGCGGTCTCGATGCTGGCCCAGAGTATTCACCCCAACCGGCCCGGCGCCATCCAGTTGACGTTCAATGTTTGTGCGGGCTCGTTGTCGACGGCGCTGGCCTATCTTGTCTACCACAGCAACCTGGCCAACGAGATCATCGTTAACCGGCCGCTGGTTCTGTGTCTGGCGGCTTCGACCTATTTCATCGTCAACGCCGGGAGCATCGCGGTTGTTATTTCCGTTAGCGACGGAAAACCTCTTCGGCAGATCCTGGTGGATTGCTATTTTTGGTCGTTCCCTTACTACCTGGTGGGAGCCGGTATCGCCGGTGTGATTGGCTGGTTCAACCACAGATTCAATTGGGAAAGTTCGCTGCTGTTCGTCCCGGCCATTTATCTCATCTACCGATCCTACCGCTTGTATTTGGGAAAGCTGGAGGACGAGAAGCGGCATGTGGAAGAGATTGCGAACCTGCACTTGCGAACCATTGAGGCCCTGGCGCTAGCCATCGAAGCGAAAGACCAGACCACCCACGATCACCTGCAGCGCGTTCGCATTTATGCCATTGAAGTAGCTAAGGAACTGGGCATGACAGGAACTGAACTGGAAGCCCTGCATGCCGCGGCGCTTCTGCACGACATCGGCAAGCTCGCGGTTCCGGAACATATCATCTCGAAGCCCGGCCGGTTGACGCCAGAAGAGTTCGAGAAAATGAAAATTCACACCGTGGTAGGGGCGGAGATTCTGGAGCGAGTTCGCTTTCCCTATCCCGTGGTGCCGATTGTGCGCGCCCATCATGAAAAGTGGGATGGGTCAGGTTATCCCTACGGATTGAAAGGGGCGGAGATTCCGATCGGCGCGCGCATTCTCTCCGCAGTCGATTATCTGGATGCACTGGCTTCTGACCGGCAATACCGGCGTGCCATGCCGCTGGATGAGGTGATGACGCGGCTCACGGCGGAATCGGGCAAGTCGTTTGATCCGAAGGTGGTGGAAGTTCTGAAGCGGCGCTACCGCACTCTGGAGAATTTGGCTCTGGCGAAATCGGCCGAAGACGGCAGCCTGATCCTTCCAACCGACTTGAAAATTACGCGCGGGCCGGCGCCGGCTGCGGGATTCGAGAATGCCACGGTCTCCGATGCGCCGGGGCGGGAAGCAACTTTTCTCTCCTCGATCGCCGCGGCGCGGCAGGAGGCGCAGTCGTTGTTTGAGTTGAGCCAGGACTTGGGAGCATCGCTGAGCCTGGGTGAAACGCTCTCCGTGTTTTCCGTGAAACTAAAAATGACTGTACCCTACGACGCGATCGCCATCTACATCCGCCGGGGGGACGAGTTGATTCCGGAATATGTGAATGGCGACAACTACCGACTCTTTGCCTCTTTGCGGATTCCTGTGGGCCACGGGCTCTCGGGCTGGGTGGCGCAGAATAAAAAGCCGATTGTGAATGGAAATCCATCGGTTGAGCCGGGTTACTTGAACGATCCTGACAAGTTCAGCACGTTGCGCTCTGCTTTAGCCCTGCCTCTGGAGGGAGTGGCTGGTGTGATCGGTGTTCTCGCCCTCTATCGCGCCGAGAAAGACGCATTTACTTCGGATCATTTGCGAATTCTTCTGGCGGTGAGCGGCAAGATGGCTCTGGCCATCGAAAACGCGCTCAAATATCAGCAAGCAGAAAGTTCTGCGACCACCGACTACCTTACCGGCCTACCCAACGCGCGGTCGCTGTTTCTGCAACTGGACCGCGAATTAGCGCGCTGTAAGCGCGACAACGTCTCGCTGACGCTGATGGTCTGTGACATGAACGGGTTCAAGAAAATTAACGACCGCTTCGGGCACCTGGAAGGGAATCGAGTCTTGCGCTTGTTTGCGCAGGCTCTGAAAGACACTTGCCGCGAGTACGACTACGTGGCGCGCATGGGCGGAGACGAGTTCGTGGTGATCGCTCCGGGTCTGCCCGCCGACGCCGCGGCCAAGAAGGTTGAACAGATTCGTCCTCTAGCCCGGCAAGCCGGGTTCGACGTTTGCGGAGAGGAGATTCTTTCACTGAGTGTGGGGATGGCCGTGTCTCCCGACGACGGCAATGATGCCGAGCAGCTTCTGACTCAGGCCGACCGTCGCATGTATCTGGAAAAGCAAAAGCAACCTTCGCAGAAAGACCAGCGGCTGCACACGCGGATGAAGTGCAGGCTCACGATCGAGATGCACCCTCAGTCCGGCGGCGGGCCTATCTTCGGCAATATGATCGACCTCAGCCTGGGCGGCTGCTATGTCGAAACCAGCGCCATTCTTTCTCCCGGCTCGAACGTTAAGCTGGTTTTCTCCATTGATGACGGCACGCTGAGTACGGAAGGCAGTGTTGCCAGGATCCATCCCGGATCGGGCGTGGCCATCCAATTCAAGGAGATGAGCCGTGAATCGCGGGAGAAAATGTACCGCATTCTGGAGTTCGTGCAGAGCTCGACCACGGTTTACAACGACCGCTATCTGCAAAATCTCTTCAAGCGCTAAGAAATGGTGGTTAGTAGTCGGTGGCCACTGAACACTGACCGCTGCTCTTCGCTTGAAGCCCGTCCTTGCCGCCCGTACACTTAAAGTATGCACGTTCACGTTCAGGGCGCGGGTGGCCCCAAGCGGGTGCTTAAAATCTCGCTTGGCGTTACCCTGGCCTACATCGTGCTGCTGGTGGTGGCCGGCATCCGTGCCCACTCACTGGCCTTGCTTTCGGAAGCCGGACACAATCTCTCCGATTTTCTGGCTCTGCTGTTGTCGCTGGTTGCGGTGTATTTGCAGGCGCGCCCGGCCAGTGCCACCAAGACCTATGGCTACCATCGCGCGGGAGTGCTGGCCGCGCTGGTCAATGCGGTGTCGCTGGTCACAGTTTCGTTCTTCATCTTCTACGAGGCGTTCCGGCGGCTGCAGCATCCCGAGCCCGTTCAAGCCTCGGTGATGATGTGGGTCGCGGCCACGGGCGTTGTGATGAACGGACTGATCGCGCTGCTGTTGTATCGTTCGAGCCGGGGTTCCGGAAACGACGTCAACATCCGCAGCGCACTGCTGCATGAAGTGGGCGACACGCTTTCGACCGCCGCCGTGATTGCCGGAGGCTGGGCGATCCTGGTTACGAACAATTATTGGATCGATTCCGCGCTTTCGTTCGGGATCGGTGCGTTAATCCTCTGGTCCGGATTCGGCATCGTGCGCGAGACGCTGAATATTCTGCTGGAAGGGACGCCGCGCGGCGTGAAGCTCGAACTGGTCGAGACCGCGATTCGCTCCATCGAGGGCGTCAACGACGTGCACGATCTTCATTGCTGGAGCATCGGATCAGAGACCCGCGCGCTTTCCTGCCACATCTCGATTGCCGACATTCCGCCTTCGGTTAGCGAGCGCATTCTGCGCGACGTGAAGGACTGCCTGCATCACAACTTTCGCATCGACCACACCACGATTCAATTCGAGCATGTGGAGTGCGAAGTAGCGCATGGGTGTGTGATTCCGGTGGGCGAGAGCGAAGAGCATCATCACCACAGCCACTAGGCGCGAGCTGGAGTTTGCCTCGAATCGGCTTATGCGTTTCTATTCTGCCTCTCGAAAATCTCCCGCACGTGCTCAATCGTGTCCGCTTCCTGCGCCGTCTTATCCGGTCGCAGCCGCACAATCCGTGGAAAGCGCAGCGCATAACCGCTGTCATGACGATCCGAGCGCATCATGTTGTTGAAGGCCACTTCCAGCACAATCTTCGGTTCGACCGTACGGCGGAAGCCCTGATCTTTTATCGTGTGAGCGAGAAACCACCGCGTCATCTCGGCGATCTCTGGATCGGTCAGTCCGGAGTAAGCCTTTCCGATATTCACCAACTTGTCTCCGTCCCAGACGCCAAAGGTGTAATCGCTGAGCACGCCGACGCGCTTGCCGTGACCGTATTCGACGGCCGTCACCACCACGTCAAGCGTGGCCAGCTCGCGCTTCATCTTCAACCACGCCTTGCCGCGCTTCCCCGGCGTGTAGGCCGAGTCGAGGTCCTTGATCATCAAGCCTTCGTTCCCTCGCGCCTGTGCCGCAGCAAATAGTTCTTCCAGCCCCTGCGGCGATTTCGCGTGAAAAACCGGCGCTCGTACGATGCTGGCCGCTTCGATTTCTTCATCTCCTCCGAATATCAACTTCTCTTGCGTTCCGGTTCTTCTCCGTGCATCTGTGTCTCCGTGGTGGGTTCTCTCTTTCGCCAGAAGCTCATCCAAGATGTGCGCCCGCTCCCGCAGCGGACGATCGATCAGCAGCTCGCCGCCCGTATACAGAACGTCGAAAACTAAGTACGCCACCGGAATCTCGCGAAGCATTTGCTCGCTGACTCTCTTCCGCCCTAAGCGTTGCTGCAGCACGCTGAACGGCCGCGCCCGCCCCGGCTCCTCCCACGCCACGATCTCGCCATCGAGAATCGCATCCTGCGGCATATCTGCAAGCGCGCCAGGCAACTCAGGGAACGAGTCAGTGATTTCATCCCGAGTCCGCGAAAACAATTTCACCTCTCCGCCCGAGATGTGCGCCTGCGCTCGAATCCCGTCATACTTGTCCTCCACGACGGCCTCGGGAAAATAACTCAATCCCTCGTCAGGCGACTCGATCGGGCTCGCCAGCATGAATCCTATGGGATGAAACATCCGCATCTTCGCATCCGCGAGCTTGCCTTCCACGGCCAGCCGCAGCGTCTCTCCGATGTCCCCCAGCAGCATGTTCGCCCGCTGCACCTCGTGCAGGGTCGCGGCGGGCGTGCCCACGTATGCTTTTGCGATCGCTTCCTCAACCAGATTTTCCTTCAGCCCAATCCGTAAATCGCCGGTCATGATCTTGACAATGTATTTAGCTTCGAGCGGCATCGCCCGCGCCAGGAGATCGCGGACCAACGCAGTCTTCGCAGCCGGCCCGCGCGCCGCAGCGATCTGGTGGAAACTGTCGACAACTTGGAGAACGTTCAGGCCCTGTCCGGATTGCTGCGCAAGAACCTCCCCAGCCACCGAACCCAAGTCGCCATGTTTTCGATAGCTGGCCGTCAGTGCTGCTTCATCTTTTCCAGAAAGCTCAGCGACCGCGCGCCACAACAACGATCCGCCTACCTGCAGCGTGGTCTCCTCCCACGCGGGAAATGCTCTGCCGGAAAGAAACACTGCCGATACCGCAGCCTCGTCCGCGGTGCGCGACTTCAAGTAGTCAGCAACGATGGTCGTCTTCTGCAGCTTCTTGGTCGTGGCTGCGATCGCCTCACAGGCTTCGGCAAGTGTTCGCATGCTGTTCAAAATACTTCTGAGAATAGACGAAAGACTGGCGAATTGCCGAGCGCTTCTTTGTGATTCTCTCGACAAGTCCAGGCCTTTGAGCGCAGTGCCTGGTAGCACTGACGGCCTGTGATAACCTAGCGGTTGGCGCTTTTCTGGCCCGGGAGCATCTAAAGTCTGTGCATTCTTTAAGAAATTTCGTGCGTTTTCTGGTGGCGGTGCAGCTTCTGCCTGCGCTTGAAAGTGGCGAGGAAACCCTAGTCGGCGGGCAAGCCGTGCTCGAAGGCGTGATGATGCGTTCGCCGCACGCCTGGGCAATCGCCTGCCGCAAGCCGTCGGGCGAGGTTGTGACCATGCGCGAACCGCTCGAGCGTCCCTCGGAAAAACACAAGTGGATGGCTTGGCCCATCGTTCGTGGAGTCATGACGCTCGGCTACGCCATGTCTCTCGGTTACCGCGCCCTGCGTTTCTCGGCCAACGTGGCCATCGAAGACGTGATGCGAAGTGAGGATAAAGACGTGGCGACGGTTGCTCCGCCGAAGCGAGGCGAAGCAGAACCTGCCACGACGGCCTCTCAGTCGCAGAGCCGCGAAAAAGCTTCCGCGATCAGCGGTTGGCTGGCGGCGGTCAACGTCGTCATCTCGCTCGCCTTCTTCATCTTCATGTACAAATATCTGCCTCTGGTGGCGGCCACGGAACTCAAGAAGGTCGATCCCGCACTCGGCGGCCAGATCATGTTCAATCTGATTGACGGCGCTGTGCGCCTGATCCTGTTCCTGCTGTTCATCTGGGGAGTGTCGCTGTTCGCGGATATTCGCCGGGTTTACGAGTATCACGGCGCTGAGCACAAGACCGTATTCGCCTTCGAGAACGGCGACCCGCTTTCGACCGCGGCGGTGCAGAAGTATTCGACTTTCCATCCCCGCTGCGGCACCAGCTTCTTGATGACTGTGATGCTCATCTCGATCGGTTTTTATATGCTGATTCCGTTTACCTCGTTCTGGGCGCGTTTCGCGGCGCGTATCGCGCTTCTGCCCGTGATTGCAGGCGTCTCTTACGAGATCATCCGATTCGCCGCTAAGCATCGCGGTTCTTTGTTTGCCCTGATGACGGCGCCCGGCCTGTGGCTGCAACGCATCACGACGAAGCCTCCGTCCGACGAGCAGGCGCAGTGCGCCATAGTCGCCCTCGACCACGCCATGGCGCTGGAAAAGGAACGTGGCGGCGAGTTGGTGATTGCCTAGCGGCTCCGCCGCGAATATTTCCTCTTCCCAACCCAATATCACTAAAATGCCGTAGAGAACCGATCGGCGCGAGGACCGAGACAATCGCGACCTGCGTCTTTCTGTAAGGAAGTTCGATGTTTGAACGTTTAGACCAAATTGAAGCCCGCTACGAAGAGCTGACCAAAGCGCTGGCATCGCCGGATATCGTCAACGATTCGGCGAGATACCAGAAGACTGCCAAGGCGCACAGCGAAATCGCGCCCGTGGTCGAAAAGTATCGCGAGTACAAAGACCTGACGCGTGGCATAGCTGAGAGTAAAGCCATGCTGGCCGATGAAAAAGATCCCGAGATGCGCGCGTACGCCCAGGAAGAACTCGACAAGCTGCAACCCCGCGTCGCTGCGATCGAAAAGGAGTTGAAAGTTCTGCTTCTGCCCAAGGATCCCAACGATGAAAAGAATGTCATCCTCGAAATTCGCGCGGGCACCGGCGGAGACGAAGCCACGCTCTTCGCTGCCGAAATCTTCCGCATGTATACACGCTATGCCGAGACCCAGCGCTGGAAGGTTGAAGTTCTTTCGTCATCAGAATCGTCGGCCGGTGGACTGAAGGAAGTGATCGCGATCATCGAAGGCAACCGAGTTTTTTCACAGCTCAAATATGAAAGTGGTGTGCACCGCGTGCAACGCGTTCCCGCGACCGAGCAGCAGGGCCGCGTCCACACCTCGGCTGTGACGGTCGCCGTTCTACCCGAGGCCGAAGACGTAGATATCAAGATCGAAGCCAAAGACTTGCGCATCGATACATTTTGTTCCTCCGGTCCCGGCGGCCAGTCCGTGAACACGACTTACTCGGCTGTCCGGATCACCCACATCCCCACGAACACGGTTGTGAGCTGCCAGGATGAGAAATCACAGATCAAGAACCGCGAGAAAGGTATGCGCGTGCTGCGCTCGCGTCTTTACGAAATTGAAATGGAAAAGCAGCAGCAGGCGCTGGCCAAGGAGCGCAGGGCCATGGTGGGCTCCGGCGACCGCAGCGAGAAGATTCGTACCTATAACTTCCCGCAAAATCGCCTCACTGACCATCGCATCGGATTTACCATCCACCAACTCGAAGCTGTGATGGATGGCAAGCTTCAGCCGCTGATCGAAGCTCTCGCCACGTACTACCAGGCTGAAAAACTAAAGCAGGAAGCTGCCAGCGTAGTTTAAGAGCGTCACATGGGTGCTCTGGCCCGCGAAAGGAGAGCATATGTCGCAATCCAACGAGACAGTCGCGTCGGTTCTCGCCAAACGATACGCTGCGAACCAAATTAGGATTCGCGAACTTGCCGCGCCTCTGACCAACGCCCAATTCTGGCAAAAGCCATTTCCTTTCGGCAACAGCTTCGGCCACTTAGTCCTGCATCTGACGGGCAACTTGAACTACTACATCGGGTCGCAGATTGCGAAGACCGGCTACGTCCGCGACCGCCCGCGAGAATTCAACGATCCAAATCCTCCGTCGAAAGATGAGGCGCTCAGCCGTTTTGACGATGCTGTGGGCATGGTTCTCAAAACCATCAGCACGCAATCGCCCGACGATTGGGCAGCAGAATACTCCGGGGTCGGCTCCGATGCCAAGAACCGTCTCGACATTGTGGTCGTTTGCGGTGCTCACATGCAGCACCACATTGGGCAGATGATCTACCTTGGCTACGAGTTGCGCCGGCAAGCCAACGACGGATTGGGATGAAATTCGAATTCTGGACGTCGCCTTACCCTATGCCTCTGCGACTCTGTGGTGAAATGATTTCGTGCAGCTAAAGCAAACCCTGGCCTCTGCCGTCAACCGTCTCAGTGCGGATCATGTTCCCTCCCCGCGTCTGAACGCCGAATCACTTTTGATGTTCATTCTCTCCTGCGACCGGGCCTACCTTTACGCGCATCCTGAGCGCGAACTTACGTACGAGGAACAGAGTCGATATGATGCTGTGCTCGCCGAGCGCGCGCGCGGCGTTCCAACGCAGTACATCACGGGTCATCAGGAATTCTGGGGCATGGATCTCATCGTCTCGCCCGCGGTCTTGATTCCTCGCCCCGAAACCGAGCATGTGATCGAAACCGTGCTCGAACTTGGCAGTGTGGACAGAAACGGCGGGCGAGGGCGCCCGCCCGACATAAACCACCTCCGTATCGCCGATGTGGGCACCGGGTCTGGCTGCATCGCGTTGGCTCTCGCCAAAGAATTACCTCAAGCCGAAATCCATGCTAGTGACGTCTCTGCTGCCGCGCTGGAGGTCGCTCGTGCTAATGCCGCTAGACATCAACTCGAATCTCGAATTCAATTTCACCAGGCCGACCTGCTCGCAGGATCCGAGAATGACGCCTTTGACTTCATCGTCACCAACCCGCCCTACGTCGGCGAATCGGAAGAAGATCAGGTCCAGCTCGAAGTCCGGAAATTCGAGCCGCGCGGTGCCGTGTTTGCGGGTCCGACGGGAGTCGAGGTTATAACGCGGCTGATTCCGCAGGCGCGCGCCGCGCTTCGACCCGGTGGATGGCTGGTCATGGAAATCAGCGGAGCGATTTCAGACAAAGTGCGGCAATTGCTGCAAGATTGGGACGATGTTCGGATCCGGCCGGATCTGCAATCGATTCCGCGCGTGGTACAAGCACGGAAATAGCTAGCGCGGGACCACCGCCGGCGATATCTCTTCCACGTCAACAATGTTCGTAGGATACTTGCCCGTATAACAAGCGGTGCAGTAGGAGGTTTTCTCGCCCTCGCCGCAGGCTTTCTTCAAACCTTCCAGCGAAAGGTAGGCCAGCGAGTCGGCTCGAATATACTCGCGGATTTCGTCGACAGATTTATTGGCGGCGATCAGCTGATTTTTCGAAGGCGTGTCCACACCGTAGTAGCAGGGCGAAATCGTGGGCGGGCACGAAATGCGCATGTGGACTTCTTTTGCCCCGGCATTGCGAATCATGCGCACTATCTTACGGCTGGTCGTGCCGCGCACAATGGAATCGTCAATCAGCACCACGCGCTTGCCTTCCAGAAGCGCCCGCACAGGATTCAGTTTCAGCTTCACCCCAAAGTCGCGCACGCTCTGGCTGGGTTCGATAAAAGTACGCCCCACGTAGTGATTGCGGATCAGACCAAAGCGGAATGGAATGCCGCTTTCTGCTGCGTATCCGACGGCGGCGGTCACTCCTGAATCCGGCACCGGGACCACCAGATCGGCCTCCACCGGCGCTTCGCGTGCCAACTGCCGGCCGAGTTCTTCACGGCTGGTCTGCACCGCGCGGCCAAACACGATGCTGTCGGGCCGTGAAAAATAAACGTGCTCGAAAATGCAACTCGACTGCGCCGCGTCTGTCGAATAAAAACGGGACGTGATACCTTCCGGCCCCACCACGATTAACTCGCCGGGTTTTACGTCGCGCTCGTACGTGGCGCCGATCAGATCAAAGGCACAAGTTTCTGAGGCGAAGACAATCGTGTCGCGCTTCTGGCCTTCCAGTGCCGGGATGCGCCCCATCGCCAGCGGACGGAAGCCGCGCGGGTCACGCGCCGCGATAATCCGGTCGGGACTCATCAAGACCAGCGAAAAGGCGCCTTCCACGCGGCGCAGCGCATCGGCGATCGCCTCTGGCAAGGTGTGCTCTCGCGAAAGCGCGATCAAGTGCACGATCACTTCAGTATCGCTGTTCGTCTGGAAAATGGATCCTTGACGCTCCAGGCGGGCCCTAAGGTCTACCGCATTCACCAGATTGCCGTTGTGTGCGACTGCAATCGAACCCTTGTTCGACTGCACCAGAATCGGTTGCGCATTCAGGAGCGCCGAATCGCCAGCGGTTGAGTAGCGCGTGTGGCCGATGGCCAGCGTGCCGCGAATTTTCGAGAGCACATCCTCAGTAAAGATGTCGGCTACCGTACCCATCGCCTTGTGGACGCGGGAAGTCAGGCCATCGGAGGTAACGATCCCGGCCGACTCCTGTCCGCGGTGCTGCAGGGCGTGCAGGCCCAGGTAAGCGAGCTTCTCCGCCTCAGGGTGAGCGAAGATTGCCACCACGCCGCACTCGTCGTGAAATTTATCGGTCCTTAGCATTCAGCACTCAGCCGTCGGCATCCAGCCAACACCTCATTCAATCTGCCTCTATAAGTTCGGGATCTGTCCGCAGTGCTGATTCCAGAGCCTTCTCGTACGCTGCACTTAACTCGGAGACCGACGCGGACACAACTACCTGTCCATCCAGCGAAATCTCGAACTGCTCCGGAATCGTTTCTCCCAGCACATCAACGGCAATTCCGCGTTCCTCCGCCACCTGTTGGATTCGAGCAAGGTTAGCCGGGGTGCAGGAAACCACGATGCGGCTCGCATCTTCACCAAAAAGAGCAAACTCTGCGGGAAGTCCGTTCGACACTACACTCGCTCGCGCGCCCACGCCTTTCGCAAATGTCTTCTCCGCCAGCGCGATTGCCAACCCGCCATCGCTGCAGTCATGCACGGACTCCACCAATCCCTGCTGAACCAATTCGATCACGGCTTTCTGCAGCGCGGCTTCTTTCTCTAGATCGAGTTCTGGAGGGTATCCCCACAGCGAGCCCAGAATTTCCTTCGCGTATTCCGACGAACCGAGCTCACTCTCTACATCGGTGATATCGGCTGCTGCACCAGCGCGCAATAGCACGATCGTGCGTCCCGTCGCGGCGAGATGCATCTTTGCAGCTTTATGCACGTCGTCGAGAATCCCTACAACGCCCAGGACTGGCGTGGGATAGATTCCCTCACCCAGCGTCTCGTTATAAAAGCTGACGTTGCCGCCGGTGATGGGAATCTCCAACTCTTCGCAAGCTCTGGTGATGCCGTCGACGGTTTGCGAGAACTGCCACATGATGCGGGGCTTCTCGGGATTGCCGAAGTTGAGGCAATTAGTTGCGCCCACCGGAGTTGCGCCCGAACACGCCACCTTGCGCGCAGCCTCAGCGACGGCATGCATCGCGCCCAGCCGCGGATCGAGATAACACCAGCGGCTGTTCCCATCGAGCGCCATTGCGAGGCCACGTTGTGGTCGCTCGGGATTTGCATTCTTGATGCGAACCACGCCTGCGTCGCCCGCGCCCGGCGTCTCCACTGTGTTGGTCTGCACCATGTGGTCGTATTGTTGCCAGACCCACCGCTTGCTGCAGATGTTCGGGCTGGCCAGAAGTTGCTTCAGAATTTGAGTAAAATCCCCGGTGCCGTTTAGCTGAATGTCCTCCGGCATTTCGCGGGGCACCGGCGGCTCCCAGCGCTCAAGCGGACGTTTGTACACAGGCGCGTCGTCGGTCAGCGCCTGATTCGGAATCTCGGCGACGATTTCGCCGTGTTGTAGAACGCGCAATTTGTTGTCGGTCGTAACCTTGCCGACTTCCACCGCATCGAGCCCCCACTTTTCAAAAACGCGAAAGACTTCCTGTTCGCGGCCTTTCTGGGCCACCAGCAACATGCGTTCCTGCGACTCGCTGAGCATGATCTCGTAGGCAGTCATGCCCGTTTCTCGCTGCGGCACACGGTCAAGCTCAATCTCAATGCCGACGCCGCCGCGCCCGCCCATCTCGCAGGTGGAGCAGGTAAGTCCAGCGGCGCCCATATCCTGAATGCCAATAATGGCTCCCGTCTTCATGGCTTCGAGGCAAGCTTCCAGCAGCAACTTTTCCAAAAACGGATCGCCGACCTGCACGTTCGGCCGCTTCGCTTCGGAGGCTTCGCTGAATTCTTCGCTCGCCATCGTTGCGCCGTGGATGCCGTCGCGTCCCGTCTTCGCGCCAACGTAGATCACCGGATTGCCCTCGCCGGCGGCGCGCGCGTAGAAGATCTCGTCTTTGCGAACCAGGCCCAGGGCAAAAGCGTTCACCAACGGGTTGCCGGAGTAGCACGGCTCGAACTTGGTTTCGCCACCCAGGTTCGGCACGCCGAAGCAGTTGCCGTAAGAGGCGACGCCGCTCACTACTCCTTCGAGGATTGAGTGATTTCTGTGTACATCCTTTTGGATACTGTCAGCGGCAGCCCCTCCCGCATGAGTTGTAATAGGGCCGAAGCGCAGCGAATCCATCACCGCGACCGGCCTCGCTCCCATGGTGAAGATGTCGCGCAGGATTCCGCCCACGCCGGTGGTCGCGCCTTGAAACGGCTCGATGAATGACGGATGATTATGCGATTCGATCTTGAAAGCACAGGCCCAACCGTCGCCAATGTCGATGATGCCGGCATTTTCTCCCGGTCCTTGCAGGACGCGCTTGCTGCGCGTGGGCAGGCGCTTCAAGTGGACGCGCGACGACTTGTAGGAGCAGTGTTCGCTCCACATCACGCCGAAGATGCCGAGTTCGGTGAGCGTGGGCTCGCGCTGTCCAAGAAGCTGCTTGATCCTCTCGTATTCGTCGATAGTGAGGCCGTGCTGCAGGAGAGTCTCCGAAGGGAAGGCAGAAGTCATGGAGGTGGTCATGGGGAATCTCTATTGTCGCATTTAGCGGGGCGGCTGGGTAGGGCCAACTTTGCCAGCTTTGTCCCGGATTCCCAGGCGCAGCCGCCTTTTCCGGTAAGATGGCGAACCAGATGAAATCCATCATCATAGGCACAGCGGGGCACATCGACCACGGTAAAACCGCGTTGGTGAAGGCGCTGACTGGAATCGATGCCGACCGACTGGAGGAAGAGAAGAGGCGCGGCATCACCATCGACCTCGGCTTCGCGCACACGGACCTGTCTTCCCCTAACGGCGAGACTTTGCGCCTGGGCTTTGTCGACGTTCCGGGACACGAGCGCTTTGTCCGCAATATGCTCGCGGGAGTGGGCGGCATCGACCTGGTGCTGCTGGTGATTGCGGCCGACGAGGCGATCAAGCCCCAGACGCGGGAGCATTTCGACATCCTGCAATTGCTCGGGGTAAGACGCGGCATAACCGTGCTGACCAAATCCGATGCGGTGGATACGGAGACGCTCGACGTAGTGCGCCTGGAGACGGAAGAGTTTCTGCGCGGGACATTCCTGGATAAACCACGGGCGATCATCGCCGTGAGCTCTTTGACAGGAGCGGGGTTGGATGAATTGAAGCGGGCAATCGTGGCAGCTGCTGCCGAGTTGCGGCCGAGAGATCCTCTGGCGCTCGCTCGCTTGCCGATCGATCGTGTATTCACCATGAAAGGCTTCGGCACCGTAGTGACCGGAACCCTGATCGCAGGCACGATACGCCGCGAGGATGAACTGGAAGTTTTCCCAACCGGGCAGCGAGTGCGTGTGCGCGGAGAGCAGGTGCACGGGCAAACAACGGAAATAGCGATCGCCGGACAACGAATCGCGTTGAACCTGGCGGGGGTAAGCACGGAAGATCTGTCGCGCGGAATGACCCTCGCGCACCCGGGAACGTTTGAGGCCACGCGGCGGGTAGATGTGAGGCTACGATTGCTGCCTTCGGCGCCGCGGCCTCTGAAAAACCGGGCGCGGGTGCACTTTCATTCCTACACCATGGAAATGGTGGTCGTGATATCGCTGCTTGGGACAAAAGAAATCACGCCAGGTTCGGAAGGACTTGTGCGCTTGAAGCTGCCGAAACCTGCGCTGCTGCTTCCCGGAGACCGGTTCATCATCCGGCAATTCTCGCCGGTGGTAACGATTGGGGGCGGAGTGGTACTGGATGCCGCGCCGATTCCGCGCATGCCTCGACCGGTCGACTTTCTGGAAACGCTGGCCAGCGGCGATGCAGAAGCGATTCTAAAAGCTCGAATCGCACGGCGGCATCATGAAGGAATTTCGATGTCTCGACTGATAACAGAAACGGGGTGGACCAAAGCTGTAATCGAAGGGCAATTGGCTCCCGTGCTGCGAGGCGGCGAAGTGCTGGCGGCCAGTGGGTGGTTTCTGCATTCGCCTGCGCTCGAAGAGTTGAAGGCGCGCATCCTTGCTGCTGCTCTGGATTTCCATAAGAAGAATCCCCTGGTGAGTGGAATCAGCAAAGAAGAATTGCGGGCGCAGGTGGACGCAACCTCAGATGTTTTCGAGGTGGTTGCCTCCGTGCTGGTGCGGGAAAGAAAGCTCGAAGTGATCGGTGACTTGGCGCGGCTGCCGGGGCATGGCGTGGTGATGAAGGACGAGGAGGCCGAATCGAAGCAGAAGATCGAGGGCGCGTTTGCCTCGGCGGGGTTAAAGGTTCCTGCGCTGAGTGAGGTGATCGCGGGGCTCAAGGTGGATAAGGTGCGGGCACAGAAGATCGTGACTTTGCTGCTGCGCGACAAGGTATTGATCAAAGTTTCCGAAGAACTCGTTTTTCACCGCAGCGCGCTGGAGGCGTTGCGGCGCCAGATGGCAATCTACAAAGTGAAGTCGACAACAATCGATGTGGCCAAGTTCAAGGAATTGACCGAAGTGACCCGCAAGTACGCAATCCCTCTACTGGAATACCTCGACCGCGAGCGAGTGACGCGGCGAGTGGGAGACGCGCGCCAGATTCTTTAGATTTTCAGCCGCGGATCAGGCGGATGAAACAGCGACGAGTGTGCGTGTGGCCAGCAGTTCGAGATCGATCGTTCCTTCAGCGTCAGCAAGGGCTAGCGGGAATTCCCAAAGGCACTCAAGTTAGTTGATGTTTTTGCCGATTAACTCCAGATAGCCCTCGTAGAGTCGTTTGCACTGAGGGCATGAGTTTTCGCCATGACGTTGCGCTCTGCCCCATTCCCGTCGCATTTTCTCCGGCGTAACCCCGATCTCTCCGGAGCGAGCAGAAGCCGTTTCGCGAGAGCGATGACTTGCGGGATAGCGTTGCTTTTCGCAACGTCTTTGTCTGCGGTGGCCCAGGGCCAAGGCGACTCGGCGGCCCAGCGCTCCAGGGTTCTGGCTTTTGAAAGCGCATGGGGCATGGCGGAAAAGGACAAAGATGTCAAGGCTCTCGACGCCCTGCTGGATGATTCTTTAACCTACATTGACTACGACGGTACTTTGAAGAGCAAGGGCGATTTTCTTGCCGGGGTCAAGGCGCCTTCGGACAATCGCGAGGAGCAGGTCATCGAATCGACGTCGGCGCATGTCTATGGCGACACCGCCATCGTCATCGGTGTATACCGCGTGAAGGGCATCGATAAGGGCAAGCCTTACCAGCGCCGTGGACGCTTTACAGATACCTGGGTATATCGCAACGGACTTTGGGTGTGCGTGGCTAGCCAATATACACTGTTAAGCCGCTAGGGTTTTCAACCTGCCGATGCTTTCCATTCGTCCCGCTACGATCGATGATGCGGAGTTGCTGCGGACCTTGATCCGCGAACTGGCTGAGTTTGAGCACGAGCTGCATTTTTGCGTGATCGAAACCACCGACCTGGTGCGGGATGGGTTTGGGGCGAGTCCCAGTTTTCGGGCGCTGATTGCGGATTGGGATGGGCAGCCTGCAGGGTACGCTCTGTTTTTTGGCCACTACTCGACCTGGGTGGGGCGAAGATTGTTTTTGGAGGATCTGTTTGTGCGCGAGCGGTTTCGCGGGCGAGGGGTTGGGAAAGCGTTGCTGGCTTTCGTCGCTCGCATTGCGGTACGGGAAAACTGTAACGGAATGCAATGGGAGGTGCTTAACTGGAATGAGAAGGCGATTGAACTTTACAGATCTCTGGGGGCGGAGTTCCTCGATCAGTGGCGGCCGGTGTTGCTGAAGGACGACGCACTGCGGCGGCTGGCGGAGAAGGCATCTTGAGCGCGCGCGTTCGCATTATCGGGGCGGGGCTGGCGGGGTCAGAGGCGGCGTGGCAGTGCGCCCAGCGAGGAGTGGACGTGGAATTGTTCGAGATGCGGCCGATTCGGTCGACGCCGGCCCATCAGACGGCGGATTTCGCCGAGCTGGTGTGCTCAAATTCGCTGAAGTCGGACAGCGAGAATACGGCTCCGTGGCTGCTAAAGGAGGAAATGCGGCGGGCGGGTTCGCTTTTGTTACAACTTGCGCGGGAGTGCGCAGTTCCGGCGGGCCATGCGCTCGCAGTCGACCGCGTGACATTTGCTGCGAAGGTGACGCAGGCGATTTCTCAGGAGACGCGGATTAGTGTGTGCCGCGAAGAGGTGACTTCGATTGAAGAATCGGGTCAGCAGATTACCGTGATCGCGACCGGGCCTTTGACGTCGGAAGCGCTCGCGGCGGAGATTGCAAGACTCGGTAATGGCGGGCACGACGGCGCTGCGCACAGTCCTCATCTGTATTTTTATGATTCGATTAGTCCGATTGTGGAAGCGGATTCGATCGACATGTCGCGCGTCTACATGGCGGCGCGCTATGACAAAGGATCGGCGGATTACATCAATTGTCCGATGACGCGAGAAGACTACGACCGGTTCTACGACGCGCTCCTGGCCGCGCAGTCTGTGGAAGAGCGCGACTGGGAGAAGTTGAATTATTTCGAGAGCTGCCTGCCAATTGAAGAGATTGCGCGCCGCGGCCGCGATACGCTGCGTTTTGGACCCATGAAGCCGGTTGGTCTGAAGGATCCGCGCACCGGGCGAATGCCTTACGCGGTCGTCCAGTTGCGGCAGGAAAACCTGCGGGCGGATTCCTTCAATCTGGTGGGCTTCCAGAATCATTTGAAGTTTGGCGAGCAGGCGCGCGTACTGCGCATGATTCCGGGACTGGAAAACGCGCGCTTCCTGCGCTACGGGCAGATTCATCGCAACACGTATATCAACGGTCCAGCTTTGTTGCGGGAGACATTGCAGATGAAAGCGCACCCCCGGGTTTTGTTCGCGGGACAGATTTGCGGCGTGGAGGGGTATGTGGAGTCGATTGCGACCGGATTGATAGCCGGGCAGCAAGCGGCAGCGCTGGCGCTCGGAACTGAGTTGAAGCCGCCCCCACGGGCTTCGGCATTTGGGTCGCTCACACATTATGTGACTCACGCGGACGCCAAGAACTTTCAACCTGCGAATATTACCTTTGATCTGTTGCCCGCGCTGGAAAAGAAAAATCGCGACCGGAAAGAGCGGCACCGATTGCAGTGCCAGTCGGCTCTGAAACATTTCGACGAGTGGCTGGAGGGGACCGCAGCGACGGCGGCGAGGGGTTGAAATCCCACCCGGGCAGAGCGAACCCATTCGTGGTGAGATGTACGGAGCAACGCAAATCGAGGTCCGCCGTGCGGGCCCGGAAGATGCGCCGGCGATTGCCACAGTATTGCGTCAGTCCTTCGTCGAGTTCAGAGCGCTTTATACCGACGGCGGTTTTTCCGCGACCACTCCGGGCGCCGATGGGATCCTCACACGCATGCAGGAAGGCCCGGTTTGGGTGGCGCTGCGCGAAGGCGCGGTGTTAGGCACCGTAGCTGCGGTTGTGAAAGGCGACTCAGTCTACATTCGTGGGATGGCGGTGCTCCCAAGTGCTCGAGGCTTGGGGTGTGGCGCCAGACTTCTGCAACATCTTGAGGCATGGGCCGGCGGCGAAGGCTGCACCCGGCTGTTCCTAAGCACGACGCCGTTTCTCGATTCGGCCATCCGTCTGTATGGAAGATTCGGCTTTTATCGAACGCGGGAGGGCACGCACGATCTGTCCGGAACGCCGCTGTTTACCATGGAAAAAATCCTTAGTGCCCCTCGATAATTTATTTGACCCGCCAGTCGGTTTGCAGTACCTTCCTCCACATTCGACCGACGCCGAGGTGCGCGCTTGACATTCTCCGCCGTGGACGCCATCTATCCTGCCGTTGAACACACGAAGAAACAACTCTTCCAGCCTTTCCGCCTCGGCCAATGGACCAGGCTGGCGCTGGTCGGATTGCTGGCCGGCGAACTCGGCTCCGGCGGCGGATGTAACAGTCACAACTTCAACTGGAATCAACATCCGGGAGCCACACGCCACTTTATGGATTCAGGTTGGCCGGCAATCGATCCCGCGTTGTTAGCCGGCTTGATCGCCGTGCTGATCGTCGCCGGCCTGGTGCTGGGAATCATCCTGATATACATAAGCAGCGTAATGCGCTTCATTCTGTTCGACAGCGTCATGGCGAAAGAGTGTCACATTCGCCAGGGCTGGAGCCGCAGGCAAGGGCCGGGATTGCGATACTTCCTCTGGAAGCTGGCCTACCTGGCGGTTACGCTGGGAGGCCTCACCGTGCTGGTTGGAATTCCAGCCGGGTTTGCCTTTGCCGCGGGATGGTTTAAGGAGCCGAAGGCACACATGGTTCCGCTGGTTTTAGGTGGGATATTCCTGTTCTTTGCGGCGCTGATTTTCGTTTTGGCCCTAGCGGTGATTTTCGTGTTGACCAAGGATTTCGTCATCCCGCAAATGGCTTTAGAAAACGTCGGCGTGATGGAGGGATGGCGACGGCTGTGGTGGATGATGAAGGCTGAAAAAGGAAGCTACGCCGCCTACATCGGAATGAAGATCGTGATGGCCATCGGAGCGGCCATCATAGTTGGAATTGCCACGGTGATCTTAGGCTTGATCATCGCGATCCCTACAGCATTGTTCAGCATCCTTGCCATCGTTACCGGAAAAACCGCCGGGCTCACTTGGAATGCGTATACGATAACGGTCGCGGTTGTAGTGGGCTGCGTTTTGCTGGCGGTTTTTTTCTATGTAATCGCTCTGGTCTCAGTGCCTGTGATCGTGTTCTTTCCTGCGTATTCAATCTATTTCTTTGCGGCGCGCTATCCCGCGTTGAGCGCCGCGCTTTACCCACCGTCCGCCACAGCCGCGCCTCAGGCACCGGCGGGTGCGGCTCCTCCGCGTCCACCAGAGCCTCCGCCCCTGCCGCCCACACCCGAGCCGATCGGATAAGTGCTCCGCAGCCGGGCCGAACTCGTGGTGTCATTCTGAGCGAAGCGAGGAATCCGCTGTTTGCCTGCCCCGGCAAACAGCAGCTTTCTCGCCCCTTCCCGCGCCAGGAACCCTCGCGCCTTTCCAGGTGTCTGATGTTGCAGACACGCGCGTGCCAAAGACGAAACAGGAGCCGGGGAGCTTTCTATGTCGTTCTCAATGGCAGGCGGTGGTGCGCGCGGACCCGAGATCAACGTAACTCCGCTGATCGATGTGCTGCTGACCCTGATCATCGTGTTCATGGTCGTGGTGTCGATGGACAAAGAGCAGGGAGAGACAACCCAGATTCCGCAACAGGATCAAAAACAGACAGCGGAGTCATCGCAATCACGCACGGTTGTCATTCAGGTGGCGTGGACGAAGGAAAATGAGCCGCCGACCGTGAAAATCAATCAGGAGGACGTGCGCTGGGAGGATCTGGAAACGCGCCTCGCGGAAATTTATTTGCGGCGCGCTGAGAAAGTCGTCTTCGTGCGCGGCGATGCCGACGTCGATTTCCAGTACGTGGCCGACGTGATTGATGTGGCGCATCACGCGGGTGTGCAGCGGGTGGGGCTGCTGACGATGGATCGGGAGGTTGCAGGCGAGTGAGAACACGGGCGTTAACCGTGTAGGGCGCTAGTTCCGCGCCCTGTTCTTAATCCAAATCGGCGTTCCCAAGAAGCCGAAGGCTTGCCGGATCTGGTTCTCCAGAAACCGCTGGTACGAAAAGTGCAGCTTCACTGCGCGGTTGGTGAAGAGCACAAACGTTGGCGGTGCCACTGAGGCCTGCGTCATGTAAAGAATTTTCACCCGCGAGCGCATGGGGACGGACGCGCGCTCGAAGTCGACAGTCTCAATGAACCGGTTCATCGCAGATGTAGGGATGCGCTTGCGGCGCTCGATGGCAACCTGTTCGAGCAGCGGGAAGATTCTCTCCGTACCTTTGCCGGTGTTTGCGGAAACAAAAACGATAGGCGCGTAATTCAGAAATTTAAGATCATGGCGCAGCCGCTCTTCGTAGGCGTCGCGGTCGCCCGGACGCTTGCTTTCCCGCATCCGCATGGCTTTCGATGGCCGGCCAGGTTTTAGCGCACCGGTGGTGACGAGATCCCATTTGTTGACGACGATGATCATCGAGCGTCCGCTCTCGTGGGCGTAGCCGGCGATGGCGGCGTCGAGTTGGCTCACTCCTTCGGTGGCATCGATTACCAGCAGCGCGATGTCGGCAGCTTCGAGATGCTTGCGCGCCATCACCACAGAAAGTTTCTCCGCCATCAGATGGGTTTTGCCCTTGCGGCGGATGCCCGCGGTATCGATGAAGCGGAAGCGGCGGCCATTGCGTTCAACAATTTCGTCGACCGCATCGCGCGTCGTACCGGGAATCGGCGAGACGATGGCGCGATCGGAAGCAGTCAGGCGATTCAACAGCGTAGATTTGCCAACATTGGGATGACCGATGATGGCGACCTTGGTTTCGTAGACGGGCTCAGGCTCGGCGGCCGATTCGTCTCCTGCATGGGGTGGTTCTTCCTGTGGTTCCTCTGTATGCCGCGTGTTTAGGTCGCCTGCAGGCGGCAACACCTCGAACACAGCGTCCAGCAGATCATCAATGCCGCGCCCATGTTCGGCGGAAATTGGGAACATCTGTTTGATTCCCAGGCGATGGAACTCATCAACGATAGACGCCTGCTTTTCAGAATCAGCCTTGTTGACGGCGAGAAAAAGCGGACGCCCGGTCTTGCGCAGCAGCCGAACCAGTTCAAGATCGGGTCCGGCGAGTGCGGCGCGACCGTCGACCACCATGACGATCGCTGCGGCTTCATCGAACGCGACCCGCGCCTGGCGGAAAATCTCCGACGGAATGAAATCTTTGTCTTCGGGAATAATGCCGCCGGTGTCGATGATGCGGATGCGCCGCCCACGCCACTCGGCGTCGCCATAGAGGCGGTCGCGCGTGATGCCAGGCTCGTCGCCGACAATAGCGCGCCGCGATCCGACGATGCGATTGAACAGCGTGGACTTGCCTACGTTGGGCCGGCCCACGATGGCAAGCGTCGGAACTCCGGCTGCTGCGGTGGCGGCAGTGCTGGTCGAGTTGTAGGTGGGCTGGGTCAAAATGAGGCAATCGACTACTGAAAGCCGGAAACTGTTTATTATAGAGACTCCCGTGGCTTTAAGTTCCCAACCCGTGTCTCCCGTGACCCCGGGTGACTCCGCGCCCGGCGTGAAAGACGCATCTCTCTACCAATTCTTCGCTCCCGGCGGAGTGCTTGCGCGCACGCATCCCGCGTATGAATTTCGGCGCGGGCAGTTGCAGATGGCACAGGCCGTCGAGCAGGCGCTCGAAGAAAAACGCCACCTGATTGTGGAAGCCGGCACCGGCACAGGAAAAACTCTGGCGTACCTGATGCCGGTGATTCGCTCGGGCAAGCGCATCATCATCTCCACCGGCACCAAGAATCTACAGGAACAACTTTTCTACAAGGACATTCCATTTCTGGAGCACGTTCTTTTTGGAGACAACGCGGGGACACTCGACTCCGCTGCCCAGCTTGGGCAAGGCCCGCGACGGCTTTCCGTCTGCTACATGAAAGGACGCAACAATTATTTGTGCCGCAAGAAACTCTACGACCTTACCGATCAGCCGGTGCTGAGCGGATTGGAGGAGATTGAGCAATATCGGGCGATTGCCGCGTGGGAAAAGACAACTGCGACGGGCGATCGCGCCGAACTCGCCGAGCTTCCCGAGGCCAGCGTGCTCTGGCACAAACTGGATGCACGAGCCGAAGCCTGCATCGGCCAGAAGTGCAACCAATGGGAGCGCTGCTTCATCACCGAAATGCGCCGTCGCGGGATGGAGAGCGACATTATCATTGTCAACCATCATCTATTCTTCGCTGATCTTGCCATCAAGCTGCAAGCCGAGGGCGCGCCCGACGCCGGGATCCTGCCGGAAGCCGCGGCAGTAATTTTCGATGAGGCGCATGAACTGGAAGATGTAGCAGGGAACTATTTCGGAATCTCTCTGAGCAACCTGCGCGTGGAAGACCTGGCGCGTGACGTGGAAACGTCGCTGCAACATAACCGGATGCTTTCAGCTTCGCTTTCAGGAGCGCTGGGAAGTCTGCGGGAGCGCGCGCAGTTCTTTTTCTCGGTGTTGCCGCCCGGTGAAGGCCGCTTTGCTTTCGATACGCGACGCGAGTTTCTGGAAGAGAACGGAGACGAATTCCTTGCGCTCAATCAGGCTCTGACGCGGCTGGCGGGTGAACTCGAAGGCCTGCCGCAAAAGCCAGAGGAAGTTTACAACTTCGTGCGGCGAGTGCAGGAAATTCAAGTGCAGCTCACCTTCGCTATGGAATCCGACGATCGCAATACGGTCTTCTGGATCGAGCGGCGCGGCGGAAGAAGCAATTCACCACAGAGACACAGAGGCACGGAGAAAACCGGAAGGCAGAATGTATTCCTGCAGGCCACTCCAATCGACGTAGGCCCAATCCTGCGCGAATGCTTGTGGTCGAAGCTGGAATGCGCAGTCCTCACTTCGGCGACGCTCGCCGTCGGCGGGGGATTCGAATACATCCGGCAGCGGTTGGGGCTTGAGCACGGGCGCGAGTCAGTCCTGCCTTCGCACTTTGACTACGAGAATCAGGCTCTATTTTATGTCCCGCCCGATCTGCCTGATGCGCGAACCCCGCAGTTTGCGGCGGAAGCAGCTGAGCGAATCCGCAAGCTGCTGGAGATCACGCGCGGTCGCGCCTTCGTGCTCTTCACAAGCTACGCCCAGATGAACGACGTCTACCAGCGGTTGCTGGGAGAATTAGAATTCCCTATGCTGCGCCAGGGCGACGCGCCGAAGAGCGCACTGCTCGAGGAGTTCCGGCTCACGCCGAATGCAGTGCTGTTCGCCACTTCATCCTTCTGGCAGGGCGTCGACGTGCAGGGCGAGCAACTGAGTTGCGTGATCATTGACCGCCTGCCGTTCGCCGTGCCCAGCGACCCGGTCGTTGCGGCGCGCGTGAAGGCGATCGACGCCGACGGCGGCAACGCCTTTTTTCAATATCAGGTGCCAGCTGCGGTGATCACGCTGAAACAAGGCTTCGGACGCCTGATCCGCTCGCTGCACGACCGCGGCCTGCTGGTACTGCTCGATAACCGCATCCTGAAAAAGCAGTACGGGCTCGTGTTCATCGAAAGTCTGCCGAATTACAAAAAGACTACAGAAATGCGCGTCGTGGAGGAGTTCTTCGGAATACAAAACTAAATTGACCTGAACTCAACTGTTACGCAGTAGCGCCAACCACATTTCCTCACACGTACTCCCGCTCCGCTCGCCGAATCTCCCGATACCGTTCAAACACTTTCCGGTCGCTCTCCAGCCCTAGCGCCGAGCGGATCGAGCTTCCGCGGAAAGTGTGGCCCAACATTTTCCAGCCGGTCGTCAGAACAAATTTCGGGTCATGCTTTAGTGCCACAGGGATGTGCTGAACTTTCATCCAGCGCTCAGCCCTCCAGCGCAGGAACTCCACCTCTTCAGCCGGCAGATGTTCGGTGTGCACCACGGCAGTCGTACCGTCGTATTCCTCGAGCCGCTCATTCATGATCAAGCCTCGCTCGCGAAAGTCCTTCGTCATGGGCGTGCGCGGATACGGGGTGGGATGCTGGATGTAGGGCCAATCCACGTAGCGCCGGGCAAATTCCAGGTTCGCTTCAATGGATTCCCGCGTGTCCCCCGGGCTGCCAACAATTAACCCGCCCACCACATACATCTGATTGCGACGGATGTAGTCGATGGCTTTGAGGGTGGCGTTCCCAGTCTTCTGGCCATTGCTGCGCTCCGTATTCTTAGCCGAAGCCTTTAGGAACTCCAGATCGCCTTCCAGAATATTTTCGATGCCGAGAAACACGTAACGGAACCCAGCCCGCCGCATCAGTGGCGCTAGAGTTTCGCCGTGGTTGGCGATGGCCGAGGTCATGGCCTGCACGAAGTAATCGATCTTGTGCAATCCGGCGGCGATGATGGCATCGCACAGCGCTTCGAACCGCCTCACGTTCAACGTTATGTTGTCGTCGACCAGAAAAATAGTTCGTGCGCCGTGATCGTAGGCGTCGTGAATGTCGGCCAAGACGCGATCGAAAGAATAAGTATGGAAGTTGCGGCCGCGCATTTCGATGATCGAGCAAAAACTGCAATCGAATGTGCACCCGCGCGAGGTCTCAATTACATCCACCTGCCGGCCCAGCATGGTGTATCCGCCGAGCACACGCGCATCTCGTTTCGGCAGGCGAATCTCGCTGTCTTCCAGCCGGTGCGGCGCGCGGGCAGGGTTTTGCACCCAACTCTCACCGTCGCGATAGGAAAGGCCACCGATCTTCTCGAACCCGGAGCCCTGTTCGAGCGCCCGCAACAATTCGCGGAAGGTAACTTCCCCCTCGCTGCGCACCAGATAGTCGACACCCATGTTTTCGTAAGCTTCAGGCGCAAGGCTGGGGTCATACCCGCCGACCACAATCTTCACACCCGGCCTAAGCGCGCGCACTAGATCGATAATGCGGCCGGCAGTCCGACGCTGAAACGTCATGATGGAAAGTCCGACGACTTCCGGATCAAGTTCGCGGACCAGCCGCGTGACAGTTTCACGAACCTGCCGGTGAACCAGGATCAAATCAGCGACGGCTACGCGGTGATGCGGATCAACGTTTCCGGCCAGCGACGTAAGCGCGCCATTGGGCATGCGGATCGCGACCGGTGGCATGTGTTCGAAGGAATCCGGCATGGAAAGCAACAGGACGTTCATCGTGACCAGTCCTCATGGCCCCGCAGTAATCCCGCAGGCGCGGGTCGAACCCCAGTAGCGAGGCGAATGGGCGTCATTGTACCGCAGAGTCCGGTGGAAATGCCGAGGCCTTGGACGGACCCTATTTTCTATTTGTGTTCTTCCGCCATTGCCGGACTCGACAGCACTCCGATCACAATCCCCGAAGCTTCGCCCTTGGCGTGATACAGGCGCTCGGTAGCTTTCACAAAGTCCGAGGGCTTGGCGTTGGGAATGTCGACGAAGGTCTGCGGGTTGCGGTCGGTGAGCGGAAACCACGAACTTTGGATCTGCACCATGATGCGGTGGCCGCGACGGAAGGTATGATTCACATCCTGCATCGTAAAATCGATTTCTTCGACCTTGCCCGGCGTGAAGGCCTCAGGTTTTTCGAAGCTGTGGCGGAACTTTCCCCGGAAGGGCTCGCCGCGGACCAGTTGCTCATATCCACCCATGGTGAAACTGGGCGGACCCACATCCGTTGAAGGTTTGTCTTTATCCTCCGGCCGAGGCGCATCGAATTTGCTGTCGGGATAATCTGCGGGATAAACGTCGATCAGCTTTACATCCCAATCGGAATCAGTGCCGCTGGTGGAAACGAAAAGCCGCGGCGAAATGGGCCCGGCAATGGTCAGATCTTCCTGCAGTACCGGAGTTTCATAAACCAGAACGTCCGTTCTGCTGCAGGCAAAGCGCTGATCCGAGAGCATGTATTCCTGCGGCACGCGCGTCGAAACGTAATTCACAAAAGGCACAGGCTTGGCCGGATCGCTGACATATTCATCGAAAGAGGGCTCGTCGGAAGCGGGAGGATCGAACGACAGTCCGCCGCCACTGGTGAAGTAGAGAGTCTTCGCCTCAGCCTCTTTCGGAGGCCACGCAGAATATTGTCTCCACACATTCGTGCCCGTCTCAAAGACATAGGCTTTCGGAAGTTTCGCGTCGCCGTTGCCTTTCAGATACTGCTCGAAAAACGGAAACAGGATGTTCTTCCGGTAATAATCTCCGGTATTTGCAGCAAACTCCACCCGCCCCAGATGTTCGCCGTCGTAACGCGCCCAGCCGCCGTGTACCCAGGGGCCGACCACAAGTGCGTTAAAGATTCCGGAGTTATTCTTATCAATAGCGTGGAAGGTGCTGAACGGACCTTGCAGGTCTTCCGCGTCGAACCATCCCCCCACGGTAAGCACGGCGCAGCGAATGTTCTTCATATGGGGCGCCAGATTGCGCACCTTCCAGTAATCGTCGTAAGTGTCGTGGTGCATCTGATCGTCGAACAGCGCACTTTTGCCTTCGAGATACTTTGAAAGATTTCCAATCGGACCGGCATTCAGATAGAACTCATAGCCGTCTTTCGTGCCGTAATCGAAGGGCACGGGAGTCTTCGGCGGCAGTTGAGGATTCTCCTGCGGCTTGAAAGAAACGTAGAAACCGAAGTTAGCGTTGAGCATGAACGCCCCGCCATGGTAGGCATCGTCGCCCATAAAAAGATTGGTCATGGGAGCCTCCGGCGAAGCCGCCTTGAGCGCCGGATGCGAGTCGATGATGCTGGCCGAGGTGAAGAATCCGGGATAAGAAATGCCCCAGATGCCGGCCTTGCCATTATTGTTGGGCACGTTCTTCAGCAGCCAGTCGATGGTGTCGTAAAGGTCGCTCGCATCATCCACATCCTGCTTGGATTTCTTATTGTCGATGTGCGGGCGCATCTCAACGAATGTACCTTCCGACATGTAGCGGCCGCGCACATCCTGGTTGACGAAGATGTACCCCGCCTTGTCAAAGTCGGGCGACGGTCCGAGCCGTGTGCGGTACAGATCCACGCCGTACGGCGCCACGCTGTAGGGCGTTCGGTTGATCAAGAATGGGTAGGCATGAGAAGTGTCCTTGGGCACATAGATCGAGGTGAAAAGATGCACGCCGTCGCGCATCGGAATTCTGTACTCGTATTTTGTGTAGTGCTCCTTGACGACGTACTCCGGCGGCGCCTCGGGCTTGCTCTGAGCGGCAAGATTGGCAGCGATCACTGCTGTGATGAGAACTGGGACGAATGCATTGCGACGCATACCTGCTCCTCGACAAGGAAATAAACGAATAGGCAAACTACCTTTAGAGACGGCGGGCAGTCAAGCTGCATTGCGTCAATGCGCGTTACAATAGGTGTTTCGCCATGGAACGCGGCTCGGCCTGTATTCGCGCCAAGCCGCTGAGGGATGCATGTTCGAAGTAACGGTTGACGATACTTTTGCAGCAGGCCATTACCTGCGCAACTATAAGGGCAAGTGCGAAAATCCGCACGGGCACAACTACAAGATTCGGGTGACGCTGGCCGGTGCCGAGCTGGACAAGGCCGGTCTGCTGCTCGATTTCAAGGACCTGCGCGAGGTTATGAAGCACGTCATTGAACGGCTCGATCACCAGATGATCAACGACATCGAGCCTTTTACTGTGATCAATCCCTCGGCTGAGAATCTGGCTAAGTATTTCTATGACGAGTCGAACATGCGGCTGAAAAGCGTGACGAACGGTCGCGTCCGCGTAAAAGACGTGACGGTGTTCGAGACCGATACCACGACAGCGAAGTACTCGGAGTCGTAGCGCCGCCTTCCGGCTGTTGTCCGGCGGGCGTCCCGCCCGGGCCGGCGAGATCCTTCGGCTTCGCTCAGGGCAGGCTGCCGGCGATACTCGCAAATGCAGATAACCGAAATCTACAAATCGTTGCAGGGTGAATCGACCTACGCCGGCCTGCCCTGCATCTTCGTGCGCCTCACCGGCTGTAACCTGCGCTGCTCCTGGTGCGACAGCGAGTACACCTTCCAGGGGGGATGGAAGATGACCTCCGAAGAAGTCTGCGACGAGGTGAAGCGTCTCAGCCCCAACAGGGGCCTTGTCGAAGTTACCGGCGGCGAGCCGATGCTCCAGGAGCGCGAACTGCTGCCGCTGATCCGGCAGCTGCTGGAAGCCGGCTATCGAGTCCTGCTCGAGACCAGCGGTGAGCGGCCCCTCGATCGCGTGCCCGCGGAAGTCGTCAAAATAGTGGACGTAAAGTGTCCAAACTCGGGCGAAGCCGACACCTTCCGCCCCGAGAATCTTGAGGCCCTAAACCCACATGATGAAATCAAGTTTGTGCTGAGCGGCCGCGCGGATTACGAATTTGCCCGGGATTTCACCAATCGGAATCGTCTGGCGGAGCGCGTGAATGCAGTTCTGTTCTCTCCGGCTTTTCGCAAGGATGCGGCCGGGGCGCGCGACAGTTCACACTGTTTACTAGATCCCCAGGAATTAGCCGAGTGGATGCTCGCCGATGACGTGCCAGCCCGTCTGGGGCTGCAATTGCACAAATTCATCTGGAATCCGGCGTTAAAGGGAGTTTAAGGAATTTCTGGTCGCTGATTGTTGGTTGCTGATCAAGACTCTTTGGGCTGCAGCGCTGTTCAATCGACAAGCAGCAAGCAACCATCAGCAATTGCCAGCATGTCATGACGCGCCCAACCAAATCCCGTGCGGTCGTCCTGCTCAGCGGAGGCATGGATTCCTGCGTGTGCGCCGCGCTCGCGACCCGCGACCACGCCGCCGCTGCGTTGCACGTGAGCTATGGCCAGCGCACGGAAGCCCGCGAGCGCCAATCCTTCCTGGCAATTTGCCAGCGCCTCAACATCCGGGACACGCTGCTCGTACGCAACGAGGCTCTGCGCGCCATTGGAGGTTCGGCGCTCACCGACGAACGCATTGCCGTTCCCATCGGAGACCCAGTCGCTCACGCGCCGGGCAATGATATTCCGGTCACCTACGTCCCCTTTCGCAATGCCCATTTCCTGGCCGTCGCGGTAAGCTGGGCTGAGGTGCTGGGAGCGGAAAAGATCTATATCGGCGCCGTCGAACAAGACAGTTCCGGCTATCCCGATTGTCGTCCGGCGTATTACGAAGCGTTCAACCAGGTCATCAAGGCAGGTACGAAAGCAGGAACCATCGAGGTCGTCACCCCGCTCATCCGTATGCGCAAAGCCGAAATTGTGCGCCTGGGCCTTGAATTGGGCGCGCCCTTCGATTTAACTTGGTCATGCTACAGCCGCGAGGATCAGGCCTGCGGCGTCTGTGACAGCTGCGTGTTGCGGCTGCGGGCGTTTGCGGCTGCGGGAGCGGCCGATCCAGTTCCGTATGCTGAGAACGCAAGTCGGGGAAGAGATCGTTGAGTTTTTGAGATCGTTAAATTTTGTGATGGTTGATGGTTAACTGAAAACAGATCCGGTCATGCCGAGTTTTAATCGACCATCGCAAACTCGATTAATCGAAAATGTTTTGCGCCGGGAGGCCAAGATGAAGAAACATTGTGCCGTGTTCACTTTTGTTCTTGTAATGCTGGGACTCTGTGCTTCCCCGGTCTTCGCCCAGTCTGGAACAGTCAAGGGCGTGTGCAAAGACGTTGATGGCAAGCCACTCGCCGATGCCGTCGTGGTCTACAACAACCTCGACAACGGCCAGAAATACACTCTCAAGACCAACAAGAAGGGTGAGTATTTCTCTCTGGGCGTTGCTGCGGGCAAATACGACGTGATCCTGTATAGGAACGCCGATGACGCCAAGGCGAACAAGGTACTGTTCCCGGTCAAAGGATTTCCGGTCACGCTGGACGAAAACACTCTCGATTTCGACCTCCAGAAAGAGCAACAGAAGGCCGCCCAGGGCGCGGGACTGACTCCGGAACAACTCAAACAGAGGCAGGAGGCCGAAGAGAAAGCCAAGAAGGAAAACAGCACGATTAAGGTTTTGAACGACAAGATCGTTGCCGCCAATGCTTCCGCCAAGGCTGGAGACTACGACGCCGCGATCGCCACCTTAACCGAAGCCACGCAGATCGACGCCACGCGCGATGTGATCTGGGCGCAACTTGCCGATGCCTATCGCGGCTCGGGGCCTAAACAGACCGATCCCGCAGAGAAGTCAAAGCGCTATCAGGAGGCCGTGGCGGACTATCAGAAGGCGATCGATCTCAAGCAGAAAGCCATGGAAACCAAGAAAGATGCCGACGATAACAAGAAGCTGGCGGCGTATTACAACAACATGGCGGATGCTGCCGCCAGATCGGGTAAGATCGACGATGCCGTGAAAGCCTACACCCAGGCGGCCCAACTCAATCCTGAGGGCTCCGCAGCCTATTACTTCAATATCGGCGCGGTGCTGACCAATGCGGGCAAGGTCGATGACGCTATCGCTGCCTTCGATAAATGTATCGCTGTCGATCCCAACAAGGCAGACGCGTATTACCAGAAGGGCGTGAACATGATCGGCAAGGCCACGCTGCAAGGCAACAAGATGGTTGCGCCCCCGGGCACGGCGGAAGCCTTCCAGAAATACCTCGCGCTTGCGCCCACCGGCCCTTATGCCGACGTAGCCAAGCAGATGCTTACCAGCATTGGAGCTCCCGTCGAAGTCGGTTTCGGCACGAAGAAGAAAGGCTCAAAAAACTAAGGTTGTATGGATTCAGGTCGATAGGGCGGCCCCGCGGCCGCCCTTTTTCTGTCGACTAACCGCCTAGCTGCAGGCCGGAGGTTTTTACTGGGTGCTGGGTACTGGGTACTGCGAACTGCCCTCAGGTTACTAAGGGCGTTGTCCTAACTGTCCTTACGTTTCGCCCGTCCGCACGATAAAGTATAGGTATTAGGTCAACTTCGGTTGGCCCGGACTCCCGTCTGTGGTGCGTGCAATTCCCTAAGAATAAGCGCAGATTCGTGCGAGGGGTGGAATTGGCAACACCTGGCATTGCGGCAATTGCGGTTTCATTGGAAGGCTATTCCGGCAGCGGCAAAGTGGCTACGCCCGCATTGCTGGGCGCGATGCTGCGCGCCGCAGAAAAGATCAGCGATCTGATCTTTTCCCCCGGACGGCCCCCACAAGTGCAGGTCTACGGCCAGCTCATCCCGGTACAGGTCCCAGGACTCACCGCGCTAACGCCAGATGACACCCGCCATATCGCCGCCGATCTGATTGGCGACAACAAGCAGGCAATTACCACTCTGCGCGAACACGGATCCTGCGACATTTCCTACGGCTTGCCCGGCGTGGCCCGGTTCCGCGTCAACATCTTCATCCAGCGCGGCAGTTGCGCCATTGTGATGCGCGTCATCCCCACCGCCATCCCTGACTTTGCTTCACTTCGTCTGCCGGCGCATCTCTCGGATGTGGCCAAGTTGCGCGATGGCATCGTGCTGGTCACCGGCCCCGCCGGATCCGGCAAGTCCTCTACACTCGCCGTGCTGCTCGACTGCATCAATCGCGAGAAGAACTATCACATCATCACGATTGAAGATCCTATCGAGTTTCTGCACAACCACAAAAGCTCCACCATTCATCAGCGTGAACTGCACAGCGACACCCCCAGCTTCGCTCACGCCCTGCGCTCGGCGCTGCGCCAGGCGCCGAAGGTAATTCTGGTGGGTGAGATGCGCGACCGCGAAACCATCGAGAGCGTTCTCGAAGCCGCCGAGACCGGACACCTCGTGCTTTCCAGCCTCAACACCATGGATGCACCCAAAACCGTGGAACGTATCGTAAGTTCGTTCTCGCCCGACGAACAGAAAAGCGCGCGCGAACGCTTCGCTAAAAGCTTCCGCTACATCATCTGCCAGAGGCTCTTGCCCAAGGCCGACCGCAGCGGACGAGTCCCCGTAGCCGAAATCCTGAAGGTCAACGCCCGCACCCGCGAGTGCATCGAAAAAGGTGACCGCGAAGGCAAGACGCTGCTCGACGCCATGAAGGCCGGCGCAACCGAAGGCATGCAACACTTCGATGGCGAAATCGCCGAACTGGTCCGCGACCGCATAGTCGATCTCGAAGTCGGCCTCTCCTACGCCAGCAACCCCACCGTGCTGGGCCAGGAACTCGCCCGTTAGCAGATCTTCCAGCTGCCCTAGAGGGAATGTCATCGTGAGCGGAGCGAAGGACCCATGCCCGCCTGCGCCATCACCATCCTCGCAGGGAGTTCTCACCCAAGTCTCGTCTAGCTCGCGAGAACTCCGGAAGCGAGGTCCCGGGAAGTCCACGTCGTACCCCAAGACCGTTCTTCTCGTGTCGAATAAGAATCATCCAGCATCCGTTATCATCTCTCCATGGCGGCGCCGCCAAGGCAATCCCTCGTCCTCACCTTCGAAGAAGCTCGCCAGGTGGTCGAAGACCACGCCTCGAGGCTGTCCTCGCGAATCAATGAAACCGTGTCCCTCCTGCAGGCCGCCGGCCGAGTCCTCGCCGAGCCCGTCGCAGCCGATCGCGACATCCCTCCCTTCCCACGATCCACGCGCGATGGCTACGCCGTACGCGCAGCCGATCTGGCAAAGCTTCCAGCCAAATTGAAGGTGATAGGAGAAATCAAAGCCGGCCCCGGTCAACTTCCATCCGCACTGAATCACGGCGAAGCATTCTCCATCATGACGGGCGCTCCGGTGCCGCCGGGCGCAGACGCCGTAGTCATGGTCGAATACACATCGCAAAAAGGTGACCTGGTCGAAATCGCAAGAGGCGCTGCCCGAGGGGAAAACATCGTCGCGCAGAGAGCCGAGGCCAAACGCGGCAGCCTCGTGCTCGATGGCGGCACCTGCCTCAATGAAGCCGCCATAGCACTCGCGGCGTCAGTGGGCAGATCACGACTGGAAGTATTCGTTCGTCCGCGTGTGGCGATACTCACCACGGGCGATGAGATTGTCGCAGTCGATACCGAACCCGGCCCCACGCAAATCCGCAACTCCAACAGCTATTCGCTGGCGGTACAGGTCCAGCGGGCCGGCGGCGAGCCCATGCTCTTGCCGATCGCTCCCGACGAGCCGCGCCGCCTCCGCGAATTAATGGAAGAAGGCCTGCAGTCCGACCTGCTGATCATGACCGGCGGCGTCTCCATGGGACGCTACGATCTGGTCGAACAAGTCCTGGCAGAAATGCAAGCCGAGTTCTTTTTCACCGGAGCGAAAATCCAACCCGGCCGCCCAGTCGTATTCGGCCGAGTCCCGACGCAGAAGAAATACTTCTTCGGCTTGCCCGGCAACCCAGTCTCCACCATGGTCACGTTCGAACTGTTTGCCAGGCCCATACTCGAGGCCCTCGCAGGAATGCGCCCGCGCCCGCTCACCTTCCTGCACGCCCGCCTGAAGTCCGAAATCCGAGTCAAGCCAGGACTGAGACGCTTCCTCCCCGCGATCCTGTCTGGCCAGTACGAGGATGCCGAAGTCGAACTCGTACCCTGGCAAGGCTCAGGCGACGTCGCCGCCCAAGCCCGTTCCAATTGCTACGTAGTCATCCCGCCCGATCGCGAGCAAATCAAAGCAGCCGAGTGGGTAGCAATCATGCGCCGGTAACGACTCAGCTTTAAAACTCCCAACCTTACTCCCCGACGTCATCCCGAAGTCCCGCGTTTTCTCCAGCGGGACGAGGGATCTCCCTGCACACACTACCTCCCGAGTCAAACTCTGCCGCCACCTAGCCGTCGCGCTGCTCTCTACCGCAGCGGCTTCCCATGTAAGATAGAACTTCCGCATGCCGAAGAAACTCTCTCACTACGACGCCGGCGGCCGCGCCCGCATGGTAAATGTCTCCGGCAAAACACGCACTCGGCGCCAAGCCGAGGCCAGTGCCTTCGTGCAGATCAAACCGGCCGTCCTGCAGGCGCTGCCAAACAATCCCAAAGGCGATCCGCTCGAAGTAGCCCGCGTGGCCGGAATCATGGCCGCCAAGCGCACGGCAGAGCTAATTCCGATGTGCCACCCGCTCCCGCTCACGAACGTTGCCGTCGACATTCGCCTGTGCGAAAATGGCGTCGCCATCACGACCGAAGTAGCGACTACGGCTGAAACCGGCGTGGAAATGGAAGCCCTCGTAGCAGCAACTATTACAGCGCTCACGATTTATGACATGCTGAAAGGGATGGATAAGGCTATCGAGATTCGCGAGATTGTCTTACAGCGCAAGACCGGAGGCAAGAGCGGAGACTACCGGCGCGCCAAGAAGTAAAAGAAGTAAGAAGTAGCGCGTCTTCACAACGGATTCCATGGCAAACGACGTAAAACTACTCTTGGTCGACGACAATCCCATGGTGCTGGGGATGTTGCAGCACGCACTCACTTCGTTCGCGAGCGTTGTAGCTGCCGGCGACGCGGCTGATGCCTTGCTCAAGGCCGTCGACGATCCTCCCGACCTCGTCGTGTGCGATTACCGCATGCCCGGCATGGATGGCCGCCAGCTCGTTGAGCGACTGAAAAGCCGTCCGGCTACGGCAAATTTTTCCGCCATCCTGATGGCGAGCCGCGCCGACATTGATGAGCGCCTTTCGCCGCAGGATGCCGCCGACGACTATCTGGCCAAGCCTTTCTTTCTGAAAGAAGCCACACGTCGTATCAAGCGCACCGTCGACCGCATCGCGCTTGAAAAGATGGCGAAGACAGCGCCCTCAGACGGCGTAGTGCGCGGCAACCTTTCCCAGATGAACGTTATTGACTTGATGCAGTCGCTGGAAATGGGACGCAAGAGTTGCCAACTCAAGCTCAACCACGAAGGCGATAAATGCGAAGTCTTCTTTGTCGAAGGCCAGGTCAAGCACGCAACCTATGGGTCGTTGACCGGCGATGAGGCCGTCTTCAAAGTTCTGCGTTGGACCGGCGGCAACTTCGAACTGAACTTCGAGGGCAAGACCGATCAGGAAACTACCAAGCTCACCACCCAGGGCCTGTTGATGGAGGGCTTGCGCCTGCTCGACGAATCGCAGCGCGATGGCGGCGGCGAGCCTGCCAGCTCTGAAGATAGCGGCGCGAGCGCAAGCGCTGGAGTTGGCACCAGCCCGGGCAGCAGCGGCCGCCGGGAAGAGGAAGAAGATGTCCTCCTCGACAGTTGAGGCTTCGTCGCACGGAAACCCTGACCCGGTTGTTCTCACCGCCGCCGTGGTTACAGTCAGCGACACCTGCGCCCGCGGCGAACGCGTGGATATTTCGGGGCCAGCAGTCGCTGAGGTTCTCAAGAAATCCGGCTTTCGTGTGGTCGCCACGCAAACCGTGCAAGACGATTCCATGCAGATTCAGAATGCTCTGGTACACCTCGCGCTTGAAGTCCGCTTCATCGTAACCACCGGCGGCACAGGAATTGCCCCGCGCGACGTCACGCCAGAAGCCACCGAAGCGATTTGCGACCGTCTGATCGATGGCGTGGGCGAGCGCATGCGTCTCGAAGGCGCGAAGAAAACTCCGTTCGCTGCGTTGAGCCGCGGCGTGTGCGGCGTGCGCGAGAAAACTCTGATCCTGAATCTGCCCGGCAGTCCCAGCGGCGCGGTGGAATCCCTGGAAGCGGTCATGGACCTGATTCCGCACGCGCTCAATTTGCTGGAAGGGCACACCGAGCACAAGTAAGTAAGGACGGAGGATCCTATGGCAAATAAATTTGGCACAGACATTCTGATTCAGGCTAAAGACCCGATGAAGGCCGCCAACTTCTACCTCAAGGAACTCGGCTTTAAGATTACGGATAGGAACCCGAAAATGGTGGGCCTCCACGGGCCGCACATCAACTTGTTCATCGAGCCCGGCGCGCCTCTCGGTGGGCCGGTTCTGGAAGTTAAGGTGAAGAGCGTGAAGGAAGCGAAAGCGAGGCTCAAGAAAAAGGGCTGCAGGGTGGTGAAGGATGAGCCTGATTTTCCACGATGCTACATCAAAGATCCGAACGGACTGATTTATAACCTGATGGAGTGATCGGGCTACTGAATATTGGGGTTCGGCCGTGCCGGCTCCTGGCAGGGGAAATGACAACCTTGAACGTTATCAGGGTCAGAAGGCGCAGACGCCGCTTGCCCGCGGAACCGCACTTCACAGCTCGAGAATCGCTGCTGGTTTTTGTCGGCCTGCTGACGCTGCTCCTCGTGTGGGTTTTGTTTGGTCCAGGATGGGCAGTTCTCGTGGCGGCGCTAGCAGCGGTGCTGGCCGGATTACAGCTCTGGGCGCGTCGCGGCTCGTACGCACCACAACCGGCGCGTCATCGCTTCCGAGCGCCGGATCACGAAAAGCGAGTCCTCAGGTTGGGTCTGCTGGCTCTGGTGCTTGGACCTCTATTAGTGGTTGTTTTCTCCGTGCCGAAAGAGCGATATCAAGAGTGGTCGGCGGCCGTGAATACACCGAAACCCCGCGATTGCGATTGGATGAGCTCGCCTTTAGGCGATAAGCACTGCCACTACGAAGGCAGCTTCACCCACATCAAAGATCAGCAGGGAGAGCACGTCAAAGTCGAATGGCACAGGGTGTACGATTATTAGGGACACTGAAGGCCGAATCAACGATTCCCTGAAGCGCGGGTAATTGCGTGGCATTCCCCATCCGAATCTGCGTCGTTTGCTCAGAAGAATTCGAGCTGAGGCCTGGCAAGCCTGGCTTCGCCAACCGTTGTCCAGCCTGCAGCGCGCCCGAAAACACCGACCCCGCTACGAAGCGCAGCACGGACGCCGACGAGCGCAAGACTTTGAAGGAAGCGAACGAAGCCCGTAGGCAAGCCATGCGCGACCTCCTCTATCGCAAAGACAGCTAGCAGAAGATGCTGGGCAAAGATAGCGAGCGGCTTTCAAGCCATTCCTGCTATGGCATCTCATAGCAACCGATGTCAATTTTCTTCTCTCGCACCCGGGGATGACCGTCAAGATCCTGATCGCCGACCATTGGCGATCCCAAATCCTCGCCGCCATTTCGCGCCGGAGAGGCCGCTTGCAGATGAAAGTCGTGCGTATCGGCATCGACAAATTGCGGATCCGCGAACCGTGAGTGCTGATCATTCCCAGTCGCCGCAACATACTCCTCAAAGCTCGAATAATTTTTGGTGTCGAAGGACCATTTCACCGCTTTCGAACCCGAAGGAAAGTAATAGATGTTGTGATCCATCGTCACGGTTGGAGCACCACCGTCCATCCGTCCAGACTTGCTGGTCATGGCTATTCCGTGGTCGCCCATGTAGACGATGTTGTTGTTGAAGACATTGTTGCGCATGTAGAACTGCATCAGAAACTCGCCCTGCCCCGTTTTCCAGGTGTCATTCTTATAAAGCGTGTTATTCACAATCACCACGTCCTCGGTGGTCCCGCGCTTTTCGTCATAGCCTCCAACGCTGAATCCAGGGGCATGGCAGGAGTAAATCAGATTGTTGCGCGCGATGATGTGGCTCGTGCTCCCCACGCGGTGTTCGCTGGCCAGCTCAATGCCGAAGTCCGCATCGTGGATGACGTTGCGCTCAATCAGAATTCGAGTTCCGCCATCCACGTAAATGCCGTCGGAATCAGGAGTCTCGCCGTAGGCCGGATTGCCTCTCGCGGTGATGCTGTAAACCAGGTTCTCGCTCACCACGCCATCGCGCGCCCGGTCTACGGCCGGGTCCGGTGCCGTGTGTTCAAAGCCGATCACATCAATTCCAATATTGTTATTGTCGTGCACCGTGTTCTTCGTGATACGGAACCCGGCCACATTGCCGTTCACTACCAGCGACTCGCTCGATCCTGTCTTGAGATGGTGCACATCGTTGCCGTCGATGACCAGGTCGCTGATCGGAGTGGTCGCGGAGGTGCCGTAAACGGAAATCCCGAAGCCGTTGGCCCCGCTGCCCGGCCGCAACCGCCGCACTGAGTTCTGCTCAATGTTATGCACGTCGTTATGCAGGATTTCGATATGCGACCCGCCTCCGAATACGCGGATTCCCCCCGGCACGCTGCGGAATTCGCTGGTCCGATAATTGCGTATCTCAAATCCCTCGACGCGCACAAAGCTCACGTTGGTCAGTTGCACCATACTGCTTTCGCCTTGCGGCGGCGTAAGGCACCCGCCGTCGAGAACCGCGTGCTCCCCCGGCTGACTTCGAAACGTAATGAACCCCTGCTCGGCGCTCCCTGAAACCTTCACCGCCAACTGCTGGCAGTACGTACCAGCGCGCACGTTCACCGTATCGCCCGGCTTCGCCATGTCGGCCGCATGCTGAATGGTTCGCAACGGCTTTTCCATCGTCCCAGGATTCGAATCTTCCCCGTTGGTAGAAACATAAAGATCAGAGTGAGCGCCAGCAGCGATGCCAGCCCCCGAGAGCACAAGAATGAGAAAACCATGAACCATCAATCGATTGATCGAATGCAAGTGATTCCTCCGCGATGACACCTTGATATTGTGCCACTCTCTCCGAAACTCGGATTCCCGATATGGGTGCCCCATTTCGAGAGGCTTGAAGGATTGGATAACTGAGGTCGAACGTTGAAGCCACACAAGCTTTGTCATTCCGACGGAGCGAAGCGATAGCGAGCGGAAGGAGGAATCTGCTGTTGCGTGCGGTTCCCGAGGCCCAACCTCTCACTTCTGCGTCGGCGGCACATACTCCTTAGGCACCGCGGAGCCTTCCCCGAAGAAGAACTGGTCCATCTGCTTGACGATGACTTCCTGATCTTCGCGCCGGGCGGGGTTCAGTCGGTATTCGTTCAGCAGCATCTTGCAGTGTTCGGTCCACATCCTCCAGGCTTCCTGGGACACATTGTCGTAGACCTTGCGGCCGAGATCATTGTCGAAAGGCGGCTCGTCCAGCCCGGGCATTTCTCTTTTCAATTTCACGCAGAAAACAGTGTGCGCCATTACACGTCCTTCAGTCAGAATCTGATTAATCTAAGAATTATTATACGGGATGGCGACCGGACTAATACTGGCTCAGGGCTTCGCGGTTTTCTGAGCGTACTCGGCCAGAATTTTCGCCAACTGATCGGCGCTCACCGGAGAATCCGCCTTGGGATTGGCGCCAACCTGCGTTACCTCGCCCCTGAGGCCGATGTAAACCGCGTTGTAGGATTCGTCGCCCAGATTCTCCACTTCGTGCTTGTGGGCCGGGAACCAGCGTGCCTCACCCGGCTTGGCATAGACTTCCGTGATTTTGCCGTTCGGGTCGGTGAAACGGAGATGCCCGCCGGTCAGCGTAACGGAAACGCCGGCGGGATGCTCGTGCATTTCTGACTTCTCGTGCGGGCCGTAGTGGACGTCGACGACCTGCACGCGGGCATTCTCGAAGTGCAGCTTGTAATGTTTGGGCTCCACTTTGGTGGGGTCTTGCGCCGCGGCTACGTTCGCCGCCAGACATAGAATTACGGCTGCGCAGAAGAATCGGCACAACATGGTTGCAGGCTCCTGACTTGAGGATTAAGTTTTGTAAGGCAAACTGAGGCCACGCTACTCCCGCCCCACAAAGCTGTCAACGATTCGAAGCGGGACTGCCTCAGGGTGGTCACCGGGCTCCGGCCAAAGCTTCCAGCCAATAGCCGAGGCCCGAAAGCCAATGGCCGAAGTTCTACTTCTTCTCCTCGCCAGGTTCCGGAGTCTTTTCCTTGCTCTTGTCGGCGATGGAAAGCAGCTCGATTTCAAAAATGAGAGTGGATCCGGGCCCAATATCGGCGCTGGCAGCGCGGTCGCCATAAGCCAGATCGGCCGGGATGAACAGTTGCCACTTCGAACCAACCGGCATAAGCTGAAGCGCTTCGGTCCATCCCTTGATGACTCCCGTCACAGGGAAGGTCGCCGGCTGTCCGCGCTTGTAACTGCTGTCGAACTCGGTGCCGTTGATCAGCGTCCCGCGATAGTTGCAGACCACGGAATCGCTCGTGGTGGGCTTCGGCCCTGTGCCCGGCGTCAGAATCTTGTATTGCAGGCCGCTGGGCAACGTGACCACGCCTTCTTTGCTTTTGTTTTCGGCGAGAAAAGCTTCGCCTTCTTTCTTGTTGCCTTCCGCGGCTTGTTGCATCTTGGCTTGCTGTTCCTCATGCATCTCCTTCTGCATTGCAGTCAGCACAGCCTGAGCCTCATCGTCGGTGAGCAGCATCTTGCCGCCCGCAAAGCTATCTTTTACGGCTCGGACGAAAATTGCGGAATCGAACGGCACCGACTGTTTCTTAAGAGCCTCGCTCATTCTTTTCGCCGTATTCATCCCCAGTGCGTAGCTGAACTTCTCTTTCTCGGTTTTAAGAACCAGGGGAGCCGCTGATGTTTTCTTCGCGGCCGTGGCGGAATGCGCCTTCGTCGCCGGAGTCTGCGCCTTGGGAGAAGTTGCTTGGGCTGGAGAGGCTGATGGAGTCGTCGCTGCCGGAGTCTGCTGCGCCAGGGCATTCCCTAGAAGCAGTCCAGCCGCCAATATAGTTACCGCTGAAGTGATGGATTTTTGCATACAGCCATTGTCACATTGCCAGAGAATCTCCGCAAACCTGAGATGATCGATGCCCCTCGCGCTTCATTTGCATGAAACTGTGAATCGATCCACAGACGCGCCGGTCCACCCCAGCCCGCTCGGGGAACGCGTGTAGAGGATATAAAACTGCTTATCCAGAACGCTAGGGTTGGCGCCCATGCCAACCGGGACATCGTAAACCGAGGGCGTGCCCGGATCCTTGCGAAAATCGTGCAGCACTGAGGGAATCGACCACTTCATGCCATCCGGAGATTCGGCATAAGCAATCAGCACTCCCTGATTAATAAACATCTGGTAGCGCTTCAGGTAGGAGTTATAGGCAACCTGCATATTTCCGGCATAAGCCCCGTTTGGATTCAGATCCTGCGAATACCCTCCCAGGCCCTGATCGAGATGCCATCCCTCATAGTATTTCTGGAATGCGGCAGCGCGCGGATGCTCGCCAAACGCGTCGTTCAACACAGAGGAGATCGTCGCCCGCGCCACCGACACGATGGTGATCGTAGGGGGCGTTCCCCAGTGCGTTGTGCCGTTCGCCAGCCAATCCGAAAAATAGATCAGAAAATACTTGCCATCCGGCGAGATCACCAGGTTAGCGTCGCCGATATCGTAGCCATCCATGTCAGACCGGTAGCCCTGGTTGATGCGAACAATCTCGCCCAGGTCGGTCCAACTCATTCCGCCATCCGAGGACGTGGCCAGCGCGAACAGCGAATCGAAACTTTGGGTGGTAATCGTTGGAATCTCCGCGTGGTACACCATCAGCAGCCTGCCCGCTCCCGGCATGCCTTGGGGAACCAGATACACGGGCCCACCCCCCATGTAGTCATAACTCGAATAAAACGGATTCACTGATGGGTCAGGATTGGGATTGATCGTGACATCGATCGGAGGTTCGGTCCCCAGCGGATTTTCCAACGTTCCGATCGTCCGCGTGATCGACCCGTACTTATTGTTGCCGTAGTATCGCCCCTCCCAGAACTGGCGGGCGTGATAGCCACCGTCGCTGCCAAAGAACACATAGCCGCCATCCGCTTTAATCACCCCCAACTCCGTATCCGGCCAGGCAAAACCATCGGCCTGGTCGGTGAGCGGCGGCAACGCCGTGTCCCCAGCGGCTTTCCGTTGCGCTGGGGTGACCAACTCTTTGTTCGCGATGATGCTGGGATCGCAGAGAGGAGTGACGCTTTGCGCGCTCGCCGAGACGGACAAACCTAGAAGAAAACAGTGCATGCCGATGATGGTTGAGGCGAGCGAGACATGACGGTGATTCCGCATAAATTCCTCCTGTCGAAGGTGGAAAACACGAACTGCGATCGAAAGTTGTGGCGGACGCGTGTTCTGCATAGGACGGCCGCCAAGGACGCGTCCTACCGGGAACTCGAGATGGGAAACGGTTGGTGGGCCCGCCAGGATTCGAACCTGGGACCAATGGATTATGAGTCCACGGCTCTAACCACTGAGCTACGGGCCCGCGTTGCTATTAAGCTAACACAGACTTAAATGGCGGACGCTCATGGCAGAATAGCTGGATGCCAATTGCTCACGCTTCATCAGCTCCCGATTTTCTTTATGGGACTGCGTGGAAGGAACAGCGAACTCCGGAGCTGGTGGAACTGGCGCTGCGCGTGGGATTTCGGGGCATCGACACGGCCAACCAGCGAAGACATTACTTCGAGGCTGGCGTGGGACAGGGGTTGGCGGCGGCTTATCGCGCGGGGGTGGTGGAGCGCGCCAGTCTTTTCCTGCAGACGAAATTTACCTACCGGCCTGGCCAGGACCACCGCCTGCCCTATGAACCGGAGGCCAGCTTTTCGGTTCAGGTGGCGCAGTCGATGGCTAGTTCGCTGGAACATCTGGGGACGGAATACGTTGACAGTTACGTGCTGCACGGACCCGCCTCCGGCTACGGTTGGACCGACGCGGATGCCGAGGTCTGGGAGGCGATGGCGAACGAGCGTGATGCCGGGCGCACGCGGCTGCTCGGCGTGAGCAATGTTTCCTTGCGGCATCTGGAGCAGATGGCCGCTGCCCAGTCAGAGGCCCCGGCGTTCGTGCAGAACCGGTGCTACGCGCGCTTCGGCTGGGACCGCGAGGTGCGAAGGTTCTGCCGCGAGCGGAAAATTGTTTATCAGGGATTTTCGCTGCTTACCGCGAATGCGGAAGTGCTGCGCCATCCCGTGATCGGAAGCCTCGCGGCGCAGGCTGGCGCTAGCGCGGCGCAGATTGTGTTTGCTTTTGCCCGCGCGGTGGGGATGCTGCCGCTGACCGGCACTTCTGACGCTGAGCACATGAAGCAGGATCTGGTGGGTGCTAGGTTGGAGCTGCCGGCTAATGCTGTGCAGGCCATCGAGACTCTGGCTGGCTGAAGGCTCAGCGACGCTGTAGTCGCTCGAGAACCGCGCGCGCCGGGGGATAATCAGGAGCGATTCTCAGCGCGATCTTAATCTCGGCGACTGCTTCCTCGTAGCGATTCAATTCCGCCAACGCGACCGCCAGGTTCGTGTGATATTCCGCATCATCGGGAGAAATGGCGACCGCGGATTGGAATTGGTCGAGGGCTAAGGAAAACTGCTGGAGATCGCCGTAGACGCCGCCTAAATTGTTGTGCAGCGAAGCCTGGAAATCGTCCTTCGCCGTGTGTATGGCGAGAGCGCGCGTGAAGTAGCTCTCGGCTTCAGCGAGATTGCGCTTGTGTTCCCAGGCGAGAAGGCCGAGTGCGTTGAGGACGTTTTCGTCCTGGGGATGGGCCGCGTAGGCCCGATCCAGCAGCGGCTCGGCTTCCTGCCAGCGTCCTGATTTCAGAAAAATGAGACCCTCCTCGACATCCAATTCAGGATCGCTCGGGACAGTATCGCGCCACTGACGCAGCACCTGGAGAGCTCGGGCATAATCGCCGCGATCGGAATAAAGAGATGCCAAACCTTCGTAGCTCCGCGCCAGGTCGAGCGAATCGGGCGGATTCTCATCTCGCGCAAGGGCGATCGCCTGCAGATAGTGCGCTTCGGCGGATTCGGATTCTGCAGGATTTTCGCCCTCGGTGGCGGCGACCATGAAATGCACAAAAGGCGCATCAGGTGAAGATTCCAGAGTCTTACGGAATAATGTTGCGTCATCGTGCCAATCCGGGTTGCGGGCGAACGTTGCTGTGGAGAACCATACGACGACAGCCACCACAAGAAGAGCGGATAGAGGCTTTCGGACTTTCTCCGGCAATCGCTTCATAGCTGAAGCTGCGATTACCGCTGCGAGGAGACAGAAGCCGACCGAGGGGAGGTAGAGATAACGTTCTGCGAAGACATTGCGACCTAGCGCGTAAATATTCATCACGGGCAGCAGCGTTATGAACACCCACAAGGCTGTAAACGCCATCAATGGAGCGTGGCCAAACGCATAGCCGATCATGACACCGGCGAGAGTGACAAAGAGTATGCCGACTATCGCCCTGGGATCGGCAATGGAGTGAACAGGAGAGAACACATAATAGGCATTCAAATGAAGAGGAGCGATTAGCTTCCACCAGTACAGCGCCATCAGATGGAAGGTGTTCAAGCCCACCTGAAAGTTCGTCAGCTCCCAAATTCGCTGTCGCATGGTGAGAGAGCCAAGCATGCGAAAGCGCAAAACGAGATAGGCAGCGAGCACACACCAGAAGGGGACGCTAAGCTTTACAGAAGAGACAAGCCGCTCTCTGAAATTGCCCGGTTCAAGGCAAACTGCGTAGGCTGCGATTATTAGGGGAAGAACCACCGCCGTTTCTTTCCACAACAGGGCTGCGGCGAAGGCCAGCAGAGAAAGACACAGCAGGGGCCAATGCCTGGGGAGAAAACGCCGCGCCGGAGCAGGGTTTGCGCGGAGATCGCGGGTAGAAAGAAACAGGGCGATTGAGATGAGAACGAAGGTTGCACATCCGAGCTCCGGCAGCGCGGAAATCCAGTCAACGGCCTCGGAGTGGACGGGGTGGACTGCGAGCAGGGCTGCGGAGGCGAACGCAACTGCGAACCGACGAGTCAATTTCAAATAAACCGCGAACGCGGCGAGAACCGCGGCCAAGGCAAACAGGATGCTGAGAGCGTGCAAAGATCGCGATTGAAGTCCGAACCAATCTGCAGTCAGGCGATAGGACGCCATTTGTAACGGCCGGTAATAGTTGGTATGCCCGGGCTGATCGCGATGCTTGTAACCCCAAACGTCGGAGGAGAACAAGTGCGACCAGGGCGCATCCGGCCGGAGATCGGGATTCATGACGATCTGCTGGTTGTCGTCCCAGACGAAGCCATTGCTTAGGCTGCCTGTGTAGGCGATGAGCACAAGCGCGCACAGAGCGGCCGCGGCGATTGCGACACGCGTCCGCGGCCATGAACGCAGTTGCCAACTGCGCGGTTCTGGGGTCGGAGGAGCGGCATTGAGCGGACGCTTGCGCCTATCTCGCGTTGTCTCTGCTTTATTCACTCCACCGGCCTGTTGCTGTGCGCAAGTTGGACTCCGTGATGCTGACATATCATAGCCGTCGATACGGGCTAAGTGCACATCCGGTCCCGAACGGGTATGGGTGGGAGAGAATCGCATACGGGGATTACAATTTTCCGAAGGAGAGAGTGTATGTCTCTGCGCAAACTTTGCTTGTTCTTGTTGGCCGCTACGTTTACCGGCTCTGCGACCGTGGGAGTGCTAAACGTGCAGATCACGGAGTACGCGGTGCCTACGCCAAAGTCGCGGCCGCATGATCCGGCGATCGCGCCTGATGGGGCGCTTTGGTATACCGGGCAAGGTGCGAACAAACTGGGACGGCTCGATCCGAAGACTGGACAGTTTAAAGAATTTGCTTTGAAGACTGCGAACTCCGGTCCTCATGGGCTGGTTGCCGATAAAGATGGCAACATCTGGTTTACTGCGATCTCCGGCGGGTACGTGGGCAAACTCGATCCGAGGACGGGCGAGATCGCAGAGTATCGGCCGGCTGATGGAGCGAAGATCGACCCGCACACGCCCGTGTTCGATCATGACGGCATTTTGTGGTTTACCAACGAAGAGACCAACTACATCGGGCGTCTCGATCCGAAGACGGGCAAGATGAGCCTAGCTAAGGTGCCGACGGCGCATGCCGTGCCTTACGGCATTGCGATCCTGCCGAATGCGACTCCTTTCTTTTGCGAGTTTGGGTCGAACAAGCTTGGGAGTATCGACCCGGGCACGATGAAGATTCGCGAATTTACTTTGCCGACGCAGGGGGCGCACCCACGTCGGATCGCTCTGGCGCCGGACGGCACGATTTATTACACGGATTTTGCGCGTGGGTATTTGGGGCATTTTGATCCCTCCCGCGGGACTCTGCTAAAGGAATGGATGTCGCCGGGAGGGTCTGACTCGGAGCCCTATGGGATCGCGGTCACAAGTGATGGCGAGGTTTGGTATAGCGAATCGGGCGTGAAACCGAATACTTTGGTCAGGTTCGATCCTAAGTCGGAGAGCTTCAGTACGAAGGCGATTCCGTCCGGAGGCGGCACGGTTCGGAATATGGTGGCGACTCCAGATCGGAAGTTGTATCTGGCTTGCAGCGGGGTGAACAAGGTTGCGGTTGTGGATTTGAAATAAATAGGCGGCCAAAATCCAGGAGCCCGTTTCGTTGACTTGCCCGATACAGCAACGTAGGATTCTGCTACGTGATCGGACGGACCATCTCGCATTATCGGATTGTGGAAATGCTCGGCGGCGGCGGGATGGGCGTCGTGTACAAGGCGGAAGATACACGGCTGCATCGTTTTGTCGCGCTTAAATTTCTGCCCGAAGATGTTGCGCGAAACCCCCAATCCCTGGCCCGTTTTCAACTCGAAGCGCAGGCTGCGTCCGCACTGAATCACCCTAACATTTGCACGGTTTACGACATTGGCGGGCAGCAGGGCGAAGCCTTCATCGCCATGGAGTTTCTGGACGGGCTGCCGTTGAAACATCGCATAGCGGGGCGTCCGGTAGAGATGGGAACGCTGTTGGCGCTGGCCATCGAGATTGCCGATGCACTCGATGCGGCTCACACTCACGGCATTATTCATCGCGATATTAATCCGTCAAACATTTTTGTTACCAAGCGCGGGAACGCGAAGATTCTGGACTTCGGCCTGGCGAAACTAACGGTGGACGACTCAGCGCAGCTGAGCGGCGGCACTTTCGGAGGAGTCACACATTCGCCCGAGGACCTGACTCGCCCCGGATCAGCGCTGGGCACGGTTCCTTACATGTCGCCGGAGCAGGCGTTGGGGCGGCCGCTCGACTCGCGCACTGATTTGTTCTCTTTTGGCGTGGTGCTGTATGAGATGGCGACGGGAGTGCTGCCTTTCCAGGGACAGACTTCGGCGGCGTTTTTTGATTCTCTGATTCACGCCGTGCCGGAGTGGCCGCTGCGCTTTGATTCTGCCACGCCTGCGGAACTGGAGCGGATCGTCAGGAAGGCGCTGGAAAAAGATCCGGCACACCGTTATCAGAGCGCGGCTGAGATGCGGGTTGATTTTCAGCGGCTGCGGCGGGAATTGGAATCGAGCCCGGGTTCGAGTAGCGGATCGACGGTGAGACCGGCCACGCCCGATTCGAAAGAGAGAATCCGGGCGTTGTTCGCGACGGCTCTGCATAGCGTTCACCCGCAACCCAAGGCGCGGACGAAGTGGGTGGTGGCAGGTGTGGTTGCCGTCGTGGCATTGGTTGGGGTGCTAGTTTTCTTGAGATCGCCAGTGCCACCGCCGGTTGTGACTTCGGCGCTGCAGCTTACCAATGATGGAACTTCAAAGCGATCTCTGGTCACTGACGGCACCCGCCTGTACTTTTCTGAACATCTGAACGGGCACTCGGTGCTGATGCAGGTTTCGACCGCGGGAGGAGAAACCGCGCCGGTGCCGATCCCGCTGGCAAGCGCTGACGTCTATGATTTCTATCCGGGCCGTTCCGAATTGCTGGTGAAAGGGGTGGCTGAGGGCACGGACACGGAATGGCCGGTTTGGGTGCTGCCGGTGCCGGCGGGATCGCTGCGACAGGTGGGGAACATCCTGGCACATGCGGCGGCGTGGGCGCCGGGCGGGCAGCGCATCGTCTACGCGAGGAAATTGAGTTTGTACACCTGCAATGCGGACGGAAGCGACTCGCGGGAAATTATTACGGTGGAGGGAGTTCCGTTTGCGCCGCGATTTTCCCCTGACGGCCGCCGCCTGCGCTTCACCATTCACGATCCCAACCAGCGCGCGTCTTCCTTGTGGGAGGTTTCGCCGGACGGGAAGGGTTTGCACCCGGTGTTGCCGGGGTGGAACAAGCCGGCAGAAGAGTTTGACGGAGCCTGGACGCCGAATGGTGAATATTTTCTGTTTCAATCGACGCGCGACCACGCCCAGAACATCTGGGCCCTGCGCGAGGGCGAGTCCTGGTTCGGCGAGCCCTGGTTTGGCAGATCATGGTTTCGCAAGGCCAGCGCTGAGCCGACGCAACTCACCGTAGGGCCGCTTATGTTCAGCAATCCTACGCCGAGCCCGGATGGAAAGAGCCTGTTCGTAATCGGTGAGCAGCGGCGCTTCGATTTGGTGCGTCTGGCAGCCAAGTCGCAGCAGTTCTCGATTTACCTTCCGGGCGTGTCGGCGGGTGAGGCCGATATCCAACCCAACGGCGAGTGGATTACCTACGTTGAACATCCGGAGCTTACTTTATGGCGAAGCAAACTGGATGGAAGTTCGCGGACGCAGTTAACATATCCGCCGATGCAGGTGCATATACCACGGTGGTCTCCCGATGGGACGCAGATCGTATTTATGGCGTCTCGCCCGGGAAAGCCGTGGAAGATATTTACGATTCCGGCCGAGGGGGGCGCGCCTCGTGAGTTGATTCCGGCAGACCATAATCAAGGCGATCCGACGTGGATGCCTGGCGGGAATGCGATTGTGTATGCAGGAATCCCATGGCTCGAATATGGGAATGCAACCGGTCCCAATATTCACATGGTTGACTCGAAGACCTCGCAGGTTTCAGACCTGCCGGGCTCGGAAAATCTTTTCAGCCCGCGCTGTTCGCCGGATGGACGCTACGTGGCGGCGCTGTCTGCGGATTCGACGAAGCTGATGATTTATGACGTGGAGAAAAAAAAGTGGACGCCGCTGGCCGTATCGCGCTTCGGCTTCGAGAGCTGGTCCCACGATGGCAAGTCTATTTATGCTGAAGACTATTCGGACGAAAGCGACGACGTGGTGCGCGTGAGTCTGGCCGATGGCAAGATGGAGCGATTGATCAACCTGAAGGAAATTCCGCGCGGGTTCGATCCGTGGGAGTTCTGGGTGGGACTGACGCCCGATGACTCGCCGCTGCTGATGCGGGATCGAAGTACGCAGGAGATTTACAGTTTGGATGTGCGATTTCCCTAGTTCTGCCTGTCGAGTAGTGCCAGCGCCTCATCCGTGGTGATAAATTTTGCTCCGAGAGCTCGCAGCTCGGCTACGGTGCGGGCTCCGTCTTCGGCTTTCAGGGTTTCGATTGCGTCCTTGACTACGGAGACGCTGCGACCACGCTCGAGTAATCCCTTGGCAGCGAAGCGAACGCAGTATTCCGTGACCACGCCGAAGACGACGAACTCGATGTTTTTTCCTAATCGCTTAACGAGCTCGTCGGCATGCCGGGATTCGAAAATGTCGAGTGTTTGTTTTTCGAGGAGGATCTGCTGATATTGCGCGAGATCCGCGGGCAAAGCGGCTGTGGGCTCGTTCGCCACGGTCACGACTTTCCCCGTCAGCGCTTCCGGAACGTACGCTGATCCGGCTGTGCCCTGGATGCAGTGCGGCGGGAAAGTCTTGAATTCGGGATCGTTCTGGGTGTGGAAGCAACCGTGTGAGACCAGGAAGACGCGGCCCTGGCGGGCGGCGTCGGTGAGCCGGCGAATATTCGGGAGCAGGCGTTCGGCGCCGGGCACGTAGAACTTGCCGGCGGGGAGCATGAAGTCCGCCTGGGTGTCGACTTCCCAGAAGACAACGTTGCGAGATGCCATAGCGTTTGGGCCTTCCCACAATGATTGTACAAACTTGTTCCACGGTGATGACAAACAGATTCAAAAGGCGCGGCCGGTTTTTGTTTGAGTCGAAAGCGTGGCAGAAGGAGCGCTTCAACACTGGCGGGTTGATTGGTTGTGACTTAGGAATTCGGATCTTGCAGGCGCTGAACGAAGGACAGGAGATTCGCTTCGAGAGCCTTTTTGGAAACCTCGGGCAGATCGATGAAACGGAAGGGCTGGAGCCAGCCTTGCGTGGCCCACATGGGGAACATCATCTCAGCCTTTTCGCGGACGGTGGTCTCGCCGAGGTGGAAGATGACTTCCACGCGCAGCTTTTCGTCGAGAGGCTTTTCTAAATGCATCAGACCGCCGGTGGTGGAAAGCTGATGCACTTTGCCTCGTACCTGACGCCGGTTGGGCAGGCGGATGAGCGACAGAACGGAGCCGCGCAACTTGACACGAAATGGGCGATCCTTGCCGACGGAAAAGTCTACGGACGGTGAGGCCTGCGCGACCGATTCTGGAGTCTCGGACATCGTGGCTAGAGTATGGCACTTTGCAACCATCAGGACGAGGTTACGAAAGAACCAGAAATCAGTGGCCAGTGGTTAGTGGTCAGTGGCTGGAAGAAATCTCCACTATTTTCTGCTGAGATGGGCCTCGCGCTGTCCGGAGAAGATATTGTAGGGCCAGACGTTCTTGCTGGCGGCCGCGGCCTTGCCTTGACTGCCTGACGCGGCGCTGCCCGCTGCGGCACAATTCCAATCCGCCGGCGGGTCGGCGATTCCCCACATATTTCCGGCGGAGTTGTACAGCGACACTCCGATAAGAAATTGCCTTCCATCGCTGCCCAGCGGCAGGCAATTGGCCACGCGGCCGGAAGCGCTTCCACCGCCGGGAAGATTACTCAGCAGAACAGGAGTTTCCAGCGGCAAGGCTTGCGGGGTGCGGAATCCGCAGCCCTGCGCGCTCACTACCAAGGCCACGCACTCGGCAGCGAACACATGTTTCCGGTCCAGGCTGGTCACGGTGATGGGAATTTCCACCCGCACTCGGGTGCTTCGTCGGGTCGTCTTGGGTGTGAGTATTTCCATCTGTAATGCTTAATCGGTCCTGTTCTTGGAATGTTTCCTACAGCTTAGTTTGACAGAACTGGGGCTGGGTCGAGGCCTAATAAAGAGCCAGTGAAGGTGACGGAAGTAACCAGCGGCGGTGCCTTACGTGAAGCGTTGCCGTTTTGGGTAGTGTCTCAGTTCCCCGACGCTGGCGAAAGAGGCATACGAGCTGCGCTCGACCGGGCCAGGCCGAAGGCGACTATCCCCACATGAGCGTTTTCGAAAGTACAGGGGCGCTGCGTTGCCCTGTTAAGATGGCTCGACATCCGTGAGCAATGCTTCAACTACTTCGGTTGCCCCCGAGTGGGATCTTCTGCTGGCCGCAAGCTCTTCCGATCCCGGAGAAAGCGAACTCGGCCGCATCCGACGCTTGCTGGAGAAACCAGTCGACTGGGAGATGGTGTTGCGGCTGGTGGACAATCACGGCACGTCTTCGCTGCTGTATCAGAACCTCCTGCGTTTGGCAGACATGGTTCCTGCCTCGACGCTGGCATCGCTTCGCCAGCGCTATGAGAGGAACATCTATAAGTCTCTTTTTCTAGCGCGAGAATTAATGCGCATCGTGGACCGGCTCGATGGGCTCGGTGTCGACGCCGTTCCTTACAAGGGTGTCGTCATGTCGGAGGTTTACTATGGCGACATGGCTCTGCGGCAATCGGGCGACATGGACCTGTTTGTGCGCAAGCGCGATGTGAGGCGCATCAAGAGCGCGCTGCGGGATCTGGAATATACGACGCGGCTGGTCATTCCGGAGGAGCTGTTGGAGGATTACATCGCTGCTGGCTATGAGTGGACTTTCGACAGCCCGGCCGGGCCGAACCTGCTGGAACTGCAGTGGGCGCTGCAGCCGCGGTTCTATGCCGTCGACTTCGATATGGATGGATTGTTTGAGCGGGCGGTGAGCGTAACGGTGGCGGGCCGAGCGGTGAAAACGCCTTCTCCGGAAGATCTGTTGCTGGTGTTGTCGGTGCATGCGGCGAAACACATTTGGGGACGGGTGATCTGGCTGCGCGACATCGCGCAGATTTTGAAGCGGGAGAACCTGGATTGGGATCGGGTGCAGGTTCGAACCCGGGAATTGGGGATCGAGCGGATACTGCGCGTCACGCTGTTATTGGCAAATCGATTTTTGGAAACTGCGATTCCGGCGGCGATCGAGAGCGAAGTGCTTGCGGATCAGGCTGCGCGGGGTTTGACGGATGAGATTGCGCCGGCTGTGGCGGCTGGAGTTTCCTACGACACGGGGAACACATCCTATTTTCGGCTGATGATGCGGCTTCGTGAACGGCGGACGGATCGAATGCGATTTCTTGCGCGCTTGACTTTCACTCCTGGGCCTGGGGAGTGGGAAGTTGTGCGGTTGCCGGGAGCCTTGTCTCCTCTCTATCGGGTAGTGCGGTTGGCGCGGCTGGCGAGCAGGTTCGCGCGTGGGTAAAACTTCGCTTACAAGAAGGATTGGGCGCTGCCTGCGCCTCGCTGCGCTTGGCTGGGACGGCCGAGGCGGCCGTCCCCATATTGATTTCCTCACATGCGGGAGCTGCAAACCCTTAGCGGCTGGCGAGGCCGCCGGCGGTTTCGCCGCCATCTATGGTGTAGACGTGGCCGGTAGCGTAGGCGGCGTCATCGGAGGCCAGAAAGGCGAACAGGGCTGCAATCTCTTCCGGGGCGGCGTGGCGGCGGAGGGGAATTTTGCGGTTTACTTCTTCGAGCATGGCGTCGGTGTACTCGGCGCGCTGCATAGGCGTGAGGACGTATCCGGGAGCTACGGCGCACACGCGAACTCTTGGCGCTAGTTCGAGCGCCATGGAGCGGGTCAACTCGATCACTCCGGCTTTGGTGGCGTTGTAGCCGGCGTAGTAGGGATAGCCCATGATTCCATTCGTGGAGGCGGTTTGCAGGATCACTCCGCTGCCGCGCTCTGCAGCGAAACGTTCCCACATGTGGCGCGCGGCGGTTTGCGCCACATAGAAGACGCCGGTGAGATTTACCGCGATAACCCGGTCCCATTCTTCAGGCGTGATTTCGAGGAAACTGCGGCGGACGCTGATGCCGGCGTTGTTGATGAGGACATCGACGCCGCCCATGGCGCGGACCGCTTCGGCGAATGCGGCTTCTACCTGCATCAGGTCGGTGACGTCGGCGATGATGGCCTCGGAGATGGCGGGCAGCTGATGACGAAGCGTAGCGCATGCCGCCGAGTCGCGGTCGAGGATGCAGACTTGGGAGCCTTCTTCGAGAAAACGTGCGGCGGTGGCGGCGCCGATTCCACTGGCACCTCCGGTGATCAGGATTCGTTTGTCTTTCAGTCCTCGCATGCAGTGCGGGATCTTTCCGACCTCGCTCAAGGATAACAGGGGCTAGCGGCGCGACTGAACTCGTGCCCTTGCCCACACGGGGAAGGTGGCGCCGGCAGACATCCGACTCCTCGTCGCTTCGCTCCTCGGAATGACGACTTAAATGGGTTTGCCGCGGAAGAAGTAGACGAGTTCGATGATCAGGATTACGACCACCATTAATTCCAGAACGAAAGCGCGGCTTTGGTTGAATTCTTCAACCATGAAGCGGTAGAGCTCTTCAGCGGTTTGCAGCTTTTGCTGGACCAGATCTTTGTAATCCGGGACGCCGACTTTTAACGCCGCGAGCTTGTAGAGGCGCGCGGAAAACATGTCGCTCAGGAATTTGATGGCGTTGTCGGCGCGCTCGGTCAACTCGCCCACGTCGAGCAGGACGGTGTGGAGCTTCGAGGCGGCCTTGGCCGTACGCCAGCGCGACCAGAGGCCGCGGCCTCCGCGGTCGAGGAAGGCATAGACCTGTTCGAGCTGCTTGGTGAGCAGTTCGTCGTAGTGGCGGAACTCGAGCAACTGGGAGTTGGCATACTGCAAAAGTTGGATCGCCGTTTCGGCTCCGGCGGCAGTGTCGTAGATGAAAGCTGCATTCCAGCCAATCACGGCAAGATCGTTGGGATAGTAGGAAATGCGCGATTGCAGGATTTCCTGGCGCTCGCCGTCGGAGAGCGGCTGGCTCTCGCCACGCACCACCTGAGCAATGCGGGCGCCTTCCGAAGCGAGGATATCCGTGGCTGAGGGCGAGCCGGCAATCTCGCGCAGGTGGAATATGAAATAGTCTTCCTGCAGCCACTCCGAGGTGTAGGGCTTGACCAGCGCCGGCGCGGCCCGCTCGAGCTTCTGCCTCACGATGCGGGTGGCGAGGCTCTCGAAGTTCGTGTCCCAAACCCAGCGGCTGGAAAGTTGCACCAGCTTGTCCCAGTCGCCGGAGAAGGGCAGCTCGAAGACCACGCTGACCACTCCATAATCAAAATACTTGATGTCGCCCTGTAGGCGTTCGCCACTTTCGAGAATCAGCGGTTCGAGGACTTCTTCGACCGGGGGGCGCTGGTAGCGGACATATCCGGGAGCGAGATGCTTGAAGCTGGCATCGGCGGTGCGGGCACCCAGGATCTGGCGCAGCTGGTCGAGGCGGATCTCCTCGCAAACGTCGAACTGGATCAGAACGAGCACGGAGCCGGACAAGGGCGCGTCGGCCGGCTTTGTCGAAACCAGAGTCGGCAGGGCCTCGGCGGGAACTTTGCCTACAACCGGGGCGGTGATGATGGTTTCACGGTCCATGACGTGGGTGCCTGAGAGTTCGCCACTTAGGACTGTGGGCTCCATGACTTCTACTTCGGGTTCCATGACTTCCTGACTGAGATCGGACTTAGAGTCGGCTCGCCGTGGTGTTTTGTCTAAGGCTCCTTTGGAGGAGCGGGCGAACGTCTTATTGTCCCAGAACTCGGGCGATCTGGCGAGGGGTGGGGCTTAGCATTGAGCTATAAAACATAGCTAAAGGCTGTAGAATCAGCGCCTTCTGGATAATTCCCATAACAGAGCGCCGCCTGCCGCCAGGGCGGCTAAACCGAGACCGGCGTGCTTCATGGATTGCAGGACCTCGGCTTCGTGCTGCCGGGCGCGGGCTGATTCAGGGTAAGGGCGGGAGTCGGGCATGCCGGGGTCGACGGCTGTGGTGAGCGCCATTTGCAGGACTTCGGCCAGGTGCAAGGCACGGCGCGGCGTTCCCTGGGCGATCTGCTCGCGGCAACTGAAGCCGTCGGCGATAATCAGCCAGTCGGCAGGTGCCCGGCGGACGGCGGGGAGGAGTTCGAGTTCCCCGACCGCGATAGACAACTCGTACTTGTCGGGCTCAAAGCCGAAAGAGCCGGCCATGCCGCAGCAGCCCGGAGCGGGGCTCTGGAAGTCGATGCCCAGGCGGTGCAGGACTGATTCCTCCGCCGTCATCTTCATCAAGGATTTGTGGTGGCAGTGACCATGGAGGAGCGCTTTGCGGTCGAACCGGGGGAAGGGGAAATCCTTGGCGTGGGTTTCGAGGAATTCGCTGAGCAAGAAGGTCTGCCGGGATAAGGCTTGGGCGCGTTCGTCGTGGGGAAACAGATTTAAGAGTTCGTCACGGAACACGGCTATGCAACTGGGTTCCAGGCCGACGATAGGGATTCCGGCTTCAATTTCAGGGGACAGTTCGTCGAGGATCTGGAGCAGAAGCGCCTGGGCGCGGTCGAGCATGCCGTGGTCGTAGAGCGGTCGTCCGCAACAGAGGTTGGCTTCGGGGACGACGACCCGAAAGCCGGCGGCTTCTAGCACTTCGGCGGCAGCCTTCGCGGTGCCGGGGTGAAAATAGTTGTTGAATGTGTCGGGCCAGAGGAAGACTGGCTGGGCATCGGCATTTCGCGGCGATACGTTACGGCGGTCGAAAAACCAAGTCTTGAAAGCTTCCGGGGCGAAGGCGGGAATCGCGCGCTCTTTTGGAATCCCGGCGACTGCCTTTGAAAGATCGCGCAGGAACGGGAGTTGCGTGGTCAAATTGGCCAGGCCGGGGGCGTTCGACGCGAGGCGTGCCCAGAGATCGATGTTGCCGAAGGCGTAGGCGCTGCGCGGACGCGTGCGGCCTTCGTAGTAATGGGAAAGGAACTCAGCTTTATAGGTGGCCACATCCACGCCTACCGGACATTCGGTTTTGCATCCCTTGCAGGCCAGGCAGAGATCGAGCGACTGTTTCACCTCTTCGCTGCGCCAGCCGTCGCGAATGACCCCATCCTCTCGACCCTGGCCTTGCGTCATCTCCCAAAGCAGGTGAGCGCGGCCGCGGGTGGAGTGTTCTTCTTCGCGCGTGGCGCGGTAGCTGGGGCACATCACTCCGCCTTCATCGTGGCGGCACTTGCCTACGCCTACGCAGCGCAGAGTGGCTTGGGCGAGGCTGCCGTGGTCGGCGAGGAATTTGAAGTTCGTCTTCGGTTCCCACGGAGCGTAGTCTGCGCCGAGGCGGAGGTTTTCGTCCAGCTTATAAGGGTCGATCAGCTTGCCGGGGTTCATCTTCCATTCAGGATCCCAGATCGACTTGAAGTCGCGAAAAGCCTGGACGAGTTCGGGGCCAAACATTTTCGGCAACAGTTCGCCGCGAGCCTGGCCGTCGCCGTGCTCGCCGGAGATGGACCCGCCGTAGCCGACGACGAGATCAGCGGCTTCTTCCATAAACTTCCGGAACTTGGCAATGCCATCTTTCGATTGCAGATCGAAATTGATGCGGGTGTGCACACAGCCGTGGCCGAAGTGGCCGTACAGCGAGCCTTTGTAGCCGTAGGCGGCGAACATCTTGCGCAGATCGCGAAGATAGCCGCCAAGTTTTTCGGGCGCGACCGCGGCGTCTTCCCAGCCTTCCCAACTCATGGCCTCGCCGGCCACGTGCGAAGTCGCTCCCAGAGCCGATTCGCGAACTTCCCACACCCGTTTGACTTGCTGCTTCTTGGTGTAGAGGGACAGGTTCGGCGGATGAGAGCTTTGAGAGAGAGCCTGCATCAGGCCACGGGCCCGCGATTCGGCTTCTCGCGCAGTTTCGCCGCCGAACTCCACCATCAGCCATCCCCCGCCTTCGGGCAGAAGCGCGAGGCCTTCGGAGTTGATCCCTTTCATTCGCGTGTAGCCGACCAGAAGATCGTCGAAGCCTTCGAGGCCGATGGGCTTGTGCGTCATGATCTCGGGCACGTGATCGGCGCACTGATAAATGTCGGGATAAGCGACGACGAGCAGCACGCGCTCCGGCGGGCTCTCGACCAGGCGGCAAGTCGCTTCGAGAACCGTCACGCAGGTGCCTTCGGACCCGACCAGGGCGCGGGCCACGTGGAATCCGTTCTCGGGGAGGAGAAAATTCAAGTTGTAGCCGGAGACGCGGCGCGGAATTTTGGGAAAACGCTGGCGGACGAGATCGCCGTAGGTAGCGGCGATACTCTGCAGTCTAGAGTAGATTTCTCCGCGGTTGCCGCCCGTTTCGCGGATGCGACCGAGCTCTTCGTTGGATGTCGCGCCAACCTTCATGCGGAGGCCGTCGTAGGTGAGGATTTCCAGAGCCTCGATGTTGTCATCGGTCTTGCCGGCCATCACCGAGTGCACGCCGCAGGAGTTGTTGCCGATCATGCCGCCGAGAGTGCAGCGGCCGTGCGTGGCGGGGTCAGGCCCGAAGGTGAGGTGGTGCTTTTCGGCGGCGGCGCGCAGACGGTCGAGCACGGCTCCGGGCTGTACGCGGGCGATGCGGCGGGCAGGATCGACTTCGAGAATCCTCGACATGTATTTGGAAAAATCGAGGATGACGGCGACGTTGCAGCATTGTCCGGCCAGAGATGTGCCAGCGCCACGGCAGAGCAGCGGCGCGCCGAACTGGCGGCAGATCGCGACCGTGGCTTCGACATCTTCGTTATCGCGCGGGAGCACGACGCCGATCGGAACCTGGCGGTAGTTGGAGCCGTCGGTCGCGTAGAGAGCGCGGGTGCCTCGGTCGAAGCGGACTTCACCGTTGATCTGTACGCGCAGGGCCTCGGCTAGACCTGAGGCGTCAATGGATGCGGTCCTGGCTGGCGCGAGTTCTACGAATTGGTCTGGCATGGGCGGCGGCGAGTTTGGGTTTGGCGCGAGTATACCGCAGATCGGACGGAGCGCCGCCGGGACGGCGGCGCTCACGAAAAACCTAGCTCCACAGCCGGGTGGCGTAGTCGGTCATAGTGAGTCCCAGCAACAGGAGCAGGAAGAATAACGCTGAGATCACGACCAGCTTGGTCAGCTTTTCACTTGCATGCCAGACGTGCATAAAGAAGAGTGCCACCAGCGTGGCTTTGATGGTAGCGATGCCGAGGGCAACCGCGGCGTTATAAGGAGCCAGATCCAGGGTCGCGGCGTAAACCGTGAGTCCGGTGCCGGCCAGCAGGGCGAGCCAGACCGCGATGTAACCTTTCAAGGGCGATTTTGCTGATGCGTGTTCAGACATGCAAGCCTCACGGGTGCCGGTCGATCAGGTAAAGCAACGGGAACAGATAAATCCAGATGATGTCGACGAAGTGCCAGTAGAGCCCGCCGATCTCGACTGGAGTGTGCCACTCGGGGGTGAAGCGCCCCTTCCATGCCATGGTTAAAAGCCAGGAAAAAATTCCCAGGCCGATGATCATGTGCAGCGCGTGCAGGCCCGTCATCACGAAATAGAGCGAGAAGAATAGCTGCGCGTGGTGCGGATCGGCGTACTGGCCGGGATGTCCGGGGATCGGCACATGATCGAAACTGAAAGATGCGCCCGGAACGTGATGCTCCTCAAATTTTTCTGCGTACTCGATGCCTTTGATACCGAGAAAAACAAGGCCGAGCAGCATGGTGATGATGAGACTGCCAATCAGCAGCGTGCGGCGCGCGGTCTGCGCGGCCCAGACGGCGAGAACCACGGTCAAGCTGCTGCAGATCAGTACCGCGGTATTGGTTGCGCCGTAGCCCATGCTGATGGTTTTGCTGGCGGCGGCGAAGTCTCCGAAATATAAGCGACGGTAGACCAGGTAAGCACAGAACAAGCCGCCGAAGAACATGACTTCGGTGGCGAGGAAGACCCACATGCCCAGGCTGGCGGCATCGCGCTGTTGCTGCGGCTCGGCGAAGTGGTGCAAGAGTGCCGGGTTATACGCTTCGCTGTGCGCGTCTCCATGAACGCCAGCGGCCGTGGAACTATCGGGCAACGGGAACCTCCTCTTTGTGAGGTGCGTCGTCGTGGGGTGCATCCAGTTCGTCGTAGTTGTAAGCCTCCCAGGTCACGACCGGCTCTTCCTCGAAGTTGAATGTCGGTGGCGGGGACGGCGTTTTCCACTCGAGTCCAGCCGCGTTCCACGGATTGTCGGGCGCCGGCTTGCCGTAGCGCATCGACCACAGGAAATAAATCATAGGCAGCAAATATCCAACGCCGAGCACCGTGGCTCCCGCGGTCGACAACACGTTCAACACCTGAAACTCGGGCATGTGGCTGTAATCGTAATAGCGACGCGGCATGCCCATGTAGCCGAGCAGGAACTGCGGGAAAAATGTGAGATTGAATCCGATGAAGACGATCAGCGCCGCCAGACGCGCCCAGCCTTCGGGATACAACTTGCCGGAAATCTTCGGCCACCAGAAATGCATCCCGCCGAGATAACCCATCACCGCGCCTCCGACCATGATGTAGTGGAAGTGGGCGACAACGAAGTAGGTGTCAGTCACGTGGACGTTGATGCCGAGCGCCGCCAGGAACAGTCCCGTGAGGCCGCCGATGGTGAAAAGTCCGAGGAATCCGAACGCGTACAGCATGGGCGCATCGTAGTGGATAGAGCCTTTGTAAAGCGTGGCCGTCCAGTTGAAAACTTTGATGGCCGACGGAACCGCGACCGCGTAGCTCAGCAAAGAAAATACCAGCGCAGCATAGACCGACATTCCCGCCACAAACATATGGTGCGCCCAGACCAGAAAACCGAACACAGCAATCGCAATCGACGAAAAAGCCACGAAGCTATACCCGAAGATGCGCTTGCGCGCGAAGCAGGCAATGATTTCGGTGACGACTCCCATCGACGGCAAAATCATGATGTAGACAGCGGGATGGGAATAGAACCAGAACAGATGCTGGAAGAGAAGAGGATCGCCGCCGAGTTTAGGATCGAAGATGCCAAGATGCAACGCGCGTTCGGCCGCGACTAGCACGATGGTGACGGCGACGACTGGCGTGCCGAGGAGCTGAATGATGCTGGTAGCGTAGTGCGCCCAGATAAACAGGGGTAGACGCGACCAGGTCATCCCGGGCGCGCGCATGCGATGTATGGTCACAACGAAATTCAGGCCGGTGAGGATGGAAGAGAATCCAGCGACGAAGATGGCAAGACCCGCTTCAACGATTTTCGTGTTGGTAAAGTTTGTGCTGAAGGGCGCGTAGAAGGTCCAACCCGTATCGACGCCACCGGTCAGCATGCAATGCAGCATCATCACGCCGCCGATGATGTAGAGATACCAGCTCAGCAGGTTGATTCGGGGGAAAGCCAGATCCTTGGCCCCAATCATCATGGGCACGAGAAAGTTTCCAAGCACGGCCGGGATCGAAGGAATCAGGAAGAAGAAAATCATCACCATGCCGTGCATGGTGAAAAGCTTGTTGTAGGTATCGGCCTGCACCAGATCACCCGCGGGAGTAAGCAACTCGAGGCGGATGAGCAGCGCGAAAAAGCCTCCGATAAAGAAGAAGAACGTAATGGAGACGAGATAGAGAAGCGCGATGCGTTTGTGGTCGGTCGTAAGCAGCCAGGACCACACGCCGTACTCTTTGTTCAGATAATTCTCGCGCTCGGGTTGAGGCATCGGAGTTGGCATCTTATTGCACCTGACTTCCATTCGGTTGGGTGTTTCCCGGGACTGCGGGCGCGGCCGCGCTGGCGCTGGTCTTCGCCGCCTCACCCTTCGCTGCCGAGATCGACTTGATGTAGGCGACCAGGGCGTTGACCTGTTCTTCACTCACCAATCCTTGAAACGTAGGCATGATCGGCTGGAATCCCTTGACCCGCTTCGCGCCGGGGTTAAGGATGCATTCGCGAACATAATTTTCATCGGCAGTAACGATGCGCCCGTCTTCGAGCTGCACCGGCTTGCCAAAAACTCCGCGCAGATTCGGGCCGCGCCCCTGCACATCAGAGCGGTGGCAGGTAGAGCAGCCCAGCTCGGCGAAAATTTTCTCGCCCGTCGCCGAGAGCGGCCCGGTCGAGCCCCCATTCATCCACGCTTCGTATTGCGCCGGCTCCATGACCACAATGTCGCCAACCATGCCGGAGTGCTGGGTTCCGCAATACTCGGCGCAGAACAGGTGATAAGTGCCGGGCTTAGTGGCCCGGAACCATTCCACGGTGTAGCGGCCAGGCAGCACGTCCTGCTTGATGCGGAACGCCGGTATGTAGAAACTGTGAATCACATCCTGCGAGGTCATGATCAGTTTCACATCGCGTCCTACGGGGACGTGCAGTTCGTTGATTTCGCGCTGGCCTTCCGCGTGTTCGAGTTTCCACATCCATTGTTTTGCCACAACATAAACTTCTGTCGCGTCAGAGGGAGGCGTGCGCTCTTTGAAATACACGACCGCTCCCCAGGCAAAAATAACCATGAAGATGACGAACGGGATCACGCTCCAGGTGATTTCGAGCGGCGTCGAGCCTTCGATTTGTTCGGCGCGAACGCCAGGCCGGTGGCGGAAGCGCGCCGCAAAGTAGACCAGGCAGACGAAGATAAGCAGGGTCATCATCCCGGTGACGATGAGCAGAAAAATGTAGAGCGCATCCACGCGGCTCGCCATCGTGGATGCCTGCTCCGGCCATAACGGAAAATTATTGAGCATAGCCTGTCTTCGTCTTCGTCGCGGTCCTTCTGCTTACCGAACGATCCAGCCGCCACAGAACAAAAAAGAGCGTGCCCAGGATCAGAATCGTGGCGGCCGCGGCCAGCCGCAAAATGTTAGCCACCATCGCGCCATATTTTCCGGTCTCAGGATTGTAGTGGTAGCAAAAAAGCAACACCGCATCCACGGCGTTGCCAATCTTCTCTTGCGAAGCCTCCACCAATCCCATTCGCAAATCTTTCGGCGGAAAATCCACGCCGTAGAAGTAGCGCGAGATGCGGCCTTGCGGCGTCAGCACCATGATGGCCGTGGCGTGCGCGTACTGATTGGTCTTGGGGTCGTATTGATACTGAAAGCCGACAGCTTTAGTGAGCGCGTTGATCGAATCCGGCGGGCCGGTAAGAAAATGCCAGCCAGCGGCGGCGTTGGCGCGGCCGTAGCGTCCGACGTAATCTTTCTTCTTGGCAGCGGCCATCTCAGGCGTCTCGCGCGGATCGAAACTCACGGTGACCACGTCGAATTCATTGCCCACGTCGAACTTGATCAGCCGCATGGCGCTCGCCAGCCCGGCCAGTTCCTCGCCACACAGCATGGTGCAATTGAAATAAACCAGGTTGAGGATCAGCGGCTTGCGGCCGAAATAGTCTCCCAGCTTCACGGTCTGGCCGGTTTCGTCGCGGAAGTTGAGATCGGGCGGCACCTGCGCATTCAGATGTTGCTCAATGCCGACGTTCTCAAGCTTTGGAGGCAGTGTGTTCGCCGGGGGAGACATTACGCCGTTATTCATCTGGCCCCATGCGGAAGACGCCAGAAACGTCAGCACAAAAAAAACTCGTGCGGCGGAAATCGAATTGTTCTTTTTCAGGCTCACTTCACAGCTCACTTCTTTTTACCCTTGGCGGTGGTTCCGGTCTTGTTTGAGTTCAATCCAGTGGGAGCGGTTTCGCCGACGGCGCCAGGCGGACGCACGGGCAGCCCGCGCTGGGCAATTAAATCCATGGCTCGTTCGATGGGAATGCGGACGGTGCCGGCTTTTTCATCGATCCAGCCGTAGCTGTACAGAGTGTTTTCTTCCTGTAAAAGAATCCTATTCAGTTGGCCGCGCTCGTTTTCCTCCAGCTTCGGGCTGGGGAAGACGCTCTGCGGATACCCTCGAGGGATGTGTCGCGTGTCCGTTGGAACGTTCGTGGCCAGCGGGTTTACTGGGGGCTGCTCGGCCTTTGCGCGATGATCGAGAACCACGAAGAGACCCCTGATCCCGAGAATGCAGAGCAGTAGCGCCACGCCCAGTCCGAGGAGAAAATAAAGAACGCCGGAGGGTTGCAGGTCCTGGTGCTCGAAGCCGCCGTGGCCGGCCCCGTTCTCGTGTTTGGTCTCGTCGGTCATATCCATTTACACATGCATCTCATGCGCCGGTTGCAGCACTTCATGGGCATCGGTGTCATAGGCCGGCAAAAGCGGCAGCGACCCCAGGTTGCGGAAAAAATACCAAAGCCAGATTCCTCCGATGGCGATCGGCACAACTACGTCAGCCAGAGTCAAAGCGATCGTCTTCGAAAAATTCGGTTCGATGATCCAGAGCAGATCGAGATAACGAATCAGCAGCAGCCAGACCGCGAGCCATACCAGATGGCGAATGTTCCGCTTGAACGGGCGAGAAAGCAGCATCGCGAACGGCACCGCGAACCCGAATACCGCGAGGAACAGCCCAATCCAGCCCCAGCCGCCGTTGATGCGTCGGAGGTAGAAAGTGATTTCAGAAGGCAGGTTGCCGGCCCAGATAATCAGCCACTGCGAGAAGGAGAAATAAGCCCAGACCATGAGGAAAGCCAGCATCCACTTGCCGTGGTCGTGGACGAAGTCGGGCTTCAACATCTCCGACATGGGCTTGTAGTTGAAAAGAATGCGCTCGACCACCACGGCGAAACACATGGCGGAGAGCACTTCGCCGATGAGGATCAGCAAGCCAAAAATGGTCGATATCCAACTGGGATCGAGCGACATGATCCAGTCGATAGCGGCGAACGAGATGGTAAAGCCATACAGAATCAGGCCCGGGCCGCTGACTGCCTTGAAACGTCCGCTGTTGTCGGGCGCGCCGGGCTTGTCGGTTTGCTTCGACCACTTCGAGAGAAGGAACGAGAGCAGGTTCCAGATCGCGAAATAAATTACGGCGCGCACGATGAAGCCGTTCACCGCCAGATAACTCTGCGTGATCTGTTCGAGATGCTCGCGGAGATGTTTGTCTTCAATATTGCTGAGAGGCTGCGCCCAGATGTAGAGCCGGTGCATTCCAAAGAAAATGGGAATAAAAAGCACGAAAAGCAGCGGTAGCGTGCGCATTGCCGCGCCCAGGATGCGGCGAATCACCGTGCCCCAGCCGCCGCCGGTGAGGTGGCGGATCATGAGGATCGCCATGGAGCCCAGAGCGAGGCCCAGCCAGCACATAAAGCCGAGCAGGTAAGCGCGATAGAACTCGTCGGGCTGCTTGAGTGCCAACACCACAGCGATCGCGGCAAAGACAATGCCGATCACGAGCGAGCGCTGAGAGATTTTCTTCACCACCGCGGGCGCCATCAGATCGAGATGTGGAGCGGTCGCGGCGCTCATTTCTCTTCCTCGTCTTGCGAAGCAGTTTCAGTTTCAATCACAGGTAGCGTCGCGCCCGAGCCCGGCTGGCCGCGGAACTTCGGCGGCTCGGAGGGCACGGTCTGCCCCTTGGGAACGTCCGCCAGCGTGGCGTCTTGACTCAACTGCAGCGCGCGAATGTAGGCTACGATGTTCCAGCGGTCACGCGGCGGAATCTGCGAGGCGTAATCGGGCATGATACCGAAGCCGTTCGTGATCACGTCGTAGAAGTAGCCGAGCGGCGCCTTCTGCAGCCGCGGAATGTGATACGAGGGCGGCTTGCGCGCAAAGCCGCGCGACGGAATGAAGCCGTCGCCATCCCCGAGTTCCGAATGACAGGGAGCGCAATAAATGTTGTAGCGTTCGCGTCCGCGTTCAAGAACTTCCATGGTCACGGGAAACGGCATGTAGTCGCCGGGATTGTTGCCGAGCTTGCCAGTATAGAAATAAGTGTCTTCGTGCAGTTCGCCCCGCGCGACCGTTCCTTCGACCGGCGGCCGTTCGGAGCGCTGGTCGGCAAAAAAGTCGCTGCGCGAAAACGGATTCTCCCGCGGCTGCACATGCATATCGAGACGGCAGCCCGAAAGCAAAGCGATCGCCGTAAACAGTCCGGCAACGAAAATTTGGCGGAGATGAGCCATCTTAGCTGGGCACCTCCGAAATCGAGCGCGGCTCAAGGCCTTGCAAGAACCCGCGCGTGCCGGCCGGATCGTACTTCGGATCGGAAGAGAACACGATCAGGAAAAAGCGGTCTTTCGAAGCCGACGAAAAACGCGGCACATTAAACACGGGATGGTAAGGCATAGGCAGGCCGTTCAGGGCGAGCATGCCGAACACGGCGGAGATCCCGGCAAAAAGAATCGTCATCTCAAACGTGATCACAATGAATGCCGGCCAGGAATGATACGGCTTGCCGCCCACGTTGATGGGATAATCAACCGCCGACATCCACCACTGCATCAGGTAACCGGTGAGGCCGCCGACGATACCGCCGATCAGCACGACCAGCGGCACTTCGTCGCGGTGAAAACCAATTTCCTCAGCGAGCCCTTCGATGGGAAACGGGCTGTAGGCGTCGATCTTGATGTAGCCGGCATGATGGGTTCGACGCGCCGCTTCCACCAGCGCGGTCGCAGAATCAAACTCCGCCATAATGCCGTAAACCGGATCGCGCTTCATTCCTTCACCTCCGCTTCTGGCAGGAGGGTGCGCATCTCAAAAATCGAGATTGCCGGCAACAGGCGCAGGAACAGGAACATCGCCGCCAGGAACATGCCGATGGTTCCGATGTACGTCATCCAATCCCAGCGCGTGGGATAGTACATGCCCCACGATGAGGTCAGGAAGTCGCGGCTGAGGCTGACTACGACGATGATGAAGCGCTCCAGCCACATGCCCACCAGAATCACGCCCGAAAGCAGAAACAGCGCTACCGGACTGGTGCGCAGTTTCTTGATCCAGAGCAATTGCGGAATGAAAATATTGCAGGTGAGCAGAGCCCAGTAAGGCACCGCGTAAGGCCCATGCAAGCGGTTCCACAGCGTGAAGGCGTCGTAACGGTCGCCGCTGTACCACCCCATGAAAGCCTCAATGCCGTAGCCGTAAGCCACGATCAATCCAGTCGCCAGCATGACTTTCGCCGAATTCTGCAGATGGCGCTCGGTGATGAAGTCTTCCAGGCCATAGATTTTGCGAATCGGAATCGCCAGCATCAGCACCATCGCGAAACCGGAATAGATCGCTCCGGCCACGAAGTAGGGCGGGAAGATGGTCGTATGCCATCCCGGAACAATGCCGATCGCAAAATCAAAGCTGACGACGGTGTGAACCGAGAGCACGAGCGGCGTCGCTAATCCCGCGAGCAGCAGATAGGCGGTTTCATAACGATGCCAGTGCCGCGCCGATCCGCGCCAGCCCATCGAGAGCATGCCATAAATAATTCTCGCCGCGGGATGCGTCGCGCGATCGCGCAGCGTGGCCATGTCGGGAATCAGGCCGATGAACCAGAAGAGCGCTGAAATCGTCGCGTAGGTGGAGACCGCGAAAACGTCCCACATGAGCGGGCTGCGAAATTGCGGCCACACCCCCATGGTGCTGGGATAAGGAAACAGCCAGTAAGCCAGCCACGGACGCCCGACGTGAATAGCCGGGAAAATTCCGGCGCAGGCCACGGCAAACAAAGTCATGGCTTCAGCGAAACGGTTAATCGAATTGCGCCACGACTGCCGCAACAGCAAGAGAATCGCCGAGATCAGCGTTCCGGCGTGGCCAATACCGATCCACCACACGAAGTTGACGATGGCGAAGCCCCAGCCGATCGGAATGGTGTCGCCCCAGATGCCGATGCCTTTCAGAAACAGATATCCGATGGCATACAGCATCATCATCGTCAGCAGAAACGCGATGCCGAAGCCCACGAACCAGCCATTCGAGGCCGGACGCGTCAGCACAATCGCGCTGATCTTTTCCGTGACCGTGGCGAAGGTATGGCCCGGCTCCATCACCGGAGCTTGTGTGTCGACCGTCGCTTTGTAGGACTCGTTCATGCTGCGTTCTCTATCGCTGCGATCCGGGAGGCCCTGTCATCCTGAGCGAAGCCGTTGTTCAGGCCCAGCCAAGAGCCTGCCCTGAGCCGCACGGCGAAGGGATCTCAGTCTCCACGGCTCTATCCCTGCTTCAACTCCGGATTCGGATTGCCAACCTCCGCCAGATACGTCGTCCGCGGACGAGTATTCAATTCGCCCAGCAAACTGTAATTCCGCGCCTGCGCCTTCAACTTCGAAACCTTGCTGTTCGGATCGTTGATATTGCCGAAGATAATCGCGGCCGCCGGGCAAGACTGCTGGCACGCAGTTTGCAATTCATCTCCCACCTTGATTTGTCTTGCCTTCGCGCACCGACGCAGTTTCAGCATCGATCTTGTGTTCGTTGATGCGCTGCACGCAGTAGCTGCACTTCTCCATCACGCCGCGGCTGCGCACGCTCACATCGGGATTGCGCATCATCTTGTACTGCGGCGTCGTCCAATCCTGAAACAGCAGAAAGTTGAACCGCCGCACCTTATAAGGACAGTTGTTCGAGCAATACCTCGTCCCCACGCAGCGGTTGTAGACCATATCGTTCAGGCCTTCGGTCGAGTGATTGGTCGCGCCCACCGGGCAAACCACTTCGCAAGGAGCGTTCTCGCACTGCTGGCACGGCACGGGTTGGAAGAACGCTTTGGGGTTATCGCGATCGCGCGCCGCTTCATCTGGATACTGGTAGTAAGTGTCGATGCGAATCCAGTGCATGTGGCGCCCAATGGCGCACTGCTCTTTGCCCACGACCGCAATGTTGTTCTCCGACTGGCAGGCAATCATGCAGTTGTTGCAGCCCACGCACGAGTTCAGATCGATCGCCATGCCCCAGGCGTATTCTTCCTCTTTATAGGGATAAGGCTTGTACAGCGTGAGCCCCGGCGCGGGCTCCTCGCCTTGTTCCTTGGCGAAATTTGCATCCTTGCGATATTCCTCAAGCGCAGTTTCGCGCACCAGCGGACGATGCGCGCCATCCGGCGTGTCCATCGACTGGTAGCCCTGCGTCGACGCCAGCACATATCGGTCGCCAGTCTTGCGAATCTGCAGGCCGGTCGCGAACCAGGGCGCTGCCGACGTGCGCACCTTATAAGCGTCGAAGCCCTGCCCCGTGCCGACGCGGCCCGCGCGAGTGCGTCCGTAGCCGAGAGTCACCGTGACGGAATTGTCGGGAACCCCGGGCTGAATCCAAACCGGGCCGGTAACTTTTCTCCCATTCAACTCAAGTTCCACCACGTCGCAAGTCTTAATCTGCAAGCGCTCGCCCATCACGGGACCGATGAGGACGGCATTGTCCCAGGTGAGCTTGTTCATCGGCTTGGGACATTCCTGCAGCCAGCCGTTGTTGGAGAATTGTCCGTCGTAGATGGTGGGGTCGCGGCGGATGTTGAGCTCGATCGCGTTGGCGTCGGCGGGTGATGGAATCGGCATGCTTTGGGCTTTCACGGCCACCGTTTTCGGCTCGAACGCCGTTCCGTCGATCCATCCATCGTGCAACGACTTGCGCCAGAAAGCTTCGAAGTCCGCGCCGGAGTGCTGCTTCTGCCAGTAAGCGCGGACCAGATCGTAACCGGTGGCGTCAGCCTGACCTGAGAGTAGCGCGACCAACTCCAGCGCGCTCTTGCCGCCGTAGAACGGCGCGATCAGCGGTTGAACAATGCTGGCCGTTCCGTCGTAGGCGCGAGCATCGCCCCAGGACTCGAGTTCATGCGTCTGATTGATATGCCAGTGACAAAGTTCTGCTGTTTCATTCTGATAAAGGCCGAGGTGCACTCGCACTGGAACTTTACCGTTTTTTAGGACGTTGGCGAAGTCGAGATCGGCGGGCGCGTCGTAAACCGGATTGCCGCCGAGAATGACCAGCAGATCCACTTTTCGCGCATTGATGTCGGCGGCCAGGTCTTCGATCGAGTCCATTTGGCTGACCGGATTCGCGTCTACCGTGCCGGTATAGAAAACGGTCTTGCCGACGCTACCGAGGCGGATGTTAGCCTCGTGAACACCGGCATGAAGCGCCGGTGACTGATGATCTCCGGCCACAACAACGCTTGCTCCTTGGTGCCTTGCCAGGTCGGCGACGATCTTTTGCAGCAGCTCCGGCACCTGGGGCTCGGCCGGGCGGACTCGACCGGATGGGGCCGTCTGCTCAATCGCGACCTCAGATAGAGCGCCACCCAATCTAGCGATTTCGCTTGCCTTCATCGTGAGCCGATGATCCGCCTTCGCCCCGGTTGTCGTCGGCGTGCTCTCGATCACGTACAGCCGGTTCATCTTGCCATCAGGATTGCGGCGCTTGGCGAAGTCGCGGATGTAGCGGACATTTCCCGGGAAACCCGCATACAGAAAGTCGGCGTCGAGCGAGACGATTACATCGGCCTTTTCAAAATCGTAGTGCGTCTCGACCGGCTGCCCAAAGGCCAGCTTCGCGCCTTCGAGCACGTTGTCGCGATTGACCGGCTCATACACATGCCACTTCGCCTGCGGATAAATCTTCAGGAAGCCGCGCAGTTGATCGGCCAGCGTCGGCGAAGAAATGGTCGGCGTAAGAATGCGAATGCCCGCACCCTGCAGCGCTTTCTGCGCGGTGAGCGGCCCGTGAAGCGCAGTGAGAAACGCCTGCCAGGACTGCTGATCTCCCATCGACACCACGCTCTGCGAGCGGTCAGGATCGTACAGGCCGAGAATGTGGGCCTGCGCAAAAATGTCCGTGCCCCCAAGCGAAGCCGGATGCTTATCGTTGCCCTCGATCTTTGTCGGACGTCCGAGATGGCTCTCGACCAGCAGCGGGCTGGCATATCCGCCCAGCGTCATCGCCGTGGCGTAGAACTGCGGCCGGCCGGGAATCACATCCTCAGGCTGGCGCACGTAGGGAACAATAGGCTCAGACGGCAGCTTTACGCAGCCAGTCATGCCAGCCAGCGCCATCGACGCTCCCATCACTTTCAGGAACCCGCGGCGCGAAACGGAATCAATCCACTCGGAAGCACCCTTGGGAAATTCGCGGTGCAGCGCTTCCTGGAACGCAGGACTGCCGGCAAGCTCTTCGAGGCTGCGCCAGTATTCCGGACCAGCCTTCTCGTTCGCCTGGTTGATTTGCGAGCGCAGCGTGTCGAGATCGAGCTTGCCTTTCTTCGAAGGGCAAACCTGTTCGCGCTTAGGGCGGCCGTCTTGTTCTTCGATCTTCATTGGTTCCACATCGCATTGGTCAAGACTGTCATCCTGAGCGGAGAAATTGCTCCGCGAAGCGAAGCAATTTCGGAGTCGAAGGACCCCGGCAAAGCTGGCAGTTCGTCTGCCGCGTCAGGGAGTTCTCCCGTGAACGCGAGCAGCATCGTGAGAACGCCTGGCAGGGTCCGGGACACTGCCGGACTTGCAGGGGTCCTTCGACTGCGCGAGACTTCGCTTCGCGAACTCTCACTCCGCTCAGGATGACAAGTTCTCATCATTCTCACCGATGGCATGTGCTGCAACTGGTAATGTCTTTCACGCTGCGCACGCTGTACTTCTTCACCAGCGCCGCGCCTAAATCAAGTTGATCTGTATAACTTTGCCCATCCAGCACCACCGGATTCAGGCCAGTGGGCTGCTGGTAGCGCATATTGAACACCTGATCGCGCGGACGCAGGTTCTTTTCCGGCGCGCGGTGGCAACTCAAACACCACTCCATCTGCAACGACTCCTGCTGATACATGATCGGCATCTGGTCCACTGGACCGTGGCAGGTGTTGCAACCCACTCCTTTATTGATATGAATGCTGTGATTGAAATAGACGAAATCAGGAAGCTGGTTCACCCGCGTCCATTGCAGCGACTGACCGCTGCGGTAGCTGGCGCGGACCGGCTCGAGCAACTCGGCGTTAGTCCAGATCTGAGAGTGGCAGTTCATGCAGGTCTTGGTGGGAGGAATGCCGGCGAAACTTGAGGTCTCAACCGAGGTGTGGCAATAACGGCAGTCAATACCGAGCCCGGATACGTGGTGCTGGTGGCTGAAGGGCACAGGCTGCGGCTTGCGCACTCCGGCATAGGTGACGTAAGGCGAGCGCTGCACCTCCATCGCCACCCATCCGAGCGCAGCAAGCACGAAGACCGCGCCGAAAATCGTGGCTCGGGAGAGGGTGTTCGTGCTGCGATGAAAAATCTGCGGCATGCTTACTTACAAAGTTCAAAAATTACGAATGAGACCCGGCAGATCTCCAATTTACGGGAGCGCGATGGTTATGACGCAAATAAAATACCCACTGATTTTTTCGCGTCAGCTATGAGAACTGGAGATTATAAATATTTCGTGCGGGGTTGTCGCGTATTTTTCCAAAAGAGTGAAACAAATTTCCCAGAATTAACCTTGCTGAAGAATGGTCTGCCCTAAACAGACCAGATCACCTGCATCTTCACCGACATCGCTACCGCAGATTCATTACCAGCAGTTTCGGCTCGGTCATTTCCTCGATCGCGTACCGGAGTCCTTCCCGGCCGAGGCCGGAGTCCTTCACCCCGCCGTAAGGCATCTGGTCGATGCGGAATGAGGGAATGTCGCCTGCAATCAAAGCGCCGACTTCCAATTCGTCGTACGCCTGGAAAAGCAGCTTCACGTCGTGCGTGAACAAGCCGGCTTGCAGGCCGTAGTTGGAATTATTGATTCGGCGCAGCGCTTCATCAAAATTCTCGTAGGGCTCGACCGTCACGACGGGACCGAAAATTTCCTGGCAATTCACTTTCATGTCAGACTTGGTGCTGGTCAGCACCGTCGGATCGACGATGGAACCCTTGCGGCCGCCGCCGCACAGCAGGCGCGCCCCGGTGCGAACCGCTTCTTCCACCCAATTGACAACGCGGATGGCATCGCTCTCGCGGATCAGCGGACCGATGTCGGTCGACTCTTCCATGGGATCGCCGGTCTTCAATTTCTTGACGCCTTCGACAAGAAGATCGGTGAACTTGCCATAGACCGATTGCTCGACCAGAATGCGTTGCACGGAAATGCAAGTCTGACCGGCATAGCCGAACCCTCCGGCGATGCAGCGCTCGGCGGCGTAATCGAGATCGGCGTCGCTGTGTACGATCGCGCCCGCGTTGCCGCCCAGTTCGAGGGCAACTTTCTTTTTACCCGCGCGGCGTTTGATGTCCCAGCCCACCGGGACGCTGCCGGTAAAGCTGATCAGCTTGATGCGCTCGTCGGTGACCAGAAGGCTGGCGTCGTCGTTCGAGAGCGGCAGCACGTTCAGACCGCCGTCGGGCCAGCCCGCCTGCTGCACACACTCCGCCAGAAGCAGCGAGCAAAGCGGCGTTTGCGGCGCAGGTTTCAACACCATGGAGCATCCTGCCGCAATCGCCGGTGCGACTTTGTGGGCGACGAGATTCAGAGGAAAATTAAAAGGCGTGATGCCCGCAATCGGGCCAAGCGGGAAGCGCTTCACAATGCCCCAGCGTCCGGCGGTAAACTCCTGCCAGTCGAGAGGAAGATACTCGCCATAGATGCGGGTGGCCTCTTCGGCGGCGACGTTGAAGATGAAGACTGCGCGGTCGACTTCAATGCGGGCCAGTTTGATGGGCTTGCCGGCTTCCTGCGATAGAGTGCGGGAGAATTCGTCGCGGCGCCCGGCAATCGACTGTGCTACGCGACGCAAAACGCGCTGGCGCTCGAAGGCAGGCAGGCGGCGGGTGGTGCCGAAAGCCTTGACGGCCGCGGCGATGGCGGCTTCGGCATGCTCGCGCCGCGCCTGTACGACTCGCCCCACTATGCTGCCATCGAACGGGGCGCGGACCTCGACGATGTCGCCGTCTTCCATCCAGCGGCCGTCGACGAAAAACCCGTGGGTTGCGACTGGGGCGAGCGTCAATCTCCGCCATTTTTGCCTCCCGTTTGCAGACAGCGATTTTGATTATAGGCTTTGGTGGTTGGTTGCTTTTTGCTTTGAGTAGAAATCTTAAACACAGAGGGCACAGGCGTACACGGGGTAAGAACAAGCGGTCGACTACAATTGGCGATTCGCGCAAATGGATGCCTTGGAAACTATCGTTGAACTGGCTCCGCGGCTGAGGCGGAAGGAAGTTTCTCCTGTCGAGCTGACTCGGGCTTGTCTGGATCGGATCGAGAAACTCAATCCGGCGCTGAATGCCTTTATTACGGTGACGGCTGAATCGGCGCTGGCGGAGGCGCGAGCGGCCGAAATCGAAATCTCGCGCGGGGAGTGGCGCGGGCCGCTGCACGGGATTCCCGTCGCATTGAAGGATTTGATCGATACCGCCGGCACGCGCACAACCGCCGGGAGCGGCCTTTACCAGAATCGAGTGCCCACTGAAGATGCTGACGTGGTGCGCCGATTGCGGCAGGCGGGTGCGGTGATTCTGGGCAAGAACAATCTGCATGAGTTCGCCTATGGCGGGAGTTCGCTGGTCAGCTTTTTCGGAGATGTTCACAATCACTGGAATGTGGAGCACATTGCTGGTGGATCGTCGGGAGGATCGGCGGCTGCTGTGGCTGCAGGGCTTTGTTATGCGGCGATTGGTACTGATACGGCTGGATCGATCCGCGAGCCCGCGGCGCTGTGCGGGTGTGTGGGGATCAAGCCTACTTATGGGCGCGTTTCTGCGCGAGGCGTGATTCCGCTTTCGTGGTCGCTGGATCATGTTGGGCCGCTGGCCGCGACTGTTGGCGATGCCGCGGTTGTGCTGCAGGTTATTGCGGGATACGATCCGCTCGACGTTGGCAGTGTTGACGTTCCGGTTTCCGATTACATGTCTGGTTTGCATGAGGGAGCGAAGACGCTTCGTATTGGGGTTCCGCGAGCACATTTTTATGATGAGCTTGATGATGAGGTGCGCGCGGCGGTGGACGGGGCGCTTGGCGTGATCCAGACTTTGGCCGGGGAGATTCGTGAGGTGAATCTCAACGTACCGACGGACCGCGTGGTGCAAACGTCCGAGTCTTATGCCTATCACGCCGACCAGGTCACGCGGACACCTGAGTTGTACCAGCCGGAAACTCTACGGCGCATTCACTACGGTGCAGATATTTCGGCGGCGGAATATATTCAGCGGCGGCGCGAACTGGACCAGGAACGGCGGCGGGCTCGTGACTTTTTTGCGGACGTGGATTTGCTGATCACGCCTGCCGCGCCCATTCCCGCGCCGGCGATTGCCGATCTGAAGAAAAATCCCGAGGCTTTGCGTCCGGCGGAGCTTCGGTTGCTGCGTAACACTCGGCCGTTCAATGTTTGGGGACTGCCGGCGCTCTCGGTGCCTTGCGGCTTTACGAAGAGCGGGCTGCCCATCGGATTACAGATTGCCGGGCCGCACTGGCGGGAGGATCTTGTGCTCCGGCTGGCTCGGGCTTACGAGTCGGCGACCGCGTGGCACAAGAGGCGTCCGGCTGTGGATTTCTGAGGCGAAATAAATGTTCGACGCAGCTCGGGAGTTGAGGATGGATCGGCTTCCGCGAGCGGATCTCCAGATTAAAATTTTTCGTTCGATATCCCTGAAAGTCCCGCCCAGCGCGGGTTTTGCAAAACGGTATCGCGCAAAATCTAGTTTTCAAAGAACTTAGATATCAAAATCTCGAGAACAAAGGGCTTGGCATTGGGCATTCTGGATGCTCTCAACTGTCACTGCCTCGACTATGATCGCCCGATTTAGGTTGCGGGACAAGGTTGGATGTCACAGTGTGGTTGTGGAAAAGATCTAGGGCCTGCCGACGTGGTGAGAAAAGGCGTCGAGCTGCGCTCGACGGACAGCCGAGGGCGGCTGTCCCCACATGGGGGTTTTTGCAAGTGAGCATCATACCTGTTCAGAAACTCCTTGCGAGGCCTGGGGTGGCGCACCCTGGTAAGGGGTCCTTCGACTCCGCATCTGCTTTCGCTTCGCGAAAGCAGATGCTCCGCTCAGGATGACACATTCGAGGTGCTGTAGGCTTCAGATTTCAGTCTACAGTTCTTACATCGTCGGGCAGGATCAGGACGAGCTTGCAATTTCCCGTTGCTGTGGAGCAGGAGAGGATTCCGCGGCGGAGGATTTTTACTGGAGTGTCGTCGGGAAAGCTGAGGCGGTATTCGGCGGTGCGGAGGGCGTCGGTGAAGACTTTTAGTTTTTCGTCGCCGCTGGCGAACTTTACGGCTTCGACGCTGGCGTCGGCGCCCTTGCCGCGACTCAGGAGCACAAAGAATTCGGCGCTGCCGGTTTCTTTTGCTACTTTGCCGAGGTCGATGGTGCGCGACTGCTGCAGTTCGTCTTTATACTTCGCGGCAGTGGCATCTACCTTGGCGCTGCTGCCGACTATCGCCGCCAGGCGCTCGCGGGTTTCGGGGATGGGACGCAAACCACTCAGGGAGAGCGCGTAGGTGCGCAGGGCTTGATCTTTCTTTCCCTGCTTTTCATAAATCTGTCCTAGATGGTCGCCTACTTCGCCGTGGTGTCCGAGTTGCCAGGCAGCGCCTACATATTTTTCGGCCTTATCAAGATTGCCTTCACCGAAATAGACCCAGCCCAGCGTGTCCCAGTAAGCGATCAGGGATGGGACCAGCGGCAGGTCTTGCGCGGTGAGCCGGTCGAGCGAAACATTGCGCAACGCCGCGGTGGTGGCTGAGACTGCGGATTCAGCGTATTGCTGGGCGCGGTCGAGGTGAGAGTTCTTCAGCGAGAGCTGGTAGGCGATGTTGTTCCAGACCAGCGGCGTGGCTGAAAGCTCGACGGCGTGGTCGAAAGTGGCGAGAGCTTTGTCGTCCTGGCCGAGATTCAGATAGGCGTCGCCAAGGCTCACTTGCAGTTCAGGATTATCAGGCGTGAGAGATACGGCTTTCTCCAACTCGGGGGCGGCTTGGGCGTACTTGTGCCATTCGGAATACATGCTGCCCAGGCCGGCGTGAGCGAACTTGTCGAGAGGATTGATTTCGATCTGCTTGTTGAAGGCGGTAACGGCATTGTCGTACTTGCGCTCTTGCCAGTAGGCGCGTCCCAGAGCGTTGTAGGCGAACTCGTCGTAGGGATTGAGTTCGATCTGTTTGTTGAGGGCGGTGATGGCGTCATCATTCTGGCGCATGCCCATGTAAGCCACGGCCAAGGCGTACCAGGCGTACTTGTTCTTAGGGTCGACCTCCGAGGCCCGCTTGAGAAGCTGAATGGCCAGAGGCAGATTGTTGGCGGCGAGTGCGGCTCGGCCGCTTTCGACCAGGTCGTCCGCTTTCATATCAGGCGGGGGCGTGAGAGTGCCGGCGACTGTGTTCTCGACAGAAAGAAACTGTCCGAGGTCGGAGTTGACGGCGCGGCGAAAAGCCTGGTAGTCCGGGCCGCGCGGGACGGGTAGTTCGTCCTGACGCACGGTGAGAGTTCTGGCGGCGGTGAAGGTGGTCCCTTCGAGGTGGTAAGTGGCCTGGTACTCGGCGTAGTCGCGCTTTACGGAAAGAGCGAGCGGGGCGTGCGCGGTATAGGTGGCGGGAAGTTGGAGTTTGATTTTGTAGATGTACTCCGCTTTGGGGCCGAGCTTGAGCGGTTCAGCGCCAGCGTCGCTGGTATCGTCACTTTCACTGTCATTGCTATTGCCGAGGTCCGGCAGGTTGAACTGGCAGAGGGGCAGGATCAGATCGGATTTTTTCTTCGACCAGTCGAGGAAATTCGGCCGGGCCACGTCGTAAGACATGGTGAAGGGTTCGCGGGTCGCAGCGGGATCGCTGATCTTCAAATTCGTGATTTCGCCACCCATTCCGGCATTGACGTTTTCCACGACGCGCTGCCACTGCGCCTCGGGGACGCGGCGGAAGACCGAGCGCAGTAGAAGTTCTTCATCGCCGCGGAAGGTGTAGTGAACGTGGGCTTCGAGTTTGCCGATCTCATTTATTTTTCCATCAATCTCGGAGACCTCGCTGTCGGGCATGGGAGTGTCGGCCGGCGTTTTCTCGAGATGCGGCGCGGAGCCATCGGCGGGGATGACGAGAGCGAGCTTGTTGCGCAGGCTGAAGGCCAGCAGGCGGAACGGAGCGACCTCGCTGGTGGTGTCCATCCAGACCTCGTCTTTGCCCATGGGAAGCATGGTGATGACGTGATCGAACTGCGAAGGCGAGGGGACATCGGGATCGAGCTTGCGGGTGGAATTGATTAACACTGACGACGCATGCATGCCTTCGGCTTCTAGCAGGGAAGCCAGCAGGGTGTGCTTGTCTTTGCAATCGCCGTACTGGTCGTGGAGGACATCGGCGGCGGCGTGAGGCTGGTAGCGGCCTAAGCCCAGCGACAGGCTGACGTAGCGGAAATTCTTGGCGACGTAGTCGTAGAGGCCCTCAACCTTGTCCATCTGCGTGTTCAGGCCTTTGGTGAGTTCGTCAGCTTTGGCGCGAACTTCGGGCGAGGGCGCGCGGCGGTCTTTTTCCAGGCTGGCATACCAACGGCCGATCTGTTCCCAACTGACGAACGTGGTCAGCTGAACGTCGGGGCGATCGTCTTCGGCATTCTTCTTTTTCTTGTCTTTATCTTTGTCCTTGGAGTCGTCTTCGCGCACCAGGTGAGAACTGGTCCAGTGGTAGATGCGGCGGCCGTTTTCTTCTGTGACCTTGGGATCCATGCCCGGCTTGCTCTTCAATTTCAGCGGACGGTCGGCGGGAACATCGACGTCGAGTTCTTCATCGAGCATGATGTTGGTTTTGTCGAAATCGTAGTCAGCCCAGAACTGGCCGGCGGCGAGCGGGGTGTGGACTACCGTGACCAGGTCGTACTCGAGCACTTCCCCGGGACGCAGGCCGGGCACGGTGATGTGCTTCTGGCGGTAGTCGGTGTAGACGGGAGCCTCGCGCTCGACGGGGGCGCTGAGGTCTTGCACGGCGTCGTCGCCGGCCTTGACTACGGTGCCGTCGGCTTTGATCACGCGGACGTAGGCAATCTCGACACGTTCGTTGGCGGAGTTGTAGCCTACCTGAATCTCGCCCCACTGTTGGACTCCGGCTTCGCTCTGCACGCGGATGCGGGCGATGGTTTCCCTGCGTCCGGTGCCATCGTTTTCGAAGCGATAGCGGGAGTGGTACTGCTCGACGACGAAGGCCTCCTGGGAATAGTCGTGCTTGGGGGATTCCGCGGTCGCTTTTGCGGAAGCGGCCTGGACCGTGGGTGTTTGGACTGATTGGGCTGGAGCGGCTGAGGGTGCGGCCAGGATGCAGGAAACGACAAGAGAGAGAAAGATACTGCGCATAGGGTAATAGTAAAGCCTGCGGCGTTGGTATCCCAACTCGGAAAGTGGAGCAGCCTGGATTCAGGGTTTGAGCGGCAGGCGTAATGTGTTCGCCTGCGGGATGGCACTTTGGTCACCGGCGCATGCGATTACCGTATGGGAATTCTGTGATCGGGATCACATTTCGATGTTTGGCGGCTGCAAAACCGTAGTAAAATCCCCGCTCAGATGGTCTTGCCTGGCCACGACGCCGGGCAGCGTGACGCATAATGTGCTTGCGCCACGATCTTTCCGCGGAGGGTTCTGGCATGGAAGATCGGGCTTCTGACATCTCTTCTTCGGCTTCTCAGCAATCGACTTCGCAGGCAGTCGGCCCGCATCATGAGGGGCGGGGCGCCTGGGTGCTGACCGCGTATGGTATTTCTGGGCTGGCTCTTTTCGGGCTTCTCGCTTATTTCTTTTCGAACTTTATTGCCCACTAGGCGGCTGTGCCCGCACGAGCGCGGTATCGAACCGACGCTCCTGTAGTGGGGTAAAAGCGGGCGAGGCTGCGGGATGAGTAAGACGAAGAAACTAGGACTAATCGGCGTAGGTGTCGGATTTTGCCTGGCGCTCTTTATGTCCGGATTTGCTTATTATAACAACTCTCATCACCTAGCCTACGATCTCTCTCTTCTCTACCTTTGTTTGGCACCGACTTCTTATGTGTTGGTCGTGACAGAATGGGCGACGCCGTTAGCTGACGCCGTGATCGTTCTGATATTCGCGTCTTCGAACGCTATTATCTACGGACTTGTGTTTCTCGTAATTGGGGAGGTTTGGGATGTGATTTCAAGGTGAACATATGGTGAGTGCTAGATAAAGCCCACTATCGACATTCCTCCCGCCCTGCGTCCGATCTCGAACGTGCTACAATTAGCGGCCTTAAGAACTGCTGCTTCGCCAGGAACCCGGCGTTTTTCCCACACTGAAGGACTTAGAAAAGGACACCGCGAAAAGCCGTGGCCAAGAACTCTACACCCGCATCTGGACCGATCACCTATGCCGACGCTGGGGTGAATATCGATCGCGCCAACCGGACCAAGCAGCGCATCAAGTATCTGGCGCATAAGACTTTTACTCGCGGCGTGCTCAGCGAAATTGGTGGGTTTGGCGGTCTCTTCGCGGTGGACAAGACCAAGTATGTCGATCCGGTGCTGGTGTCGAGCGTCGATGGCGTGGGGACGAAGCTCAAGATTGCTTTCGAGATGGGGCTGCATTCCACCGTGGGCGCTGACCTGGTGAACCACTGCGTGAACGACATTGCGGTGCAGGGCGCGGCGCCGCTGTTTTTTATGGATTATCTGGCGACCGGGAAGCTGGAGCCTACGATCGCTGAGAAAGTGGTGGAGGGCATTGCCGACGCCTGTAAGCATAACGGGTGCGCTCTGATTGGCGGGGAGACGGCTGAGATGCCGGGTTTCTATCCCGACGGCGAATATGATCTGGCGGGATTTATTGTGGGCGTGGTCGAGCGCGACAGGATCATTACTGGCAAGGAAGTGCAGATCGGCGACGTGGTGCTCGGCATGGCTTCGAACGGCCTGCACACCAACGGATATTCACTGGCTCGCAAGCTGCTGTTTGAAGTGGCAGGTTACTCGGCGGAGGATTACGTCAACGAGATAAAAAATAAAGTGGGCAATGAACTGATGCGCACGCATAAGAGTTACTGGCCTGCGCTGAAGAAGTTGCTGGATGCGCAGTGCGTTTCAGCTTTGGCGCATATTACCGGCGGGGGCATTACGGAAAATTTGCCGCGCGTGCTGCCGCGCGGGACTGCGGCTGCGATTGATCTTGGGTCGTGGCCGGTGCCTCCTTTGTTTGAGCATCTGCGGAATCTGGGTAATGTGCCGCAAGACGAAATGATGCGTACTTTCAACATGGGCCTGGGCATGCTGCTGGTCGTTCCTCTGGCGAAATTCAAGAAGGCGCAGACGGTACTTGAGCGCGTGGGGGAGAAAGCTTACACCGTGGGCAGGATTGTTAAGGGCGAGCGCAAGGTGATCTACAACTAGAATCAGCTCACCACAGAGGCACAGAGACACGGAGAACAGCTTTTGTAAGTTGCGGTGATAAGTTCCGCGATCTCCGATCTTAAATTTCCCGGTCTAGAATTCCTCCGTACCGTTATGTCTCTTTAGTGAATTATCATTCGGACTCCCATGCATTGTCTCGGCATTCTTCTTTCCGGACGCGGGTCGAACTTTGTGGCCATCGCTGAGAGCATCGACGCGGGCCGCATCGCGGACGCTCGCATTGCGGTTGTTATCTCCAATCGTGCGGACGCAGCTGGTGTGGCTACTGCACGGCAGCGCGGGTTGAGTGCGGTGGTGATTCCATCGAAGGGCAGGACGCGGGAAGAGCACGATCGCGAAGTTGTCGGTGTGCTCAAGCAGCACAATGTCGATCTGGTTTGCCTCGCCGGATATATGCGGCTGCTCTCGCCCTGGTTTGTGCAACAGTTTCCGCGGCGGATTCTAAACATCCATCCTTCGTTGCTTCCTGCTTTCCCTGGATTGGAAGCGCAGGAGCAGGCCTTCGCTCACGGCGTGAAGGTGTCGGGCTGCACTGTGCATTTCGTGGATGAAGAACTGGATCATGGCGCGATCATCGTGCAGAAAGCCGTGCCCGTGCTCGGCAGCGACGACGAGCACTCGCTTTCGGAGCGGATCCTGGAACAGGAGCACGTTGCTTATACGGAAGCCATCAACATTGTTCTAAGGGGAGATTTTGAAATCGTTGGCCGACGGTTGAGGGTGAAAAATAGAGAGTAGGTGCTCTGGCAGCGCCTCGCTGCGCTTGGCGGGAGCGTTCGGCTTCGCTCAGAGCAGGCTCCCGAGGCGGCCGTCCCCACATATTTCTCAGCCATCCCCGCATTTATTTCGTCGCTCGTCCCGCTACAGGGTCTTGGCCATCCTTACGATCGGCAGAACTTCTCCGTTGCCTAATGGAGCTTGTAGATTCTCCAGCGCCTCATATCCTTTTGCTTTATAGAAGGCCACGCCGCTCAGGGTTGCTCCCATCTCGAGGCGGGTGAATCCCGCTTCCCCGGCTGCGCTTTCACAGGCTTCGAGGATCAGGCTGCCGATGCCGCGGCGCGACCATTTGGGATGCACGAAGAAGGCGCGAATCTTTGCGGCATCTTGTTTAGGATCGAGCAGCGAATCTTCCCGAGACGCGTACTGGTCGCCGCCGTACAACGTCTTCCGCTTGCTCCAACCGCCGCAGGCTATGATCTCGGGTCTCTGCGACTCAGTAACTTCCGCTACGAGATAGGTTCCGTCCGCGATGAGCTGGCTGTCCACGCCGTAGACTGATTGCAGCGCGCCTTCGATCTGCGCTGGCGAATAGTCCTGTGCCTGCAGGCCTCGGACCGAGGCTTCGATTACTTCGCGCAAGCGCGGAATATCTGCAGGCGTCGCCTTACGGATGTGAATGTTCATTCTGTTCCCGGCGAATTGCTGACATTCTAAATCGTGTCGGATTCGGCCTTTGCCGCTTCGTTCCTTATAATGTCTTTTCCCATGGCAAACTTCGCATCGGTCGACGACCAACTGACATATCTCAAGAAGGGTTCGGCGGAAATTATCCGCGAGGCCGATCTGCGCGCCAAGCTGGAGAAGTCGCGTGCCACGGGCAAACCATTGCGTGTGAAGCTCGGCATGGACCCGACGGCTCCTGATTTGCACCTTGGGCACACCGTGGTTCTGCGCAAGCTGAAACACTTTCAGGATCTCGGACACACGGCAATCTTTTTGATTGGCGACTTTACCGGGATGATTGGCGACCCGACCGGGCGCTCGGCTACGCGTCCTCCGCTGACTCGCGAGCAGATTGAGGAGAATGCGGAAACTTACAAGGCGCAGGTTTTCAAGATTCTCGATCCGAAGAAGACTGTGATCGACTTCAATCGGCGGTGGTTCGCCAAGTTTACTGCCGACGATTTTATCCGGTTGATGGCGAAGTACACGGTTTCGCAGCTGCTGGAGCGGGAAGATTTTCACAAGCGCTTTCGGGAAGAAAAACCCATTGCGCTGCACGAGTTGCTCTATCCGCTGGTGCAGGGATATGACTCGGTTGCGCTCGAAGCGGATGTGGAGCTCGGCGGCACCGACCAGAAATTTAATCTGCTGGTGGGACGCGAGTTGCAGCGCGCTTACGGGCAGGAGTCACAGGTGGTGCTGACGACGCCGATTCTGGAGGGGCTCGACGGTGTGCAGAAGATGTCGAAGTCGTTGGGGAATGCGATTGGGATTCATGAGCCGCCTTTGGAAATGTACGGCAAGGTGATGAGCATTTCCGACGAGATGATGTGGAGGTATTACGAACTGCTGACGGATGTGCAGGTGGCTGAGATTGAGAGGATGAAGCGGGAAGCGCATCCGATGCAGGCTAAGAAAGAGTTGGCTCGGAGGATTGTGGGGGATTTTCATTCGGCGGGGGCGGCTGCCAAGGCTGGGGAAGATTGGGCGAGGCAGTTTCAGAAGGACGAGGTGCCAGAGGACATCGAGGAGGTCGAAGTTAAGATCGGTGACGTTTGTGTTGAAACGTTCAGCCTCAGATCAGCGCCAGCGGTTTATACGGTAGACGTGCCTCTCAAGTTGGACAGATTGCTGGCCCGGTCGGGCTTGGTTCGTTCCAATAGTGAGGGCGTGCGCAAAATCAAGGAGCACGCCGTAAGAATCGACGGAAGCATCGTTCGGACTCTCGTCTTCCAGAGTCCAATTAAAAAGCCATTTGTTGTATCCGTTGGCAAACGTATCCGCAAAGTCCGAGTGTTGCCGGAATAACTAGGATCACCTCTGAACTCTGTATCAGGAGAGCATTCCTTTCCAGGATCGCTAAGCTGCATGCGGGCATGGGATCCTTCGCTCCGCTCAGGATGACAGTTCTGCGGCGGGATTAAGACTCTACGAACGCTCGCCTCTGTGTCTCTGTGGTGAATTCTGCTACTCTCGACCGCGCACATGCGCGTGGCGGCCATTCTCGGGCTGGGATGTTCTGCGAAGAACCTTGTTCCATTTCAGACAGGCGCGGCTGCTCACGCAATAATTGACTGGCGCATCGGGATGCCCAGTGCTGCTGATCAAGTGGACGTCATTCTGCTTTTTGGGGGGGACGGCACCATTCACCGTCACCTTAGTCAGTTGGTGAAGCCTGGCTTGCCGGTGCTGGTTGTTCCGGCGGGCAGCGGGAATGACTTTGCTGGGGCACTGGGGCTGGGTCGCGTGCGCGACTCGCTTGCGGCTTGGCGGCGGTTCTGCGCTGGGCATAGCAATTTGCGGACGATTGATCTGGGAGTGATTACTCCGCTGGCAGATGCGGGCGGGGCGCCTTCGACTAACTCTCAGGGCAGGTCCGCACCACATTATTTCTGCAGCGTGGCTGGTCTGGGGCTTGACGGCGAAGTGGCGCGGCGGGCTAACGAATTGCCGCGCTGGGTGCGGGGGTACGGGGGTTACGCGTTGACTCTGGTTCCGACTATTTTTCGATTCGCTGCGTTTCCGATGAAGATTTCGACCGCGGACGACGGCGCGGGTTGGGCGACTCGGAGTGATCAGCCTACGACTCTGGCGGCGTTTGCCAACACTTCCACTTACGGTGGCGGCATGAAGATTGCGCCGCGGGCGCGGATGGATGACGGGCAACTTGATATCTGCGTGATCGGCGCTGTCGATCCCTTCAAGCTGGCTTGCCTGTTTCCTACGGTCTACTTTGGCCGGCATCTTGGCATCCGCGAAGTGGAGTATTTTCAGGCCGCGCGGCTGCGCGTAGAAACTGAGGCTCCGCTCGATGTGTATGCCGATGGCGAATATGTTTGCCGGACGCCGGTCGAAGTGGCCGTTCAGTGTGGGGCGCTGAAGGTGCTCACACCTTAGCTTCCCGGTGCTAAACTTTCCCTATGCCTGACAAACGTTCCCACACCTTGCTCTGGATTCTGATTGGAGGAGGAGCGTTCTTCCTCTTTGTGCTGGCCGTGTTTTCGCTGGTTTACCTTACGCTGCATGCGGGGACCACGGATGCCGGATTCAGCGGCTTTGGCGACCGCATCGGGGTGGTGGACCTGGATGGTGTGATTTTGTCGCCGCAGCCGGTGGTCGGGCAGCTCAAGAAGTTTGCCGATGACTCTTCGATCAAGGCGATCATTTTGCACGTGAATTCGCCGGGCGGCGGCGTGGCGGCTTCGGAAGAGATTTGTCGCGAAGTAAAACGCATCCGCGAGGCAAAGAAGAAGCCGATCGTGGTTTCGATCGAGACCGTGGGGGCCAGCGGCGCGTATTACGTGGCCTCGGCTTCGAACAAGATTTATGCCGACGAGGGGAGCATTGTAGGCTCGATCGGCGTGATCGCGGAGTGGGTGAACTATGGCGACCTGCTGAAGTGGGCCAAGCTGAAGAGTGTGGTGATCAAGACCGGTGAATTCAAGGACACGGGGAATCCGGCCCGCGATCTAACTCCTGCCGAACAGGCCTATATGCAGTCGCTGATCGATAACATGTTTGGACAGTTCATTCAGGCGGTGGCGGATGGGCGCGGGATGAAGTTCGATGACGTCAAAGCCATTGCCAACGGAAAAGTTTGGACCGGCAAGGAAGCGCTCTCGATGAAACTGATTGACAATGTGGGTGACTTTGAAGCGGCGGTGAAGGATACGGCGAAATCGGTGGGCATCTCGGGAGAACCGACGCTGGTGCGGCCGGACAAGGATCGCAAGACCATGTTGGATTTGCTGACGGGCGACATTTCACAATGGATCCCGAGCCGCGAGAAGATGCTGGAGGAACAGGTGGGATTTTTCTACCTCTGGAAGTAACAAGGTCTGGGGCGTTTGGTATTGAGTGCCGGGTTTGCTCCGCGATCATGCTGCGCGCAAGACCTAACCCGAACCCGACTCTCTGTCGCGACTTGCGTACAACCCCTGAAATTTGAGAAGGTTATGGCAGGGTTCCCATTTGGGACCGACGCCGTCGCTGGCAAGTGACGGGTTGATAAACGGCCGAGCCGGGAGCGAAGAGGGACTATGACGAAAGCCGATTTGATTGATGAAGTCTCGCGTTTAGCGGAACTTACGCGCAAAGACAGCGAAGTGATTGTGGAAGCGATCTTTGACAGCGTGGTGCGGTCGTTGCGCGCAGGCGACAAGATTGAGATACGCGGCTTTGGCAGCTTCCGAACCCGCCAGCGCAAGGCGCGGACGGGGCGCAATCCGAAGACCGGCGAAAAAGTGGAAGTGCCCGCTAAGAAGATTCCTTTCTTCAAGCCCAGCAAGGAATTGAAGGATCTGGTGAATGAGGGAATCGCTGATGCGGCGGCTCCACCAGCGCCGCCAACGGCTTAGAAAATGCAGAAGTCAGAGTGCAGGAGTAAGGGCGTTTTTGCTTTTACTTCCGCATTCTGACCTCTAACTGCTGACTTCTTCTTGGATTCCCACCACTGCCATCATTCTTCCGGTTTTCCCTCTCTCGGCGCGGTGTGAAAACAGCAGGTCGGTGCGGCAGTTTGTGCAGAGCGGCGAGGCTTCAATGCCTTTCGCCGGCACCCCTGCGGCTAATAGTTGCTGCCGATTGGCCTCCACCAGGTCCAGGAAGATCTTCTTTGGCAATTCACCGTGGCCGGGAGGGCGAGCCGTGAGGAACAGCATGGGATATTTTTCGCGCACCGGGTCGGACTCTTCGACTTCCCGGAACAATTTTGCGGCATAGGCGAACTGCGACTCGAACTGGTCGCGAACCTCCTGGCCAACCTGATAGCAGCAGCCCTGAATGCCGGGACCAATCGCGGCCTTGAGATCCCCGGGCCGGGTGGCGAAACGGCGACGCATCTCGCCCACTCCTTTGCCGACGATGCGCTTCAACGTCCCCCGCCAGCCGGCATGAAACACGCCCACGGCATGGTGCTTCGAGTCGACGAGAATGATGGGCAGGCAATCGGCGGTTTGAATGGCGAGCAACAAACCGGGAGTCGAGGTGATGAGTCCGTCGCCGATGAGCTGGGATCTGGGGGCGGCCTCGACGAACTGAATGGTGTCGGAATGAACCTGGCGCGGCGTGACAAGCGGCCATTTGCCCGCGGTGAGTTCGCGCGAAAGCGCGGCGCGGTTGCGCTCGACGGCGGCTTTGGAATCGTCCGGTGTGAATCCCAGATTGAGCGCCTGGCCGCCGTAGGCGCGCGAAGAGCCTCCTGCGCGCGTGGAGAATCCGTGGACGAGCCAGGGAATTTTGTTGAGGCTTGCGGCGCGAAGAAGGTTGAGCTTGGCTTGCTTGGGAGCTTGCTTGGAAACCCGGGTCGGCACCTATCCATGTTACCCGGCAAATGTTGTCCGTCAAACGTTATCCGTCAAACATCCTCTGTCACACCAGCGCTGCCGCACCCCAGCCAGAAATTTTTCTTTATCGGCGCGCATTTGCCTTACCAGGGGTTGATTGCCGGTGTCTTCGTAGGCAGCGGCCCAGAGCACCATCTCGGTAAGAACTGGCGCCAGATCGATTCCTTTCCGGGTAAGCAAGTAAATCACCTTGCGCCCGTCGGACGGGTCCGGTTTCGCGGTGATGATTCCGCAGGCGGTGAGCTTCTGCAGGCGATCGGCCAGGATATTGGTTGCAATCCCCTCATAACATTCCAAAAATGTTTTGTAGGTGCGAGCGCCCTGCAGCATCATGTCGCGAATGATGAGCAGCGACCAGCGGTCGCCCAGCATTTCCACCGAAGCGTTCAGCGGGCACTCTGATCGCCGCGTGGGGGCTGCCTTTTTTCGGGTCATCCCCATCGATTATCAAATACTCACTTGCGGGTCACAAGTTAAATGTGAATACTGTTCAGCGGCTGCAATTTTTTTTGGAGGAGGCAATGAGCAAGGTTCGTGTGCTGGTCGGCACGCGCAAAGGCGCGTTCGTATTGACGGCGGACGGCAAGCGCGACAAGTGGGAAGTCAACGGGCCGCATTTCGCGGGATGGGAGATTTATCACATGAAGGGATCGCCTGCCGATCCCGATCGACTGTATGCGTCGCAGTCGAGCGGATGGTTTGGGCAGATCATTCAACGTTCGGACGATGGGGGCAAGACGTGGCACCAGCCGGGAACGCCGCCCGGAGAACCGCCTGCGCCGGGGCCTCCGAAGGCGGCCAGCAACAAGTTTGTCTACGACGCGTCGGATAAAACGGGCAAGCCCCTTACCACGCATCAGTGGTATGACGGCACGCAACATCCGTGGGAGTTCAAGCGGGTGTGGCATATGGAACCCTCGCTTACCGATGCTGACACCGTGTATGCGGGGGTGGAAGACGCTGCAATTTTTCGCTCGACCGACGGCGGCGAGAACTGGCTGGAACTTTCCGGGCTGCGCGGACACGGCACGGGGCCCAAGTGGCAGCCGGGGGCGGGCGGGATGTGCCTGCATACGATTATCCTTGACCCCAGCAATCCGAAGCGGATGTGGATTGCGATCTCGGCGGCGGGCGCGTTTCGCACTGACGATGCGGGGAAAAGTTGGAAGCCGATCAATCGCGGGTTGTATTCCAAATACATTCCGAACCCGACGGCCGAGGTTGGACACTGCGTTCATCACATTGCCATGAATCCAAAACGCCCTGGGGTGCTCTTTATGCAAAAGCATTGGGACGTGATGCGCAGCGACGATGCCGGCGATTCCTGGCAGAAGATCAGTGGGAACCTGCCGACGGACTTTGGGTTTGTGATCGATGTGCACGCGCACGAGCCAGAGACGATTTATGTGGTGCCGATTAAGAGCGACGCGGAGCACTTTGTTCTGGACGGCAAGCTGCGCGTTTTTCGCAGCCGCAGTGGCGGAAACGAGTGGGAGGCGCTGACCAATGGCCTGCCGCAACGCGACTGCTACGTCAACGTGTTGCGCGACGCTATGGCGGTTGACACTTTGGACGAATGCGGAATTTATTTTGGGACCAGCGGCGGGCAAGTCTATGCATCGGCTGATGCTGGAGATAGCTGGGCTCCGATTGTGCGGGATTTGCCGGCCGTGCTTTCCGTTGAGGTGCAGACGCTGCCGTGATCCGGGTCATACTGCCGCAGCATCTGCGAACGCTGGCGCATGTTGGCAGCGAAGTGCAAGTTGAGGTCGAAGGTCCGGTCACGCAGCGCTCGGTGCTGGACGCTCTTGAGGCCCGTTACCCCATGCTGCGCGGGACGATTCGGGATCAGGTGACGCAGGAGCGGCGGCCGTTTTTGCGCTTCTTCGCATGCGAGGAAGATCTTTCACACGAGCCGCCGGATGCTGCGCTTCCCGACTCGGTGGCTTCCGGAGTGGAGCCGCTTCTCATCATCGGAGCGATTGCCGGAGGGTGATCGTCAACTCTCCGTGTTAACATTTTACTCGTGCCCATCACCGATACGAGCGTAGAGGCTCAAGCTGTACAGCTTCAGATTCACCGGGCAATGACCGAAGAACAGCGCCTCCTTTTGGCGCTGGAGATGAGCTTGTTCGCCCGCGCGCTTGCCAAAGAGCGTATTCGTGAAGAGCATCCGGACTGGACGGACGGCGAGGTCGCACGAGAACTGCTAAGGCTAGCGTTCCTACCGCAGCCCTTGCCCGAAAAGCTGCGATGAGCGTCGCGGATGTTTTCGCAAGAATCAAATCCGCACTCGATTCTGCGGGAGTGGCTTACATGCTTTCGGGATCGTTTGCAAGCGCTTCCTACGGCGCTCCACGTTCGACCCAGGATATAGATTTTGTAATCGCCGCAACGCCTTCGCAGTTGCGGGCACTGCTCCAAGGACTGCCGAGTGATGAATACTACGTGGACTTGGACGCCGCTCTGGAGGCGCACAAACGGCAGTCCCTATTCAACGTGATAGATTTGGCCACCGGCTGGAAGATCGATTTCATCACCCGCAAGTCGCGAGCATTCAGTGAGGAAGAATTCAGACGTCGCCGGCCGGTTGAGGTGGAAGGCAATTCTCTCTTTATCGCGACGGCTGAGGACGTCATCATCGCGAAAATGGAATGGTCGAAGCTGGGGCAATCACAACGCCAGATCGAGGACGTAGCAGCGATCCTGAGAGTGCGAGGGGACTCACTGGACCGCGGTTACTTGGAAAAATGGATTTCTGAACTCGGGTTGGAGAGACAATGGGACGATGCTCGGCTAGCGACTGGCCTCACTGGTCCGATATGAGGCTTGCCTTTCCACCCCATTTGCCCGCGCCGCATCCCTCCGCTATAGTTTTCCTAGTCATGTTTGAGGATTTCACTGCTAACGACCGCTGGACCAGGAAGCCGGTGCACTGCGTTTATCAGGCGCTGATCGTTGCTATAGCTACGCGGCACGCCGATGCGGTTGACGTGAAGTTTCTGGTCGACGGAAGAACCGTGTCGGTTGCGTTGCCGCATCCGGCGTGGGTGGAGTACAAGAACCGCACGGGCAAGGCGATCACGGATTCTCTTGCCGTCGAGATTGCGGGGCATTATCTGAAAGCTGCGCTCGAGGCCGGCGAAGGCCTGGGCCGGGATATGTACTCGCTCACAGTCCAGGAAACGCTGGCGCATCTGGAGGCGGCCGTCGCTGCCATGCAGGCTCCGGTCTCGGCTTAGTTCTCGCTGCAGTTTCGGCTAATTTGTTTCTGTCACTGTTTCAAGTAACGAAGCGCAACACATCCTGATTTAAAAATCTTGGACTCAACAAGCTTTAGTTGCAATCTCTCGTGCAGACTAACACCCTCTAACAACCGCCTTCCTTCCCCTACAACTATTGGCTGAACGATAAAACGATATTCATCAACCAGACCAAGCTCTATAAGTTGAGAAGGAATACTTACGCCACCGGTCAAAATGTTTTTACCTTGCTCGTTTTTCAATTTAACTATTTCGTCTCGAAGGTTCGAACGAACAATTCTCGTGTTTGTTCCTTCAGCGTTGTCTAATGATTGTGAAAAAACAATTTTGTCGATGGAGTCAAATGTTTGAGCAAATTCGTTCGTGACTTTTGTCGCAGACCGGCTTTTTGCGACATCAGGCCAATAAGGAACCATCAATTGATAGGTTTTACGCCCAAAGACGAGCAGGTCGACGTCTCGCATCAGGTGCGTAAAATATTCATGTATTTCTTCATAACCAATTGTCTTCGTGTGGTCGCAGCAGCCATCTAAGGTAATGTTGATGGCGAAGATTACCTTTCTCATTTTCGCCTCGGATTGAGCAGCATGGTCTTCTCAACATAAATTTACAACGTGGCTTCCATCTGCAGGCCTTCGATCATGTCGTTGAGGGTCTTCTGGGCCGCTTCGCGCTTTTGCTGCAGGTCGGCTATCTCGTGGTGCAGTGATTGTACGCGGTCTTCCTGCTCATTCAGTTCGCGGACGTAGCGGGCCACGAGCGCCTTCTCTTCCGCGCTGCCCTTCAGGGCCTTCATGTTTTCGCGGACACGTTGCTGATCTTCCGTTATGCCAGTAATTTTTGACTTGCGCGACCCGACCTCGGCATCGAGGGCGGCGATGCTGTTTTTCTGCGTGATCACTTTTCGCAGGGCTTGGTCGATCTCCGGATTGATCATCTTCGCAGCGAGGAAGAACTTGATCTGGTCGTCGGTGATATTCGACAGCTGGTAACTGTTCGTGACTGGACGATATTCTTTCACCAGCAGGGTTTCGGTTTTCTTTGGGTCGACGGTTACACGGAAGCGGTGGAAGGAAGCGGAACTTTCCGCCGGCTTCTCGTCATCGGTGAGCTTCCAGCCCGGGCGCGCAGGATGCTCGATCACGATGGTCCGTGGCGCGGTGTCACGGTTGCGGACGGTGTAGGTGTTTTCTTCGCGTTCCTGGGTCGACTGCGTCATCATGCCGTGGGCGATGAATACTTTAGTGACGCGCTGGCTTTCCGATTTTTGCTTGGCGTCAATCAGCACGCCGAGGTCGGCCGCGTAGGACAGCAATCGCTTCTCGCCGGGCTTGATCGGATCCATCAGGCCCTCGCCGGCGAAGGCATCGCCTTCGAGCACGTTGAAACTGCCGCCATCGAGAGTGAGTTCGCTGGTATTGTCGAGCCAGAGAGCGCGCAGGACGGCACTTTGCGTAGGATTCCAGACGGAGACCTTTTCGGCGTCGATGCGGGCTTGCAGAATTGGCACCAGGGCTGACTGGTTTTTGCGGATGGTGACGCGGTCCTGGAGTTTGTATTCGAAGAGGTCGCCGAGGTCGCGGGTCTGGGCGGTGGTCGTGGCGGCTTCGAGAGACTCGGCCATGGCAGCGGCATCGAGGTGATCGCCCACGCCGTGATAGATCCCGCCGCCGACGCCCGAGCCGATGCCGGATTTAAGACTCATCGGGAGGCGAGAGTTGGCGATGGAACCGCCAATGACGCCTCCCATCTGGCCGCCAGGGATTCCGCCCGGGACGCCGCCGACCACTCCCGCAGGGGTTCTTGCTGACGCTGTAAGTTGGCCGTTCACGTCCGTCTGAGCCTCCATCGTCGCCTCATGCGTCTGCGGCGTAATCATGGCATTTTGCGGCAGAGGCACTACCGGGCGTCGCGCGTAGTAGGGCTGGGAAAGGTCCTGTACAAACGACTGCGGAGCGCCTGCCACGAGCGACAGTTCGACGTTCTTCCAGTCTTCGCCTACCGTGTTATCCACGATGGCCCAGCCTTGGAGCAAAGGCTTGCCTTCGTTCGGGATCACAATCCTGTAAGTGCTTTTCCACACCGGCACTTCGCTGATGTAGCTGACCAGCAGATTGCGCTCGCCTTCGCCGGCCGTGGAGATGGTCATGCGGCGAACGTCTTGATCGCGGGTGGAGGCGACCAGGCCGAGGTATTTTCCGACTTCGTCATTCACATCCTTCTCGATCACGCGGACGCTGGTGGTGGGGGTGAGATCGAAGACGCGGACTTCTCCGCTGTCGCTGACGATGGAAATCTGATCGACCGTAATCTTCTGATTGTCCTTGATGGGAATCTCGCGTTCGTCGATGCTGAGCAGGCGTCCGGAGGCGTTTTCAGATCCGCTGCGCACTTCGAGGCGCGCGCCGCGCAGGGCGTCGAGGAACTGCGTGGTGGTGGGGTTCTCGCCTACGGCTAAGTGCAGAGAACCGAGACGACGCTCGAGAGGGGCGTTGGAGTTGTAGCTGACGCCGGTGATGCGTCCTTTGCCGAGATCAAGCACGGTCAGGGACTTCAGCACGTCATTCAACTGCGCCGTGGTGAAATCTACGTTGACGTCCTGGCTGCCGCGTACCTGGCCGGCGTGTTCGAAGTAGCCGACTCCGTTTTTGTAGAGAATGACGCGGGTCACGGGCAGGCGGGCTGCGGAAACGGCGGCAGAGGCTGAATCCGAACCTTGTCCCTCTGACGACTGGCCAAATAGAGACTGGCTAGATGACAATGCAGCGAGCAAGAAAAACAAGGCTGCAGTTTTAAGAAAACGCATGGCTCCTCCGTCGAGCTGGGGGGCCGCTCGTCCTAGATAGAACGCAGCGTGAGGTCCTTCTTGCGCGCTGACGCGGCCCCTGCATTGACTTAGACACCTGAGCGGAGGTCTCTGAGCCGTGGATGCAAGCCGCGTGTTTTGAGATGGCTGGGGCTTCAGCCGGAGCTTCTAGATGGAAGTGCGGCGCATCGCTCAGGCTTTCTTGAGCAGGCGACTCAACCAGATCAGGAACATGGCGCCGATGATGGCTACTACGATGGTGCCGATCAATCCTCCGGCATGGATGCCGAGCGCGCCCAGAAGCCATCCGCCAACGACCGCACCGACTATGCCGAGGACGATATCCATGACGGCGCCGTAGCCTCCGCCTTTCATGATCTTGCCGGCAGCCCATCCCGCGATGAGTCCAACGATGATCCACCAAATGAGGTTTGTGAGCATGCGATCCTCCTTGTCAGTTAGCGAAGCGGCACAGCGAGTTTGGTGATGGGGAGACTAGCGACCGCGAGCGGATCTGTCAAGCACGGCTCGTGTGGGCAGCGGTTCCAATTACGGGGTAGTGAAGGCAGAGGTCGAGCTTCGCTCGGCCGGACGGCCGAGGGCGGCTGTCCCCACATGAGCATTTTGGCAAACTGAGGCAGTATCTCCGGGACGCCGGTCTCGTCTGTGATTAAATCAAGTCATGTTTGCCCGCAAGATTCGGGTTGAGTACGAGGACCATGGCCGGAGGGTAGCCTGTCCTCTGAAGTGGCTGGACAGTTTCTCCATGCGTAATTTCACCAACGCCGGCGTCTTCGACGATACCTTGCCGGTCGGCGACGGGCGCATGGAGATTGGTAAGAATGTTCCTTTGGAACAACTCCGCGATGCCATGGAGGACTGGTTCCGGCGCAAAAGCTATCTGCCCCGGGACTCTAAATTGTTATTGGAAGAAATCTGAGGATCCGCTGAATGGATCCGCATGAGTTCCAAAACGGGAAGAATTTATCCGTTTCAGAGCCTTCGAGAGTGGCGGAGTTGCAAGGCATGTTATCTTCATGACTATAAGAAGATCCCCCAGGGGTGGTGGCCAATAGATTACACATAGAGTTCTGAGGTGCGGATGATGAGTTACCGATTGCAGCCCTTCCCAACATCCGGCACCCGCGAATCGCACACCGGTCAGCCTCTGGCTGAACCGTGGGGCGGTCCGCGGTTGAGGCCGGAAGACGAAAAGTTCTTTCGTTCGTGGTTCGTGTCTGATTTCGAACTGGAGACCATCCGTCCACGCGGCCGCGTCAACTGGAGCCTGGTCGCGGGACTCGGGCTGGCAACGGTGGTCAGCGTCGGGTTCTGGGTGGGCGTGGGGCTGACGATTGCCCGCTTCTGGAAGTAAGACGGCTGGCCAGCGCAGCTTCCCCGGATGCCCTCGCAGGTGGTTAGTTGTCGTAGTGCAGGAGCGACATCACGTCGTAGCCTTTTAGTTTTTCCCGGCCTTTCAGAAAATCCAACTCTACGACGAAGCCCAGTCCTGCAATCTCTGCGCCGAGCAGAGAGGCTAGCTTGGCGGTGGCTTCGGCCGTGCCTCCGGTGGCGAGCAGGTCGTCGACGATGAGCACACGCTGGCCTTTCTGGATGGCGTCCTTGTGCATCTCGAGCGAGTTGGTGCCGTATTCGAGCGCGTAATCGAACTTCACGGTTTCGGCGGGAAGTTTGCCCACCTTGCGCACGGGAACGAATCCGGCATTCAAACGATAGGCTATGGCAGGGGCGAAGATGAAGCCACGGGCTTCCATGCCGAGGACGAGATCGACCTTCTGGTCGACGTAGTGCTCGGAAAGGCGGTCGACGAGCGTGGCCAGGCCGACTTTGTTTTTCAGCAGGGTGGTGATGTCATAGAAGAGAATCCCCTTCTTGGGGAAATCGGGAACTTCACGGATCAGCTTTTTGAGCTGGTCGGCATTCATGCCTGAATTGAGGGACAAGCTATCACGCTCCTTATACTTCGAGGTTTCAGCGTTTCAGCGTTTCAAGGTTTCAAGGACAAACGGGAGGATTTTGCCTTGACACTTTGAAACCTTGAGACGTTGAAACCTGCCTCACCATGCTCCTTCAATGCGAAATGAAACGATACCGCTGGCCGGCTTGGCTTCGGACTCTTCGACCGCGTCCACGCGAGCAGCGCGCGGGCCTTCGCGCAGGCGCGAACGCAGTCCAGAGAGTTGATCGCGGGTTCCCTGGGCCAGAATCTCGACGCTGCCATCGGCGTTATTGCGAACCCAGCCCGCAATGCCGAGGATGTGCGCCTCACGCTCCACGAACCAGCGGAAACCGACGCCCTGCACGCGTCCGCGGACTACAAGGCGGCGGGCTTCAACTGCTTTCTCGGTGGAAGTCATGTTCTTAACGAACTTGTTACCTTGAGCGGAGAATCAACCTCGCGAATGCGAAGCTGACTCGCAGTCGAACTCAAGCGTGCCTGGGTGAATGCCTTGTAAAGTCCGTGGCCAACCAGCACTGCAGGGATCCTTCGACTTCGCGAAAACCTCGCTTTGCGAGGTTCTCGCTACGCTCAGGATGACAAATTGAATTTTACGCCCGCGACAAATACACGCCCTCGGCGGTGTCTACTTTGATCTTCTCGCCTTCGTTGATGAATGGCGGCACCTGCACCACCAGCCCGGTCTCGGTCTTGGCGGCTTTGGTTACGCTAGATGCGGTCGCGCTCTTTAGGCCGGGTTCGGTTTCGACCACAGTGAGTTCGACGGTCTGCGGCAGTTCGATGCCCACGGCCTTGCCGTCGAAGAATTCCACTTTGATTTCGAGATTGGCGATGAGGTAATCCACGGCGTCGCCCAGAATCTCTTTGCTGAGGTGCGTCTGCTCGTAGTTCGAAGTATCCATGAAGTAGTAGCTGTCACCGTCGGCGTAGAGGAACTGCATGTCGACCTCGTCGACGTTGACCTTCTCGATGGGGTCGGGCGAGCGGAAACGATGTTCGAACATGGCTCCGGTGCGAAGATTGCGCAGCTTGGCCTGGATGAAGGCGCGCAGGTTGCCGGGCGTGCGGTGTTCGACGCTGAATACAGAGTGCAGATCATGGTTGTGCTTGATGATCATGCCAGGACGCAGTTGGGTGGCAGGGATCGACATTGCTTGAGACAATCTCCTTAAAAATAAGTGCAGTTTGCAGGGCTGACGGAAGGCGGGCAGGCCACATTTTCCGCCGCACAAGGGCCGAAAAGTTATTTTACACTCAGGTCACGGGAAAGGAAACCTTCCCAGAGCTGCACTCATCGTAAGTGAGCCGTCTTCGTTGCGCTCGGGTAGGGCTCGCTGCCAACCTTGCCGAGGACTAGAATTGCGGCTGGCGGGATATTGCAGCCGGACAGAAGGTGCCCGGCGCTCCCGACCCGTGGAAATGAGGTCACATCATGCGCTTTGGACGTTATGAATCTTCGGAAGGAAACAATATAGGAACTGCCATTACGTTCTTTATGGTTGGACTGGGCGCGGGAGCGCTGGTAGCGCTTGCGCTCGCCCCGAAAACCGGCAAGCAATTCCGCCGCGACCTGAAACGCGGCTACGACGAAGCCAAGGACACGCTGCAGGATTGGACGGAAGAAGCCAAAGACCGCGCCCGCGACGCCAAGGAACGGGTGCGCGACGTGGCGGAGCGCGGGGCCGATCTGGCGGAAGAGCTGCGCGACGCGGCCCGCGAGAAGGTGGAACCGCTGCGGCGGGCGGTCAATCGCGGGTAGGGACTAAAGCCGTCTGGCGCTAGAGCCTTCTAATGAAAGATGGCGGCGAACAACCTGCCAATTCTCCGCAGTACGCCATGGTGTTCGGCGTTCTGCTGCGCGCTGGGCGTTGGCGGCGGTTGTACTTCGGTTTCGAAACGGGCGGGCCGGACAGGAAATTCCTTCACAGGCAGCGCTGCGGCTTCGTCCGTAGGAGCGGGTGGGGCTGAGGAGCGTTGTTTGCCACGGAAAACAAACGGAGCATCCACCTGGACGTGAACTTCATCCGGCTGCGAAAGGGGCAGGGGCTGAATTTCGGGTCCGTTTGAGAGTGTTTGTGGCGCGTTGTTGTCGCCCTTCGCTGTAGTCGCCGGCGAAGGGCCGTTGGCAAGGGTGGTCTTCGCCGGTAACTCAGAATCCGGAACGATCGCCGGAGAGCTATCTGTCCGCATCACGGGGACCGGCGCCGGGCATCCGCATTCTGCGGGGACTTCGGTGTCGACCTTGTCGATGCGGCCCGATTGAAACACCACCCATTCGCTGGGTCTCACCTGATAGGTGCGGTCGCCTATCAGCTCTGAGACGATGGCTGAAGAGTTGTTGCCGGGCAACGCGCGCACGCAAGTGTTGCCGTGCGCGTCGGCGCTGACAGCGTAGTCAAACTCTCCCGGGCCGGCGAACAGGATGCGGAAATCTGGGGTGAGCAAGGTGTCGGCAGAGTCCTCAAGTGCGTAGTGCGTCTCCAGCGCGCCGGTGCTCAGGCCGAACAGCAGAGCTTGGGTGTGCTTCGAAGGCGTTATGGAAACCGTGGTCCCGGGACAAACGCGGACCTCGCCTCCTCGCGACAAATGCAGTACGGCTGTGTCGCTGCCGGCGGTCAGGGACGAGCCCGCCGCGAGCCGCTTGCCCGCCAGCACGACCTCGCCTATCCCGCTACTGACCGGCACGACCGCTGGTGTGGGCGGTGGAGTCAACGACAGAACCTGCGGCGGCTGGGAGGGCGGCTTCTTGCTGGTTGTGTTCGGGTCTGCGTTCGCGTCTGCGTTAGGATCTGCGCGAGGTTTCAGCCGCACCATCAGGCGGTTGCCTGCGACGTCCCAAGTGTAACCGTATGGAACGAGGAGGTCGAGCACGATCCTCGCGACGGGGGGATTCTTCTGGTATTGCTCGGTCCGGAGGGTAAGAATATTTTCCTGCAGCACCGGAGTACGCTTGCGCAGCGGTCCCAGGCGTGCGTTGGATAGGTCGATGACCAGCCGCGGGGGCGAATCCAACGAGCGAATTGTGGGCACTACCGGGCGACTCGAAAGAACTTCAACCGCCGGTACACCCCCCTCATGCACTACGCGCACGCTGCCGACGACGACCTCTGGGTTGAGTGGATTCGTCTTCTGAGATTCCGTAGCCTGCGGCCACGCCCTAGTGAGCGCCAGCGCCATCAGCATAGTGCCAACAACTTGAATGCCAGAATGCGGCAAGGAAATCCTCTGGAAGATCGAAGAGATGCAGGGCCCCTGAAAGGAACCTTATCACTTGTCGGGAAGAGAATGAAGCGGTGTGCTCGATCATTTCATCAAAAACTGAGACCCCACAGCACGTGGTGCCATGAGAGCGTTATCCCGAGAAGGTGAGCGACTTCCCTGGGACCAACTTTAGCTCTGCGGAAGGAACTCGTACTCTTCAATGACCGCAGCGACGGCCATTTTGCCATCTGCGTTGCCATCTTCGATGCGGACCACGCGCCCTTTGCACTGCACGCGGATACTCTCGGTGAGCGTGATTTCTGGCGGCAGGGTTAGAGTGAAGCCGATGGGCGACCCTTGCGCGATGGGTGAGTCGAGGTAAAGGCTGATGCCGCGTGCGCTAACGTCGCGGATCTGAGCAGGTTCACCTTGGCCAGAGTTTCCATCGCGGGCTACGGCCACCGGGATCCGCAGCGCGAAGCGTCGTGCAGCCCTTTTTTCCTGCTGGGCTTCTGTCATGGGTTACTCCAAAGCTAATGAAGTGGCTTTCAACTTATCCCAAGAATGACTGGGGCTGCGTATTCCGTCAATACCACCCTTGGGGACGGAGATGGCCCATTCCGGCTAAACTGTAACAAGGATGGTGCCGTGGTCTTCGTTCTCGACAACTACGATTCCTTTACCTACAACCTGGTTCAGTACATTGGGGAACTGGGCGCGAAGGTTGAAGTTCGCCGCAACGACCAGGTCTCGGTTGCTGAGGTCGAGGCCATGCAGCCGGAGCGCATCGTGATTTCGCCCGGTCCGTGTACGCCGCAAGATGCCGGCATCAGCATTGATCTGATCCGGCACTTCGCCGGCAAGGTTCCGGTGCTTGGCGTCTGCCTCGGACATCAGGCGATCGGCGCGGCTTTTGGTGCGAACGTCGTGCGCGCTCCGCACCTGATGCACGGCAAGACAAGCGCCGTCACCCACGATAGCAAGAGCATTTTCCGTGGCCTACCGACGCCAATGACGGCTACACGCTATCACTCACTCATCGTGGAAGAGAAGGATCTGCCGGCTGAGCTCGAAGTCAGCGCGTGGACTACAGAGAAAGATGGGTCACGCACGATGATGGGTTTGCGGCACCGGCAGTACTCGGTGGAGGGAGTGCAGTTTCATCCCGAGAGCGTGCTGACCGATGCCGGGAAAAAGCTGATGGCAAATTTCTTAGAGCAGTGAGCCACGTGTAATGTGCGCCGAGTTATGACCGGTTGCTGGCTAGCCCAATTCAACTAGAATCTGAGGACATTCATCCGTGTCAAGAACAACTAGCCCTCCTGCATCTCGCACGGAACGTCAAACCCATCCTGACCTCAAAAGCCTTACGCCGTTGGTAGGCACGTGGAAGATTTCAGGCGACGCACACGGTCAGATTCGTTACGAGTGGGCGGAGGGCGGTTTCTTCCTCATGCAGCACGTCGATCTCGCTTATGCCGGACGAACCATCAAAGGTATTGAGATCATCGGCCGTCTGCAGGGAATCGGACAACAGCCTAGCCAAGACATCCACTCGCGCTTCTACAGCTTTATGGACGGCTTGACGCTCGACTACGTTTACGAACTCGCCGGCGATATTTTTACGATATGGTTCGGACCGAAATGCTCCAACAATCGCTTTCAGGGAAAGTTCAGCAAGGACGGCAATACCTTCACCGGGGGTTGGCGCTGGCCCGGCGGCGGCTACGACATTGAAGGAATAAGAATCATCACTTAGTGGGTCTGCACAGCTGCTAGCCGCCACCCCGCGCCATTTCCACTGCTCTTAACAGCGCCTGAGCTTTATTCATCGACTCCTCGAACTCTTTTGCTGGGTCGGAATCGGCTACGATCCCTGCTCCAGCCTGCAGATACGCGTGCTTTCCTTGCATGAGCATGGTTCGAATGCCGATGCAGGAATCGAGGTTTCCGGCAAAATCAGCGTAGAGGACCGATCCGCCGTAGATGCCGCGGCGCACCGGTTCCAGTTCTTCGATGATCTGCATGGCGCGAACCTTGGGTGCTCCGCTCAGCGTGCCCGCGGGGAAGCAAGCCGCGAAAGCATCGAGCGCACCGAGATTCTTGCGCAGCGTGCCTTCCAGCGCCGAGACCAGATGCATCACGTGGGAGTAACGCTCCACATACATCAGGTCTTTCACTTTGACTGAGCCGTACTCGCTGACGCGGCCCAGATCATTGCGGCCGAGGTCGACCAGCATGACGTGCTCGGCTCGCTCCTTTTCATCAGTGCGCATCTGTTGTTCCAGACGCTGGTCTTCGGCCTCGTCGCGCCCGCGCGGGTGCGTGCCCGCAATCGGACGGTATTCCAGCTTGCGGCCAGTGACACGCACCAGCATTTCAGGAGACGACCCGAGGATTTGCGTATCCCCCGTCCGCAGGAAATAAAGATAGGGTGAGGGATTCACCTGGCGCAGGGCGCGGTAAAGATCGAATGGTTCAATGCCGGGGATGAAGTCGAGCCGCTGCGACAGCACGACCTGAAAAATGTCTCCCGCGGCAATGTATTCTTTGCAACGCTCGACGCTGCGCAGAAACTGCGCCCGCGTCGTTCCAGCATGGATTTTGAGTTTTCCCGGCTTGGCCTTGACAGACTTGCGCCACATTGCCGGGCGCAGTCCTGCCGCCAACTTTCTTTCGAGCGCGGCAATGTCGCGCACTGCCCGGGCATAGGCACTCCGGGGACTCTCCCGCGAAACGTCCGCCGCAGCCACGATGTGAATCTGGTGGCGCAGGTGATCGAAGGCCAGCAGGCGATCGAAGAACATCAGTTCACAATCCGGCAGAGAGAGATCGTCTTTCGCACGCGCGCCGATGTTTTCCAGCTGCCGCACCACGTCGTAGGAAAAATAACCAACCGCGCCGGCGGTGAATGGCGGCAGGCCGGGCACGGAGGCCGGCTGGTGCTCGCTCAGCAACAACTTCACGAACTCGAACACGTTTCCTTCGTGCCGTTCGCGGCGCCGTCCGCGTTCAATCTCAATGGCCGAACCTCGCGCTCGCAGGCGCATGTAGGGCCGGGCTCCCAGAAAGGTGTAGCGACCGATCTGCTCGCCGCGCTCGACCGACTCCAGCAGAAACGCGTGGTGCTCGTTTTCTGCAATCGACAGGAAAGCAGAAACCGGCGTGAGCAGGTCGGCGCTCACCGACTTCACCACCGGCACCAGCGTGGCCGACCGCGCCAGACGGGAGAATTCCTTGAATTCGGGATAAGGCATGCGAAGAATTAGGGACGAGACTCGCCAGACGCCGGCACGGCCTCGCGGTTCATTATAGGGGAGGCGCTAGTTGGCCGCAGGTCGTTGCGCCGCGTGGCCGTCGTCGCGGAGTACTTTCGTACTTACCGCGAAAAGGCCGCGAAATAGTAGTCTGTGAACCAACAGGGCAATTGACGGACGCAGCCGGGCATCGGAAGATACCAAGGATAGAGTCCGAAGCGCAGCCCTCGTGCGGCCGGGGAGCCTATGCGGATCAAGTTCTGGGGCGTACGCGGTTCCACGCCCACCCCACAACCCGAAAACATGCGTTATGGGGGCAATACCTCCTGCGTGGAGGTGCGCCTTGGCGACCGCATCTACGTCTTTGATTGCGGCACCGGATTCCGCGTGCTCGGCCAGCAGCTGCAAAGCGAGTTTGGCGAAAAGCCATTCTCCGCGCACGTGTTCGTTTCGCACTTTCACTGGGACCACATTCAGGGCATGCCGTTCTTTCGGCCGTTATATGCCAACGCGGAGAACCGCTTCCTGTTTCAATGCTCCAGCCGTACTCGCAGCCTGAAGCAAGTGTTGGGGGACCAAATGGCCGCGCCCTACTTTCCCGTGGACATCGGGAAGATGCAGGCTCGGCGCGACTTCTACGACATCGAAAGCGGACGAATTACGATCGAGGACGGCATCCAACTGCAGACTGCGTGGCTGAATCATCCTCAGGGATGCATGGGTTTTCGCCTGGAAACCAAGGATGGAATTCTCGTCTACGCCACCGACAACGAGCCCGGCGACGCCGCATTCGACAAGGCGGTGCGGAAGTTAGCCGAAGGCGCGGACGTGCTCATTTACGACGCGCAGTACCTCCCCGAGGAATACGAAGCGCGCCGCCGGGGATGGGGCCACAGCCATTGGCGTGAAGCCGTGAATGTGGTGATGGAGAGCGGCGCTAAAGAGCTGGTGTTGTTCCACCATGATCCCGAGCACACCGATGTGGTAATCGACAAAGTCGTGAAGGAGGCGCGCAACTACTACCCTAAGGTGCGGGCCGCGGCCGAGGGGATGGAAATTAACTTGGGAAACGGAAAGCGCTAGTTCGGGTCGGCGAAGATCAGACCGGACCTCTTGGGTCACCTCGCTAGTTTCAATATGGGATTGCAACTCCACCCTCTGCCTTGCTTCCCTACCGTCCCGGCTCATATACTCTGAACGTTTGCCTGATCACGCCGGGAACCCGTCCCGGCGCCGGCCAAACATCTCGAATCGCAATCATCCCGGAGACCCTCTTATGACCACGATGGCTGCCCCACCGCATGTCGACAAGGAAAGCAATCCATGGGAATCGCAGCGGGCGCGTTTTGACCTGGCTGCGCAGAAGCTCAATCTGGACGACGGCCTGTGGCGGGTTCTGCGCTATCCCAACCGCGAGCTGACGGTCTACATCCCGGTGCAGATGGATGACGGCCACCTCGAGGTCTTCACCGGGTTCCGCGTGCAGCATTCGATTGCGCGCGGCCCGGCCAAGGGCGGCATCCGGTACGCGCCTGACGTTACGCTCGATGAAGTGCGGGCTCTCGCCAGCTGGATGACCTGGAAGTGCGCCGTGGTCAACATTCCTTTCGGTGGGGCCAAGGGCGGCGTAATCTGCGATCCGCACAAGATGTCGATGGGCGAGATTGAGCGCATGACGCGGCGGTATACCTCGGAACTGATCGAATTCATTGGACCGGAAAAAGACGTCCCCGCTCCCGACGTCAACACCAACGAACAAATCATGGCATGGATGATGGATACCTACTCCATGCACATGCGGCAGACGGTCACCGCGGTAGTGACCGGGAAGCCGATCAACATCGGGGGCTCGCGCGGACGGCGCGAGGCTACCGGCCGCGGCGTGATGGTGGTATGCGACCAGGCGATCAAGAAGCTGGGCCTGTCGCGGGAGCGCAGTCGCGTGATCGTGCAGGGCTTCGGCAACGTGGGCTCCAACGCCGCGCACCTGATGTATCAAGGGGGATACAAAGTTGTCGGCATCGCCGAGGTCGGCGGCGGCCTATACAACAAGAATGGGATCGACTTGAATGCGCTGGTTGAATTCCGGCAGAAAAATGGTACGGTGCATGGATTCCCCGGCGCGGAGGCGTACGATGCAGGCGAGTTGCTGGTCACGGATTGCGAAATCCTGATTCCCGCCGCGACCGAAAATGTCATCACCTCGCGCAACGTTGATCGGGTGAAATGCCGCATCCTTGCGGAAGGTGCTAACGGTCCCACCACCTCGGCTGCCGACGATGTCTTAACGGAGAAAGGGGTCTTCGTGATTCCGGACATTCTGGCTAATGCTGGCGGAGTGACCACCTCTTATTTCGAGTGGGTGCAGGACCGCCAGGGCTACTTCTGGAAGGAATCCGTGGTCAACGAGCAGTTGGAAGAGATCATGATTTCTTCTTTCGGCGATGTGGTTCGCTACGCCGAGACCCATAAGGTGAACAATCGCATCGCAGCTTACATGCTGGCCATCGACCGCGTGGCTTATACGATTCGCCAGCGCGGCATTTATGCGTAGACCGGTTGCGAGCACCGTGAGGGCCGTCGCGCAGATCTTGCTTTTGCTGCTCGCGTCCCTGGTGTTGCCCACGGTCGCGCCGGCGCACTTCAGTGCAGCCGCCGCGCCGCAAGCGGCAGCTGCCTCCAAGCTCGACATCAACACGGCAACCGCCGATCAACTCAAAGCTCTGCCCGGCATCGGTGACGCTATTTCCCAGAAAATCATCGCTGGCCGTCCATATCGCACGAAACTGGATCTCGTCCATAGGAAGATCATCTCGCAGGCAACTTACGCCAAAGTAAAAGACCTGATCATTGCCAAGCAGCCGAAGCCGACGGCGTCGGCTCCGGCGATCACGAAGTAATCGAGCTGTGTTTTCAACCAAACCATCTTGGGACAACTGTGTCCCAACTGTGTTTTTCCTCTCATTGCGTTCGCTCGCACCGTGGAGGATAATCAAGCTGTCTTCCGGTTTGCACCCTGCCGGAAACCATGCTGAGCCGCGGTGAACCTGCCTAATTCCATCACGTTGATCCGCATCTGCAGCATTCCTCTGTTTATCTGGATTCTGTCTTCCCATCAATTCAGTAGCGTGCACGGCGCCAAAGAATTGCTCGCCTCGGCAGTCTTCATTGCGGCGTCCATGACCGACGGCATTGACGGATACCTGGCGCGCAAGCGCGGGCAGATCACGACCATGGGGATTCTGCTCGATCCCATGGCCGACAAGCTTCTGATTGCCGCCGCGTTCGTTACTCTGGTGCAGTTCAATCCCAGCCTGGTTCCGGCGTGGATCGCGGTGATCATCATTGGCCGCGAGTTCCTGGTGAGCGGTTTGCGTTCCATCGCTGCGACGGAGGGCTTCACGATCGAAGCCAGTGAATTGGGCAAGTTCAAGATGGTGGTGCAGATCGTTTCCGTGGTCGCAGTGATACTCGACCACCGCTGGAAAGTGTGGCCGGTCTATGGAAACTTCGTCTTCCCAGTGCACTGGATCGCCTATGCAGCGATCTGGTTTGTGGTCTGCGTTTCGCTGGTTTCGGGTATCGATTACTTCGCTGCGTTCTGGTCGAAGATTGACCGGCAAGTCTCCAAGCGTCGGCGCCGCGCCTTCATTCTGAGTCGTCGCCGAAAGCCGCAACCGGCGCCCCGACCGGCAGATGCCGATGTCGCCCCCACAACATAATTCGGCCTCGGCAGTGGCTTCCGCTCAGGAATTCTCCAGCGAGGAACGTAGCCAACTGCTGCGCCTGGCGCACGATTCCATTTCTTCCGCTCTCGAGCATCGCGAGATTTCTCTGGAGCCCCCGACGCCTCATTTCGCCGAGCCGCGAGGCGTCTTCACTTCGATTTATCTGCGTCGCGATGAGCCAGGACGCGATAAGCACGAAGAAGCGTTGCGCGGATGCGTCGGCTATGTGCTGCCCACCTGCGCCGTCTACCGGGCGGTGGCGGAGACCGCGCGCGCCGCGGCTTTCGACGACAACCGTTTTCCGCCGGTCACACGCGAAGAGGCTCCCCATCTGGAAATTCAGCTGAGTATCCTTTCTCCTCCGCAACCGATTCTGCCGGATGAAATCGAAATCGGCCGCCACGGTCTGCTGATCAGCTGGCACGGCCGCCGCGGGTTGCTATTGCCGCAAGTCCCGGTCGAGCATGCCTGGGACCGCACGACCTTCCTGGAACAAACCTGCCGCAAAGCGGGATTGCCCCCGGATGCATGGCAAAAAGGCGCGACCATCGAGGGGTTCACGGCGGAAGTCTTCGGCGAAAAAAGCGGCGAGTGATCAAAATCAGTGGTCGGTGGTCAGTGGCTGGTGGACAGCGAGAATCCACGAATGAGCCTTCGGTCTGCTAGCCACCGATCACCGACTGCCGCATTAACAAACAAAACCGGGGACGGTTGCCCGTCCCCGGTGTCTCTGGAGCTTGCGAGGGTTACTGCTGCTGTTGCGCTTGTTCGTCCAATTCCACACCGTCGCCCAGGTGTACGTCCTCCATGGCAAACACGATCATTCCTGTTGCCGTGGTGGGGGTGGTTCCGATGACGACGATCTCGCCTACCGCGCGCCGTGGAAGGTCCTTCACATGAATCACCGGGCCATTGCTCTTCTCGAACAAGCCGGGATCGAAGGACGGTTGCTTCTTCTGCGTGTCTTCACTGACCGAAGCGCGGAACGAAAGCGAATCCACTGGATCCTCGAGAGTGGCCTCATAGTTCCGCACGGCGCGGAAATAATCCCCAACCTTCACACCCTGGTTTGATCCCACGTTGAAATAAACCTTCTGACCCGTACCCAGCTGCGAGTCAAAATCCTTGGCCATCACAATGCGTCCGGAAACCTTGCTGCCCGCGGGCAGGAAACGGTCGAAACGGAGCGGCGGGTGAAATTGCACCATCTGCTTCTCGGCGAACGGAATTGCCGTATCTCCCGGGTTAAGGGGATCACAGGAATACTCAATCTGCGCTACCGCGGTTTTGCTGCGGGTGTCGAGTATGCGCACGCGGCCGACTTCCTCGTAGGGTTGCCCGGTGGCGGCGAGCAGCTTCATCTGGCCGGGAAACATTTCATATTTGTTGATGTCCTGCAAAGCGCGAATAATCTCGTACTCCGCACCAGGAGTGTAACCTTGGCCCTTCAGGAAGACGATGTCTCCCCTGACGAACTTCGTGCTGGCGGGAGAGTCCAAGCCGCCGGCGATATAATTCGCGTCGGGCAGGGTCTGCCGGTTGATGAACCCAGCACAGTAAACATCCGCGTAGGTGGGCATCATGACCCGCTGAATGGGAAAGTTGGCCGATGTGAAAATCGTTCCCTCCGGTGTAACCGGGGTCGTTGGAGCCGCATCGGCTGTCGATTGGGCCCATCCGGCGCTCGCGATCAGCAGTACTAACAGTCCTATTTTCTTCATGTTACCTCCGAGAAGAGACACGCGCGCCGCCTCCTCTCCAGCAAAATGCCACGGAAGCTAGGCTTCAAGAGGAAGGTAACAAGGGGGTAAGAGGGGGTCAAGGTTACGAGGGTGTTAGACGGTTTGCGGAAACCGGGTTTTCAAGGAATTTGTGAATACGCTGTTGCATCTGGAATCGAGCCCCTGTAAGATTCGCGCCGAACCTATCACTCCCGAGCCCGTCACTTTAAGATGATTTCTGCCGCCAGGAGTTATCCGCCCCGCCTGTTGCCTCTGCGCTTGCCGCGGGTGTGCGTGGCGGTTACCGCGCCAGACGCTGCCGAACTGGTCGAGAAGGCGGAGGCTCTGGTGCGGGATAACTCCTTCCTGGAGTTTAGGTTGGACTATATCTCAAAGCCCTCCCTGGCGCTTCCCAGGATCAAGCATTTTCTGGACACTCATCCCGGAACCGTGGTGATCGCCACCTGCCGCCGCGTGGCCAGTGGAGGCCGATTCCGCGGGTCGATCGCCGCTCAGCTCGATATCCTGGCCAAGGCCTCGGCCGTGGGGTGCCAGTTGGTCGATGTCGAGCTACAAACCGCACTAAAGTGCAAACCGTCGCAACTGCAGAAGCTGCGGGCTCGCTCGGCCCTGATTCTTTCCTTTCACGACTTTCGCGGCACGAAGAAGTTAGACGAAACTCTGGAGAAGATGCGCGCCTTTCCGGCCGACTTCTACAAAGTAGTCAGCACGGCAGCCACTCTCTCTGACAACGTCGCCATGATCCAGTTTTTGGGGCGCGAAGGCGACAACCATTCTCTGGTGGGCTTGTGCATGGGCGAACAAGGCATCATCAGCCGGGTCCTCGGAGTCCGAGCCGGCAGCGTTTTCACTTTCGCCGCCGTCAGCGCCGGAGAAGAAACCGCTCCCGGACAAGCCACGGCGCAGGAGCTGCGCAGCGTTTACCGCATCGATACGGTCGACGCTGCCACCCGAGTCTACGGCGTGGCCGGAGACCCGGTCGCCCATTCGCTCTCGCCCGCCATCATGAATGCGGCTTTCCGCCGCGAGAACGTCAACGCTGTCTACCTCGCGCTGCACGCCAAGACTCTCAAAGACCTGCTGAACTGCGTGCGCGAGATTCCCATCCACGGTCTCAGCATTACCATGCCGTACAAGGAAGCCATTCTTCCTCATCTCGACAACACCGACTCTCACACCACGAAGATCGGCGCCTGCAACACGGTAGTCCGCGCCCAGGATGGCAAACTTTACGGCTTCAACACCGACACTTCCGGAGTGGTGCGCCCGCTCGAACGCCGCTTGAGCACGCTACAGGATGCAAAGATCCTGGTGCTAGGAGCGGGAGGCGCAGCCCGGGCCGCGGTCTTCGGCCTGAGGGAGCGCGGAGCGGAAGTTTACATTCTGAACCGCAGCGCTGCTGCCGCGCAAAAGCTCGCCCGGCGGGCGCACGCGCGCTCGATCAAGCGCGCGGACCTCAAGAAATACGTTTTCGACGTGATCATCAATGCCACTCCGGTCGGCATGGGCAATACGCGCGACACTCCTCTTCAGGAAAAAGAGATCAACGCACGCTACGTTTTCGACATGATCTACGACCCCGTCGAGACCCGCTTGCTGAAGCTGGCGAAAGAGCGCGGCGCGCAGATCATCCCGGGCATTGAAATGTTCGTCCACCAGGCGGCCCGCCAGTTCGAGATCTGGACTGGCAAACCCGCCCCGCAAGATGACATGATGCAGGTGGTAACGCTAGCCCTGCAGGAACGCGCCGCCCGCGCCGCTGCTGCGGCAGCAGCGAAGAAAAAGTAAGATTCTGATTTTGATAGGCGCACAGAGACAATCGGAGGACGCCCATCCTTCGCGTTCTGTGCGAAGGGTGGGAACCACGACTCAAATCCCTAGAATGTCGGTTCGAAGTGAATTTATGGTGCCGAACGCCAACCAAGAGCAGAGGCGGCAAATGCTCGATGAGCGCTATGGCGTGTCTTCATCCACTATGATTCCAAGTATTGAAGCGAGGCGTTATGAGACGGATAACAATAGCGCTGGCAATTCTCGGGGTCGCGATGGCAGGCGGTGGCGCAGCGGAGGCAAACCACGCAACGAAATGGCCGAACGTCAACGATATTAAGTCCGGCTCGGGCGAACCGCTTGAAAAAGCGGGGCTGCCACCGGCTGAGCTAAAACTCGTGCGTGCCGCCCTCAATGAGTTGGCAAACGGAAAAGGGTGTCAGGGGGCAAACGTAGAAAGCTGCGATGCTCCGGAGAGCTTATTTCTCGAGAAGGTGAAGATCACCACGGATGGGTTGACCGCAGTCATATTGCGAGGCCCAAGTAATGTTTGTGGCACCGCGGGATGCCCGATGTGGATCATCCAGACCTCGGGCAAGGTTCTAATTGAGGATTTCGGATGGGGCTATTCAATCTTGCCGTCTCACGAGCATCGCTACTTTGATGTAGTGACGGCAACCGGTCATCACCCTGTGGGTCTCGCTATGTGGAGCTTCGACGGAGATCATTATCGGGTCGTCCGTTGCGCCTCTACCGAGGCAACCGGTCAACCCGGGCCGCCGCCACAGGTGTCGGAGCAAAGCTGCCCTGTTTCGATCCAGTGAGCTGTCGAAAAATCCCTTTAACGCTCATCCACTTCGAGTGGTCCAGCGGACACGCATCTCGTAAAGCACAGGTCACGGCTCACGCCTGTCAAGTCTACTTCCGTAGGCATCCAACCCCCTCGAAAGTAGACATTTCTTCCACAGCCTAACCTTTTGGATCGATTGCTCCGCACGAAAGCCTGCGCCGGGAATCAACAACTTACGCCGCCGATTTTCGCCATTTTAAAATGTTCCAGTTGGAACATTAGAGCGATTCTGCACCCCCAAGAACCACAAAGCCGGGCTGGTTGGCCCGGCTTGCTTTGTGGAACTGGTTCGGTCAATCTTGTTTCGACGGCCGGATCAGAATGTCAAAATCCGGAAGTTCTCGCCGCTCGTGCCGCAGGGTCACCGGCCCACGCCACGAAACAGTTTCCTACATCACCATTGCGAGGTTCTCCAGTTCATACTGCAATACCGGCAGGGCGCACCCTGCCATCTCGACGCGACCGGCTGCATCCAGAGCCGCCTTGGGCGAAACCCCATAACCCCGGCCCATCAGGAAGACCTGCAGCAGTTCGGCGGCCTCGTAAGAATCGATCATGCCGCCTTGCAGCAGATCGCTGCGCAACGCCGCTAGCTCGGTCGTGGTGAATCTGTCTTTGTCGTTATTGGTTTTCTCACTCATCTTTTCAAACATGGCCGTCATCACCTCCGATTTCGACCTTGCCCCCACTTTTGCCTATTAGACTCACCAGCAGCCGTACAAGTTGCATGCAATTCGGTTGCCGTGCCTGCCCTCGACTTCCATATACGGAAAGCAGGCTGTCTTAGATTTATTAACCCCAGTGAATATCTGAAGTTGCAGGCAACCCTATCAGGGCTGTCGGCTTCGTCCAAGTGCCGATAGTAACCCCCGCCGTCTCAAGGACTGACACAGAGTGTCATTTCCGGAACGCACGACGGGAATCGGCCCGGTTACCACGGGTCCGAGAAAGATACGGAAGGAAAGTGTCAGGGTTATGAACTCAAAGTGAAAAATCAAAGCAGGTAAGCAGAGGATGCGCGCGTCCAGACCGCCAGGTTTCGATCTTCGCTAGGCTTCGATCTTTGCCTCTTCGACCTTCGCCTCATCTATCAGCATGATCGGGATGTCGTCCTTCACGGCGTACACACGGTGGCACTGCTTGCACTTCAAGCTCTCAGGATTCTCCCGGTACTCGAGCGCCTGTTTGCACGCCGGGCAAACCAGGATTTCCAGCAGTTCCTTGGCAATCATGATGGCAATTGTACCTCCGCAAGAATCAATTCACCACAGAGACGCAGAGACAGAGAGAGAAGACAATTCGCCCTGAATAAGCGCCGCCTTCCAGTTTACGCACGAGGTCCGGACCTTCTCTGTGTCTCGTGACTCTGCGGTGAGCGATTTCCCCAGTGGCGCCGACAGTGTAAGATTTTCTAGCCGACGCCCGAACGCCGAGGCCCGGAGCCCGCTATGTCCGCCAGAATTCTCGACGGCACCAAGATCGCGAGTGACATTCGCAGCGAAGTGGCCGCGGAGGCGAAGGCCATGGCCACCGCAGGCATCCGCCTTGGGCTGGCGGTTATTCTTGTGGGCCACAACCCGGCGTCAGAAGTTTATGTGCGCGGCAAAGTCAAGGCCTGCGAAGAGGTCGGCCTTTACAGCGAGCAGCACACGCCGCCGGAAACCTCGACCACCGCGGACTTGCTCGCGCTAGTTGAGGAACTGAACCGCCGCGACGAGATCGACGGCATCCTGGTGCAGTTGCCGCTGCCTCAACAAGTGGATTCAAAGAAAGTCTTGATGGCGATCGATCCTGCTAAAGATGTGGACGGCTTCCATCCCGTCAACGTCGGCTTCCTCTCGACGCAGCGGCCCGGCCTGGTCCCGTGTACGCCGGCAGGAATCATCGAGATTCTGAAGCGCAGCCAGATCCCCATTGCCGGGCAGGAAGCGATAGTGGTGGGACGCAGCGATATCGTGGGCAAACCTGCGGCCATGCTTCTGCTCAACGCCAACGCCACGGTCACTGTTTGTCACTCGAAAACTCGAGATCTGTGGGCAGTCTGCCGCCGGGCCGACATTCTCGTAGCTGCGATCGGCCGCGCCGGCATGATCACGCGCGATTTCGTGAAGCCGGGTGCAACTGTGATTGATGTTGGTATGAACCAGGTGACCGATCCCGCAGAATTCCAGCGCCTGTTCGGCGGCGGACTCGCCGGAGGATCGGCCGCGAACGCCAAGCGGGAAGCGGCGTTCCGGACGAAAGGATCCACGCTGGTCGGCGATGTGCACCCCGACGTA
>CAWAYA010000033.1:0-441303 GCA_963786075.1 uncultured Acidobacteriaceae bacterium | reverse complement strand
GTCAAGGTCTAGGACTAAAGTGGTTTGCATATGGCACTAATTTCCACTTGCCAGAAAATCCCGATCTGGTTACTATGTCGCATCCTGCAATGCTCCCCCAGATCAACATCGGCGAGACCATCCGAAACTACCGGCTGCAAAAGGGCATGTCTCAGGGAGACATTGAGAAGCGCACCGGCCTGCTGCGCTGTTACCTGTCGCGCGTAGAGAACGGCCACACCATCCCTTCGCTCGACACGCTTTCAAAAATTGCCGGGGCCATGGAGATCGCACTCTCGCAATTCTTCTCCGAATCCGGCCACAGCAACGGCTCCAAGGGATTGCCTCAACTCTCCGACGACGAAGTCCGCTTCCTGAGCCAGGTCCGCCGCTATGCCGTGAACCTCAATGACAGCGACCGCAAGCTGGTTCTGGCCATGGTCAAGAAGATGGCGTCGAATTCCAGCAAGTAAGCTGTAAGTCGCGAGTCCCGAGTCGCGAGCAAAAACACCCGGAGCGTTGCGGTTCCAGAAAAAATTCCCGTCAAAATCTTCAGAATAGGCCAGACCTCACCTTGACCCGTTCGCTCGCGACTCGCGACTCGGGGCTCGCAGCAGCTTACTTTCGTACCATGACCTCGGTGACCGCCAGGCACCTCGCCCCCGCCACGCCTTCTCACTACACTGTTGACTGGGAGATGCCTGATTGAACACTGATGAAGAACTGAACCTGCTCGAGACCCAGCTGCGCCGGCTGAAGATCGAGTACGAGGTCTACTTCAGCAATCCGACCAAACGGCCGCCCACCGACGTTGAGTGGAAGGTGCTCTCCCTGCTGCGCAAATTTTCCGACGGCGGACGCATGAGCTTCTCCCAGCGCTACCGCTACAACGAAATGGCCCAGCGCTATGCTGTCTATAGCGATCTGTGGCGCAAGAAGTCGCGCGTCCGCGAAGAAGGCTACCGCCGACCGCAGGACGCGCTTCTCGGCGTGCAGGGAGTTCGCTCGGACGGCGAGGAACACAAGCCCCATCACAACCCGGTCTACGGCTTAAGCCACGCCGCCGCGGCAGCGGCAGGAACCACCTCGCAACCCTTCACCCTGCATAACGTTGATAAGAACGAGCACGAACAGGTGGAGCGCCTCTACAACACGCTAGTCGCCGCCAAGAAAAAGGCAGGAGAAAATGTCTCCGGCAACCTCGATTCCTTCAACACCTTCGTGCAGAAGAAAACCAAAGAAATCCGCAAGCAGTACGGCTGCCAGGATGTCGAATTCTCCGTCGAACTCACCGACGGGCACGTCAAGCTGAAGGCCAAGGCAAAAGCGTAGGGAGGTTCGTCGTTCGCACCTGAAGTGTCCGCTCCACACTTCGCCCATATTCCGTCTATTGTCTGTCATACACCAACTTCGCTTTCTGCTCCGGCGCTCTTGGATTCCAGTACTCCTCAACCATATTGCGTCCGTCCGCGCTGAGCCTCAAGGAACCTTCGTTAATAATTTGGCCTCCCATTTTTTTTAGTGTAAAAAACTCCCGGGCACCGTGCGGCGTGACCGCCATGGTTAATCCGTCCGGTACCCCCGGACCATGCACAGGCGCATCCGAGCCATCGAGGGGGGAATCAATGTACTGTCCACTTTCAGTGAAGGCGATGTGCAAGCTCCGTTCGTTGAGCGCCAGTACCAATTGGGGTCTCGATTCCAGGCGTTTTGTGTTCGTCCACCCACCCGCAAAGCCAATGGATCCTGACGTACGCGAGTAGACCATCTCTCTTGGCTTGACCGAACCATCAGGTTGAGTAGATGTCCCCTTGAGCGTCAGCATTTTCCCGTCGGTGGACAGCTCCCAAATTGCGGTCGCGACCTTGGCACCATTCTCCCAAGATGTCGTGTCAATCGCGAGGACGCCTGTTTGTAAGCAGGAGATCGTGCGTTTGGGTGTCGCAGGATATTCCTTTCCGTCGCAACGGAAGCTCTGGCTGTACGTCCCATTGTCAACGTGGTACTCGCCTGCGGGAGAGATCGTAATTGAGAAATTCGGTCCTGGAATCGTGCTCTTGGATTCGTTCACCTTCCACGTACCATTCCAGACCGGAGACGCATGGGAACAGCCTAAAGCGACCACCAAGATTACGCCGGCACATACCCAGCCCAGGCATTTTCTCTTCATGAGTTATCGTCTCCCGAACCCAAATCATCTGACGGCAGACCTCACAGAGTTTAGGACCGCCGACACGGCCCGTGCAACAGATACGACCAACGCCATTACTGATAGAATCTTCGGTCGCCACGCACTCATCCTCCATATCCGAGGCCGATCATGTCCCGCAACACTTCCCGCATCCAGCGCGCCATCCTAAGCGTCACCGACAAAACCGGCCTCGTAGATTTCGCGCGCCGACTCTCGGGCCTGGGCATCGAACTCATTTCCACCGGAGGCACGGCCAAGTTGCTGCGCGACTCTGGCATAGCAGTCAAAGACATTTCCGAACTAACCGGCTTCCCTGAAATGCTCGACGGTCGGGTCAAGACGCTGCATCCCAAGGTTCACGGCGGCATCCTCCATCGCCGCGAGAATCCCGCGCACGTCGCCGCAGTCGCCGAGCACGGCATCCAGCCGATCGACATGGTCGTGGTGAATCTCTATGCCTTCGAAAAAACCGCGGCCAAGCCCGGCGTGGCGTTCGAAGAGCTGATCGAGAACATCGACATCGGCGGACCCTCCATGATCCGCTCCGCCGCCAAGAATTTTCACGATGTTGCTGTCGTCACTTCGCCCGCTGACTATCCAGCCATTGCAGAAGAACTCGCCCGATCTCAGGGCGCACTCTCGCTCGAAACCAAATGGCGCCTGGCGCAGAAGGCTTTCGCCACAACCGCTGCGTATGATTCCGCGATAGCCTCGACCGTGGAAAACATCCCAGCCGATTTCCATTTACCTCAAGGCAAAGTCGAAGCATTCCCTCAAACCCTGCGCCTGTCGTTCCAGAAAACCCTCGATCTGCGCTACGGCGAAAACCCCCACCAGAAGGCGGCGATGTACTCCGACGGCTCCGGCGCAGGCGTAGCCAACGCCCGCCAGCTTCAGGGCAAGGAACTTTCCTACAACAACATCGTCGACCTGCAAGCCGCCTGGGACCTCGCACAAGAATTCGACGAACCAGTCTGCGCCATCATCAAGCACACCAATCCCGCCGGCACCGCAACTGGCAACACTCTCGCTGAGGCCTATAAGCGCGCTCTCGAATGTGATCCGGTCTCAGCGTTCGGCGGCGTGATCGGCGTGAACCGCGCTATCGACGGCGAAGCCGCCGAAGAAATGCACAAGCTTTTCCTCGAGGTAATCGCTGCGCCCTCTTTCGATGAAGCCGCCAAAGCCCGTTTCGCCACCAAGAAAAATCTCCGTCTGGTCGAAGTAAAAGCCGCGCAACAGAAGTGGATTTTGAAAAACGTTTCCGGAGGAATCGTCCTGCAAGACAATGATTCACGCCCCTTGCAAGACGTCGACCTCAAAGTCGCCACCCAGCGTGTACCCACACCCGAAGAAATGCGCGCAATGCTGTTCGCATGGAAGGTCTGCAAGCACGTCAAGTCCAATGCCATCGTCTATGCGCGCGACGGGCAGACCGTTGGTGTCGGCGCCGGCCAGATGAGCCGCGTCGACTCAGCCAAGATCGGCGCAATGAAAGCGCAACTGCCGCTGAAGGGAACGGTCGCCGCTTCCGACGCGTTCTTCCCGTTTCCCGACGGCGTCGAAGAAATTGCCCGAGCTGGCGCAACCGCCATCATCCAACCCGGAGGCTCACAGCGTGATCCCGAAGTAATCGCAGCCGCCGACCGCTTGGGGCTGGCAATGCTGTTCACAGGTGTGCGGCACTTCCGCCATTAGGTTCAGCCGTCAAAAAAAGTTAGATCCTACGCCTTTACCAAACTTGACACTCACCTCCGCAAGTCCCCCCGGTCCCTGTACTTCCGCTTTCGTGACAGCCCTGTCAGACGCACTGTTTTTCCCCAATCCGGCCTGCTCCGGGTTAGAATTGAAGCACACTACCCCCGCCGGTTTGCATCCAAGTGGGTATGGTTTCAGGAAGCGCACGCAACTCTAATACGATCGGCTCTGACAGAACCATTTCCGGTAGAATCGAGTCCAGCGTCCTCAGGTCAAGCATGAACAGAATCTTTCGCGGCGTTTTAGTGTTCTCTACCCTCGCAGCGGCTGCGGCCGCACAAACCAGTCCAGCCACGTCGGCGGAGTCCTCGTCAGCAGACTCGAAGGCCGCCGCGTCCAAATCGGCGCTGGCCGCGCCGCGCAAAGTGGACCGCGCCGCCGCTTATTACCACTACAGCCTCGCGCACATGTACGAAGAACAGGTCACGGTCTACGGTCGCAGTGAGTTGGCTAACAAAGCTATGGAAGAGTACCGGCTCGCGATCGAAGCCGATCCCTCTTCTGAATTCCTCACCTCAGGCCTCGCCGAGCTTTACGTCAAGACCGGACGCATCCGCGATGCCGTACTCCAGGCACAGGATATTCTCAAGCGCGACCCCAACAATCTTGAGGCCCACAAGCTGCTGGGCCGGATTTATCTGCGCTCGCTCGGTGACATGCCCGGCGGCGGCAACGGCTCCGAGAACGTGCTCAAGCTGGCCATCGAGCAGTACGAACAGATCGTTAAGATCGAACCCGACAGTGTGGACGACCACCTTCTGCTGGGCCGCCTCTACCGCCTGAACAATGATCTGCAGAAGGCGGAAGCCGAACTCAAGACTGCCGTCCAGCTCGATCCCGATTCCGAAGAAGCCGTCACCACGCTCTCTCTGCTTTACAGTGACGAAGGCGATACAACTCACGCCCTGCAGGTACTCAGCTCCGTGCCCGATACCGGGCGCTCCGCCAAGCTCTACGCCGCGCTGGGCGCAACCTACGAGCAGCGTAAGGATTACAAGAGCGCGATCGACGCCTACAAACATGCCATCCAACTGGATCGCGACAACCTCGATGCCATCCGCGGCCTGGCAGAAAATCTGCTCAACGACGGCCAAATCGACGCCGCCCTCGATCAATACAAAGTGATCGCTGACGCCAATCCAGAGGACGCGCAGACTTACCTCCGCATCTCCGAAATCTACCGCCGCCAAGGTAAGTACGAAGAGGCGCTCGACAGCCTGAAAAAGGCCCAGGCCATGGTCCCCGACGCCCTCGAAGTCCCCTACAACATCGCGGTGGTTTACGAGGCCCAAGCACGTTACGACGAAGCCGCCAAGATCTTGCAGGACCTGCTGAAGAAAACCGAGAAACCCGACAGCAGCTATTCTCAATCCGACCGCAACAATCGCGGAATCTTCATCGAACGCCTGGGCATGGTCTATCGCGACCAGGAGAACTATCCCGCCGCGGTTGAAGCCTTCCGCCAGATGATCGCTCTGGGCGACGACAACGCCCGCTCCGGTTATCAGAACATCATCGACACTTATCGCGACGCCAAGCAATGGTCACAGGCCACAGCCACTGCTAAAGAAGCAGTGCAGAAACTGCCCAACGACCGCGAACTGCGAATGGTGCTCGATGGCCAGCTCGCCGACAGCGGCGACCCCGAGAAGCCTCTCGCCGACGTGCGCTCCATGCTCAAAGGCACGCCCGAGGACCGCGACGTCTATCTCCGGCTGGCCATTATGTATACCCGCTTGAAGCGCTATAGCGACGCCGAGGACGCGCTCAACAAAGCCGAGCAACTCTCCACCAAGCCTGACGACAAGGAGTACGTCTACTTCCTCCGCGGGGATACCTACGAGCACGAAAAGAAATACGACGAGGCCGAAGCTCAGTTCAAGAAAGTTCTCGCCATCACGCCGCAGAGCGCCGCGGCCCTCAACTATCTCGGCTACATGAACGCCGATCGCGACGTGCGTCTCGAAGAATCGCTGAATTACATCAAGACAGCCGTCAGTCTGGACCCCACCAACGGCGCTTATCTGGATTCCTTGGGCTGGGTTTATTTCAAGCTCGGCAAATACGACCTCGCCGAAGAGAATCTGACTAAGGCGTCTTTGCGCATGGGTTCCGATCCAACCGTGCAGGATCACCTCGGCGATCTCTACCAGAAAACCGGCCGCCTGAAGCTGGCCGCCGCTCACTGGGAGCGCGCTGTCGAAGAGTGGAACAAAACCATAGCTCCGGAACAGGACGGCGATCTGTTCGCAGCCACGCAGAAGAAGCTCGACGCCGCGAGGGTTCGCCTCGCTAAGGAAGGCTCGGGGAATTAGTAGCCAGTACCGAGTACCTAGTACCGAGTAAGAGATCGAGCGAGAGATTCTCGCGTGAGAAATGCGCGCCACCGCACCTGGGTACTAGGTACTGAATGCCTGCATTCTCAATGGGAGGGCATCTTGCAGACAATCAAGCCCCTCGCTTTGTGCTTGTCGGTCGCGATTTTGGCGCTCGCCCAGGTTGTGACCGCGCAACAGCCAAAAGGAGGCGCGCCAGCTCCTGTGCCCGCACAAATCGTCGCAGCCCAAAAGGTATTTATTTCCAACGCCGGCGGAGCAAGCCTTGAGACGGTTATCGATGAGACGGTTTTCAACGGAGGCCCCGATCGCCCCTACAACCAGTTCTACGCGGTAATGAAGAGTTGGGGCCGATATGAACTCGTATCCTCCCCCGCTGATGCCGACCTGGTCTTCGAAATCAGTTGGGCCCTCACCGATACCGGATTAAGGCTCCCCGTACTCGGACAGTTGCGCTTGGTGATTATCGATCCCAAAACCCGAATCACCCTGTGGAACCTCACCGAATATGTGCGCGGAGCGCTGCTGCTGGGGAACCGCGACAAAAACTTCGATCAAGCAATGAACACGATTGTGGCGCGCCTCAAGGCACTCACCGCCCCACCCCCGCCCACAGCGGATCAACCACAGAAATAATCAATGCAGCAAGTAGCAAGCACCCAGCAAGACACTGCAGCCGATCAAAATAGACGCGCTTTTGCTCGCAACTCGGTACTAGGTACTCGGTACTTCCCCCTGTTAAACTTCAAAAATGCTGGCCGGCTACGCGGTGCAGGTGGAACAATCCCGCGGACGCCGCTTCCCTGAACCGCCGCATCCCTACCGCAACGACTTCCAGCGCGACCGCGACCGCGTCATCCACGCCCGCGCCTTTCGCCGCCTCGAAGACAAGACTCAGGTGTTCACCCGCCGCTACTCCGACCACTTCCGCAACCGGCTAACTCACACTATCGAAGTAGCGCAGATCACGCGCACCGTCGCAGGAGCCCTTGCGCTCAACGTGGATCTAGCCGAAGCGCTGGCGCTGGTGCATGATCTCGGCCATCCTCCATTCGGCCACGCCGGCGAAAAAGCGCTCGACGCCGCCATGCGCACCCATGGCCTCTTCTTCGACCACAACCTGCACGCCCTGCGCATCGTAGAAGACTTCGAGCAGCGCTATGCCGCCTTTCGTGGCCTGAATCTGACGTTTGAAGTACGCGAAGGCATCATCAAACACTCCCGCGATTACGACGATGCGCAGCATCCCGAACTGGCAGAGTATGTTCTCGACCAGCGCCCTCCGCTCGAAGCCCAGCTAATCGACTTGACCGATGAAATCGGCTACAACACGGCCGACCTCGACGACGGCTACGAAGCCCATCTCCTGACGCTCGATCAAATCCGCGCCGGCGTGCCCGTCTTCGAACGTTTCTTCCGCGAAGCCGAGCAGACTTATCCGAACGTTGCCGACAAGCTGAAATTCAACGAAGCGCTAAAAGGAGTCTTGAACCGCCTGGCTGGAGATCTAATCACCAGCACGCAGTCGCGGCTGAAGCAAGCCGGAATTAAAACTCTGGACGACATCCGCTCGCACAAAGAACGCCTGGCAGCATTCAGTCCCAAAGTAGAAGCCGAACGCAAAGAGATCAAAGACTTCCTCTACGAGAATCTCTATTACAGCCCGTCGTTAGCCGGAGAGAAAGACGACGCCGAACGCATCGTCGGCGAACTCTTCTCCTTCTGGATGGAAAACCCCTCAGCCCTGCCCCACTACTATCAGGAGAAAGCCGCACAGGAATCCTTACCCCGCGTGGTCTGCGACTACATCGCCGGTATGACCGACCATTTCATCATCGAACAATACGAGAAACGCTGCGGCGGGGATTGAGCGAAGCATCTCCCCACTCTGTCATTCCGAGCGGAGCGAGGAACCCCTTACCCGCCAGCGCCACCACAAGCGCTGAACGGTGTTCCCATCCCTGTCCCAGCGTTGATTGGCCTTTTTTCCTGCGCGCTTGCTTACTTAGCCGCCGCCACATCGAACAAAATCCCCGGCCCGCGCCTCACTTCTTCCGTGCGAATCCGCTCGTCATTTCCCGTCCTAGGTGTTCCCCTCTTCTTCGGTCGCCGTGTAAAGGGCAAAACCCGTAAGCCTGACCCGACGCGACCGACGGCGTTGATTCTTACCCATTCACGCAGTTTTTATATCAGGTTTGTGAAAATTACCCTCCCGGAAACCGGCGGCGCTACCCTTCCACCTCGACCACAAGTACAATGTCCTTAGATATCAATCATTTAACTCCTCAACCTCGGAGCCGGGTTTGGCATCCAACCTGTAATAGAAAGGGCAGGCGTCGACAGATTTTGGGCGCCTGAAGTTCAAGGTTTTCGGGTCCGCGTGGCGTCAGCGCGGGCCGGCAAGGCGATCATCGCTTGCTTTTATATTGGTTGTTGTTGTCGGGGACGCAATCAAAATCACGCAACACGCCCGTTTCGGCGTGCCGGAGCGAGCCCCCAGAGCGCTCCCAATTTGGAGGAAGTTTCCTATGAACACTCGCATTCTCGCTACTTTGCCGCTGGCCGCCGTGCTCGCATTTCCGGCCTTCGCGCAAACTTCGTCTACCCAGGATCAAAGCCAGACTCAAGCCACCACCCCTGCCGCCACCCAGTCCACCGACACCGCCACTGGCAAGCAGCCGCTGCAGCCGCCCAGCCGCGAAGGTTTCTGGGGCCGAGTGAACCCATTCGCCCGTAAGACTTACGTAAAGCGGCAGACCGATCCTATCCGCGACCGCGTCAACGAACTCGATGACTTGACCGCATCCAACAGCAAGGCGATCAAAGACACCGACGCGCGCGCCCAGGCTGGGATCAAGCTGGCTTCGGACAAGGCCAACGAAGCCGATCAGCACGCCATCGACGCCGGCAACAAGGCCACCATGGCGCAGACGACCGCGCAGCAGGCTACAACCCGCATCCAGACCGTCGAGACCGTAGTCAGCAACATCGACCAGTACAAGGCCTCGAACCAGACCGAAATTCGCTTCAAGCCCGGCCAGACCATGCTGAGCAAGAACGCTAAAGACGCTCTCGACGACATGGCGAACGCGGTCAAGGGACAGCGCGGTTACATCATCGAAGTGCAGGGTTTCTCTTCCGGCAGGGGCCAGATCGCGATTCAGAATTCGCAGAAGATGGCCGAGTCGGTGGTCCGCTACATGGTGCTCAACCACGAGATTCCGGTTTACCGCATCTACCTCGTAGGCATGGGCAACGCGCCGGTTGAGGGTACGGACGCCAAGCACATCAGCGGTGGGCGCGTGGAAATCAGCCTGCTGAAGAACGATCTGGAGCAACTCTCCAGCAATTCTTCGGCTCCGATGGCCGCCGCAGACCAGCAGCAGCAACCGAAGTAGTTAGAAATCGCAACAGCTAGGGACCAAGGGCGCCTCGCCCAAGTCCCTCCCCCAGAAAAAGCCCTTCGCGCAAGCGAGGGGCTTTTTCGTTTGGGACGGAGTTGGTGAGTTCGGACGGGAGTCGGGTCGAGCAGGCCTTTCAGGCCTGCGTTGGCGGGTAAGGAAATTCGCAGGCTTTAGCCCCGAGATACCAGTGGATATTTTATTTACTCATGCCCGATACGATCCCGGCTTGATTCCAAGCTGGTCGAGCTGCGACTGCAGTGTGGTGCGTTTCAGGCCCAGGCGCGCGGCCGCGCCGTCCGGTCCACCCAGCTTGCCGTGACAATCCCGTAAAGCGCGGAGAACACGTTCACGCTCCTTGTCGCGGAGGCTGCCGGTGGCTACGACACTGCCCTGCTCAACTGCGGTTTGTAGTTCCGGGAGCGGCGCCTGCAGAACCGATCCCGGCGTCAGAATCACGGAACGCTCCACAAAATTCTCCAGTTCCCGAATGTTGCCCGGCCAATCCCACCGCACCATCATTTCCATGGTCTTTGAGGGAATGCTCGTGATCGACTTCTTCATCTGCGCGGCAAACTTGCGGACGAAGTGTTCAATCAGCGGCCGGATGTCTTCGCGCCTCTCCCGCAGTGGCGGAATGAGAATGGGAAACACATTCAACCGGTAGTACAAGTCGCTGCGAAACTCGCGCCCTCTAACACTCTGCAGCAAGTCCCGATTGGTTGCTGCCAGCAGCCGGAAGTTCACCTTGAGAGTCTGCGTGCCGCCCAGCCTCTCGAACTCCAGATCCTGCAGCACCCGCAGCAGCTTGGGCTGCAGGCTCAGCGGAATCTCTCCTACCTCGTCCAGAAAAAGCGTGCCCCGGTCGGCCAATTCTAAGCGGCCAAGTTTCCGGGCAACTGCACCGGTAAACGCTCCCTTCTCATGCCCAAACAACTCGCTCTCCAGCAGTCCATGAGGAATGGCCGCGCAGTTCAGCTTGATAAAACTATTTCCCTCCCGCCGGCTCATGCGGTGGATGGCGCGCGCCACTAACTCCTTGCCCGTCCCGGTCTCACCCAGCAGCAGCACCGTGGCGTCGCTCGGAGCCACTTTGGCCACCTTCTGCATCACCTCTTTCAAGGCGCTGCTGCGTCCAATAATCTCTCCGAATCCCAGTTCCGTATCGATCGTGTGTTCCAGGTAGAGCTTCTCCTCAGAGAGCTTCTCCTTAGCCAGCCGTAATTCTTCCGTCACTTCCTGCAGTTGAGTTACATTCTTATGCAGCGCTTCCTCTGCCCGGCGGCGAGATTCCTCCAGCTTCACTTTTTCCGTGATGTCGCGCTGGATGCCCCAGATGCGCACCAGCCTTCCATCCTCCACCGTCCCGATCATGCTATTCATGAAGGTCTTGGGATTCCCGTATTTGTCAACTTCGTGCGATTCGTGTTCCAGTAAACGAAAACCCGAGCGGATGAACTCCCGGGCCATCTCGATGTTGCGGGGATCATCCGGCGGCACTCGTTCTGACATCCGCCGGCCCCGAAGTTCTTCCCCGGAAGAAAAACCGTACATCGCAGCCATGGCGTTGTTGCATTCCACCATGACAGTGCTGCGGAGGAATCGATGAATGAATTCGTCCTCAGGAAGATCGATAGGAATAGCTGGGTCCAGATCGTCCTGGTAAATTCCCTCCGTACTCTGAGAAACAAAATTACGGTAATTCTCTTCGCTGCGTCGCAACGCCTCGTCGGCCTGTTTGCGCTCTGTCACGTCGCGGCAAGTACCTACCAGGCGAACCGGCCGCCCTTGTTCATTATGGAAGACCTCCCAGTGCTCCTCTAAGAGTTTGACGCGGCCATCTGCCATGACAATCCGATATTCGACCGTCGAGGGTGCGCGCTTTTCAAGTGAGGCCTGAAACGCCGCATCCACCTTCGCGCGATCCTCCGGATGGATAAATTCTACAAAGTCCGAACGTCTGGGACGAAAATGGGAGGGATCAGTCTCAAAAATTCGGTGCGTCTGCTCGGACCAGGTAATCTCAAGGCTTGGCAAGTCGGCTTCCCAACTGCCCACTTTTGCTACTGCCTGAGCTTCGATTAGGCGGGCACGTTCTGCCTCCAATTGCATTGCAATCCTGTGCTGGCATAACTCGCTGGTTCGTAGTGCCTCCTCCGCAAGCCTGCGTTCCGTAATGTCTTGGACGATCGCCATGTGCCAAACCGGATCGTGATCCTCGAGCCACATTGGCACCACCTCGAGCTCGACCCAGCGCGCCGAGCCATCCGGACGCACGTATCTTTTTTCTAGTTCATACTGTCTAACCTCGCCGTCCGTGAGTTGTCGCAGCTTTTCGAGGTTTCCCGGTAAGTCTTCGGGATGCGTGATGCTCTGGAACGTGCGCCCCAACAGATCCTGTTCCGTGCGCCCGACGATTTCACAGTACTTCGGATTCACCCCAAAGAACCGGCCCGTCTGGCTATCAATCCAGCAGACGCCAACCGGGGAGCGTTCATGGAGAGCTCGATAGCGGCTCTCACTGGCCTTAAGTTTCTCTTCAGTCCGTTTGCGTTCGGTCAGGTCGTGGGCGATGGTAACAATGTATTCCCGGTCCAGTTCCACCCGCCTCATGCTGACTTCCACCGGGAAGGTCGATCCGTCCTTTCGCCGGTGGACACTTTCCATTACCAGGAATCCCGCCTTGCGCAGCTCCTCCAGTGCCTTCGACGCCGACTTTTCGGCCGATGGATCGATGTCGAAAACGCCCAGCGCTAGAAGTTCTTCGCGGCTGTAGCCCAGCGAGGAGCAGGCCTTCTCATTCACATCGAAAAAGCGGAAGGTGTTCGGATCCACCACTTTGATGGCATCGTTGCTCTGGTCAACCAGCGTCCGGAACAACTTCAGATCCTCGATCGTGCGCTCGTTTTCGCGGGCCTGGCTACGCAAACGGTCGTTGGCTTCGCTTGCCAACTGTTCCGCGCGCCTTTGCTCGGTCACATCGCGCGCCATGCCTCGCACAATCGGCGAAGCTACGCCCTCGGTCCGTAATGTGTTGTGGTATTCCCAGATGCGGTGCTCTCCCGACCGCGTCACCACTCCCATCCAGCCATGGGATTCACCGGTGATCGCAATGTCCTTCAGGTAAGCATCGAAGTCGGGGCGGAATTCCGGGACGATCATCTCCCGCATGGGAATCTTCAGCAGTTCCTCGACAGTGTAGCCCAGCACTCGCGCCGGCGCGGGATTAACCGACAGCAAGCGTCCATGCAAATCGTGGATGCACAGCAGGTCCTGGCTGTGTTCAACCAGATCGCGATACCAGTCTTCGTTTTCGTCGAGAGCCCGCCGGATGGGATCCAGGTCGGCAAACTTTACTTCAGCAACGCGATACATCTTTGTCCCAGGGTGCAGATCCATAGCTGGCTTCCCTGCGGATTGGGCAGCTTGAAGTGCGTGCGTGGATTCTACTTCTCCCGCTGTCTTGCCGGGTTTATGGAACGCACACCCAGTGGCCAGTAGCACGACCCAAATCCGAATTGCGGCGAAGTGTACCAGAAGCGTGCTGGATTTGCACCAGTTTCGTGGCGATTCAGGTGGGTCCGGGCGCCTCTGCACCCAGGTTTACCGAATCAGCTTGCCTCTAAGCAGTAGCACGCTAACTGGTCGGCTTTCGAAATAGTTGCATGAACGAGCTCCGCGAGCCGCGCTAGAACTCTCAAAGGTTCGGGTACTCGACCCGGTGCCCGCGTTTTCCTGCCCGGTACCTCTGCCCGCGTTTGACCCTGCTCTTCCCCCTCAACTAGACTCGCTTCTCAGCGAGGTTCCCATGAAACGTATCGCGTGTCCGCTGGTCTTTTTCCTCCTTCTCGCGCTGATCGTGTTCGCCGAAACCGCAATTGCTACCGATAACGAAAACGAAGGCCACCATCACGAAGACCTGACCACCGCGCAACTGGGAACCGTCACCTTCCCGGTTTCCTGTGATCCAGCCGTACAGAAGTCGTTTGAGCGTGGTGTGGCCTTGCTGCACTCCTTCTGGTACGAAGAGGCGGGAAAAGAATTCATCCACGTTTCCGCCAGGGCTCCGAACTGTGCCATGGCGCACTGGGGCGTAGCCATGAGCCTGTGGCATCAACTGTGGAACGAACCAGATAAGAAGGTGATCGAGCACGGCTTAGAGGAAGTTCATCTGGCAAAAACCACCGACGGCCCGACCACCCCGCGCGAGCAGGCATACATTGCCGCTATCTCCGCCTTCTATAGCGACTCGAAGAAACTGGATCACGACGCTCGCGCCAAAGCCTACTCCGATGCGATGAAGAAGGTTTACGAGACCTACCCTGACGATCACGAAGCCGCGGTCTTCTACGCCCTCTCACTGCTGGCTTCCGAACCGCACGACGATCCAACCTTCGCCAACCGCAAGCAGGCGGCTGCGATCCTCGAAAAATTATTCGCCACTGAGCCCGACCATCCCGGCGTGGCCCACTATCTCATCCATACCTATGACAAGCCGCAACTCGCGCAACTGGGCTTGCCCGCCGCTCGCCGCTACGCACAGATCGCGCCGGCCGCTCCTCACGCACTGCATATGCCATCGCACATCTTCGCCCGCGTCGGCCTCTGGCAGGATGACATCAACTCGAACCTCGCCTCCATCGCCGCCTCGCGCAAAACCGCTGCCATGGGCATGGGCGGCGAGGGTCACCAGTTCCACGCCATGGACTTTCTCTTCTACGCCTACATGCAAAGCGGACGCGACGCCGACGCCAGGGCCCTGATCGAAGAGATCCGAGCCATGCCCAACAAGAAAGACGACATGTACGGCACCGGATTCGATCCCCACGCCGCGGCCTTGGCCCACCTGACGGCTCTGTATCCCATCGAAATGCATGATTGGCAAACCGCGGCCGCGCTGCCTCCGGCCGAGGTTGCCGGCACCGCGGAAGATTCGGTGATTTACTGGGCGCGCGCCATCGGCTCGGCGCACCTGCGCAAACCAGATGACGTCCGCAAAGATCTCGCTGCGATTGAAAGCATTCACAAGAAGCTGGCCGCCGAAAAATCAGAATTCGCCGGCGCCGTAGAAGACGACCGTAAAGAAGTCGAAGCCTGGCTGGCCTTCGCCGAAGGCAAAGATGATGACGCCGTCGAGGCCATGCGTCCGATCGCCGACAAAGAAGATTCACTCGGAGAAGAGCCGGAAGGCATTCCCGCGCGAGAGATGATCGCAGACATGCTGCTCGAGGCGAAACGTCCGCAGCAAGCCCTGTCCGAATATCAGACTGACCTAAAACTGAATCCCAACCGCTTCGACGGCCTCTACGGCGCCGCCCGCGCCGCCGAAGCCGCCGGCAAGCAGTCGGACGCCACCGAATACTATGCGCTCCTGCTCAAAGTCTGCGACGGATCAAATTCCACCCGGCCCGAACTGAGCCACGCCAGAGAGTTAGTGGCACCGAAATAACTTACGAGTTCCATCCACTGAGCGAAGACACCATGGCACTCTTGATTTGCCGCAACGGGTTGAGGTCGTAGATATGGAACGCTCCTTGGTCCGCATCCAGGGCGAAGCTAGCGGCTGGGCTTGCACCAATTGCGGATGGACCGTTCCCATCCCCACCCTGTTAAGCGGAGACGAGGCCATGGCCGCCTACGATCGCCTGGCCGCAGCCAAGTTCCGCGACCACAAGTGCGAAGCCCACGCCGCCTTTCCCCCGCCGAAGGAACCGGCTAAAAAGGAGGCCGACACCGGTTTCTCCGAGCGTGCCCGCATGCTTATCAAGCGGGGATACAAACCTAAAGTCGCAGTTGAACTCACGCTTGACGAGATGGAGATCGAACACGGCCGCGACCGCACCTTCATGGAAAAAGTTCGGGCCGATGCCGAAGATTTTCTGTGGAAGGTCGGCAAGGGCCTCATCTGAAAACTAATCCCGCAGCCACTAAGCGAGCCTAACCTCGAAACACCGCGCGCTTGATGATCAAAGCCGCCGTCATGGCGACGACCCCCAGCAGCGCGTTGTACTCGCGATGCTTCAGATACAAATCCAAAGAAAATTCCGCCCCAGCCGCGTTCTGTTTATCTGAACGCGGCGTGATGAGCCGCGGAAACATCCTCGGCACCCTCCGCGCGTATTCTTCAAACTCAGGAAACGTCCGCCGCAGAAATGCTTCTTCATCGCGAATCACCGGAAGATAGATCGCAAAGAACATCACAGCCAGCGCCGCGCCTACTTCCCAGCTGCGCGCCGCCACGGCGAATCCCAACCCCATCATCAGCGAACCCAAATAGAGCGGGTTCCGCGTGTAAGCATAAGGACCAGACGTAGCGAGTGACTCGTTCTTGCGCACATGGCCAGAAGCCAGCGCCCGAATCACAAGCCCTGGAACAACCACAATTGCCCCCAGCGCCATAGACCGCCAGGTAGGCCGCGCCACCCAGAAGTAAAACACGGCAAACAGAAACCCCAGCGGCACCCGAATCCGCCGCGCGATTTTTGACCACTCTGCCATACGGTTTGTTCCGCTCGGGAAGGGCACGGCTTCAGCCCCTAGCCTGCCCTGAGCAAGCGAAGCGCGCCGAAGGGTGCCATCCAGCCTCACTAAAGACGCGGGCTTCAGCCCCTGAGGTCGCCGCCCAGCAGCCTGTTCGCCGCCGCGACTACGTCATCACTCCCAATCGTCAATAACCCCTCATCGGGATCCGCCCTCCGCGCATGCGAAGTAACGCTTCCCACGCTCCGCAGCACCTCGCTGCGCGTCCCATAAGGCCCGTTGCGCGCCGGGTCCGTAGGCCCAAAAATCGCCACTACCGGAACTCGCAATGCCGCGGCCAGGTGCAGCGGCCCGGTATCCCCTCCAATAAAAATCCGTGCGCGCCGCGTTAGCGCAATCAACTCCGTCACCGAACCTTTCGTGGGCCGGGCCCGGCCTCCGCTCGCTGCCAACACAGCGCGAAAAAGATCTTCTTCGCCGGGACCGTAATTAACCAGAGGGCATATGCCCACCTCCGCCAACCTGCGAGCAACTTCCCCGTAGCGTTCCGCAGGCCAGCGCTTCGCTCCCCATCCCGCGCCCGGATTAAGAATCGCAAAGTCGCGCACATGATCCTGCGCCAGCGCCTGCTCGGTGCGCGCCTCGGCCTTAGGGTCGTGAGGAAGATCGCAAGGAAGGTCGCATGGAATATCCTGAGCCGGCTGTTTCATTTCGCCATCAACCAGCGCCTCGGCCACCGAAAGATTCTGTTGGATGACATGCTTTCCGCGCGTGACGACCTTCCGCGTATACCAAAGACTGGCAGGAGACTCCCGCGGCTCCGCCGCTCCGTAAACCGCACGCGCCCCCGATAACCGAGCCAACACAGCTGACCGCATCGCTCCCTGCAGATCCACCGCAGCGTCGTAGCCAGCGTCCCGCACATCGTTCCAAATCGTGGCCGCCCGCTGCAAGGTCGCGATAGAAAACGGCGCCCTCCCCCACGCTTTCAGGTTCACGCTGTGCACTTCATCGACCAGGGGCCGCAGCGCAGACCGAGGGCCTCGCCGCGGAGATCCGGGCGCGCACAGCAATTCGGCCCAGCGCTCTTCAATCAACCAGCCGATGTAAGCCCGCGGAAACGCCTGCCGCAACGCATGAACCGCCGGCAGCGTATGGATTACATCCCCCATGGCGCTGAGCCGGACAATCAGCAGACGGCCGGGCTTCGTCTCCGGCGCAATATCGATACGAGCCGACTCGAAACCAGCAGCCTCGAAACTCACGGCCGCCTCGGCGACAGCCGCGAACGAATCAACTCACTGGTGGAGTGATCCTTAGCATCTCCGACAATAGCGATCCGTCCGCCATATTCTCCGACCGCATCGCGCTCCGGAACCGACTCCACCGTGTAGTCCGTACCCTTGGCCTGGATATCCGGACGAAGCTCTCGAATCAAAGCGCGCACATCCAACTCGGGGAAAACAACGACAGCATCGACATCCGCCAGCGCGGCAACAATTTCAGCGCGCTCCTGCTCCGGCATGACCGGACGTCCCTCGCCCTTCAGCGCCCGCACCGACGCGTCAGAATTGACAGCCACAACCAGCTTCCCGCCCAGTTCCTTCGCGCCCCGCAGATAACGCACATGGCCCACATGCAGCAAATCAAAATTGCCGTTCGCGAGCACGATGCGCTCGCCGGCGCGCCGCCACTGCTCCACGCACTCGTGAAGTTGTTGGCGCTCCAGAATTTTGCTGTTTCCCATGTATCGAGTGCAGATCAATGCGGCCGAGTCGCAGGCGGAGCCTGTTCGATCGCGCGCAACAACTCTTCCCGCGAAACTGTAGCTGTCCCGCGCTTCATCACCACAATCCCACCCGCGTAGTTCGCCAACTGCGCCGCCTCTTCCGTACTGGCCCCGGCGCCAAGAGCCGCGCTGAACGCCGCAATCACGGTATCGCCGGCGCCCGTCACATCGGCAACTTCGTCAGAACCAAAAATCGGAATGTCCACCGGCGCATGCTTCTGGTCGAAAGCAACCATGCCGTCGCGCCCCCGCGTAATCAGCAGCGACTGCAACTTCATCCGCTCCATGATTTGTTGTCCCGCCGCCGTCAGCTTCTTCCAGTCCTGCCCAATGCGCCCGCCCAGCGCCGCTTCCACCTCGGGCTCATTCGGAGTAGCGGCCGTCACGCCCGAATACTCCAGCAGCCGGTAGCGTGAATCGAGGATCATAGGCACCAGCACAACTCTTCGCCGCCCGCTCTGCCGCAAAGCATTCACGATCGCCGGACTCGCCGATCCATAGCCGTAGTCAGAAACCAGCAGCGCATCCGAAGCCCGCACATATTCCCGCGCCGCCAGAAACAGCTCGCGCGTTAAATGCTGACCAGGAGGGTTTTCCGGCTCGCGATCCACGCGCACCACCTGCTGCCGTGAATTGTGCGTCATGCCCGCGAGAATGCGCGTCTTTGTAACCGTCGTGTAACTCTTATCCTTCAACACACCACTGACCGCAATCCGCTTGTGGCGAAAGAACTTCAGCAGCATTCGTCCCGGCTCGTCATCACCAAGGGCGCCCACCGGCAACACGTTCACCCCAAGGTCGGCAAGATTGTTTGCCGCATTGGCGCCTCCACCCGGCACCACGGTGCGTTCGCGATGCTTCAAAATCAGCACCGGAGCCTCGCGCGACACCCGCGAGATCTCTCCGTACACGAATTCATCGGCCACCAGATCCCCCAGCACCGTAATCGTGACCTTGGGGAACACTTCAACAATCTTCTGCAGCCGGTCAGCTTCCTTCAGATGTTTCGTCATCAAGTCTTCTTGTCATTCCGAACAAGCGTTCTTCGCGCCGTGAGGAAATCTGGCGAGCCCCGCGAATCCACGGAGCCTGCCCTGAAAGAGCGCAAGCGACCGAAGGGCGCGTTTGGCTCGCATCCTTGTCGCTTGCCGCCTCCGGCATTTTCTCACGAGCGCCGCCGCCGCTCCTCAATCACACGCAGCATGGTATCCACAGCGTTAGCCGCGTCGGCAAGCTCCATCTTCACCGGGACCATCGCCAGCGGCGCCAGGGCCGCCAAATAGCCGCCTAAGTTCACCGCATCTTTCTCAGTGGTCACAAAGCCGCCAGCCTCGCTCTGCCGCCGCAGTTGCAACAAGTCGTTAACGTCCTTCTCAGTGTAGGCATGATGATCTCGAAAGAACGCCTCTGCCGCCGGATCGACGCCCGCAGCCCGCAACTGCAGCAGAAAATTCTGCGGCCGCGCAATCCCGCAGAACGCCACCGGTCTGGGCGGAATATTCTCGAGCGCGATTCCCCGCCGCACCCGCCAAACCATCTTGCCGGCGATCGGGAACGATTCCGCCGATGCACCGCTCGTCAGCACCACAGCATCGGCCCGTTGCAGCGATCGCAAAGGTTCCCGCAACCGTCCTCCGGGAAGTAACCGATCGCGCGCATCATCAGGCGTCACCAGCACGATGTCGAAATCGCGAGCCAACCCGCGGTGCTGAAACCCATCATCGAGCAGATGAATCTGCGGACCGAGTCGTGCCTCGGCAAATCGCCCAGCCTCGTACCGATCTTCCCCCACGACCACAGGTACCTGCAGCCGCCGGGCAATCAGCAAAGGCTCATCGCCGAACTCCCGCGGCAGCCCGCCTGGGTCTACCAGCAGCACGCCACGAGTCGTGCGCCCATAGCCGCGCGAAAGCACATCGAAGCTCACTCCGCGCGCCCTCAACAACTCCCCCAGCAAAATGACAAACGGAGTCTTTCCCGAACCTCCGACCGAGAGATTCCCCACGCTGATCACCGGCCCCTGCAGCGAGCGCGCACGCAGCCAGCCGCGGTCGTACAGCGCGCTGCGCGCCCCGACCACACCGCCATAGATGTTTGACAAGATCGCGGGTAGCGGATTCCAGTTCATGGCCGCGCCATCAACTCCTGCAGCTCGTCCGCCGTCCGCGCCGTAGCTCCGATCTGCGATTGCATGGTTTCGGCGGCGAGTTTTCCTAAAGCTCTCCGCTCCTCATCGTCGGCCAGCAGCTCCAGCAACACCAGCGGCAACTCTGCCGGACCAACAATCCGCACCGCATCTCGGCTCTCAAACAAGCTCACGATGTCGCGGAAGTTCTCGGTGTGATTGCCCACCACGGTTGCCACGCCGTGCTGCGCGGGCTCAATAATGTTATGACCGCCGCGCGGCACCAGGCTTCCTCCCACAAACGCAATATCGGCCAGTGCATACAGCGCCGCCAGCTCTCCGATTGTATCCAGCAGCAAAACCCCGCTGGTCAAGGGCTCTCCGTTCCATAGCGATCGCCTCAGGAAACGAATCGACATCTGCTCCAGAAGCGCGGCCACAGCGGCGAAGCGTTCCGGATGCCGTGGCGCAAGAATCATCACTGCCCGCGGATGCTGCACCAGCAGATTCTCAAACGCCTTCAGCAGCAGCGATTCCTCGCCCTCGACCGTGCTGCCACACACCAGCACCGGCCCGGCTCCAGTGGCCGCAATCGACCCCCGTACGCTCTCGACAATCGCAGGCGGAGCCGGCGCAGGAACGTCAAACTTCAGATTTCCCGTGACCCGCACCCGTTCCGGCTCGGCTCCAATATCTCGCAGCCGCGCCGCGTCCTCCGGCGTCTGCGCCAAAAACAGGTCGACGTTGGCCAGCAATCTTCGCAGCAATCCCCGGAATCGCCGGTAGCTCGGGAATGACCGGTCTGAGATGCGGGCATTCACCACTGCGACCCGCGCCCCACTGGCATGCGCCAGCCGCAAAAAGTTGGGCCAGAACTCAGTCTCCGCAATCACCACCATCCGCGGCCGCAGCGCCCGCAGGTAAGGCCGGATCGCGAATGCGAAATCCATAGGGAAGTAAAATACGTTCGCGTCTCCGAAGCGTTTGCGCGCAAGCGCCTGCCCGCTATCGGTGGTGGTCGAAATGAAGATGCGACGCTGCGGGAATCGTTGGCGCAGTTCCTCGACCAAGCCGGCGACCGCCAGCACCTCGCCAACGGAAACCGCATGAACCCAGATCACCGGCTGTTGTTCTCGTGGCAACTGAAGCCGCGAAGGCAGCCGGCCCAGCCTCTCAGCCAGGCCCTTGCTGTATTTGCCGTGGCGCGCCATCTGAAAGAGCCAGTAAGGCAGGCTCACCAACATCGCTACCGCCAGCACGACGCTGTAGAGGAAGCTGTAAAGAGATGTGATCAAGTTCAGCCATTCTAAACAAACTCCGACATTCCCGAGACCAGTTCTATAATCCCAAGCATGCAGCCAGCTCCCAAGTCAGGATATCTCCGTGTTGTTCTCGTCTTATGCGCGATCGGCAGCTTCGCAATCTGCCTCGCCGCCAAAGACTTCGTAAAGCCCGCGGCACAGCCCGCGAAAACCTATCCCGCACACGACGACCACACCGACGAAAAAGTTGCCATCGGCGCCGACCCCTACGACACCGCCGACAAGGCGAAAATCTTCTCCATAAACTTTCACGAGCATGGAATACTGCCCGTCTTCTTCGTCGTGACCAACGACGGCAACCAGCCCATCTCGGTCTCCAACGTGCAGGTAACACTAACCACGGCGAACCGCGACAAGCTGACGCCGGAAGCGCCCGACGATATCTACCGCCGCATCACGAATCCCCGCGCCAATACCGCCCCGCCGCTGCCGCTTCCCATTCCGCACAAGGATGTGAAAGGTACCATCAGCCGCAAGCAGATGGACGAGGTCGAATCCTCGCGATTCGCCGCCCGAGCGGTCGAGCCTCACACCACGCAATCGGGATTCCTCTTCTTCGATGTGGAAGACATTGACGCGCCCCTGGCCGGTGCCCGCATGTATGTGAGTGGTGTTAACGATGCCAAGGGGAATGAGTTGATGTACTTCGAGATTCCGATGGGGAAGTGAAGCCGCCGCATGAAATCGGGTCTGTCGGTAGTGCCCCAGTTTTATGAGGCACTACCAGCACTCGAATTCCCTTGACTTGAATTCTCAAAACTGCGATCCTATTCTCTACGCATTAGCTCTCTGACATAAAAATAGCAATGAGATAACTTCTGTGAATACAATATTTTACGGCCGACGCCCTCGAGTTTGCCGCACTTTCTGATGGCACGATCACCTAAGTCCTTTGAACAGAATATTTTGCCAGCAACTCCTTTGCTTCCAAGATTTTAGCCGGACCAACCACAGATCGGGGGCCGCAAACCACTGATTCCACGGATTTTATGAGATCGATCTGTGATTTTTTTGATCCAGACCGCGGTCTGACCGCTTACCATCAATCACCGCCCGCTGCCTTATAATCCCTCGATATGTCGACCTCCGCCGACGCTTCCGTCGCCGCTAGCACCGCCTACGAGCCCGTCATCGGCCTCGAAGTGCACGTGCAGCTTCTAACGGCGTCGAAGATTTTCTGCTCCTGCTCCACGCGCTTCGGCGCTGCGCCTAACACAAATGTTTGCCCGGTCTGCCTGGGAATGCCCGGAGCTTTGCCGGTGTTGAACCGGAAGGCAGTCGAATTCGCGACGCTGGCGGCGATGGCCTTGAATTGCCGCATCAATGAGACTTCGATTTTTGCACGCAAGAATTACTTTTATCCCGACCTGCCCAAGGGCTACCAGATTTCGCAGTACGACAAGCCGCTGGCCGAGTTTGGGTTCATCGAAGTCTCCTCCGGCGCCGGCAAAAAAAAGATTGGGATCACGCGGGTGCATCTCGAAGAAGACGCGGGCAAGAGCTTGCACGAGGGCTTTCCCGACTCCGAGGAAAAAACCGCCATCGACCTGAACCGCACCGGCGTGCCGCTGATCGAGATTGTCAGCGAGCCCGACATTGCCACGCCCGACGAGGCTTATGAATATTTGACGCGGCTGAAGGAAATCATCCTCTACACCGGAGTCAGTGATTGCAATATGGAGGAAGGTTCGCTGCGCTGCGATGCCAACGTTAGCGTGCGCCCACGCGGGCAGAAGGAGTTGGGCACCAAGGCCGAAATCAAGAATGTGAACTCGTTCCGCTTCATCCGCGAGGCGCTGGTCTATGAGATCGCGCGGCAGGTCGAGGTGATTGAGGCGGGCGGCAAGGTCGTACAGGAGACGCGGCTCTACAACTCTCACGAGGGCAAGACCTACAGCATGCGGTCGAAAGAGCAGGCGCACGATTACCGCTATTTTCCCGAGCCTGACCTGCTGCCGCTCGCGGTCGATGAAAAGTGGAAGAGCGAGATCGCCAAGACCTTGCCCGAACTGCCGGAAGCGCGCCGGGCGCGGTTAACCAGCGAATATGGGATTACCGAATACGACGCGCAGGTGCTGACCGTTTCAAAAGCGCTGGCGGATCAGTTTGAAGAGGCCGCGAAGGCGGCAAAGAATCCAAAGCGCGTGGCGAACCTGGTGCAGAGCGAACTGATGGGGCGTCTCAAGGCCAAAGGGATCGAGATCGAATCATCTCCGATTTCGATGAGGGGCGTGGCGATATCTGCAGACTTGGTAGAGAGTGGCGCTATCTCGGGCAAGATGCTGAAGGATCTTTACGATCTGAGCTTCGAGCGCGGCAAAGATTTTTCTGAGGTCTACGAGGAAGAAGGGCGTCCGCAGCAGTCTTCGGACACCTCTGCGCTGGAGAAGATCATCGACGAAATTCTTGCCGCGAATCCCAAGCAGCTTGAACAATACCGGGCGGGCAAAAAGACCGTGATCGGATTCTTTGTCGGGCAGGTGATGAAGGCGTCGAAAGGGCAGGCCAATCCGCAGATGGTAAATGAGTTGTTGGTTAAGAAGTTGGAGCAGGGTTAACAATTCAGTTAACCATGTGACTGAAGTACCATCCTGCGTTGTGACTTCTGCCATCTGCTTCCCGGCTCCCGTTCCCGCTAGGATGAGGCTGGGCCTGTCTGTCCGGCTGACCGTTTGAGAGTTTTCATGAAGCTCAAGCTTGACCGCGTTATCAGCATTGCGACGCTTGCCGCCATGGTGGCGATTTTTCTGGTACTGAGGAAGCCGACGCCCGTGGTGGTGCAGGTTCCGGCGACGACTGCGGCCCCGGCCCAGTCGTCTGGGCAACCGATGGAGCAGCGCGAACCGGCCGCGCAGCAGGCTTCTTTGGCCTCCGGCGGAAGCTATGCGGCAGCTCCGCTGCAGGCTCAGACGCCATCTCAGAATCAGCAGGCCGTCGCTCCCAGTCCTCAGCCGAAAGCCGAGTCTCACTTCAGTGCTGACGGAATCAGCGCCTTGCTGGCGCAAGCTGCACAATCCGCGGGAGGCGGCGGACTTTCGCCCGACTCGAACGTTGGCGATGGAGAGCCCAACATCAAAGATCAGCAAGTGACCTACGAGGGCGACGTCGTCCACGGACGGTTCCTCACCGAGATTGCGGGGAAAGATGTGTGGGTGACCATCTCCGGCCACATGGGTTCAAAAGATGGATACGCAACCTTTGATCCGACGGAATTTAAAGTGGGTGACGTCAGCGTGCCGGTTGCGCTGGTCAATCCCGCTTTGCAGAGAAAGCTCGCCGAGGAGCGAGATAAGCTGAAACTTCCCAACTAGGTGGAGGGCGGCAGCGCATTCCTCGCAGCCACCTTCGCATACCAGCGGCCTGATTCCTTTAGGGTGCGCTGCCCGGTCTTGAAATCCACATAGGCCAGGCCGAAGCGCTGGCTGAAACCCTCCGCCCATTCAAAATTATCGAGCAGAGTCCAGGCGTGATAGCCGCGGACGTCGGCGCCATCGGCGATGGCCCGGGCGAGCGCCTGCAAGTATTGCCGGTGATACTCAATGCGGCGCGTGTCGCGAATCGCGCCGGTTGGGTCGGGACGGTCGTTATAGCAGCAGCCGTTCTCGGTAATCTCGAGCTGGGGCCGGTTGAAGTCGCGGCTGATGCGCATGACCATGTCGTAGAGAGCGGGCGGCCAGACCTCCCATCCGTTATCGGTTTTCGGGCCTTGCTGGCCTCCCGTCATCTTCACGGGAAACAGCCACTGTTGCGTGTGGGAGATGCGCTCGAATGCGCCGGGGGCCGAGGCGATCGTGCGGTAGTAGAGATTGATGCCGATGAAGTCGAGCGGCGCGCGCATCTGCTCGAGGTCGCCGGACTTGACGCCCATGGCGGTTTCCGAGGTGAACAGCAGCGCTTCGGGATAGCGCCCCTTGAGCGCGGGTTCGAGAAACCACAGGTTGGTGACAGCGTGAGCGCGCTCGGCTGCCTGACGGTCTTCTTCGGAGCCGGTCGCAGGTTCGCACGGCGACATGCTCAATGCCGTTCCAACGCGGGCGGAGGGTCGAGTTGCTTTCAATGCGCGGAAACCCGCGCCCTGCGCTCGGTTCACGGTATGGGAAGCGCGCAGGAAGTCGAGGAGGCTTTGGCGTCCGGGAGCGTAGGAGCCTTCGAGATAGCCCCGGTAGGTGAAAGCCAGGGGCTCGTTGAATAACATCCAATCGGAAACGCGATCGCCGAGACCGCGGGCGGCGAGCTCGACGTAATCAGCGAAGCGCGAAGCTGTGTCGCGAGCGGGCCAGCCTCCGGCATCTTCGAGAGCCTGGGGCAAGTCCCAGTGATAGAGGGTGACAAACGGACGGATTCGGGCTTCGAGCAGGGCATCGATCAGACGGCTGTAATAATCGAGTCCCTTGGAATTCGCAGAACCGGAGCCGGTGGGCTGAAGGCGCGGCCATGAAATCGAAAACCGGTAGCTGTTCAAGTTCATCGTCCGCAGGAGCGCCACGTCTTCGCTAAAGCGGTGATAGGAATCGCAGGCGGTGTCGCCGGTGTCGCCGTTCTTGATTTTGCCGGGAGTGTGAGAGAAGCGGTCCCAGATGGACTCGCCTTTGCCGTCTTCGTTCCACGCGCCTTCGATCTGATAGGCGGCAGTAGATGCGCCCCAGAAAAAACCCTTGGGGAACAGGATTTCGGAGGAAGAATCGAATTGTTCCGCGTGCGAACTGGCGGGAGCGGCAGAGGCCGCGGTACGTTCAGCATTCGACACACTGCAGCCGGAGAACACAGTGGCGGGCAGGGCGGCTGCGATGCCGGCAGCGAAAGCGGAGTGGGCGAAGTCGCGGCGGGTCAGACGCAAAGTGAAATGAGGCTCCTCGATTTCGTTCGGGCCATCGAGAGAACATTCTAAACCGGAACGAGGAAGCCTGCGCACTTAGGGCCAGGGATGGGTTGCGCGGACCAACTTCGGCATCTCGCTTGCTGAGGTTGCTCACGAAGGAGCGAAGCGATGCACGTTCACCCCAACCAAATTAATCTCAATACCCAGACAGATGCTCTTTATGCGGCCGAGCGGGCTGCCGCGAAACGAGCTGCTGAGGGCACTCGAAGAAAGCTGCTGGAGTTTGCTTCGGAACTGGCGGGTGAGGCGGAATCTGAAGAGGCTTGCGTGGTAAAGCTCGGGGAGCGCGAGGAATCCGAGCAACGGTCGAAGCCGCAGAATGAGCAGAAACCTGATAAGGGTAACCCAGGCAGCCGGAAGAAGGGCAAGGAGCGTGCGAATTCAGAGGACGCGGACAACGCTATCTCGGACTGGGCGTAAGCGCAGGCGTCAATGAGCGAACCTCCGATGACCCGGCCTGTGATGACCCAGCCTGTGACGACCCGGCCTTCAATTCTGGTCGCTACGCCGTGCTTTGGCGGCATGGTTTCGCAGAATTACATGTTGTCGGTGATACGGCTGATGAGCTACGCGAAATCGTCCGCGTTCGATGTGTCGCTCACGTTGCTTGGTTCCGATGCCTTGATCTCACGGGCGCGAAGCACGCTGGTCGCCGCTTTTCTGGACAATCCTGCGGCCACCCATCTGCTTTTCATCGATGCCGATATCAGCTTTGAGCCGGAGCAGGTTGAACGGATGCTGCGGTTCGACAAGGACTTTACCGGGGCGCTTTATCCGCTGAAATCGATGGATTGGGATCTGGTCCCGCAGCGCTGTGTCGAGCGTGGGGAAAACTTGCGACAGGCTGCGCTGTCTTATGTCGGAACTTTCTTGCCTGAGGCGGAGCGTAAGCAGGCTGGGGATTTTGTAACCGGACTTTATGCCGGCGGTGGTTTTCAACTGATCCGCCGGAGTGCGTTGGAGAAAATGATTGCGGCTTATCCGGAAACTCGCTTCAGCCGGGTGCATGACCTTCCCATGTCGGGCTCGCGACGCGATGTGGTACGGAGCTCGAATCTCTTTGCGCTTTTCGACTGCATCATCGACCCGGACGGTGGCGCATATCTGAGTGAGGATTATTCCTTCTGCCTGCGCTGGCGGCGGATCGGAGGCGAGATCTGGATTGATGCCGCGAGCAAGCTGAATCACTGCGGTCCATATGAGTTCGTCGGGGACCACGCCTCGCGTTTCTATGGACACAAATGAAGTGCCCCGATATCCCATCATGGGCGCGAGCTTTGCGACGCTGTCCCTGACTTCACTTCAAGTCGGACAAGTCCTCGAGCAGTTGCTGCACGTCGAATCCATCTGGCGTTGCGGGTTGACCTTTCTTCTGCTCGAGGAAGTCGGGGCTGAGAATGGCATAGGCCTCATCGCAATAGGCCTGCCAGAAACCCCAGGTCATGGTTTGCAGCGCGCCCCAGGTGACGACCGTGAGACTGCGGGAATCGTAGGCGACGACGGGGACGGCGTGTCCGCCCCAGGAACCGGGAGCGCCGTCTCCTCCGGTGCCCGACGGAGGGACGGACCAGATCTGTTTGTTGCTGGTCTGGGCCTGCGCACTCTTGGGCAGGGCTAGTCCGATGTAGCAGCCGCCGAAGATCCAGGTTCCATCCATGATGTGGGTGTGGTTGGAGGGCTCGAGAGCCATGTAGGCCTGAATCTTGTGGCCGGCGATTCCGGTTTGCCGCCAGTAGTTGAGGACATCGATTTCCTGGGCGCCATTGTCGTTGGCTCCGGTCTTGGGGTTGTAGCCGGTGATGGCGGAATAGGCCGCGATAATTTGCGCGTCGGTCGGAGTCACCGTTTTGGATTGAGCGTTGGCGGTCCACTCCATGATGAGATGGCCGGCGGCGGCGCAGGTGCAGTCGCCGATCTGGGCGTTATCCATCATGCCCCAGGGGACTTTCACTTTGGCGGTGAGATCGAGGCTGGGAGGCGGAGCAGGCAGAGCGGCTGTGGCATAAGTGGCGAAGAGCAGAGTGCGTGGATCGTGGCGCGCCGGTTGTTTGCCGAGCTTCAGCTTGAGAGGATCGATTCGGGTCGGGTCAGGCTTCATGATGACGCTTTTGCGTGCGTCGGGAAATGTGGTGAGCATCTTTGTGGACATGGGTGAGGTTCCTTTCTGGCGGGCGCCGACGGGTGTGGCGCTGTGGGATCCGCGAGGACCCCGTTCAGGACGACATCACGGCCCAGTATGGCGGTGGGGGAAGGCTGCGGCGGGAATCATAGAACGTGGGGTGCGACGTTGCAACCTAGGGCCTTCGCTTTTTACGAAAAACGAACACGGCATGCATCGTGGCACTGCGGCGGAGCTTCGCTCCTGGACAGTCGTGGGCGACTTTCCCACATCCCCACATGACGAATCAACATCTTCTACCGTGGCAGAGGAGCTTTCATGTTGGTCAGGGCGTAGGCCATTACCGCCATGGCCGCTGCGTTTTCGCGGAGTTCGCTGGGAACTACTTTATCCAGGGTGTCGGCGGCGGAGTGGTGATAGTCGAAGTAGGTGCGGCCGTCTTGCATGATGCCGAAGGCGGGGACTCCGGCTTCGGACATGGCCTCGATATCGGCGCCGGGAGGATAAGGGGTGGGCAGGAAGACCGTCGCGCCGATGCTTTGGAGTACGCCTTCCACGGGTCGAAGGGCATCGATGGCGGCTTGCGAGGCTTTGACCTCGAAACCTAGAGGGTGGGCAGCGCCGGAGTCGCTCTCGATGGCGGCTACGTAGTGCGGGAAGTCGCTGGCATATTCGGCGGTGTAGGCTTTGCTGCCAGAGCCTCCGGTTTCTTCGTCCATCCAGGCAATTACGCGGAGGGTGCGGGCGGGACGCAGGTGCAGACGCTGGAGAACTTCGGCCGTCTGCATGGCCATGACTACGCCGGCTCCGTCGTCGATGGCTCCGGTGCCCAGATCCCAAGAATCGAGATGGCCGGAGACTACTACGATCTGCTCGGGATGTTCGGAACCTTTGAGGTCGGCGATTACGTTGTAGCCGGTTTCATCAGGAAGCTTCTGGGGCGTCAGAGTGAGATGCATGCGAACTTTGCCTTCAGCGGCGAGATAGACGATCAGGTCGGCGTCTTCGGCGGTGACGGCCGCGGCGGGGATTCCTGCGGGGAAGCTGAGTCCGGTGTGGGGAAGGCGGTAGTCGGCACTGCCTACGGAGCGGACCAGAGCTGCTACTGCACCGAGATCGGCGGCCGCTTTGGGTCCGGCTCCACGATAACGGACAGCCTCGCCGTAGGCGGCGAACGCCAGCCCGGCAGCGGCCTTCTGTTTGTCGAAGGGTTCGTTGAAGAGGACGATCTTGCCGGCGACTTTGTCGCGACCGAGAGCCTGGAGTTCTTCGAAAGAGTCGACGGTCACTACGTCGGCGGTGAGGCCGTCGGCGGGGGTTGCCGTGCTTCCGCCGAGGGCGGTGAGGACAATCTTTTGGGTGGTGCCGGGCACCATGCCGGGATAATCGACCAGGGCGGCGGTTTCGGCGCCGCGAACCCAGTGCGCGACGGTGACCGGCTGTAGGCGGACATCGAGGCCGAGATGGCGAAGCTCTTCGGCTACGTATTCGGACGCGGCGCGGGCCTGGAGAGACCCGGTGGGGCGTGGGCCGATGTTCTCGGTGAGGTGAGCGAGTTCGCGGTAGCCGTAGTCGTCATTCAGCGCGGCAGCTTTAATGGCGGAAAGCTGCTGCAGAAGAAGCGGAGGGAAATTCAGCTTTTCGGCTTGGGTGGTTTGCGGCTCTGACATCATTGCGGTAGCGGCGGGCTGGGCTTGGGGCGGGGTTTGGGCGACGGCGAGTATTGATGGAAGCAGCAGAAGGGCGACGGAGCTTGCGACAGACAGGGCTGAACATGCGACGGAGCGGCGGAAGGCCTTGGTCATGGTGCAGGCAGTGTATCCGAAGCGACAGGCTTGTTGAAAGCGAGAGTGAACTTCGCGTGACTGGCGACCCGGACTGGGCTGCACCCAGCGGACAGCCGAGGACGGCTGTCCCCACATTTTGTTTCGGCTTATTTGTCCGGTTTAAGAGATCTGGATAAAAAAGCGGCCCCATTGCTGGGGCCGCGTTTCAAAGAGGTCAAGGTGGTGGGTGAATGTCAGGAAAGGCGATGGAAGTTGCCGTCCCGCAAGGCGGGAGAGCACTTCGGGAAATGTTGAATAGAGAATCGAGTGAAGGTCATTGCTGTGGGTTTACGGCCTCTTTAGTACTTCGAGAAGAAGCATTTCCCGAGCCAAATAGGGAAACCGTTGATGCCTGGGCCTCACAATCCGTAAACGATTGATAAAATACGACTTAGAATGACATTGCTTTCGCGCAGACAATTGGGCACTTGAGGGTGGGCGGAGGCGAAGTGCACAAGCCTGCACATTGAATGCACAAGAATGGGGGCAACCAGCCGCCGGCGCCTTATCGGCAAACGGCGGCTCGTAAGGATCTAACGAGGGACTAGCTGTTACCCGCCACAGTACGCAGCTTCCCGGGCAAGAAGTGGTACGGGGGCCAGGGTCCGCTGATGGCCACTTCGCAGTTCTTGAGCTGCTTGGCAGCGGTGCTGTAACGGTTCTGGTATTTCTCGACCGACTTGGAATCGATGAGATGGGCGATGTCGATCAACATGCCTTGGGGCGCAACCTTTTTGCAGCTCACTTCCTCTTCGAGAGGATTAAACAGCTTGTGGACCTGCACCGAGAGGGCGCGGGCCTTGGTTTGGCGCTCGCGGTCGCGGGAAGCCTTGACCCGCAGTTTGGAGAGATAGTCGCCGCCGACAGTGTCAGGCAGGACGACATCGATCATGGCTTCGCGCAACGAGCCGTCGGTGACCGTCAGCTTGATGTGCATCTCCGACTTGCCGCGGAGCCGGGCAACGCTCAGGCCGAAGGCGCGCCGGTTCACCCGGACGGCTTGGCGGAGGGCGTCGTCGCTTTCAAAAATGGTCCCGAAGCGGAAAGGCAGTACGGTGGAGTTGCGGAAGCAGCCGCTTACTACGCGGGCGTGCTCGATGGCGGATTTCTGATCGAGTTGGGTTGTGTTCTGGTCGAATTCGCTCACAATCACAGCAAACTCGCCGCTGGGATAGCTGAGGACTGGGGCTCCATTCACGCCTTGAACATTCTCGATTACGAACGGGCGTCGGGAACGGGTGCCGTTGGGAAGGGTCTGGTGCTCGGTAAGGCAGTACGCGTACCACGCCATAGTAAACTCTCCGAACCGGGACGGAGGCGGACCAACCACCTCTTATCTTGTTTTTCGCACAAGCTGAACTGCGAGTGTTGGAGTTTAGAAACGAGCGGTACAGGGTCTAGGAACCGGGAATGCTTTACTGTCAAGCTCCGTAATGCATATTACTTCGGAGTGACTCGAAAATGCAACTTTTTCGTGGCAGGAGGCATCGCTGAGGATTTTGAAGGGCGAGGTTCGATAGCAGACCCTCGCGAAGACTGGGTGTGACTTAGGGTCAGATTAGGGAAGGCCACCTGCATGAACAGGCGTCGCGGCGTGCGCGGCGTTCTTGTAGACCGCGCCACCCTTCATTACAAACACCACTCGCCGGACGGCGGCAACGTCTTTGAGGGGATCGCCGTCGAGCGCGATGATGTCCGCCTGGAGACCGGGCGCGATCGAGCCGATCTGATCGGCCATGCCGAGCGCTTCGGCTCCCAGGGAATTGGCGGAGACCATTGCCGCCATGGGATCCACTCCGCCATCGCGCACGCGGTTAATGAAGTCCGCGGCGTTGCGTCCGTGCGCGCCCGCTACCGCGTCGGTGCCATAAACAATCTTCAGTCCGGGGATACGCACAGCTCGTCGAATAAATTCCTGGTGAGCCGGGATGAGAGCTTTCATCGCGGCAAAACCCTCTTCCGTGTAGTAGGGTGGGGCGAGATATTTGTCTTTGTATTGGAGATAGGTTTCGAGCAGCAACCCGGCTTGCGGATCGAGATACGTCCCGCGTTCGGCCATCAACTTCAGATCATCGTCCGACGCTCCCAGGCCGTGCTCGATTTCCGTGCAGCCGGCAAGAGTCGCGGCGCGGACGGCATCTCTGTAAGCGTGCACGAGCGTGCGCAGGCCCTGTTTCTTCGCTTCATCGCAGGCGGCGTTCAATTGTTCCTGAGACATCGTCATGGGTCCGCGGGTCATGCCTCCGGACGCGTAGATTTTGATCAAGTCTGCGCTAGCTGCTTTTTGTTTGCCTACGAAGGCGCGGATCTCGTCCGGCGTGCCCGTCTGTTCGCCTCGCCCCATAAGCGGCTCGATGGCCGTGAGGATACGCGGGCCAGGGATCAAGCCTTTTGCGATGGCGTCACGCAAGGGAACGTCGGCCGGAGACCCGACGCTCTGGATGGTGGTGAATCCCGCCATTAAGGTCAGCCACGCATTCGAGGCGGCGGCATAGGTTGCTTCTGGCGTTGTTCCGCCCTGGCCGGCGTTTTTTCCGTCTGGGCCGAAGCTCCAGGTGATGTGCACATGCGCGTCGATCCAGCCGGGCAGGACGGTCAGGCCGCGCAGGTCGTAATCCACGGGCCTTGAGTTTGCGTCATCGATCTTGCCCATTTTGTCGACGGCGACAATCTTTGCGCCCTCCACGACGATGCGGGTATCGTGCAGAACGTGGCCCCTGCCATCGAGCACCGAGCTCGCGGCAATGACTATGCGCTTGTTCTGGGCGAGCGCTGGTGAAGGAGTTTCTTGAGCCATGGCGTAGACGGCAAGCATGCCGAGAATCACTAGAGTGATATTCGAAGATCGCATGGGATCTCCTGGGGCTCGATCCAAAGCGCGAACCAATTCTGCCACATTCCGGGCTACGGCCTATCCCTACTCGTAACGCAGACTCTCGACGGGATCGAGCTGGGCAGCGCGGGCTGCAGGGACGGTGCCGAAAATCACGCCGACCACCGAAGACACGATGATGGCGATGACGGCGGACCAACCGTTGATTGGCACGCGGTACTCGGTGAGGAAGCGAACCGAGTAAGGGATAGCGAGGCCGATGACAATGCCGGCGAGACCTCCGATGATTGAAATCAGAATGGCTTCGGCGAGAAACTGAAAGCGGATTTCGCGATTGGTGGCGCCGACTGCCTTGCGGATGCCGATCTCGCGGATGCGCGAGGTGACAGTGGCGAGCATGATGTTCATGATGCCGATGCCGCTGACCACGAGCGTGACCATGGAAATCAGGAGGAGGACCCAAGTCAAGCCGGTGGCGATGCGGTCCATCATGGCGAGCACGGCGGTGAGGTTCTGCACGTTGTAGACCGACTCGGACCGATGGCGGGATTGCAACACGCGCTTGATCTGAGCGGTCGCCGGCACCACCATGTCAGCGTCTTCCATGGAGAAATAGACCATCTTGATGCCGGGGGTTTCGAGGAAGTACCGGCTGACGCTGTACGGGATGGCCATGGAGTTGTCGCTGACTTCGGTCTCGCCGAAAGTTTCTCCACTCTCTTTGAAGGTGCCGATGACGGTGAAGGGCAATCCGGTGAGCTTGATGATTTTGCCTACGGCCGCCTGCGGCGAACCGTAGATTGAGCGCGCCATCTTTTCCGTGATTACCGCGACTTTGTTGTGAGCCTGCGAATCTTCGCGATCGAAGAAGCGTCCGGAGACGACCGTCAAGTTGCGGACCAGCCGATACTCGGGATAGACGCCGAGAATTTGCACGTCTTTCTCGTCGCCGTTGCCGATCGGGATGCGGTCCCCGAGAGTGACGACCGGCGAAGCCGCAACCACTCCCGGCACCTGTTCCTGCACGGCCTGCACATCTTCCACGGTCAGCGGATCGAGGCTCGAACTGCTGATGTGCTGCGCTCCTTCGTATTCCGCCCAAATTTCGTTGGTGCCGATGGCCTGGATCTGGCCCAGGGCATACTGTTTGCCGGTCATGCCAATGGTGACGACAAGGATGAGAGACGCGGTACCGATCACCATTCCGAGCGCGGTCAGGATGAAGCGAACTTTGTTGCTGCAAAAAGTGTCGTAGGAGAAACTCAGGATTTCGCCCAAGGCCATATTGCGTCGCGGTCGGTCGGGTATGAGGGCAGGGGCCATCTCTAATTAGATGCTACGTAGCGGGAAGAAACGGCGCAAGAGCGGAACCTGCGTGGAATCGGAAGAAAAAACAGTCCGGGGATGTTCGGTTGTGGCAAAGTAGAGGCTCACCTCTTTGATTCAGGTTTCGATTGAAGCGAATGTCCTCCTCTGCAACAACGACCGAACTTAACGCGGGCGGCCCGGGAACGGCGCGGGAACGCCCGGCGTTCGTTATTTTGGATGGTTGTAATTGCGCTCTTTTTGCGGCTTCTCGTGATGTCGTTTTTGTATCCGGAGCGGACGGACCCCTATCGCGATCATTGGCGATTGGGAGGCGAGAGCGGCAGGATTGCGCGATCGATCGCGCAGGGCGAAGGCTTCAGCAATCCTCTATTTGGAAAGACCGGGCCGACGGCGTGGCTGGCTCCGGTGTTTCCTTATCTGCTGGCGGGAATCTTCAAGATATTTGGCATTTACAGCAAGGCCTCGGCGATTGCGGCGCTGGCTCTGGACTGTTTGTTCTCGGCGCTGACCTGCATTCCGATTTACTTCATTGCGAAGAAACACTTCGGAGCGGCGACGGCCGCGTGGGCGGGATGGGCCTGGGCGTTCTTTCCTTATGGAATTTATTTCTCGGCGGATTTCATCTGGGCCACGACTCTCACCACGCTTTTGATGACTATAATCTTCCTTTCCGCGATTTACCTGGAAACCTCGTCTTCAGTTTGGCCGTGGGTAGGGTTTGGTGCGCTCAGTGGATTGGGTGGGTTGACGGATCCAGTCGTGATGTCAGTGGCGCCTTTTCTGGGAGCGTGGGCGTGGTATCGCCTCTACAACAGTGGGCGGCGATGGCTGGCTCCGGGATTGGGAGCGGTGCTGGCTGTGACGCTAGTCGTTTCTCCGTGGTTCATTCGAAACTATGTGACCTTTCACAAGTTCATTCCGTTCCGCAGTTGTCTGGGCCTGGAAGTTTATTTTGGCAACAATCAGGATTCGTGGCACTGGGGGCCTCCCGGCTATCATCCTTCGGATAGCGAGAACGAGTGGCGGGAGTATCAGCAACTTGGCGAGATCGCTTACACCTCGAAGAAGTTTCACGAGGGGCTGGCGTTCATTGATTCGCACCGGCTTCTTTATGTGAAGCAGACGATGCGGCGGGTGGTTTACCTGTGGACGGGATTCTGGAGCTTTAGCCACCGCTATCTGCAGGAAGAACCAGCCGATCCGTGGAATATGGTCTTCTGCACCGGGCTTACCGTGCTGACTTTGATTGGACTTCGCCGGACGTGGCGGCTGGATCACACCATCGCAATGCCTTATGTCATCGTGTTCTTTTTCTTCCCTATCATTTATTACTTGACGCATCCGGAAGATTATTACCGGCGGCCGATTGATCCGCAGTACGTGCTGCTGGCGGCCTTCGCAGTAGCTTCGTGGGTTGCGGCGCGGAAGCGAAGGCGCGCGAACATCCCGCCTAAGATCGCGACTATTGAGTGAACTTCATTCTTTCTGAAAAATATAAGACGCTGGCTATTCTGCTGCCGCTTACGGCTGGGACACTGTTGGTGCACGGATACCATCCCTACGCTGAGGATGCGGAAATTTATCTGCCGGGGGTGGAAAAGATTCTGCATCCGGGATTGTTTCCGGCGGGTCAGGAATTCTTCTCGTCGCATGCCAGCCTGACCATCTTTCCTAATCTGATCGCCTTTTCTCTGCGCGTGACTCACCTGCCGTTTGAGACCGGGCTTTTCTTGTGGCATTTGGCGTCTATTTTTCTTCTGCTGCTTGCCTGTTGGGAGTTGAGCAGCTTGCTTTTCCCGAGTGCGAGGGCGCGGTGGGGTGGAGTCTGTCTCGTAGCCGGCCTCTTAACGATCCCGGTGGCAGGAACTGCGCTCTACATCATGGATCAGTATTTGAACCCGCGGAATCTGGCGGCGTTCGCCGCCGTCTTTGCCGTCGCCCGAATTCTTGAGAAGAAATATGTGCGGGCTGTGCTGTGGCTGGTATTTGCGGGAAGCGTCCATCCGCTGATGGCCGCGTTTGCGTTTTCATTTTGCTTTCTGCTTGTGGTCGCGGAGAAATTTGAAAAGAGAATGGCAGCACCAACCGCCCGGAGCGCGCTAACCGGCGTAGCGGGGTTGATGCCGTTTGGGATTTCGCTGGACCCTCCGACTTCGCCGGCTTACCACGCGGCTGCGATGCGGCATGAATTTCACTACATCCAGCTCTGGCGCTGGTATGAGCAGTTGGGGATACTTGCACCGGTCGCGTTGTTCTGGTGGTTTGCGCGTGTCGCGCGGGCGCGGCAGTGGCATCGATTGGAACTCGTGTGCCGGGCGCTCATCGTCTACGACCTTGTCTATTTTTTCGCCGCGCTGGTAGTCGATTTGCCAGCGCGATTTGAGAGTCTGGCTCGTCTGCAGCCGCTGCGCAGCTTGCATCTCCTCTACATACTGTTGTTCTTGATCATGGGCGGATTGCTGGGCGAGTTTGTGCTGAAGAATCGAGTGTGGCGCTGGCTCGTATTGTTCGTTCCGCTGGGCGTTGGGATGTTCGTCGCTCAGCGAGATCTTTTTCCGGCAAGCGCTCACATCGAGTGGCCCGGGGCTGCTCCGAAGAATGAGTGGGCGCAAGCCTTTGTCTGGGTTCGTAACAATACGCCCGTGGATGCGGTGTTTGCGCTTGATCCCGATTTCATGCAGATCCGTGGAGAGGATACAACCGGCTTCCGCGGTCTCGCGCAGCGCAGTCGACTGGCGGACTTATCGAAGGACAGCGGCGCGGTGAGCATGTTTCCTCCCTTGGCCGAGGAATGGTGGGCGGAGGTGCAGGCGCAGACTCCGTGGAAGAGTTTTCATGCCGAAGACTTTCTGCGGTTGAAAAACAAATATGGCGTGAGCTGGGTCGTCGTGCAGCAGCCTGGAGTTGCGGGGCTCGTCTGCACTTACCAGAACGCCGCGGTGCGAGTTTGCCGGATTCCTTAGCGGCGGTGACAGCGATGGCTCTCGCCACCAAAATCCAGTTCCCCGGGCGGTCGATCATTTACAATGCAAGATAATGTCCACTGCTTCGGCCGTTCAAACCCCCGTCCGGCTGTTTCCCTATGAACGTTGGGGATCTCCGCTACCTGAATTGGCCCGCCAATATCGAGAGAACCATCCTTGTCCGCATATTCTGCTGAAGGATTTTCTTGATGCTGACGTTGCGCGGGACATGGCGGCACAGTTTCCTCAAGCTGCCAGTGATGCCTGGACGCAGTACAAACACGCCAACGAAAACAAGCTGGGCATGCCCAAGCGCGAGCTTTTTCCGGCGGCAATCGGAGCGGTTACCGACGAATTGAACTCGCCGGAGTTTGTGGCGTGGGTTTCGCTATTGACCGGAATTCCCAATCTGATGGCGGACCCCATGCTCGAGGGTGGCGGCCTGCATCAATCCGGGCCGGGCGGATATCTGAACGTGCATACGGATTTTTCCATGCACCACTTCCACACGCACCTGCACCGGCGCGTGAATCTCATTCTTTATCTGAATCCGGAATGGCAAGAGGAGTGGGGCGGAGCTATCGAATTGTGGGAGCGGAAGGATGGGAAGATGGCGCGATGTGCGGCGAAGTACCCGCCGCTGCTGAATCATGCGCTCATATTTACGACTGATGAGCGGTCGTTGCATGGGTTTCCTGATCCGCTGACGTGTCCCGACGGGCAGTCGCGCAAGAGTCTCGCTCTGTATTACTACACGGTCGAGCAGGGCAAGAAAGTCACCGGACATTCCACCGATTACTTTGCGCGGCCGCAGGATGGCTGGGGGAAATCGGCAATGATCTGGCTGGACAAGAAGGCCGTCGATCTTTACTCGCGAGCCAAGGCGCGGTTCAGATTCTCGGATGAGTTCGCCAGCAAGGTGCTGGGATTTCTGTCGAAGAAGAAGTAAGTGGCCAATCAGAAGTTCTGTCCGCGCACGTCCCCAACCTTCCCGACTATGCCGGGCGAGCGGTGCGGCGGGCGTAGTAGGTGGGATAGCCGGGTTCAAGCTTGCGGCCTTTGTCGCTGAAGCGGGGCAGATGGATCAGTCCCGCCCTTTGCAAGGCAAATTGCAGAGCTGTCGCCAGCACTCCGAAACCATACTTCACGCTGCGGCGGAAGTTGATCGATGAGGCTTCTTCGAAATACTTCGTGGGACAAGACACTTCTCCGATGCGGAAGCCGAAGTGCACGCACTGGGCTAGCATCTGATTGTCGAAGACGAAGTCGTCGGAGTTCTCCAGCAGCGGCAGTTCGGTGAGCACCTTGCGGCTGAAGGCGCGGTAGCCGGTGTGGTATTCGGAAAGTTTTACGCGTAAGAAAAGATTCTCGAATGCGGTTAGCAACCGGTTTGAGATGTATTTGTAGAGTGGCATGCCGCCGCGTAGCGCCGTACCGCCGATAATACGCGAGCCCAGCACGACATCATAAACTTCGTAAGCGACCATACTGGCCATCGCTGTAACCAGCAACGGGGTGTACTGGTAATCCGGATGAAGCATGATGACCACGTCGGCGCCTGCCACGAGAGCCTCGCGATAGCAGGTCTGCTGATTGCGGCCATAGCCATAGTTGCGATCATGCTGGAAAACGAGCAAGCCAAGGCGACGAGCCAGATCGACAGTCTGGTCAGAGCTGTGGTCGTCGACCAGAATGCGGATATCCACGAGTTCGGGCAGTTCTCCTACCGTGGCCTCGAGGGTTTTCTCCGCGTTGTAGGCGGGCATTACGACCGCAATGCGTTTTCCGTCAATCATGGGGGACGTTCCATGATACCTGACAGCAGCGTCTGCAGGCACGATTTTGCGGAGTTGCGGTTCTGTCCAGCTCGGCGGCGGCTTGCTCCGGCTCACGCGCTATGAAAAACTAGAGATTCATTCATCTGACTTATGCCGGCACAGCGAACACTCTTCGAGAAGATCTGGGACGCGCACCTGGTCGCGCAACCGAGCGGGCGTTCGCCGATCGTTTACATCGATCTGCATCTGGTGCACGAAGTTACTTCGCCACAGGCCTTCGACGGGTTGCGAGCTGCGGGCAGAAAGGTCCGGCAACCCTCGCGCACCGTGGCCACCGTTGATCACAACATTCCGACCGAACCGCGGGGAACTCCGATAACCGACCTGATTGCGGCCGAGCAGATTGCGGCGCTGCAGGCGAACTGCAAGGAATTCGGCGTCCTGCTGTTTGACATGGATTCGCCTGAGCAGGGGATTGTGCATGTGATCGGTCCCGAGCTTGGGCTGACGCGACCGGGGATGACGATTGTTTGCGGCGATAGCCATACCAGCACGCACGGGGCTTTTGGAGCGCTGGCCTTCGGCATTGGAACGTCAGAAGTGGAGCACGTTCTGGCGACGCAGTGCCTGGCCCAGCAAAGACCGAAGACGATGAAGATTGATGTGCGTGGGCGATTGGCCGAAGGTGTGACGGCCAAAGATCTGGCGCTTGGAATCATCGGACAGATCGGCACTGATGGCGCGACCGGGTACGTCATCGAATATGCGGGCGAAGCAGTGCGAGCGCTCTCGATGGAAGGGCGCATGACTCTGTGCAATATGAGCATCGAGGCCGGAGCGCGGGCGGGGATGGTGGCGCCGGATGAAGTCACATTTGCCTACGTGAAGGGCAAACGATTTGCTCCAAGGGCCGGCGAATGGGAGAAGGCAGTCGAACACTGGCGCAGCCTGCCGACGGATGAAGGAGCGACGTTCGACAAGGTCGTGGAGATTGATGCGGCGCAGCTTTGCCCGTTTGTGACCTGGGGCACGAATCCAGGGATGGTTGCGCCGGTGACGGGGCGGGTGCCGGATGTTGGAAGCCTGAAAGAATCCGACCGGCGATCGACCGAGTTGGCTTTGCAGTACATGGGGCTGGAGTCGGGGAAGCGCATTGAAGATATCGGTATCGATCGCGTCTTCATCGGATCGTGCACTAACTCGCGCCTTGAAGATCTACGGGCAGCGGCACGCGTCGCGAAAGGGCATCATGTAAGTGCGAAAGTACGCGCGATGGTGGTGCCGGGATCGCAGACGGTGAAACGGGCGGCGGAGCAGGAAGGCTTGCACCGGGTTTTTCTGGATGCTGGATTTGAGTGGCGCGAGTCGGGATGCTCGATGTGCCTGGGAATGAATCCTGACATTTTGCAACCCGGGGAGCGCTGTGCTTCTACCAGCAACCGGAATTTTGAAGGGCGGCAAGGACGCGGGGGACGGACGCACTTGGTGAGTCCGATGATGGCGGCGGCGGCGGCGATTGCGGGGCACTTCACCGACATTCGGGATTGGAAGTTTCGGTGATGTTGCTTTTTCCCGCGCGTACGGTGTAGATGGAGATCCCTTCGCCATTCGGCTCAGGGCAGGCTCTTCGCTACGCCTGAAGGACCGCTCCGCTCAAGATGACAAGAATGGGCAGAACGATATGAAACCGTTTCGTACACATCGGGGGCGCGTGGCTCCGCTGGACCGGGTCAATGTTGACACTGACCAGATCATCCCCAAGCAGTTTCTGAAGCGGATCGAGCGCACCGGCTTCGGGCAGTTTTTGTTTTACGACTGGCGATTTGCCGCCGACGGGAAGAAGAACGCTGGTTTCGTTCTCGACGAGCCGCGTTATAAAGGCGCGAGCATTCTGGTGGCGGGAAAGAATTTTGGCTGTGGATCCTCGCGCGAGCACGCGGTATGGGCGCTGGCGGATTTCGGTTTCCGCGCCGTGATTTCCTCTTCGTTCGCCGACATCTTCGCCAATAACAGCGCCAAGAACGGCTTCCTCACCGTGCGTGTGAGCGAAGCCGAGGCCGCTGAACTGATGCGGCGATCTCGCGAGCTTGACGATTACCAGCTCACCATCGACCTGGAGCAATGCGAGGTGCGAGACGATCAGGGCTTTCATGCGAAATTTCCCATCGATGAATTCGTGCGGCACTGTCTGCTGAATGGGTTGGACGACATTGGACTCACGCTGCAACACGAAGCGGAGATTGCCGCCTATGAAGCGCTGCACCCAGTAGCGGCGGCGCTGCAATCGGCCGGGCAGTAAAGTTTAAGATTTGGCCGGTAAACAAGGGTAAAAATAGGCAAAAGCGAGTAAAGATTTGTAAAACATTCGCCCCGGCACTTGACCTGTCGCGGCGCGCGGTTGATGCTAGTTTAGTAAGGTTCTACTATTAAATCTGCGTTCCAGTTCCTACCTGAGGCTCTCCGGCGGGAGGACTAGCGTAAGACGATCTGCTGGCGTCCGGGCAGAGGTGCCGCAACCGAGTCGAAAATGATACGTCTAATAAATGGCGCGTTCGACGCCGAGCTTGTGGAAAGGTGCAAACGACCAAACCTGTGAAAAAGATCGATTGGAATTCTGTCCAAGAAAAACGGCAGTCTGCCGGGCACTTTCAGCTCTGGCTAACACTGGCTGTGTTGCTGGTGGTGGTTTGCGCATCCTTCTCTGGCTGCACCGGCGCCGACTCCAGGCAGAGAGCACAAGCCGCGGGCCCGCATGCGGTTTCGGTGGCTGTGGCCCAGGTGCAACGACAGGACATGCCCGTTTACCTGGTCGGGCTGGGGTCAGTGACAGCGTTCTACACGGCGAACATAAAAAGCCGCGTCGATGGACAGATCATGCGCGTGAACTTCCGGGAAGGGCAGATCGTGAAAGAAGGCGATTTGCTGATCGTGATTGATCCGCGCCCCTACCAGGTGCAACTGGAGCAGATGCAGGCGCAGCTGTTCAAGGACCAGGCTACGCTGCGCGATGCGCGACTGAACCTGCAGCGTTACACCACGCTGATTCCTTCCGGCAGCATTGCACAGCAACAGGTGGACACGCAGCAGTCGTTGGTGGATCAGCTCGACGGCCAGGTGCGTACCGATCAGGCGCAGATTGATAACGCCAAGCTCCAACTCGTCTACTGCAACATCACGGCGCCGTTTACCGGACGAGTCGGGTTGCGGCAAGTGGATCCGGGGAATATTGTGCACGCCACCGACACCAATCCCATGCTGATTCTCACGCAATTGCAGCCGATCGCGGTGATCTTCACTTTGCCTGAGGACGAGTTGCCGATGGTGGCGCAACACATGAAGAACTCGACGTTGCTGGTGGAAGCCTACAGCCGCGACGATCAGACCAAGCTGGCGACGGGCAAACTGCAGACGATTGACAATGAAATCGATCCGACGACGGGGACCGCAAAGCTGAAAGCTGTCTTCGATAATAAAGACAACCAACTTTGGCCCAACCAATTCGTGAATGCAAATCTGCTTCTCGAGACGCGCAAGAACAGCACTGTCCTGCCTACGGCCGCGATTCTGCGCGGTCCACAGGGAGCGTTCGTCTATTTGGTGAAACCCGATAAGACGGTCGAAGCACGCACAGTAACCATAGCGCTTACCCAAGGCACCACCACCGCGATCCTTGCTGGCCTTAACCCCGGGGACACAGTAGTGACCGACGGCCAGGACAAACTCCAAACCGGCAGTTCCATCGAGCCGCGAAGCGCAGTCCCAAGCAACACCGCGGGCGGCAGGAGTGCTCCAGCTTCGGGAACTGCAGCATCAGGAATTCCGGCTTCATGAGTCCTTCACGTTTATTCGTTCTCCGGCCGGTGGCGACCACGTTGTTGATGGTGGGCGTGCTGCTGGTGGGATGGGTTGCGTTTATGCAACTGCCCGTCTCGGCCCTGCCTGAGGTCGATTATCCAACCATTCAAGTCGTAACGTTCTATCCGGGCGCGGATCCCGACGTGATAGCGTCGTCGGTGACTTCGCCGCTGGAGCGGCAGTTCGGTCAAGTTCCCGGGCTGAGCCAGATGACTTCTACGAGTTCGTTTGGCAGTTCGGTGATCACGCTGCAGTTTGGGCTTGACCAGAACATTGACGTGGAAGAGCAACAGGTTCAGGCTGCGGTGAACGCGGCACAAACGTACCTGCCGGCGGACTTGCCGAATCCTCCGATTTACAACAAGGTAAACCCGGCTGATTCGCCGATCCTTACGTTGGCGATGACATCGGATTCGCTGCCCTTGTCAAAGGTGGAGGATCTCGCCGATACCGCGCTGGCACAGAAAATTTCGCAATTGCCAGGCGTAGGCCTGGTTTCCATCAGCGGAGGACAGAAGCCCGCCGTGCGAGTTCAGGTGAACCCGACGGCGCTCGCATCCTACGGGTTGAGCCTGGAAGATGTTCGCACTGCATTGGCCGAGGCCAATGTAGATCAGGCGAAGGGCGTCATCGACGGAGCCCGGCAGTCCTACACGATTGGAGCTAACGATCAACTTTTCTCCGCCGAGCAGTACAAGCCGGTCGTGGTGGCTTATCACAACGGGGCGCCAGTGCGGCTGAGCGATGTGGCTAACGTGATCGACGGCACGGAAAACACGCGGCTCGCGGCGTGGATGAATCTGACCCCGGCAGTCATCGTCAACATCCAGCGCCAGCCCGGGTACAACATCATCAGCGTGGTCGATCGCATCAAGAGGCTGCTGCCGCAGTTGCAGGCATCGCTGCCCTCCGCAGTGAAGGTTCAGATTCTTACTGACCGGACTACGACGATCCGCGCATCTGTAAGGGACGTTTATTTCGAGTTAGCGTTGACCATCGTGCTGGTGATCATCGTTATTTTCTTTTTCCTCAGGAATTTGCGGGCCACAGTCATTCCCAGCGTCGCCGTGCCGCTTTCGATTGTGGGGACGTTCGGCGTGATGTACCTGCTGGGATACACCCTTAACAATCTGACGCTGATGGCGTTAACGATTTCCACCGGTTTCGTGGTCGATGACGCCATCGTGATGATCGAAAACATCGATCGCTACCTTGAAGCCGGGGAGTCGCCGCTGGAAGCGGCGCTGCAGGGATCGGGACAGATCGGGTTCACCATCGTCTCGCTCACCGTGTCGCTGATTGCAGTGCTTATTCCGCTGCTGTTTATGGGCGACATTGTGGGGCGTCTGTTCCGCGAGTTCGCAGTCACGCTGGCCGTGACCATCCTGGTCTCAGCGGGAGTTTCCCTGAGCTTGACCCCGATGATGTGCGCCAAGCTGCTCAAGCATCGCAAGGAGGGGGAAAAGGGCCGTTTCTACGAGGTCACGGAGAATTATTACAACCGGGTCATTGCGTTTTACGGCCGCACGGTGAAGTGGGTTTTAAAACATCAAACGGCAACCCTGCTCGTAACCTTCGGAACCCTAATCCTCACGCTGGTTCTGTACGTAGTTGTGCCCAAGGGATTTTTCCCGGTGCAGGATACGGGCGTGATTCTGGGAATTTCAGAAGCGCCGGACAATGTCTCGTTTGATGCAATGTCGCAGCGCCAACAGGCACTGGCGAAGGTGATTCTCAAGGATAAAGACGTCGAGAGTCTGTCGTCTTTTATCGGCGTGGACGGCACGAATACGACTCCCAACAGCGGGCGCATTCAGATTAACCTGAAGCCGCGCGATGAGCGCGATGCGGACGCATCCGCCATCATCCGCCGGCTGCAGCCTGCGGTGGCCAAAGTGGACGGAATCACTCTCTACATGCAGCCGGTGCAGGACTTGACGGTGGAGGATCGGGTGAGCCGCACAGAGTTCCAATACTCCATTGAAGATGCCGACGCGCAGGAACTGGCGCAGTGGACGCCGAAGCTGGTAGACAAACTGCGCGCGGCGCCGGCGCTGCGCGATGTAGCCACCGATCAGCTGAATGGCGGCCTGATGACGAATCTCACTATCGACCGCGATACCGCATCACGGCTGGGAATCCTCCCGCAGGCCATCGACAACACGCTGTACGACGCCTTCGGACAGCGACAGGTTTCGATCATCTTTACGCAACTCAACCAGTACCACGTGGTGCTGGAAGTCCTGCCCAGCTTTGCCAAAACGCCCGACGCGATGAACGATGTGTACGTTCGCCCCAGCAGCACGATACCGACTTCGGGAGCGCCAACCGCGAACGCAGCGGCTGCGACCACCAGCGGCACCCCGGTTCCGCTTTCAACTTTCGTAAAGATGCAGTCGACGAGCACAGCTCTCGCCGTGAACCATCAAGGGCAGTTCCCGGTGGTCACGCTGTCGTTCAACCTCGCGCCGGGGGCTTCGCTGGGTGATGCCACGAAAGCCATCCAGCGAGTGGAGAAAGAAATTCAGTTACCGCCGAGCATTCACGCTTCTTTTCAGGGAACCGCAGCAGCATTTCAGAATTCGCTTTCGAGTGAGCCGTTCCTGATTCTGGCCGCGATCATTACCGTGTACATCGTCCTGGGAGTGCTGTATGAAAGCTACATTCATCCGGTCACGATTCTTTCTACTTTGCCCTCGGCCGGAGTGGGCGCGATCCTGGCTCTCATGCTGACCGGGAATGATCTGACCGTGGTGGCGCTAATCGGTATCATTCTGCTGATCGGCATCGTAAAAAAGAATGCCATTATGATGATCGACTTTGCGCTCGAGGCTGAGCGCGAAGAACACAAGCCACCGGAAGAGGCGATTTTTCAGGCGTGTTTGCTGCGCTTCCGCCCCATCATGATGACGACTATGGCGGCCTTGCTCGGAGGTTTGCCGTTGGCCCTCGGATCGGGAACGGGGGCGGAGTTGCGGCGCCCGCTGGGCATCACGATCGTGGGTGGTCTGATTCTCAGCCAGTTGCTCACGCTCTATACCACGCCGGTGGTTTATCTGTGGTTTGACCGTCTGGGTCACCGATTCGAGAAGTACAAGATCGGCAATCCGATTCCGCAGGAAATGCCGGCGGATTAGATTACGGATGCGAGCCAAGCGCGCGATTATTGTGCCGCGAAGAATGCGACACATCGCGCGGCTCGCTCAGGTTCCCTCGGCAAGCTCGGGACAGGCTCTTCGACGGGCAAAAAAAGCGCCCGCCTCAGGATGACCGCCATTAACGCATGAGTATCTCGGCTCCATTTATCCGGCGTCCGGTTGGTACGTCGCTGCTGGCGGCGGCTCTGCTGCTATCGGGAATTCTTGCTTTCAATTATTTGCCAGTGTCTTCGCTGCCCAGAGTGGATTTCCCCGTAATCAGCGTGGGCGCGCAACTGCCCGGCGCCGATCCTCAGACGATGGCTTCCGCCGTGGCGACACCGCTGGAGCGGCAGTTTGGACGCATCGCAGCCGTCAACCAGATGACCTCGACCAGCCAAACGGGCTCGACCAGCATCGTTCTGCAGTTTGATCTGAACCGGAACATCGACGCAGCCGCACGCGATGTGCAAGCGGCAATCAATGCCGCACGCAGTCAACTTCCCGCCAACCTTCCCAGCAATCCAACCTATTGGAAGGCCAACCCAGCGGATGCGCCGATTCTGATTCTGGCCCTGACTTCAGATACGGAGACGGTGGCGCAGATGTACGATGCAGCCGACTCCATTCTGTCGCAGAAGCTGTCTCAAGTGGCGGGAGTGGGCACGGTATATGTGGGTGGTTCGGCCCAACCGGCGGTGCGCGCCGAAGTGAATCCAATGCTGCTCAACAAGCTTGGCATTGGCTTGGACACGGTGCGGAACGCGCTCAATCTGGCCAACGCGAACCAGGCCAAAGGGGAAGTGTCGAACAGTAAAACGTCATGGACTTTCAGCGACAACGACCAACTCTTTACCGCCGATCAGTACCGGCCACTGATCATTGCGTACCGTAATGGCGCCCCGGTGCGGCTGGGGGATGTGGCCGAGGTCGAAGATTCGGTCTCGGATACCCGTCACATTGGGCTGCTTGGCAACCCGGAGAGCCTCTCACATGGGGGCGGTGCGAAGCCAAGCGTTCTGATTATTATTTTCCGCCAACCCGGAGCCAACGTCATTGAAACGGTGGACCGCGTGTTTCGCTTGATGCCCTATTTGCAGTCCTCGATTTCCCCTGCCATCAAGCTCACCGTCGCCATGGATCGCACAGTCACGGTCCGCGCCTCCGTAAAAGACATTGAAGCGACGCTGATTATTTCGATCATTCTCGTGATCCTTGTGGTGTTCGCATTTTTGCGCACCGTGCGGGCAACAATTATTCCCAGCATCGCCGTGCCGCTTTCGCTGGTGGGCACGTTCGGGGGCATGTATCTGCTGGGCTATAGCCTGGATAACTTGTCGCTGATGGCGCTCGCGATATCGACCGGATTCGTAGTGGATGACGCCATCGTCGTCCTCGAAAACATCACGCGTTACGTAGAGCAAGGTATGGATGCGGTGCAGGCCGCGTTCAAAGGAGCGTCCGAGATTGGATTCACGGTGATTTCCATGAGCACTTCGCTGGTAGCCGTGTTCATCCCCTTGCTACTGATGGGTGGAATTGTGGGCCGCCTGTTTCGCGAGTTCGCGGTCACATTGAGCATTGCGATCGGTGTCTCATTGGTGGTTTCTCTCACCACCACCCCTACCATGTGCGCCAAGTTTCTGCGCCCAACGAAAGATGAGCGCCACAATCACGTTTATCGCGTCAGTGAGTGGTTCTTCGACAAGACGCTGGCGACCTACCGTCATGCCCTGCAATTAGTGCTGCGGTACCAGTTCGTCACCCTTGTCGTAACCGTTCTGGTGGCGTGCCTGACCGTGTATCTCTATATCATCGTGCCCAAAGGGTTCTTCCCGCAGCAGGATACGGGGCGCATCGGGGGATCGGTACAAGCGGCGCAGGATATTTCATTCCAGGGGATGCGCGACAAAATGGAGCGCTACGTCAGGATTGTGATGACCGACCCCGCCGTGAACACGGTCGTGGGGTTTGCCGGAGGAAACACAGTCTCAAATCAAGGCCGGTTCTTCATCATGATGAAGCCGCTGGCAGAACGCTCCAAATGTCCGGCGCGTCATTTCTGGCAGTCCTGCCCTACTGTCACCGCGGACGATGTGATCAACCGTCTTCGCGGCAAGTTGGCCGTGGTGCCGGGCGCCACGCTCTATCTGCAATCCTATCAAGACCTCACTATTGGCGGGCGCTACGGAAATGCACAGTACCAATACACACTGCAGGGCGAAGACTTGAATGAGCTCAATACGTGGGCGCCGCTGTTGTTGGAAAAAATGCGTCCGCTGCCGGAACTGCGCGACGTGAATACAGACCAGCAGGACCGGGGATTAGAAGCCCACCTCGTGATCGACCGCGATACGGCCAGCCGTTTGGGCGTAGCCGCGCAGGACATTGACAATGCGCTCTACGATGCCTTCGGCCAGCGCCAGGTCTCGACCATGTACCGTCCGCTCAACCAATACCACGTGGTCATGGAAGTGGCGCCTGAGTTCCAGCAGACGCCTGAGGCCCTGCAGAATATCTACCTGCGCTCCAGCAGCGGCGCGCCCATACCCCTGGCGGCGTTCACTCACTTCGAGCCCTCGAACATACCCTTGGCGGTAAATCACCAGGGCCAGTTTCCGTCGGTTACGATTTCATTTAACCTGGCTCCCGGAATCTCTCTGGGTCAGGCTACGCAAGCCATCCAGAAGGCTCAAAGTTCCATTGGCTTTCCTGAGACGCTTCAGGCAAGTTTCCAGGGGACGGCGGCCGCCTTTCAGGACGTGAAATCAAGCGAGCCGATTCTGATTCTCACCGCCCTGATCGCGGTTTACATCGTACTGGGCATGCTCTATGAGAGCTATATTCACCCCATCACGATTCTCTCGACAATTCCTTCGGCGGGCCTGGGTGCACTGCTGGCCCTGCTGCTGACTCATAACGAGCTCAACGTGATTGGAACCATCGGCATCATTTTGCTGATTGGGCTAGTGAAGAAGAATGCCATTATGATGATCGACGTGGCGCTCGATGTAGAACGCACGCAAGGGAAGAAGCCGGTCGAGGCCATCTACGACGCCTGTCTGCTGCGCTTCCGTCCCATCATGATGACAACCATGGCGGCCCTGCTGGGTGGTCTGCCTCTGGCGCTGGGCACGGGCACTGGTTCTGAGCTGCACCGTCCTCTGGGCATTACGATTGTCGGCGGATTGATTGTGAGCCAGGCGCTCACGCTATTCACCACCCCCGTGGTCTATGTGTATCTCGATCGGCTCCGGCTGGCGTTGCGCGGCGGAGAGCCGAAACCCGTGAGGCAGGATTCTTCGGGCACTCCCGCACCGAGTCCGGCCCACTAGGGGGCTCGCTTCCTCAAGCCTGTAAACTTGAAGAATCCCCAAAGGTTGATTTCGGCATGCGACAGGCCGCGTGCAACCTGTTTTCCTGACTATGGCATCGGAGAGGTGGAAGCGAAAAGCCGGAAGCAAGCGCTCTTCCTTTCGTCCGGGCTTTTTTTCGACTGAGGAGACCCGGGCCAGCGCGAGATGAGCGCGTGAAGTAGAATGCCCCTTTCCTCGCCGAAAATCGTATGATGGTGGTTTCGTCCGGGCACCTGATTGTCCGGTGTTCGGTATGATTGTAGTTCGCTTTTAAATTCTCGTAGGAGTCACGGATGCTTCAGAAAGCATTGATCCTGGTTTTTGCCGTCGCAGGGATTGCCGGTTGCGTCGGCTGCAGCACAACCAGCCATTATGTCTACGCCACTCTTCCAGCTGTTAGTGAACTGGCAGTTTACCGGGAAGACCCCTACTCGGGTACTCTCACCGAACTCGCGGGAACGCCCTACACGGTGGGGGATGGAGCGCAATCTGTGGTGATCCATCCCTCGGGAAAGTTCCTCTACGTGGCGAATCCCGGTCAAAACGAGAACGACATTTCTCTGTTCGACATCCTCAGTAACGGCTATGTGAATGAGATCCCGCCACGTGCTAACGTTGCCCTCAATGGAAACGGGACCCCGGGGGGCGGCGCACAGCCGAAGCTTCTGGTTATGGACCCTGCTGGCAATTATCTGTACGTCATGAACACACAATCGGATAACATTTCGGTCTTTTCAATTGACAGCAGCACTGGCGTGCTCACCCAGCTTCCCAATTCCCCGTTTTCGCTCAGTGGGTTGACGCCGCTAAATATGGTGCTCACGCCATCGGGCGACTTTCTTTACATCGGTGTCGCAGGCGGACAAATCGGAACCAACAATGGGTCAATCTTAGGCTTCAGCGTGAACTCGGGAGTCCTGCAATTGCTCAATCCCCCTCTAACCCCTGCCGATGGGGTCAATCCGAACGGACTTGTGATTGACCCGAGCGGCAATTATCTGTACGTGGCGAATACGCAATCAACTTCCATCTCTATTTTCGGCATCCAATCCACGGGCGCGCTGAAAGAGGTTCAATTCTCTCCACTCTCCACCGAACCTTACAGCGATCCCTTTGCGCTCCTGCTGGATCCCAAAGGTCAGTATCTCTACGTGGCGAATCAGGGATCCAGTAATGTTGCAGTATATTCAATCGATTCCACTACTGGATTGCCTACGGCGCTTACCACTTCCACCAGCGCCTTTGCCTTCACCACGGAAGGCAGTCCTAGTTTTCTGGTCGAGGACCCGAACGGAAATTATTTGTTTGTGGGAAACCAGGGATCCTCTGCGGGAATTCAGGCGTTCGGCGTCAACAGCGGGAATTTGAATCCTCTCTTAACGTATGGCGTTGGCAATACGCCCAGTTCGATCGCCGTGGTCCAGTGAATGAAAAACAGCCCCCGTTTCAGTCTGCGGATTGAGTCGGAAGAACTTTCCCCGGCGCACAGCACTGGACGAACCAGCCGGAATAGGTTAGTTTGCTGAGAGCGGCCACGCATGAATGTCCGCCATGAGCCAGGCCTGGGAATAGGCCGGTTCACGAGCGACGGAGTTTTCTGTTAACAAGCCGATGACATACAAAAACTCCCAACTCTGCGACAATAACTAATCCGGCGCGAGCCCCCTGTGTAATCATCACAGGACTGAACATCGAATCGCGGAGCACCTCCCGATTCGGTCGGCTTGGGGGCTGGTTCCGTGCCGAGACTTAATTCAGGACACAGAATCCATGAGGATTGCCAGCGCAGCGAGCGCCTTCCCGGAACATTACTACTCTCAGAAAGTTCTTCTCGAACGCCTCCAGGACTATTGGGGGCCCGAACTCAAGAATCCTCTCTTGCTGGCGCGGCTGCACCGCAACGTAACTGTGGATGGCCGCTACCTCGCGATTCCCGCGGAGCAATACGTGGATATCAAGACCTGGGGCCAAGCCAATGACATCTGGATCAGAGTGGCGCAGGAGTTAGGAGAGAAGGCTCTCTGCCTGGCGCTGCACAATGCCGGACTGGAGCCCTCCGACCTGGGCTGTCTGCTCTTCACGACTGTCACCGGGGTCGCCAGCCCTTCCATCGACGCTCTGTTGATCAACCGCATGAAGCTACCTACAAACATTCGACGCACCCCGATCTTTGGCCTGGGGTGCGTGGCGGGCGCCGCGGGAATTGCACGCGCCTCGGATTACGTTCGCGCCTATCCCAAGCAGGCTGCGGCTTTGGTATCGGTCGAGCTTTGTTCCCTCACCCTGCAGCGTGAGGATCTCTCGGTAGCGAACCTGATTTCCTCCGGACTATTTGCCGATGGCGCTGCTGCTGTGATTGTGACTGGTCCAGAATTTGAAGCGCCGGAGCCAGAAATTCCCGGGCCTACGATCCTAGCGACCCGGTCGGTGTTCTATCCCAGCACCGAAGAGATGATGGGATGGAACATCTCCGAGAAAGGCTTCCGCATCATACTCTCCACCGAGGTTCCAACCCTGATCCGAGAAAACCTCGGCCGGGATGTGGATGCATTTCTGGCGGACAACGGACACAAGCGAAGCGACCTGAAGAGCTTCGTTCTCCACACCGGAGGACCGAAGGTGCTGGACGCTTCGGCAGACGCGCTGGGGTTGCACAACGGCCAGCTCGATGCCTCCTGGGATTGCCTGCGCAAGGTGGGAAATCTTTCCTCCGCGTCTGTGCTGTGTGTGCTCGAAGATGTGATGAAAAACCGGCGCCCTGAGCCGGGCACGTTGGGTCTGCTGGCCGCCATGGGACCCGGATTTTGTTCCGAGCTTCTGCTTCTGCAATGGTGAGGTCGCGTAGTTGGCAAACTCGACGGACGTCTTTGTAATCGGAGGCGGCCCAGCCGGCCTGGCAGCAGCAATTGCGGCACGCCAGCAAGGACTGCGGGTCGTGGTTGCCGATGGCGCCAGACCGCCGATCGATAAGGCTTGCGGCGAAGCGCTGATGCCGGACTCGATCACGGCTCTGGAGACGCTGGGGGTTGCCGTGCCCGCCGTTGACGCCTGTCCGCTCCGCGGAGTGCGCTTCCTCAGTTGCGGATCGTCCTCAGAAACGGTCTTCCCTTCTGACACTTTTGGACTCTCCATTCGCCGGACCACGTTGCATCGCATCATGACTGAACGGGCTACCGCGCTGGGGGCCGAGCTGCTTTGGCAGAGCACGGTCACGGGGATTGCCGGCGAATACGTGCAGTTGGGCGACCGCTCGATCCGCGCACGGTGGATCGTAGGAGCCGATGGCTCCAATTCGCGCGTGCGCCGCTGGGCGAATCTCGAGGCCCACTCGCGGACCGGCCTCCGCTATGCGTTTCGCCGGCATTATCGCATCCGACCGTGGACCGATCGCATGGAGATATATTGGGGGAAGCGTGTTCAAGGATATGCTACAGCGGTGAGCACTGAGCAAGTCTGCGTCGCGGTGGCTTCGCGCGATTCCACGCTTCGGCTGGAAGAAGCGCTGGGCGAGTTACCCGAATTGAAGGCGCGGCTTCGCGGGGCTGAACCGGCGTCTGCCGAAAAAGGATCTGTGACCGCCAATCACAAACTGAAGCGTGTTTATCGAGGGAATGTCGCACTGATCGGCGACGCTTCGGGAACCGTCGATGCCATCACGGGCGAAGGCCTTGGCCTGTCTTTCCGCCAGGCCGTCGTGCTGGCCAGCTGTTTTCGGTCCGGAACTCTTAGCTGTTATCAGGAAACGCACCGTCGCCTGGCATTGCGCCCGCTGCTAATGGCGCGATTGATGCTCACGCTCGACGGGCGTTCCAGGTTTCAACAACGTACTCTCCGGGTTTTTCGCAGGCATCCTGAGGTTTTTCGAAGATTGCTGGCTCTGCATGTAGGAAGTCGGTCCCCTTTTCATGTCGCGCTTGACGGGCTCACCTTGGGCTGGGGGCTGCTCACTGCCTAGCCCGATGAAAGACGCCGCCCAGGAATTTCATCGAAGGTATGTGTGCGGTAAGTTCCTGGCTGTCATCGCATTTCTTGCAGTGGCCGGCGTCGCTTCTGCGGCGCAGGGTGTGGCATTTCAGCTGGATCCTCAGCACACCACAATCAACTTCACGCTCGGCGATGCGCTCCACACGGTTCATGGAACTTTTCGCTTGAAGCAAGGCTCTCTGCGCCTGGATCCGGCTTCGGGCAAGCTCGCGGGCGAAATCGTTGTGGATGCAAGAAGCGGTGAGAGCGGCAGCGGAATGCGTGACCACAAAATGCATCGGGAGGTGTTGGAGAGCGACCGTTATCCGGAAATTGCATTTCGTCCCGATCGCGTCGATGGGCCTCTCGCTCTGCAAGGAAAGTCTTCCGTGCGGGTGCACGGAATCTTTTCCATTCACGGATCGGATCATGAACTAACCGTTCCGGCCGAGCTCGATGTATTTCCGGACCACTGGACCGCGACTCTGCACTTTGCGGTACCTTATGCCAACTGGGGCATGAAGAATCCGAGCACGTTTTTTTTGCGAGTCAGTGAATCGGTCGACATTGATCTGACTGCCGCGGGAACCATCGTCCGGCCTTGAACGTCCGGCTTCGAGAATCCAGCCTCGAAACGACTCCGCCGGTGGCGAACTAATATCCGTCGAGCGGCGTGATTCCCTTCCCTTCGGTGCATTCGTAGCTGCGTCCGGCTGCGAGATTCGTGAACTCTTCTGTTCTCCCGCTCGGCCAGACGATGACGGCTCGCTCGACACGATCGCGCTTCTCCAATCCAAACGTAACCGGGAGTTCCGATTGTGACAAATAACTGGAACCACTCTTCACCATGCGCGACTGATTCAAGCCGCCGGAGACAACGCGGATCGTGGCACCGATTCCGTCGCGGTTCGATTTCGTGCCGACTAGCTGAAAACGTATGCTGCGGTTCCCGGCAAGCTGGTCGTTCCGGTACAGATATGCGGGGCCGTTATTTGTGGTGAGCAGAAGATCGAGGTCGCCATCTCGATCGAAGTCGGCATAGGCTAGCCCGCGCCCCACCTTCGGCTGCTCGAATCCGCCGCCGACTTCCGCGGCGATGTCGTGAAAACTTCCATTGCCATTGTTTAGAAAGAGCTGCGGCGGCTGGGCATAGCCGACATTGCCGCGAATGTTGCGCACCGTCTCGTCGATGTGGCCGTTAGCCACGGCGAGATCGAGCCAGCCATCGAGATTCGCATCGAGGAAAACGCATCCAAAGCCCAGACTGTTCTTGGAAGCTAATCCCACGCCTGTCTGCGCGGCGATGTCTTCGTAGTCTTTCCCGCTGAACTCGTAGAGGCCGGTCATTTCGTTATCGAAGTCCGTGATGGCCACACCGGAGCGGCCGGAGTTTGTGAAATCGCCGACGTCCACGCCCATGCCGGCTCGCGCCTTGCCCTCCGTGCTGAAGGCCAGCCCGGCCTCGACTGCGGCGTCTTTGAAAGTGCCGTTGCGCTGATTTCGATACAGCTTGTTGGGTTGAGTGTCGTTCGCGACCAGCAGATCGGCCCAGCCGCTCGCTTTTTCATCGAGCATAGCGACGCCCAGAGATTTGGAACTGCTGTCGAAAATACCGCTTGAGGCAGTGACGTCCTCAAAGGTGCCGTTACCGCGGTTGTGAAACAACCAGCAGGTTTCGCCGCGATATGCCTCGGGCGTGCAATAAGACTTGTGCTTGCCGTCGAGACTGCAGAACACGTCGTGCTCAGGCGACCACTTGACGTAGTTGCAGACAAAAAGATCGAGCCGGCCGTCGCGATCGTAATCAAACCAGAGAGCGGAGGTGCTGAACGCCGAGCGCCTTCCCAATCCGCTGGCGTTGGTCACATCGACGAAAGTCCCTTTGCCGGTATTATGGAACAGCCGGTTCTGCCCCACGCACGTCACGAGGATGTCGGGGAATCCGTCGTTGTCATAATCGCCCACGGCTACACCCATGCCGTACATTTCGACATCGAGTCCGGCGCGGGAAGTAACGTCGGTGAAAGTGCCGTTTCCGTTATTGTGGTAGAGCCGCAGTGTGGAGCGCCGCTGCTTGTGGCCCGGCCAATCCATTCCATTGATCAGAAGAATGTCTTGCCAGCCGTCGCGGTCGTAATCGAGAAAGGCGCAGCCCGAGCCCAGAGTCTCCGGCAGATATTTCCCGCCGAAGGCGCCGCTGTTGTGCTGGAACTGAATGCCGACGCTGGAGGTAACATCAAGCAACCGAAAGCCGGGCGAAGCCGCCGTTCCGGACAGCGCGCCCAGCGCCCTGAGCAGCGGCAACTGTGACACCGACACCAGGCCAGCCATGCCCTGCAGAAAAGATCTGCGACTCACGGAACTTTTCACGGAACATTCACCAGCCCGGAGCGGATCGCGTAGACCACGAGCTCGGCCGTCTTGTGAATGCCGAGCGCGTTCATGATGTTGGCACGATGGACTGCAACCGTGTTGGCACTGAGATCGAGCGCCAGGGCTATTTCCTTGTTCGACTTGCCATCCACGATCATCTGCAAAACTTCGAGCTCGCGCGGCGTCAGGCCGCCGCTACGTTCGCCTTTGAGGGCCGAGGGTTGCTCGACCTGGGGATCGAAGATTGTTTGCCCCCCGGCTACGCGCCTCACGGCTGAGCCCAGTTCCAGATTCATTGCGTTTTTCAGAATGTATCCCTTGGCGCCGGCCTCTGTCGCTTGCCGCACCCAGGTGTTCTCCGCGTGCATGCTGAGCATGAGCACCGCGGTCTGGGGCAAGTCTTCAAGAATCTGCCGCGTGGCATCGAGTCCGTTCATCTTGGGCAATGCGCAGTCCATGACCACAACTTGCGGCTTCAACTCGCGCGTCAATTTGACCGCTTCTTCGCCGTCGCCGGCCTCGCCGACCACGACCATATCCGGTTCATCCTCCAATATCCGCCGAAAACCCCGCCGGACCAGGCTATGGTCATCCACGAGCAACACACTGATCTTCTTTGTCATATTTCACTTTTCTGGTCTTGATCTTTTTCCCGCGGATCTTTCTCCCTGGGATCTCCCTCTCGCGACTCAACTTTCTCGCGAGGCACTGTCAGGTGCAATAGCGTGCCCCCGGCAGCAGGAGTCGCAAAGACTAATTGTCCCGCCATCAATTCCGAGCGCTCACGCATCGCTACGAGTCCGATGCCCTGCTTAGCAGGCCGCTGGTCGAAGCCCACGCCGTGATCCTCCACTTCCAACTCAAGCGTCGCAGGCAGAAAACGTAATCGCACCCAAGCCTGTTTTGCGCCGGAGTGGCGCGCTACGTTGTTTAATGCTTCCTGCAGCACGCGGTAGATTTGCACCGCCGCGCTCGAATTCACATCGAACGGCTCACCTCGCTTCTCATAGGATATGGCAATCCCGGTCTGTCTTTCCACGGTTGGGATATACCAGTCGAGTGTAGTCTCGAGCCCGGCCTCGTCGAGCATCACCGGATGCAGCGCCTGCGAGAGTGTTCGAACCCGGTCGAGCGTATCCTGCGCGATCTGATTGACTTCCTGCAAGTCGACCCGCAGGGATGAACCCTCCGGAGCGTGAGTTCCGGCGCGGCCGAGCATCGATCCCATGGCTGTGAGAATCTGTCCAAATTCATCGTGCAGCTCGCGCGAAATGTAGCGCAGGGTCGACTCCTGCGTGGCAATCAGTTTCTGCGCCAGTTCGCTGCGCCGCTCCGAAAGCTCGGCCATGCGCGCGAAGAGCCGCCGGTTCCACCGGATCATGGAAAATCCGGTCAACAGGATCGCTGCCAGAGTCGCGGCCAGGAACACATACACCTGCCGCTGCACCCCGTTATAGATCTCGACAATGCGCTGCGCGGCCTGCTCCTCGTTTTCGCTGTTCTGCACCAGCAAGCGGGCTACGGTCGTGCTCAGAGCAGCCTGCCGCGCCTGCAGCGAAAGCTGGATCTGCGCCCTGGCCTCCTTTTGATTTCCTGAACCAGCCAATGCAAAAACGCGGTCGACCGCATCCCAGAACTGCGTCAGCGCACTGCTGAGCGAAGCGCTCTGCTCCGGCGTCCGACTGGTCGGGGTCAGCCCAGCCTCGAGGCGCATGGCGTCATCGAGATCGGTGCGAATGCGCTGAAACTGCGCCGACCAGGCCGTGAGCGGGTAAGGTTCGTCGTTGTCGATCATGTCGCGCATGGCGACCGCGAGCAGGTTCAGGTCATTCTGGATGCGAAGCAACTGCAGAGAATCCTTGCGGTTGCGGTCGATCAGATCAGACTGAAGCCGGCGCAGACCGGCCACTTGCCGCGTGATATAAGCGGAGTACGCCACGACCGCGGCAAGCGTGATAACCAGGCCGAGCAACAGGCCCAGGGTTGGAGAGCGCTCCGGAAAAGACGGACGTGCCACGCCCCGAGCATACAACGCCCCGCCCAGACGTGTCACAATGCAGTAATAATGAAGCGAATCGAGGTTTGGCGGAGTCCAATTAAAGATTGAGTACAGACCCGAAAGCAGCCCAGAAGCCTCCAAAAGTTCAGCGACTACGCGCCGTTCTCCCCATCGTTTGGGAGTTGACTCGTCCGCGCATCGGCCTGCTGAGCCTCGGCTTTTTGCTGATGATTGTTAACCGGGTCGCCAGCCTGGTGCTTCCCTACTCCACCAAGTTCTTGTTCGATAACGTCATCCCCAAGCACTCCCTTCACCTGCTTGATCGGCTTGTGCTGGTGGTGCTGGGGGCAACGCTGATCCAGGGAATCACGTCCTTCTCGCTGACTCAGTTGCTGTCCAAAGAGGCGCAACGCCTGATAACCGAACTGCGGCAGCGGGTGCAGAAGCACATTTCGCGCCTGCCGGTCGCATTCTACGATGCGAACAAAACGGGCATGCTGGTCTCGCGAATCATGAGCGATGTGGAAGGCGTACGCAACTTGCTGGGGACCGGCCTGGTGGACTTTGCGGGTGGACTGCTAACCTCCGCCATCGCGCTTGTGCTCCTCGTTCGCATCAGTGCGGTAATGACGTCGCTCGCGCTGGGATTCTTGCTGTGCTTTGCCATCGCTCTCGCCAAAGCCTTCGGCACGATCCGGCCCATCTTTCGCGAGCGCGGCAAAATCAATGCCGAAGTGACCGGCCGCCTTACGGAATCTCTGGGCGGCGTTCGCGTCATCAAGGGCTATCACGCGGAGGAGCGCGAGGAGGCGGTCTTCGCTCATGGCGTGAAACGCCTGCTCGAAAACGTCATGCGCACGCTGACCGCTACGTCGGTGATGAGTCTCTCCGCCAGCGTGCTTTTAGGCGTGGTCGGCGCGGTGGTCACATTTGTGGGCGCGCGCCAGATTATGGCGGGCACCATGTCGATCGGCGGCCTCGTCTCCTTCACCGCTATGCTGGCTTTTCTCATCGCACCCATGGCGCAGGCGGTAGGAATTGGGACACAACTCACCGAAGCTCTGGCAGGGTTAGAGCGCACTCAGGAAATCCTGCACGAACGTCCCGAGGACCAGGACCCGAGGCGTTCCGTGGCGCTGGGCGATATTCGCGGCAACTTGGAGTTCGACGACGTGAGTTTCAGCTACGACGGCGTACACGAAGTGTTGCATGATATTTCTTTCAGCGCGGAACCCGGTACAGTTACGGCGCTGGTGGGATCCTCTGGATCAGGAAAATCGACCACGATCGGTTTGATCTCCGCCTTTTACGTGCCCACCAAAGGCAGAATTCTTGTGGATGGCACGGACCTAAGCACGGTTCGGCTCGATTCCTACCGCACGCGTCTTGGAGTGGTTTTGCAGGAATCCTTTCTGTTTGATGGAACGATTCGCGAGAACGTGACGTTCTCGCGTCCCGGCGCAAGTGAAGAAGAATTTCTGCGGGCCTGCCGCATCGCCCGCGTGGATGAGTTCGCCGAATCTTTCGCGGACAAGTATGACACGGTGGTCGGCGAGCGCGGCGTCAAGCTCTCTGGCGGCCAGCGGCAGCGCATTTCGATTGCCCGCGCCATTCTCGCCGAGCCGCGCATTCTGATACTTGACGAAGCAACTTCCAGCCTCGACTCGGAATCCGAACAGATGATCCAGCACGGACTTTCTTACCTCATGCAGGGCCGGACGACGTTTGTGATCGCACATCGGCTTTCCACCATACGCCGCGCTGACCAGATTCTGGTGATGGAGCAGGGACGAATCGTGGAACACGGCACGCACGAACAGCTCTATGAAGCACAGGGCCGCTATTACGATCTCTACACCCGGCAGCATGGCCTGGAGCACAACCTCTTTCTCGCACCGGGCGAAGGCGACACGCTCGAGGCAAATGGGAACGGCGGCGCCGGTCCGGCGCCCAACGGCAACGCCAAACCCGCCGACGCCTTGGGTGTGCTCAAGGGAGAGGTTCGCTAGTCTCATGAGCAGCCCAGTTGGAATCTCTCTGAACAGTTCGACCGCGATTCATGCGGAGCAACTTTGCCGCTATTACCGCATGGGTGAGACTCTGATCCGGGCTGTGGATGGGGTAACGCTTACCGTCGCTACCGGTGAATTTGTTACGCTGCTGGGCAGTTCAGGGTCTGGAAAATCTTCTGTCTTGAATCTGGTTGCTGGCCTGGATCGTCCAACCTCGGGTAGCGTGATTGTGCGGGAACGCAATCTTGCGCAACTCTCACGCGAGGAACTGGCTAAATATCGGCTGCGTACCGTCGGCATGGTATTCCAATCGTTCAATCTGATCGCCAGCATGACGCTGGCGGAGAACGTCGAGCTGCCCATGCGTTTTGCCGAGGTCGATCGCGAGAAACGTGACGGTCTCGCCCGCGAAGCGCTGGGGAGAGTTGGCCTTGAGGCGCGCATGAACCATCGTCCGAGCGAACTCTCCGGCGGGGAACAACAGCGGGCTGCGCTGGCGCGTGCGCTTATCAACCGTCCTCAGTTGCTGCTCGCTGACGAGCCTACGGGTAATCTGGACAGCCACACCGGGACCGAAATTATGAACATCGTTCGCGAGTTCAACCAGCAGTTGGGAATGACAGTCGTGATGGTGACACACGAGCGCGCTCTGGCCGAGCGCTACGCTCATCGCCTCATCTTCCTGGCGGATGGCAAACTGGTTGGCGAAGAATCGAATTCCGCCGTCGCTGCCGGTGGTCGAGAGAGCGGAGGCAGGCCGTGAAGCTTCCCGATCTCACTGAACTCGCCCTACGCAATTTGCGCGAATCGGTTCTGCGAAATTCGCTGACCACCATCGGCATCTCGGTCGGCGTGGCTTCGCTGGTCGCAATGCTTTCTTTGGGAATCGGTTTGCAACAGCTTGCTTCGCGGCGCTTGATGAAGTCTGGCTTGTTCGATACGGTCGTGGTCACTTCCCGGCGGGATCTACGCAACTTCGGCCGCGACCGCGAAGAAGAGCGCAACGGGCCTGCACCGGCCGAAAGCCGAGTTCTCGACGAGTCTACGCGCCGTGAGATTGAGCGTTTGCCTAACGTGCTGGAGGCGTACCCTGACATCCGCTTCATCACCGAGTTGCGCTATGAAGATAAGCCGCATTTGACGATGGTGGCTGCACTGCCTCCGTCTGCCCAATCTAACGACGCGTTCGAAGCGGTGCAGGGACATTTCTTCTCCTCTGACACGGCGCCCGAAGCGATTCTCCAGAAAACCTTCGCAGAAGAACTCCTGGGAAAAACGCCGAAGGCTGGCGTCGACGAAACTAACGTGGCGGAACTCGCCGCTCCGCTTCTGGGCAAGGAATTGACTATGCGCTATGCCGAGCGTGAGGCAGCACCAAGCGCGCCTTTGAAATCTGTGAATGACAACGCCAAGTCTCCCGCGGATCAGAGTCTCGCCGGCGCGGCCTACTCCGTGATCTCCCGCGAGCAGAAGCTGAAGATTGTCGGAGTCGCCGATCTTGACCCCGAAAGCATGCGAGGGCCGACCCGGGCACGGGTTTTTCTTCCGCTCAAGCTGGCCGAGAGTCTGCATGTGATGCAGCCCACGGACCTGCGAGAAATTTCGCGCGCAGTTACAGATGAGCCGGTTTATTCCTCAGTGAGCGTGCGCGTGAAAAATCCCAGCCAGATCCAGGCTGTGGAAGACGCGGTCAAGAAAATGGGCTTCAATACCTTCTCGATTCTCGACGCCAGTAAGAGCATCCAGCAATTCTTTAAAGTTTTGGACGTGTTTCTTGGAATCTTCGGCAGCCTGGCCCTCGCGGTTGCTTTCATCGGAATCGTGAACACGCTCGTGATGGCAATTCTTGAGCGCCGCCGCGAGATTGGAATCATGAAGGCCATCGGCGCCAGCGACGGGGACGTAAAGCGGCTTTTCTTCGCCGAGGCCGGCGCCATGGGCATTCTGGGCGGCATCGTCGGAGTCGCGCTGGGCTGGGCGATCGGGCAGGTCATCAACCTGGGAACCAACATTTACCTCAAGAGCCAGTCTTTTCCGCCGGAACATTTCTGGTCAGTCCCTTTGTGGCTGGTGGCATTTGCCATCGTGTTTTCTTTTTTCGTGAGTCTCGCAGCGGGCCTTTACCCGGCGGGGCGCGCAGCCCGGCTCGATCCGGTGCAGGCGTTACGCTACGAGTAAACTGAAGCGATGGATCGCTGTCTCCGAATCATCTTTCTGATCGCAACCTTGGCTGTCTCGCTTTCGCTTACCGCGCAAAGCCGCATCGACTGCAATGCGCTGAACAGCCGGGTCCTGAAACATGAGGTCCATTATTGCGTTTATCTTCCGGCCGGCTATGATGCCGGCGCAACCAAGCATCCTGCGCAAAGCTATCCCGTGCTTTACTTCCTTCATGGTCTGGGCGACAACGAACAAACTCTCTTTCAACAGCGGAGGCTGGACGCTGCTCGACGACCTCCGGCAGCAGCACAAGATCGGAGAATTCCTCATCGCCGCACCGGAAGGCGGACGAACTTTCTACATCAATTCTGCCGACGGCTCGGTGCGCTACAGCGATTTTTTCCTGCGGGAATTCATCCCGCTGATCGAAAGCAAATACCGAATCAGCAAGGGGCGACGGAATCGCGCGATCAGCGGCATCTCCATGGGCGGTTATGGGGCGCTGCGTTTTGCTTTCGCACATCCGGAAATGTTCTCGGCGGTCAGTGCGCAGAGTGCAGCGTTGATGACGGAATCTCCGCAAGAACTCGACACCGCGGCTAAGTCCGGCGCTCCGATGGGAAAGCTGCTGGCAACGGTCTTCGGAAGCCCGATCGACGTAGCGCACTGGAAGGAAAACAGCCCGTTAGCTCTAGCAAGCAGAAACCAGGCTGCGCTGCGACGACTGGCCATCTACTTCAACTGCGGACAAGATGACAACTACGGTTTCGAAAAAGGCGCAGCCGCGCTGCACGAGCAATTGCTGAAGGAAAGAGTCGAGCACGAGTATCGTGCCTACCCTGGCGATCACAGCCTCGGCTATTTCCTGTCCCACTTCACCGAGGTCATGGAGTTTCATTCCCGGGCATTCGGTCTTCGCTAAGCATCTCCGCTAGAAGCTCCTGTTTGTGAGCCGTGTTCCTCAGGCATTCCGGGGAAACCTTCCCCGAGACAATTGCCTGGCCATGCCCAGAAAATAGCTCCACGTAGCTGTTCTCGCTGCTCCGGAGAAAGTGAAGCGAAAGTAGTTTGCTGAAGCATCCGTAAAACCGATCAAGCCGATCCGCTCCATCGCGAGATAATGTTCCTGGCGTAGGGTCCGAAATTCCGCGATTTCCCGTCCGCACGTCAGCGGACGAGGAACCACTTGATTCATTCTGATCCAATCCTGGTGTTCCTGGAGAAGTTGAGGGAAGGTCGCTCCCGGCACAAGCTGATTCGTCCATTGATGCGAAAGGTCGATCTGCACGCCAGCTTGATGATCGGTCGAGTAAAAGCAACGCCCGTCACTCGTGGGGGTGTACAGCTGAGTGGCTGCCACCCGGATTTGGAGAATAGAGCCCGCTCCGACGACAGCGAAGATATTTCTTTCCGGGGAAACGAGCACGGCGTAGCTCACGCAGTATTTTGGGCCTTTGAGATCGCGTGCCCATCCCAAAAGCGTGAACCCGTTCTCAACTGCCTCCGCCACTCGGGCCGTGCCGTAGCCGGTGGGATCAGCGAAAGGAGGCTCAGATTGCAATTCGCCAAAAGGCCATGCCATCCGCCTTTCAAAGCGAAAGATCACGGTCAGCAATAGCGACCAGAAGATGACCATCCCCGCGAACACATAGACGACATTCATACGTCCCAGCGTAGCTCTTGATTCGCTTCTTGAGGAAAAACGAAAGTAACGGATATTTGTGGAGACAACTCATCGATGGTTTTTGCAGGTGTGGCGGCCTGAGTTACGCTGGAGCAAACGCGAGATCGCGGAATTGTAGTAAAACTGTATTACCGGAGAGGTGGCCGAGTGGTTGATGGCTCCGGTCTTGAAAGCGGGCAGATCGCCGTCCAGCGCGGCGAACAAAGCACTTAGCTCGGAGAGAACTTCCAACCACGGATCATAACCGACAAGGGGTTACAGCCGTCGTGCAATGGATCGTGCAATGAGTGACCACAAAGTTTTGTACCCGAACCTCGACAACATTTTCAGTGCGAATCTACGATAAACCTTGAGATGAAAAAGTTGGCCCTTCGCTTTCGCGCCCCAAATCCGAAGAAGTTGTTTTATGGTTTTGTGATCTTCGGAGTGTTGGTTGCGCTTTATCACTACCGTCACTTCTTCGTGTCTCACATACATCGCGTATATGCCTACGAGGTTTTCGGAGGGATATTGATTTTCATTTCGTCGGCTGTGGCGGAAACACAAATGCCTAGAGGCCAACGAAGATACATGTGGTTGTGGTTTCTAATTCTAGCCATCGTCTATGTGTATTTTGGAATAGGACTCAGGAGCGATGAGGTGCGCCAAAGCGAGCAGGACAGACAGGAATTGAAGACGGTGAGAGACAACTCAACAAAATTGATTGGGCTAGTCGGCCTAATCCCCCCCCTCGCACAAGATGTCTCCGAAATGAAAAGGCAGCTGGCAACCAACCGAGGAGCGAACATTGATCCGCAGCTAGTCAAAGACTTGGACTCGAAGACTGGAGCTTTGCAAAAGGCCTTAACTGCCCCGGAAATGGCAGCCATTGTGAAATCGATTCAAGCGGGCCAGTCAATTGCTCCGCCGATCCCAATTCCCTCGCGTGGCGCAAATCTACCGCCACAGAGTTGCCAGGAGGTAGAAGTTCACGTTCAGCTATCTGCAAACCTTAACATAAATCAGCCAAGCAAATATTTTGATTTCCCCGACCAGGAGGTGGGAACCACTAGTCGTCCAACGATCTTAGGTGTTAGTTGCTTGACTCCTTCTGCTCTAGCCAAGGTGCAGTTCACGCTTCAGGGGCCTTTCTATTTTGGGGATGGTAAAAGCCAGGAATACAGTGGCCCGGTCACTCCCAGCACTTTCCATCTCTCCATTGTGTTCAGACCTAACAAGGTGGGACCGGTATCAGGAACCTTGACAATATCGTCACCTAATGTGGCGAAAATTACGCCTTTCCACTTTGAAAACCCAGCAACACTACACGGTGTTGGGAAAAATTGATCACAGACTCTGCTATGATGCTCAACCGAGGGGGCATCAACCAATGGGAAACGTGTCTACGATTGTGATGCAAATGAAGAAGGAACGAGACCGAGTAGAGAAGCAGTTGTTAGGATTGAATGCAGCACTCGCCGCTTTTGTTGGAGCGTACAACGGAGCCAAACCCAAACCAACACGCAAACGGCGAAAGTTGTCACTGAAGGCAAGAGCGAAGATCGCAGCCGCGCAGCGTGCGAGGTGGGCAAAGGTGAAACGAGAGAAGAAAGCTGCCTAGCGCCCGAGGTTGGTTGAAATTTGGTTAGGGCAGAACATGGAATCATTGCGATTGTTGAGGTCGGAGCAATGCTCAGAACAGCACTCCTCGTTGTCACATCGCTCCCCATTCTGGCCCCTGCTCAACAAGCAAGTTCGGGCTTGGAAGAAACATTACAGTGGGTTCAGCAAACCCTCGTTCAACATGGAAATTATGTTGAATACTATCAATACAAAAGTCTGCGAAGCCGGCACGATTTCACGAGGGTCAAGTACGATGGTTGTCACTTGACTGTTGAGATTGACTCTCATGGTGGTGCCCTTGGTGACAACCGTGATTCTTCTAGTGCTGACCTCAATTTGAAAGACCTCGACCCTTCTGCGACCACCATCGAACCATCGCAGAGGATGAAAATCGCAATTCTCGTTGATGGGAAGGGTCCCTACGACGAGGCATTCGTGAAACTTTTCACCCACAATTCAGCGTTGACGATTAACAGGGTCTACACATTGTATTGGGACCCAAAGGAATGGAAGTCACGCGGCGAGAAACAATCCACACCTGAGAACGAAAAAGTAGCGGACTTGGAAATGGCGGTTGACAGTCCTGACTACGCGAATCGACTCGCCAAGGCGTTGAAGCACGCAGCTGAACTCTGCGGTGCGAAAGCATCGGCATTCTGAGTAAACCTGAGTGCGTGTGGTTACGGAGCCAAACCCAAACCAACACGCAAGAAACGAACGATGTCAGCGGCAGGACGCAGGAAAATTGCGGCTGCTCAACGTGCGCGGTGGAAAAAGATTCGAGCGAAGAAGGCGGCCTAGCGTCTTTCCCCGCAGATCATGCACATTACAGAGGCGGACTTCTTATTCTCCCTCTTTTTCTTCTTCGCCAGAACCTGTAAAATCACGGTCGCAAGCCGCTTAAAGTTCTCCGGTGCTTGCGGGCCTTCTGTGTATTCGGGCTGCTTCATAACTGGAGTGTAGCCCTATGACATCAGAAAATCCTACCAGCGACAATCATCCCTCCGATGACGCTGATAACACAACCACACAGAACGGCCAAGCCGCATCCCAACTCCCCCCAACCGCTCGGATTCCTCCAGTACAGAGTCCACCAGCCCCACACAACTATCAAATAACCTGCAAGACTGAGAAGGATTGGCGCGACAAAATAAAGTTCGGGGCGGAAATGGTCGGAGTCGCATTCCTCATTGCCTATACGGTCTTTGCAGGCCAGCAAGTATGTCAAATGCGACGTGCCAATAAAATTGCTCACGATGCTCTCGTAGCCAGCCAGCGTCCGTGGGTTACGATGACTGATGTTACTTTTTCCAATCCTCCAAAGTTCACCGCTGCAGGTCCACAATTTGCGACCCAAATGTCCTTGGATGTTTCTTCTGTCCTCAGAAACGTCGGCTTGTCGGCAGCAACGAAGGTCTATCCTGAAGTATTGATGGTTCCAACCGATAAACCGGGATTCCCAACTGAACCAATGCCATGCCCAACGGTAATCGAGAAGAGTCGCATAGAGTTTCCACCCAATGCTATTTTCCTGATGCCGCAAGACAAATTGCCATATAGTGAAACCACCAGCACCAACCCGGAGCGTGGAGGATTTCTTAAAATTAAGAACATCTGGAGTATATGGGTTAAGGTCTGCATCTCGTATCAGGACACCTTCGGGAATGTTTACCAAACCAAGATGACCTATCACTCCATGACTCGTGACGACTCGGTGCCGCTTGTTGCTGTACCCGGACGTGATCTGACGTACAAACCGATTATCGGATGGAACTTGCGGAGCACAGAAGTAAGCCCATAGTCCCGTCAGCAGAGGCCCCGGTCGTCCGAGGGCTTACGCATTCTCGACGTGAAGTTTTAACCTCCGATACGAATCGCAGGACAACAGATTCACATTAACGAGCCGTTAATCGTGCACATCGCCCATATGTGGAGCGGCTTGCCTCTCGTAGAAATGCGGCTGCTCCCAACTCAGGCTACCTATCAACAATGCCACTAGCCAGACCACGCCACACAAAATTTGTAGGGCGATCCCAATGCGGTCGCGCGATTTGCGAGGAGCCTTGGGTAACACCACCGGCTCGGTGCGCCGTTGCTGCTGTCTGTACCGACGAATCCGAACGAAGCACTTCTCTCCCTTGGCTGTAGCGAGATACCACACCTCGGTGCTTCGACCACAATTCCAACAGGTTTCATTGTGTGCGCGGGTCTCGATGAGGGCACCGCAGGAGCAGTGAAAACGGAATCTCCGCTCGGCAGCGGGCTCCGAGACGACGGAGAGGAAATCGTGTACCCACGGCGACTCTGTTAGAGTCATTGAGACGCCTCCACGGTATCAGCCATCTAGAAGTCTTGCTGCCAACGCAGTCTCTTTGTGTGTTTTTGACGCGCGAAATACATTCGTACAATCGGGACCAATGCCATGAACAGCACGAAACCGAGAAAGAGGTAAGGCAGCACGCCGAAACGGATCAGGGCCCATAGCAAAGTCACAAGCACGACAATGCGAAGGATATTGCTAGGTCGTTGAACGAAGTGGTGCAGGTTGTACCGCCATCTTGGGCAGAGCAACACTAGAGTTAGCCACGGGGCAAGATCCTCTTTTCTGAAATCCATCTCCTCCTCCCCGTTGATGGGTGCGAGGCCAACCAGCTCCACGTTGACATATACTGCGGTCACTCGAAACCGCGCTCCGGGCCTACCTTGCACACGAACTACGTCGTTAATGCATGGGATGCGTTCTCCGCTGAGGCAAATCCGGCAGAGCTTCTCATTGCTTCCCCCATCGATCGGTGCACCGCAGCGGCAGCGAAAACGGACAAAACGCACAGGGATAGTTTTCTGAATCATGGGTATCTTGTCGGTTCCGACTCGCATCGCCTGCTGCACGAAAAAGTTATCCCTCGCCATCCTTCCTGTCAATATTGCCTTCCGTGTCACGGTCCTCTATTTTGTTCGATTTTGGTCCTGCTTCAGATGCACAATCGTTGTTTCTTTCGGTTGTTCGGGCCGCGCCAGGTTCAAGCGGCAAGATTTTGTCAGTTAACATATTTGCTCGGTGAATCGGTGTTGATGTTGCTGCGAAACTCACCGATGTCACCATCGCTGGTTTTGGCTTTTAGTAACGCCAAGATCTCATCTGAATTTTTGAGCGCAGATCGCGCGATCTGTTGTGACTCTTTGCAGGCCGCAACCGCCTCACGGTGAGCTTTCCAAGGGTTGTAAAACCAAGCAGGCCGTTTCATACAAAATCACCTCTGATTCCACCACCCATCACCGGCATCACCGGAGCCGCATCCTCAGTTTCAACCTTCGCTTTGCCGGTTGCAGCTGCGAGCTTCACACGTTGTTCAAGCAAAGCGATCATGGTCTTTTGAGTTGCAATGGTCTCAAGCATCGCTTTCTCACGAGCAACACAGGCGGGGTCCGTGCATTTCAGGTGTTCACTCATCAGTGCCGCCCACCACGTTTGCGATTTGGACCTCTGCGACTACCGCGTGCTGGCATAACTTTCCTCTTGAAGCCGTGATTTCAACTTGTCAATACATCGCGTGAACTTTGCGGCCAGAGTGGATGCTTCCAACTCAGACATTTTGTTGTAAACATCAGGATTGGTCTGCAAGAGCTTCAAGGCTTTCTCAAAGCCCGCGATTCGTGCGGCAGTGGACTTCCCAAAAGTTTCCTGCATCCGCATCCGCTCCACTGTGGGTGATGGGGTGGGCTTGCCTGCGGCTTCAGCCTGTCGTTGTGACTTCGTTTTGATAACCCATTTGTGTTTCAACTTAACACCTCAAGAATTGGAACGATGGGGTTGGGAGCGGAAAGGTTTGCTGGAATCAGCCCACCAATCCCCATCGCGGTTTGCTGGTGTGATCCCACCACTCTCACGCGGAAACATGAGCCGGGTGTCGCCTATCCAGCAAGATGAATCCCAGGTTGCCCCCATCACTCGCCTAAACGTTTGGAAAAGGGCCGGGTTGCGTACCTGGAAACTTAAACCACGGCCTGATTTACTCTTGGCCCGCAGGAGCAACGGGTGGTGTCAATTCACCATCAGGCCGTGGAGACCGTTACCGTTTGCTGATCTTCTCAATCAGTCCGGCAAAACCTGCGGCTTCCTGCAATCGTTGAAGTTTGTTCGCTTCACTCGTTGCCGGATGAGTTTGCAAATAGCTTTCCGCCATGCGTGTTTTGGTCACCCGCACATTTTCTGGTAGTTCGGTCAACATAAAACCCGGTGGTAATTGATTCTTTTCGATGAACATAAAACTTGTTCTCCTTCTTGAGATTTGTAAAACTGCCGATTAGTACGGCAGTTGATTTTTGGTGACCAGTTGAGCAAACATCGCACTCTCAAGTTTCGAGGCGCGGTCACCATGCTTCGCAGCGGACCAATGGGATTCCGCAATCTTTGTGCGGCGAGCGATGGTTGCAGGATCACCCTTCACCATCACATAACCCAGCGGAACGTCTTTTTCTGTGATGAAGTTGGTGGTCACAGGCGCGGTCTCCTTGACTTCAGACCAGGTGCAACCGGCCTCAGCCGCTTCCTTGAGAAGTGTTTTGTATTGCGCCCGCAAAGTGGCCCGCTCACTCTCGTTTTCACAATCCGCGATCTGAGAAGCCTTGTCAGCCACGCGCTTTGCGGCTGCGGCCTTGATGTGGGCATCCGCTGCGGCCTGCAACTTATCTTTTGTGTCACCGGCCTTCAGCGCATCCGCTTTCCGCTGATACTTCGCTGCGGCGAGTTCGTGTTGATCTGCACTCAAGCCATCAGGGATGTAACCTTCAGCAAAGCAGTCATCCAACAGCCGATCGTATGCTTCTTGCATTTGTTCTTGAGTTCTCTTCATATCGTCACCGCCCCTTTTCTCTTCACCGTGCTCGTGATCCACCATGCGCCTGAAACCCGCATGAACACAAGCAGAAACACACATCTCTTGCTAAAGTGGTGGGAGCATTGGACATCCATCAATGCGCCACTTCAACAGCTTGGCGATGGGGATGTTGAATTTCTTGGAGATCCGCTCCGGTGTGGCCCCATCGAGAAAGGCCCGCACCATAGACACACGGCGGTAAAACTGAAAGTTATCCTCTTCAGTTGTTACTTTCGCCACAGGACCAGGGTGAGTGGTTGTGCTCACTTCTGCCCCTGCACCAGGTCAGTGTCAATGATCCGCTTTGCCTGCGTGACGGTGAGCAACCCGTCACAGATCATGCGGGTTCCACTGAACACCACATAACCCTGGTAAGCCCGCATAGACGGCTGCACTTGCTGCGCCTGATCCGCGTGAACGATTGTGAATCCCTTGTAAGTGTCCATTTGTAAACTCCTTAACCTCTCGCCATTTTTAACCACTCAGAATCGAAACCTTCCCAACCATCTGCACCAAACTCACCACCGTTTTCATCCACTAAAAACTGTTGGATTTTGATCTTGAGGTAATTTCTGAACTGCGATTGCAGAAGTGGAGCGTAATGCAACTTCCCTTTCTCATCCGCCTTCAGCACCATCCACGCGGCACACTCTGCGATGTAATGGAGCTTGCAATCGTGCGCGGTTGCAAAGTTGTCAAGCCAAAGTTCCATCTCCCCGGCCATGCGATCCATCATCCTTTTGGCTTGAGCTTGTGCAACACCTCGCTTGCGGAAGGCATCATGAGTTGCCTCATAGATCGCTCGCAAAAGTTTTTGGTCACCACTGTCATCTAACAAATCTGGCATGGGTTACACCTCAGAAATCAAAATCGTTTATCAGCTGGTTGTATTCCACATCTTCTGCCAACTCAGAGATCGCTTGTTGTCGCATTTCCATCGGGTCTGCGATCACTCGTCGGGGTGGAACATCAGGCAGTTTGAAGAAACCTTCCCCGCGTGAGAAACCCGCTTGCGACCAAACGTAAGCATCAACACAATCATCGTGTTCTGCCAATGGGAACTCTTCAAGCTCGCGGATGAAATCTTCTTTCCACACGGCATCTGCGGGCAGATCCACCAACCCATTGTTCTGTGTGCTTGCAATCGCTTCTGCCCGCATCACTTTGTTTTTGGTGGGCACCACTGGCACAGGAATTAACAACGTATGTTGCCGCAGGTTCAGATTTTCAATTTCTTGCAGCATTTGTTGACCACTGCTTGCATCTTCGATGAACACCTGCGGCGTGATCTTGTATTGCTGATAAGTCTCCCACCACTTTCTAAAAACCAGTTGCTTCATCAACGTGAAATCTGGTCGCCCACGGATCAAATCTAAAACCGCATAGCGCCCGTTGTTCATCAAGGCAACACAACAACCAACGGTGTAATCGTTCTTGGAGCCTTGTTTTCCAGAGTGAAAATCCCAAGCCCAACAGATCGCAATGGGGGCAGTCACACCAATGACACCCCATCGGTCTCTTGGGAAAAGTGTGTCAGTGCCCACCGTGGGCCTGCACATATACAAACTTTGCCAGATCACATCTCGCATTGTGGCCCGGATTTCATCCAACTCACCGCGTGAGTGAACCTCCGGCCAAAGAGCATCGTATGGTTGTAAGAAAGTCTTGATGCCGGTGCGGGTGTCCTCAATGTAGGAATCGCGGCCTTTTTCGTTCGTCGCCGCGAGCACAACCAAGGTCCACTGCCGCGCACTTTTGTTGGTGCGAGCGATCCGCAAATTTTCCATCGCAAGATCACTCAAATGCCACGGAGTTGTTACCAGGATGATCTTCTTAGAACGCGGAGCAATCACGGAAAAGAAGTTATCACTCACCGTTTGCCGCACCTTGGGTGACATCGCATCTGCGCGGTTACGGCAGACATCATCCACAACCGCGAGGTCAACGGTGTGACCACCAATGGAGCCATTCAACGGAGCACCAACCAATGAGAACCGGCCATCCTGCCCAGGAACATTCATAATCAGAATGTTTTGTGTGCTCTTCTCACCTACCGGCCATCCATAGACCCGTTGCCAATACTCCCCGGCCATGATGAGGCGATTTTGATTCACGGCTCGCTGCACCAGGCTGTTGCCGTAAGCTGTTAGTAAAACGTGATGTCGTGGTTCGCGTCCCAATACATAGGATGGAATCCGATCTGAGAACACAAAACTCTTGCCATGTTGCACAGGCGCGAGCACCATGAGGTTTTCCACTTCACCGGTTAACACCCTATCCACCTGTTGAGCGCAAAGACGGTGATGGGGAGGGATCGCACGAAACGGCGAGGTCTCCTGCAAGTGCTCAAGAAAAGTAGGCATCACCACCCCCATCGGTCAGTTGCATAGCATCCACAACCAGAGGCTTTTTGTTCCTTCTGACAATCTCTTTACAACTTTTCAAGCATTCCTCTTTGGTCGCCTGGTCTGCATCAAGTAACACCGCTCGGATGTCCAACACCAAGGCATCCAGTTGGGGGCCGTTGATGTGACCAACGATTGACTTCGCTGGGGCATCCGCGCCATACATTTCGCGGCGGTCTTTGTGAATGCCGCGCACCGCTGTAACAATTTCCCCATCGCTCATCTCTTCGGATTCAAGCACCAAATTCAACAACATTTGATAGGCGGCTTCCGCTTCATCACGCACCTTTTGCACAATCTCTGGATGTTCCCTGCGGGCAATGCTGCGAGAGACGGCGTATAAAGCAAGAGCACCATCACTTATTTGAGACACACGTTGAGGTGCGGTTGCCCCGGCTCACCAGGTCAACGGAGCGAGCCGAGGATCGAGGCAAACAATGAGCGATGACACGTATTACAAAGTCCTCGACGTTTCAGAAAGTGCTACGCAGTTGGAAATCAAGACAGCCTATCGGAACTTGCTCAAGAAAGTGCACCCTGACAAGGTCTCAACTCTTTCGCCGGACCTCCAACGTTTAGCCGAAGACACCACGAAAAATATCACCGAGGCATATTCTGTGTTGTCAAATACGAGCAAGCGCCGCCAATATGATCAGACATTAGCGCAGCGCAGGTGTAACTCAGTTCCTCATCCGTTCACGCCAAATGTTCCACGCGGGCAACGAGTACGGTCTCAAACTCCGCGTGCGGCGAGGTCTCACCATCGTCATCATCATCGTCATCATCATCGAAACAATCCGTACTCCCTCAGACTCAGACGTTGGGCGTCGACGCATCCCATTCTCGCTCTATGCATAGGGTTGTGTTGTGTATGGATGTTTATCGGTATTGTTTTTATCAGTGTCACCTCGAACTCTGACAGTTCGTGCCTGCCTTCACAGAAGATAGAGGTTAACGGACGTTTCGTGTGTCCCCAAGAAGTCGAGAAGTAAGGCCACATATCGCCCACGAGCCACCCATAGGGTGGGGAGACTGACGAGAATCCCGATCAGACTCATTGAGCCAAGGTTTTCGTGCCGTTTTGCCCAGGTTTATTTGTTGAGGGACTTCGTTGCAGCCTGCTCCAAGAGCCTCATTGCACGCATCGCCTCTTCAGGCAACGCCCCTTCATAGTGATCTTTTGTGGTTGCTTCATCTTCGTGACCAAGCACATCACGTCCAGCTGTTGAGTTGCCTGTTAGTTTTCTCAGGATCGTGCCGGTGCCACGGCGGGCAGCGTGAATGCCCTTCCACTCAATCTTTTCTCTGGTCAGTGTTGGGACAATGACACACCTGATCAGAGTGCGAATCTCGATGGGGTTACCAGTCTTTTTGTTTGGGAACACCCAACCAGCAACAGGCGATCCGCTCTTTTTCCGCCACAGTTGTAAGGGGATTCGCACTGGAGCAATCAAAGGCAGTGTGCGAATGGATTTCTTGGTCTTTGGTGTACCAACAACACCACGCGCAACCGCCCTGCGAATGTGCAACCATTCCCCATCAAAATCTTCCCATTTAAGCCCCTGCACCTCGCCCTTTCTCAGACCGAGGAAGAACGCGAGAGCCATGATCAGCTGACATTCAACGTGATCCACCAGAGCCGAGATGATGTTTTCAACTTCCTCCAGGGTGTAATGCTTGGTCTCACCAGGCTCTTTGGTCTTGCCGAGCACTTTGACATCATGCCAAGGGTTGGATTCAATCGCGCCCACGTTCACCGCGTGGCTGAAGATGCCAGAGGCGAGTGAGCGGATGTGTTGAATGGTGTGGTGACCGTATCTCTCAGCTAGTTTGGTGAGAAACAAACTGCCGTGATGGGTTCGATATTCCTTGAGAGTCTTTGTGCCGAAGTGTGGTTTGAGATTTTGTGCCCACACTTGCCGGTATCCCCATTGAGTGGAGGTCTTGCAGTTCTTTTCAACAAAGGGCCAATAGGTTTTTTCCCAAAAGTCTGCGATGGTGAGATCGTGTTGGATGACCTCACCCGGCACCAGGCCGTTGATTTCATCCATGACTTTTTGATAAGCCTCTTTGACCAACGCGGATCGTGCGGTCTTGTGTTCCCCATCGTATGTGCAGAGCCGCCGCGATTTTTGCACGCGGGTTGGGATGGGTTTGCCCTTCAGTTCACATTTGCGGGCGATCTTTTCTTTCTCCTCAACCGGCAGATCGTTGTAAGATACGTAAAACCTAACATGCCAAGCATCGAAGGCTTTGAAAACGTAACCACTTTGCTCCCGCATACCAATCCTCCACACAGGATCAGTTTAGCGGTATGCAATGAACCATGCAATGGCACCAAAGGCCAATTACGATGGTTACGGTTGTAAGTTGTTAATTTTTAACAGGTTGGAGAGGTGGCCGAGTGGTTGATGGCTCCGGTCTTGAAAACCGGCATACCCGAAAGGGTATCAGGGGTTCGAATCCCTTCCTCTCCGCCATTCTTAATTCGATCTGCGTTGCTGTCAGTACGGAGTAACGACCGCGTCTTCCGGATAGCCCGGCATGCCGAACTCGGGGACGTCTAGACCTTCCTCTTCCACTTCCGGTGCGACTCGCATGCTTTTCGCCTTGTTGACGACCCAGAAGACAGCGTAGGTAGCACCAAACGCCCAGGCAGCATAGAGAGTTGCTCCCATGAGCTGGCAGAGGAACTGACGTGTATCACCGTGGAGCAGGCCGGTCACGCCTTGACCTGCTCGTCCTAGGTAGGACGCTGCGCCCACGCCGTTCCATCCTGCGCCGTAGGCGCCGTCGGCAAAAATGCCAACGCTGACCGCGCCGAGCCAACCGCAATAGCCGTGGACTGAGATTGCGCCGCAGGGATCGTCGATCTTCAGAACCCGGTCATTAAAGAGAACGCCGCCGCAAACCAGGCATCCCGCCAGTACACCGATTACTACTGCGGAAGTTGGAGACACGAAGGCGCACGGTGCGGTGATCGCGACCAAGCCTGCCAGCATTCCGTTGCAGGCCATGGTTATGTCGGGCTTGCCGAACCAGAGATACCACAAGAGCATCGCAGCCGCGGAGCCTGCGACCGCAGCCAGATTAGTGTTCACTGCGACTACGGAGATGCGCAGGTCGGTTGCTCCCAGGGTAGAGCCAGGGTTGAATCCCATCCATCCAAAGAGCAGGAGGAACGTGCCGGTCACTACGTAGACGATGTTGTGCGCGGGAAAGACACGAATCTTTCCGCCGGGGCCGTATTTTCCAAGGCGCGGACCCAGGATGATGGCGAGAGCCATGGCGCAGAAGCCACCGACGGCGTGCACAACGGTCGAGCCGGCGAAGTCGACGTAGCCGTGGCCCAGATTCAAAGTCGATCCCACTTGCGAGAGCCACCCTCCACCCCAAGTCCAGCAGCCGGAAATCGGGTACAGGATCGCGCCGATGAAAAGTTCACAAAGCAGGAATGCCCAGAAAGTGATGCGCTCGCAGACGGCGCCGACGATGATGTAGCCGGCAGTTTCCATGAATACGACTTCGAAAAGCGTCAGGCAGTTGCTGCCCGCGTCGTAGGCCGGACCGGTAAGGAAAAATCCCTTGCCGCCGATGAATCCCCATTGGCCGCTTCCTACCAGAAAATGATTGAGCGTGGGGATGCCGCCAAGATTAGTGGGTGCGGCGTTGATGGCAACAGCTCCAAACTGGAAGGCATATCCGACCGCGTAATAGGCCAGAAAGGCGAACACGTAGGCCGCGAAATTCAGCATCATCAGGTGGGCGGCATTCTTTTTTCGAACCAGCCCGCAGGTTAGCAATGCAAAACCTGCCTGCATGAAAAGGACGAGGTAACCAGTATTCAAGGTCCAGGCAAAGTTCGTGGCTACGCGGACGTGGCCCACGCTGTCAGCAAGCTTTACGGCCAGAGGCTCTTTTGCAGACTGCGCCTGATATTCGTCGAACGCCTTCTTATTGGCGGCGTAGTCGGGAGCAGATTTGTCGGTGGGCTCCCCAACCACGAAGGGATTTCCGGCGGCGTCGACCGCAGAAGCCTTATCCCCGGTGGCTATGCCGGACGGGTCTGGTTTGGCGCCGTCGTCTGCGAAGCAAGGCATGGCCAGCCCGACAAGTAATCCAGCGGCTAAAAGAACGACGGCAGCGGCCGACGCTGTTGTCCATGATGTCGCCCATACTAACGACAGGCGCAGGGAGTGCCTGCCAGCTCGCTTTCTCATGTCTGGTTGCTCCTGTTTCTGAAGGGTGGGTAATTCTCTGGCGAATCGTACCTGCGCTGGAACGGCGTCCGCAACTGCCGATACGGGCCGACCTTTCATATAACTGGCATAAATCTAGAAGCAAGGGCTAACCCGGGAAAGTGAGCCGACGCGACGAGCGCCAGTGCGTTCAATCGACAGTCTTCTCCTTAATCCGCAGACGATAAAGATATGCATCCGCTGAGTCCAATTCATATTTCTTATAGCGAGGATCAGAGGCTCCAATGACGCCCCAGCACTTTCAAATTCTCCAGACAATAGCCCCGGATTCTCCGACACGTGGGCCGGCAGCTCGCGTTAGCCTCAGAGGCTGGGTAGAGCGTTACGGGAAAGGGATGCCACGCCGGTGAACGACGCACAGGCTAAAGCGCTCTAACATGCAATGGTTTGCATACCGGGAAGTCACTTCAGTAACCCTCAGTCCAACACAAAGTAATCATTTTAAATGCCTTAGTGGCACCTAGGGGCCATACTGCCCCGGCCCGCCATTTGCGATAGTACAAGTACCGGTGGCCAATACTGGGCCCCTACTAAAGTCATGCGGACAAACTGGCATCACGCGATTCTCCGATACAAGGTGGTCATCCTGCTGGCAGTTCTTGGCTTATGCCGGCCCGCACTGTCACAAGAAGTCTCCGCGGCGCTGCTTCGCCCAGGCGCGATACAACCCGCTCCGATGGCAGCAACGCCGATGGTGAAGGCGTTCCAGCCCACGACGTACCCTGAAGCTCCCAGCCATCGATTTTGGGACCGTGAGAATTGCGTTCTGTTCGCGACAAGTGCTGCTTTTAGCGCCGCCGATTTTGTCGTCACTAAGGACAACCTGCGCGCTGGTGGACAGGAACTGAACCCGGTGACCCGCGTGTTCACCGGCAGCACAGCGGGACTTGCCGTGAATTTCGCCGGCGAGACCGCTGGTGTGGTCGGACTCAGCTACATCTTCCACAAGACCGGACATCACAAACTGGAACGGGCAGTCTCGATGCTGAATATCAGCGCCTCAGGGGCAGCTGTAACCTACGACCTAGCCCATCGATAGTCTACCGCCGCTTTCAACCCGCTCTTTTCGCAGTGATGCTGTGGTTCGCCTCTTCGGCCCTGCGCAAAATCCAAAGAAGCAGGAATGTCACCACCAAGGCAATGAGAAAGAAGATGATTCCACCTTCGCGGTGCAGTCTCCCGGTCAAGAAGCCAGGATCGACGCGGGTTGTGAGCATTGCGATGGTAAATATGCGAAGCCCATTCTTCGCGACAGAGAGAGGGATTGCCACGAGGATGATTAAGGCTTTTCGCCAGGGAGAGCGCAGGAGGAGTTGTGCCAGAACCATGGTGGTGACAATCAACATGGAGCTGGAGCGGATGCTGCTGCACTCCCTCGCAACCTCAACCGTCAACCCTGGGATGTGCAGCAAAAGCCCGCGTTGTTGGACTGGAACACCTGCCGCGGCGAAAAGCAGATGAGCGGCAGCGGCGGAACCTTGCTGCAGCAGCTTCACGACCGGGTTCAACACGAAGTCGGGGAAAGGAACCAACCCGAATAAGAAACAAAGGGGAAAGAGCGCGCGCCGGGTAGCGCGCAAGCCGAAGCAAAGAATAAAAGCAGCGATCCACCATATGACGAGTGCCAGCATATTCGCCGCGAGGCGCTCATCGGGAAAGAGCGCCACTGCTCCCCATTTCATGAAGAAAATCCCGGAGGCCGCTGCGGCCAGCAAGACTGAACCAACCACCACGCTCAGTCTTTCGAAAGGCTCGGGCGGTTTCCAATCCATGAAAATCAGGGCGGCACTAATGGGAAGGATCATCAGAATGTGCGTGTACTGCTCGTCGTGGAGCGCCAACGCAAAAGAGGACGTGATTGGGGACCACCAGATCGCCAGGGAGATTGCGGCAAGAATGAAAAAAACTGGCAGGGTCAAGGATTCGAAGTTCGACCGACGGTGGGAAGTACTCGGCACGACGTGATTCTAACTCGCATCCGTAAAGGCATCATCACTAGAATCTCCAGCGCCGCCACTGGAAGGGCTGTCGCAGACAAGAATCGGGCTTTCGACCCGCGTGGTCGCAATAGACCAGACAGCTTGGCAAGCTTCGGGCAGGTACGCCTAGATGCCGGAAGGACACCCTGGGCAGGCCGGTCGCGCAAGCGTCACCGGCGACGGCTTACGGTGCCGACGATCGCACAGCCCGCTGGTGGAGCTGATTATGCGGCCACTTGCCTCTTCACCGCACTGGGGAGCTCTTTTTCGATGGGGACGAGGGCGCGAACCTCCGACGCCACGCAGATGATGAAGCAGGCCACGCTGATTTCGAAGAGATTCCGCTTCGTCAGGCTTATCGCCATAAATAGGGACTTGGCGATGTTCAGTTGAACCAGCCCCCCGCATAGCAACGAAATCCAGCCAATGTAATACGTAATCCTCCCGACTAAATGCAGCCGCGCAGATCGATCCATGGGTTTACCCTCCTGGTTTACCGAATTGACCTTCAAAATGCACCGAAAGAGGTGCAAATGATAGGCAGCGGGAATTGTACACCCGGCTGTCAAGTCGGGGGGCGAATACTCGGTGCAGGGCCTGGCTGCCGGCCCGCGCCATCCGATGCCGCAAAATGTGTCGAGATCCGGCATAATGCTCGGTTTTTGACTCGCTGCCGAGACCACCGAAGCTATTTCAAGCTGGCTGGGATGCGGCAAAGAGGCGCCAAAGGGGCGGAGGTAGCCGGGCGCCTCTGCCTCGGAATTTTGGCAGGTGCCTCATTAGAGACGATGCTGGTGACGCCTTTGGCACTAATCGCTCGCACCACGTAATAGTATTTCTTGTCGTTGAGTACCAAATCGTCCGCACAGCTCGTGCCCGGAAACGGCGTGACATTGAGCAGAACGGGCGACGGGTCCTTTTGCTTCACGCCGCGATAGATGCAATAACCGGCGGCTGCGGCGTGCTTGGCGTCAGCAGGGGCGCTGGCTCTCCACGAGAGAGTCACACTGTGCGCACCTTCCGCCGCCGGCGCCGTTGGCGCGACGGAAGAGCCGAAAGTGGGGCAGGCCAGAGAGGTGACCGGAGGGAGACTAATGGGCGTCTCAGCTTTCCGGAGCGCATCCTGCCGGAGTGCTTCTTCCAGCCGCTGGTTTGGTGTCGGTCTGGAAGCACTTAGGCAGCTTGTGCATCCGACCTGTAGTGTGCCGACGATGCCAAGGACCACTGCAAGCACTTGATGATTTGACCTGACGCCGAGCCTATCGAGCATAGGAGTGCATCTCTAGTTATACAACGCGAGGGAGATGGCGATCACCGCCACTGTGATGGCGGACTCGATGCCGCCGCGCTAAACGGATGTCTAGACCGCTGGCTGCAACGAGTCAGCGAGTCCTCTCGTCTCATCATCACCAGAGTACCCACTAGCGAACTTTGATTTCAGGGTTGAGTGTGAAATCCTGATCTGCTCAAGGTGCGTCCCCTGAGAAATCGAATAGTCCATGGCTCAAAGTGAACAGGACTCTCCCGCGTCACCACGATTCAGCATTGTCATCCCTGTCTACAACGATTGGATACCGCTTGACCAATGTCTGCAATCCCTGGCGCGGCAAACAAACCCGCCGCCTTTCGAAGTTATCCTGGTAGACGACGGCAGCATAGATGCTGCTCCAGACTTCGTTCGCAGCTCGGCCCATAGTTACCCGTTAAGCGTCATCCGACAATCTCACTCAGGGATTCCCTCGGCTAGAAATCAAGGAATTCGGGCTTCCAAGGGCGCCGTGTTGCTGTTCATCGATGCCGACTGCAGACTTCAGACAAACTGCCTGGCCGCTCTGGGTTCAACAATCGGGCGCTCGCCCCAGCACGATTGCTTTCAACTCCGGCTTGTTGGGAATTGCTCCAATCTGGTCGGCAGAGCAGAAGAATTAAGGCTCATCACCTTTCAAGACCACATGCTCCAGCCTGACGGTCGCATTCAATACTTGAATACGGCTGGGTTCGCCATGCGACGCACCCCCGCGGATACCGACCCGGGAGTATTTGATCCTGTCGCTCTCAGAGCTGAGGATACTCTTTTGCTGGCCAATCTGATGCAGAACGGGAAGCTCCCTCTGTTCGTCCCTGATGCAGTCGTCGAACACGCCATCCCCCTGTCTCTGATGGAGTGCTTCTGGAAAGATGTCCGGTCGGTTTATCTGGAAGGAAAGGCGTACAACATCATCGCTTCCAAGGGCGTACGAATTCGAGTGACTCATCGGGAACGGGTGCGATTGCTTTCGGCCATGTGGAAAACTGCTGGCCAGCCAACGATCGGGAGATCAGCCTGGTTTGTACTGGTGGCCAGGCAGGCACTGCAGCGGATCGTTTCCCTTTGTTTCCAGGGCCTTCGAGTTGGGTCTGTCTCTCCCAAGTAGGTGGCGCATCTTGCCCGGCCCTGGGCCCTTCTTTTGTAGGAGACAACTTCGAAAAACCTTCCGGATTTCGGGGCGCAACCTGGCAGCCGCAGACCGGGAGATTGTCTGGATTCTTGTATAATAGGAGCAGTTTTCGAGGGTCGGTACCTTACCCGGCCATCGCCTCCCTCCTTTTCTTCGGTCAGTGGTCAGATCAGCGTTCGAATGGTATGGAGGCGCGATCCCAATGAAAGCCGGCATGCGAGGAATTGGCGCCCTATTGACGTGCCTGGCGGCCGCCGCCATGGTGGCCTGCTCCCATCCGGTTGCGAAGGTTTCCAACTCATGGAATCCGAAGGCGGCTGCCGCTTACCTAGATTATCGGGAAGGCTGGTGGATAGGATGGACGGGTTCTGCCCGCGACCACGGTACCTTCTGCGTATCGTGTCACACGGCCTTGCCCTACGCACTCTCCCGGCCTGCGCTTCGCGCCGCGCTTGCAGAACAAGGCCCGTCCATCAACGAACGCAAACTGATCGAGAATGTCACCAAGCGCGTACGTCTTTGGAAGGAGATTGGGCCCTACTACAGCGATCAGGGATACGACCACAAAACCGCCGAGTCCCGAGGAACGGAATCGGTTCTCAACGCTCTGATTCTCGCCAGTCGTGATGCCCAGACCGGGCAACTCAGTGACGATACCCGCGCCGCATTCGACAACATGTGGGCCTTGCAACAGACCGCAGGAGAAAACAAGGGCTCATGGCTTTGGCTTCAGTTCGACCAGGAGCCTTGGGAAGCAAATGATTCCAATTATTACGGCGCGACTCTGGCGGCGATGGCGGTTGGGGTAGCCCCTGGGAATTACGCGGCTGACCCTGAAATTCAGGATAACGTCGCAAGCTTGCGCAAATATTTGAGCCGGGAACGTGCAGGGCAATCCACAATCAATCGCGTGTTTTTGCTCTGGGCTTCCACCAAATTGCCCGGGGTGCTCACGCCAGAACAGCAGAAAACGATCATTCATGAAATTTTGAACAAGCAACAGGCAGACGGCGGCTGGAGGCTGGCTTCCATCGCGTGGAGGTGGAACGGCTGGACTGTCAAGTCGCTCGAGAACATGTGGCTGCGAGAAGATGGAACCCCCATGGAAGGGAAAAGCGACGGCGTGGCCACGAGCCTCATGATCCTTGCCCTGCAAGGCGCGGGCGTACCCCGCGACAATGCCCAACTGAAACGTGGAATTTCCTGGCTGATGAGCAACCAAAACGCAACGGACGGTTCCTGGCCGGCTTCGTCGGTGAACAAACGGCGGCACAAATCCTCCGAGACTGGGCGCTTTATGAGCGATGCAGCCACCGCTTTTGCGGTCATCGCCTTGACTAACGACCAAAAGCCAGCGAGCCAGGTAGCGTCAGCGTCCAAACATTGAGGAATGCCCCTTCGCAAACTACACAGGAGCGCATGAAAGACTGCAGAAAGTTCTACATTGAAGGGAAGTGGGTCGATCCGGTCAAGGCTCGCGACTTTCCGGTCATCAACCCTGCCAACGAGGAGGCCGTCGCGACTATCTCGCTCGGAAGTGCCTCTGATGTTGACCGGGCCGTGGCCGCAGCCAAACGTGCTTTCGAGTCGAATTCGGAAACCGGCGTGCAGGAACGCTTGGATCTTCTGCGCCGGATCACTGAGGTGTACCAATCGAAGATGGAGGAGATGGCCGCCGCGATTTCGCAGGAGATGGGCGCACCCAGTTCGCTATCCAGAAAAGCGCAGGCTCCTGCCGGACTCGCACATTTGCTGGAAACTGTGAAAGTGCTTGAGCACTTCAAGTTTGAAGAACTCAAAGGTTCAACCCTCATGCGGAAAGAACCCATCGGGGTCTGTGGACTCATCACGCCGTGGAATTGGCCCATGAACCAGATCGTCTGCAAGGTGGCGCCTGCTCTCGCTGCGGGATGCACGATGGTTCTCAAGCCCAGTGAATTTGCCCCTCTCTCCGCGTATTTATTTGCGCAGATTCTGCATGAAGCTGGTGTCCCGGCAGGAGCTTTCAATCTGGTGAACGGCGATGGGCCCACGGTCGGCACCGCTATCTCATCGCATCCTGACGTCTCCATGGTTTCCTTCACCGGATCCACGCGAGCTGGGGTCGCTGTGGCTGTGGCCGCGGCTCCCACAGTGAAGCGAGTGACGCAAGAACTCGGCGGCAAATCGGCGAACATTCTTCTCGATGACGCCGACTTCGAGAAAGCAGTCAAGCAGGGCGTGCAGGAATGCTTCCGCAACACCGGACAATCCTGCAATGCGCCGACGCGCATGCTGGTTCCTCGCGCCAAGATGGCGGAGGCGATCGCGGCAGCGAAACAGGCCAGTGAGGCCACCAAGGTCGGGGATCCACTTGCCGAAGACACAGGCCTTGGCCCGCTCGCAAGTAAGGCCCAATTCGATAAAGTGCAGCGCCTGATCAACGAGGGCGTCGAGGAAGGCGCAAAGTTGATTGCAGGTGGTCCCGGCCGTCCCGAGGGGATAAGCAAGGGTTACTACGTAAAGCCCACCGTGTTTGCGGATGTCAGCAACGACATGACTATCGCTCGCGAGGAGATCTTCGGGCCCGTTCTTTGCATCATCCCTTATGAGGACGAGGATGACGCGGTCCGAATAGCGAACGCCACTCCCTATGGCTTGTCGGGTTTTGTAACATCGGGAAACAGGGAGCGGGCCGTCCGAGTCGCGAAGCGACTGCGATCAGGCAACGTTCACATTAACGGAGCGAGAATTGACTTCGGTGGTTGTTTTGGCGGCTATAAACAGTCGGGCAACGGCCGAGAATGGGGCGAAGCTGGCCTCGAAGAATTCCTCGAGTTGAAGGCGATTTTTGGTTACGAGAGTCGTTCGAAATGAAACAGCGGGACAGCTTGAATCATTGAGTCAATGAATTCAGACAGCGCAACGCCAAGTAAGTCGTGCAGGAGGAGTTGATGACGGTGGGAGCCGGCTGGTCCAAGACCTGGACCTATTTCGAAGGAGCATGGCACGAGGGCAACATTGGAATCATGGGCCCTCGCACCCATGCCGCATGGCTATGCTCCGTAGTGTTCGACGGTGCTCGAGCGTTTGAAGGCGTTACACCTGATCTAGAACTCCACTGCGCGCGCGTCAATGATTCCGCCAAGAAGCTTTTCTTGAAGCCGACGGTATCCACGGAAGAATGGGTCAGGCTTGCGCGCGAGGGAATACGACGCTTCGATAAGGATGCCGCACTCTACATTCGTCCTATGTATTGGGCGGAGAAGGAAGGACCCTGGGTACAGGCGCATGATCCGGAGTCTACGCAGTGGTGTCTTTCGATTTATGAAGCGCCAATGCGCGCGCCCAAAGGCTTCTCAATCACGCTGTCTCCCTATCGCCGGCCGACTCTAGAGTCGATGCCGGTCGATGCCAAGGCCGGTTGCCTTTATCCCAACAATTCGCGTGCGCTTTTTGAGGCGCACTCGCGCGGCTTCGACAATGCCATTGTTTGCGATATGTTGGGCAACGTCGCCGAACTCGCTACTTCGAATATTTTCATGGCGAAAGATGGCGTTGTGTTCACGCCCATTCCGAACGGAACTTTCCTGGCGGGCATCACCCGCCAAAGAGTAATCGGGCTGCTGCGGCAGAATGGCGTGAATGTCGTCGAGAAGGCTCTCACTTATCAGGATTTCGAAAAGGCAGACGAGATTTTCGCGAGCGGAAACTATTCCAAGGTTGTTCCGGTGACTCGCATCGGCGATCGCGTTCTTCCCTTCGGCCCGATCTACACCAAGGCTCGAGAACTTTATTGGGCTTTCGCGCATTCGTGATTTGTTGTGAAGCCTGAAGCCACATCCTCGATGGTCGAAGCGCTTACCCCGATCTGGCAGCGCGTGCTGCAACTGCCGTCGATTCATGTCGACGATAACTTCTTCGATCTGGGCGGCGATTCCTCGCTGGCGCTTCAGCTTTTTAACGAAATTGCGCAAGTGTGCGATCGAGAACTGCCCCCGGTCACGATTTATCAGGCGCCCACGATCGCCGCTCTGGCCGCGTTGCTGGAGCAACCCACCACTCCGCGCTTCCCAACTCTTGTGCTGCTGAAGCCGGGCACGGAGAAGCCGCCGGTTTTTGTCGCGCACGGCCTGGGCGGCAGCGTTATGGATTTCTTTCAACCCGTCAAGCACATCGAAACAGACCATCCCATATACGGAATGCAAGCGAGAGGAATCGATGGGCTCGACGAACCGTTGGCGCGCATCGAAGATATGGCCGAATTTTATCTTCATGCGATCAGGGAGATGCAACCCCGCGGTCCGTACGTCCTCGCAGGCTATTCGCTCGGAGGCCTGGTTGCGCTGGAAATGGCTCAACGCCTGTCGGCAAACGGGGACAAGGTCGCTCTGCTGGCTATGCTGGACGCATACCCGCACATCCACTATTTGTCGTTACGACAACGTGCCCGCCTCATTGCGCACCAGGCAAGACGAGGATTGCGCTCGCTTGCGAATCTCCGCGGAGGCGCGCCGTATCAACCGCCGGCCGGGATCTCATTCACCCCGACGACGCAGCGCGTGCGGGACAGCGGATATCTCGCCCTGACCCGCTACCGGCCGAGATTTTATCCCGGCAAAATAAAGTTCGTGCGGGCCGAGACCAGTTCGGCCTTCCCCGATGATGCTGCGGCAGTCTGGGCACCCTTAGCCGAAAAGATCGAGGTCGAAACTGTGCCTGGGGACCATCTGGGGATAATCGCAACTCACTACGAAACACTGGCCGCAGTGCTTTCCCGGTACCTCGCAGAGGCCTTCTCAGGGAATCTAAAGCGCGATTAACCATACCAGATAAACCAAGCCAGATGAGCCAGGTAGTTCGCTGCTCTCTTCAAGCAATGACGATTTCTTACGGCTGAATTCGCAGAGAGTTGTCGGCCAAGTTTGCTAACAAGGCTTGGAACTCCTCCAGCGGCAGAGGGCCGCTGAACAGGAAGCCCTGGAACGAATGGCATCCGAGACGTGCAAGGAAGTCTCGTTGTCCCTCCGTTTCCACACCCTCGGCAATTACCGACAATCCCATCGCTTTGCTGAGGGAAATGATGCTTTGCGCAATGGCGCCACTGCTGGCGTCGACGAGAATGTCCCGGACAAACTCCTGGTCGATCTTCAATTGGTCCAGGGGCAAGCGTCGCAGGTAGGCCAGGGAAGAATAGCCCATGCCAAAATCGTCCAAAGAGAACCGTATCCCGTGAGACTTGAGCTCTGTCATCTTGGCGATAACGTCCTCGAGATCATCCACGAACATGCTCTCGGTGAGTTCCAGCTTCAGACTGCGTGGATTGGCTCCGGTTCGCTCCAGCGTCCTCAAGACATTCGACGCGAAGTCCGGGTTGAGCAACTGTCGAGCGCTGATGTTCACGGCAACCGTGAGATGGGCCGTTTCTTTTCGAGCCGTCCACGCCGCAATCTGCCGGCAAGCGGTTTCCAGTACCCAGTCTCCCAACGAAAGGATCAGCCCGGTTTGCTCGGCCAGGGGAATGAAATCGTCCGGCGGTAAGAGGCCACGCTTCGGGTGCTTCCAGCGTAGCAGCGCCTCGGCGCCGATCAGGACGCCACGATCCACTTGCGCCTGATAGTAAAGTTGGAAATCTTTTGTTCTTATCGACTGGCGGAGATCTTCCTCCATCGCGGCACGGGCATTGACGGCAGCCTGCAAGGCGGGGGCGAAGAAATGTAAGGTGTTACGGCCCGCTGCCTTGGCTTGATACATCGCGATATCCGCCTGTTGCAAAACTTCGTTGGTGCTGTCTTCTGGATTTCCAAAGACGGTGATTCCAACGCTGGAACTGCTGCGGCACTCGCGGCCATCCAAAAGGTAGGGTTGGTGAATGGTGGAGAGAATCTTTTCGGCGACCGTTTTGGCTTGAGCGGCTGCATCCTCGGGCGTTTCGCTAAGCTCCTGGAGCAGAACCACAAACTCGTCTCCGCCGAGTCGCGCTACCGTGTCGGTTTCGCGGATGCTGGCGAGGATGCGCCGAGCGACCTCCTGCAACAGGAGATCGCCGATGTGATGGCCGAGGGTATCGTTCAAGGTCTTGAAATCATCGAGGTCGACGAAGAGCAGTGCTCGCTTGCGTTTGCTTCGGATGCTGGCGGCCAGGGTTTGCCGCAACCGATCGAGCAGCAGGCGACGATTGGGCAGGCCGGTCAAAGGATCAAAGAATGCGAGATTCGTGATTTCGTCATGTGCTGCCTTGAGCTGCTGGAGTTCGCGCTCCCTCCTGCGCCCGCTTAAAATTCGCAATCGGGTCACGCCTCCTGCGATCAGCAGGGGCGTGAGCCCGCAGATGCCTATAAACCACCACGACCAATACCACGGAGTCAGGATTCTGAAGGCGAACTCAGCCTCGTGCCCGCTCCATATGCCGTCGGCGTCCTGCGCTTCTACATCCAGGCGATAGGCGCCGGGCGCGAGTTCTGCAAGCTGCAGGTCCCTCTGCGTAGTCTCGGTCCATGCTGAATCCACGCCCTTGAGCCGATAGCGAAACAAAATGCGATGGTCGTTGGAAACATTCAACGCCGAGTATCGCGCGATCAGAGAATTTGCGTGGACGTTGAAGGATGGATTCTTCTGCCCGGAAACATCCTTTCCTCCCACCACTAGCTTGGTGAAAACAACCTGGATTGGCAATTCAGGCAAGAGACGCGGACGGGGCTTGAATCGAGAGAGTCCCCCGCTGGTTCCAATCCATATGGTGCCGTCAGGTTCTTCGGCGAAACCGTTGAGGTCACAGTCATTCCAGGCCAAGCCGTCGCTCGTGTCGTAGTGGCTCCAGCGGGAGCCATTCCACATGTCCACGCCGCGCTCCGTACCTGCCCACAAGCGACCCGATGCGTCGAATTCAAGAAAGTAGACGAGCCCATCGGTGCCGGGTCTCTGAACGGCCTTGTCGACTGCCAACCCGCCGCGCTTCAGATGGACGCGGTCGATGCCACCCCCGAACCGATAGCCGATCCAGATCGTCCCATCCGCGCCCGCACCCAGCGCGAGCACTTCCTGATTGCTGAGGCCGTTGTTGCGGGTGAAATTCTTCCAGCGCCCGTTCGCCAACACGAAAAGTCCATTTTCGCCACCGGCCCAGACACTGCCATCACTTCCCTCCGCGACAGCCCAAATTCGTGCGGCCGGCAATTGCGAAACGCGGGAGAATTTCTGATACGGGGCCGTGGCCACAAATAGCCCAGCCTCGGTCGCAGCCCAAAGCCTTCGGTGATGATCAAATCGCAAAGTGTAAGCGGATTTGCCCAACAGACCCTGGGCGTCGCCAAACCATTTCACAGCGCCCGTCTTTTCATGAAAACGAGCTACACCATGCGCTTCGGTGCCAATCCACAGATCTCCGTTGGGGCCGCTGCGAACGCTGTGCACTGGGAATCCGTCCAGCCCTTTAACCTTCTTCCACCCGATTCCAGCTGGTCCACGCTGCCCTCGCAGCAGCCCTCCCTCGGTGCCAACCCACAGTGTTCCGTCGGCCCGTGGCAGGATTTCATACACGATATCGCTCGCGAGGCCACTGGCGGTGGAATAGCTTTCCCACTCCCGATACCCACGCCACTGGACCAGTCCCCGGCCCGCCAACCCGATCCACAGCGAGTGCCGCCGGTCCTCGAAAACCGAATACACGGCTCCGCGAAGACCGAAAGTCCGGGCGATTTTTTGCCAGTGTTTCCCCTCCCGGATCAGCAATCCAGCCGGGGACGGCAACAGGATCCGCCCAGAGGAATCAATTCCAGGTACGCCGACCACCGTACTGGGAGTCGGCACATCGGGCCTGCGAAATTTGATCTGGCCTGGAGGCAACACAAACACGCCGGCATTCCTTGCTCGCACCCAGAGATTGCCGTCACGGTCTTTGCGAATGACCATCACAGCAGAATCCGGAAGTCCGCTTTCGACTCCGAAGACTCGAGTGAAATCCAGCTCCCTTCGGCAGAGTTTCCGTCCGCATCCGTACCAGAGGACGTCGCCATCCACCAAGATGGCGTCGACACTCGACCCGGATGTTGCCGGCGGCTGGGGAAACCCGCGAACTACAAATCCATCCTGTCCGGGCTTGGAATAGAGTTCCTTCAGACCAGACTCGGTGCCGAGAAAAGTGTGTCCCTTTCCATCCGGCTGAATGCCCTGCGCCCAACTGACCGTCTTGAAAGGGACTGGAAGTTTTTCGAAGCTGTTGCCGTGCAGGTGGTAGAGGCCGAAGCTTCCGCCGGCCAGCAGAGAACCATCGGGAGCTTCGCCAAATGCGGCCGCCGAGGTGACGGGAATTCCCTGTGCGGGCCCAAATCCCTCGAAGCGATCGCCGTCGTAGCGGAAGATGCCGTTTTCCGTGCTCACCCAAACGAAGCCTTCGCGGTCTTCGTATATTTGCCGCACCGCAAGGTTTGCCAGACCATCTGCGTTCCCGAAGGCGCGGAAACTGTACTCCTGGGCAAAAAGAGTCCCTGCCGCGAGCAGCAGGACGGCCAGCGAGCGCGCGATTTTTGGGCAGCCCACAAACCGATAATATCTTCTATCTTGTTCAATCTCTTAGCCTAATCCCGTCTCGGACGGAACTGAAGTAACCGGGGGAGGCATCGCGATCCTAGAAAAATCAGCCACTTACGAAGTCTTCTACCGACAACCGCAGGAGCGCCGGTCTACCACAGTTCAGCCATGTTCTTGGGCTCCGGTGACGGCGACTATATGCCACTCGCGAGAGCGATAACGTACTGTTGCTGTGGTAATCTGCCTCGGGAATGAGGAGCAAAAGCATGCAAGCTGGCATTCGAGCCTTCACGTTTGCATTGGTAGCCGCCGTGCTTTCCGCCGGGGGCAATTCGTGGGCGCAGCAACCAAGTCACCGGACAGTCATTGCCGCGAGCGAGGTGATCGATGGTAAGGGTCGGATACTCCGTGACGTACGAATCGCGATCGAGGGGTCGAAGATTATTGCGACAGACCCTAAGGCCGAAGGACCGGTGGACTATGACCTGCGCGGTCTGACGGTGCTGCCCGGCTGGATTGACGCGCACGTGCACATTACATGGATCTTCGGTAAGGACGGGAAGAACGCGGGCACGGAAGGGACCACGCCAGACGATACCTATCGTGCCGCGTCGAATGCGTGGCTTACCCTCATGGCAGGTTTCACGACGGTGCAAAGCGTCGGTGCGCCCAATGACATTCCGCTGCGCGATGCCATTGCAAAAGGAATCCTCCCCGGCCCGCGTATCCTCACGGCCAACGAACCGCTTGAAGGGAAAGGCGAGGCGACCGGCACGCCCGATGAAATCCGCGCTTATGTGAGAAAGCAAAAGCAAGCTGGAGCGGACTTGATCAAGATCTTCGCGTCGAAGTCTATTCGGCAGGGCGGAGGAATGACTCTTTCGCAGGAACAATTGAACGCGGCTTGCGATGAAGCCAGGAAGCAGGGATTGCGCACGCTTGTGCACGCTTACAAAGAGGCGGTGCGCGCCGCGACTCTTGCGGGCTGCACCGAGATTGAGCACGGTACGCTGGCCCCGGACGACGACTTAAAATTGATGGCCGAGAAAGGTACCTATTTCGATCCGCAATGCGGGCTGGTCATTGAGAACTACTTGCAGAACAGGGAAAGGTATCTCGGCACCGAAGGCTACACTGCCGAGGGATTTGCTGCGATGGAAAAGGTCCTGCCCATGGATCACGAGATCGTGGAGCAAGCAGCAAAAACTCCGGGACTGAAAGTCGTTTTTGGCACGGACGCCGTGGCCGGCGCGCACGGGCGCAACGCCGAGGAGTTCATCGATCGCGTGCGGGATTGCGGCGTGGACCCGATGGCAGCCATGATCTCTGCGAACTCGCTAGGGGCTGAAGCGCTGGGCCTGGGCGATCAGATTGGCTCGATCGCTCCTGGCTTTCAAGCGGACATCATCGCGCTCGATGGAGACCCGCTCAAAGACATCACCGCTGTTCGGCGCGTTGTATTTGTAATGAAGGGCGGCGTGGTTTACAAGAACGCCGCGCGCGGCGCAATTCCCGTCTACGCAGGCGTCCAGCCTTGATTCAACCTCTGAGTCTCACTCTGCTCTAAGACAAGGCGTAGAGATATTCGACGAATGAACCCACAGCCGCATCAATTCCCCCAACCCTGGCATTGGTAGAGTCGATCAGGTAGTACTCATTCGGAGCGTGTGCCCCGGTGCCGTGCCCGAGCCCAAAATGTCCAGCTGGAAGGTTCAGAGGTTCGGAAGTGAAGATGTATCCCGGCCAGGATCCTGCGGATCGAGGCCACAGTACTGGATCCTGCCCCAGCTTGCGGTAAGTCGCAATTTGCGCCTGGATAAGTTTCGAATCCTGCGAGGTCTGCGTCGGATCGTAGCCACCAGTCATATTCACCTCGATATCACCGAAGCCGTGCTTGGCGAGATGCTCTTTCAGAAGCGCCAGCGTGCCCGCAGCCGTCATGTCCGGCACCAGCCGCATATCAATCTTCGCGACGGCGCGATGCGGCAGAATGGTTTTGCCACCCGGACCTGTGTATCCGCCAACCAAACCCTCGATGTTGATCGTGGGCTTGGATTCGAGCAGCACGAGCGAATCAAGCCAGTTGGCGTCGTGCACCCAATGCTCAACCCCCAGCTGCTTCTTCACCGTCGCTTCACTGCGGCGGGCCGCCGCCTCCTGAATCATCTTCATCTGTGCCGGAGTAAGCGGCTTGGCCTTGTCAAAAAAGCCTGCCACAGCCGGCGTGTGTCCATCGGACTCGACGAGCGTGTTGAGCGCTTGCACCAGGTGCCACGCGGGGCTGTCAACCTGCGCCTCAAGGCTCGAGTGAACATCGTGTTTGGGCCCACGTCCCCATCGCTCTCCGCTGGAAACTAATTCGAGTTCAACTACTCCCTTCGCGCCTAGCGATATCTGAATGCCTCCATCCGCGTCCTGGCCTGCTTCCGGCATGAACACGCCCATGCATTTCTTCAGGGCATCGGTGATCTTTGGTTGGCGGATCACCTCGGGAAAGTGCGTCGAACCAATCTCTTCTTCACCTTCACAGACGAGAACGAGATTTACCGGCAGCTTTTTCCCCGCTGCCTTGAAGGCATGAAGCGCGCCGAGGAAGGCCGTCTCCGGGCCCTTCTGGTTCACCGCGCCGCGACCGACGCAAATCCTGCCCAACCCTTCCTTGTCCACGATCCTGCCTTCGAGCGGCGGCGACGACCACTCCGAAGGGTCAAACTGTTTTACGTCGTACATAAAATAGATGCCGACGGTGGTTGCCGCACCCGCATCCAGAATGCCGAAGACCCCAGGCTTGCCTGACGTCGGCACAATTTCAACGTTCGCGAATCCTGCATCGCGAGCCAGTTGCGCCATATACTCGGGCCCCTGCGGATAGTTGCGGTTCTCGGCTGCGATCGAGGGCAAAGCGATCCAGTCTTGGAGTCGCTTCACATTCTCATCATGCATCTTCGGTATTTGGCTCAACACCGATTGGATGCCCGGATCATCCGGAGATAAACCAGCCGAAGAGAAAGCAGAGATTGGTAATGCGGCGAACGTGGCTCCAGCAAGCGCGCCGTGGATGAACTCGCGACGATTGAAAGCGTTAGGGCTCGAATCAGTCAATGTGTCCCCCTCGGCCGAAAGTGAGGATACGATCCCTACTCGGGCTCAGACTCAATTCCAGAGTGAGAACCACCCGGCTTTTGTCGGAGGACATCATACCAGTTGGCTCCAGACGGATCAGCGATCTTTTCTTGGGCATTACTGAGGTGCGTCGCATCGCTATTTTTCCAATACCTTGCATGAGTCGAGGTACGTAAAATAGGAGACGTCGTGATCGAGCAAAACATCAATGAATTCTTTGGTGACGCCGAATCTACCGGGTTTGGAACCGGTTGGTGGAGTGGGATATTGTCTGCCTTCTTTGGATTTCTTTCCTTCGGCGGAGTTCTGTGCCTGCATTTCCCTGAGCTACTCAGCTCTCCGGAACTGCGTCCACATTATCCGATGCACACTATGCGCGTTTTAATCCAGTGCCTCATCGTGGGGGCAATTTGTTTCGGGATCATTTCTTCGATCAAGCGCAAGAAAAAAACTTTGGCATTGACTGGAATGCTGCTTGCCATCGCCGCAACTGCTTTGGGCGGATCAAGCGTACAGATTAACGGCAATTTGCACAGTGGACCCGCAATCGGCCTGGACTGGTTTCTGCTCGATTTGTTCTTGATGGCACTCATCTATGTCCCACTCGAGAGACTCTGGCCGCAGTATCCAAAACAGGGGACGTTCAGGAACGAGTGGACTTTGGACGTGGTTTATTTCATGTCCACTCATCTCCCAATACAGGTTTTGTCTTTTTTGGTTTTATTGCCCGCGACTCAGGCCGTGAAATACCTGGGCGTGCCGGTTCTGCAGCACTTGATCGCTCGAATGCCTTGGTTGTTGCAATTCTGTCTGGCCGTTGTGGTCGCTGACCTGGCTGAATATTTCATTCATCTGGCTTTGCATAAAGTGCCTTTTCTATGGCGTTTTCATGCCGTTCACCATTCTTCGAAGGCGCTCGATTGGATCGCGGGCTCACGCTCCCACTTTGTCGACGACACACTCGTGCGCGGATTTATCCTTGTTCCACTCATGTTTGGATTTTCGCAATCGATCATTCTTGCGTATTTGATTTTTGTCACCCTCCACGCTACCTGGACTCATTGCAATTTCGGTCCCAACGCAAAATGGCTGGAAAGGTATCTGGTCATGCCCCGGTATCACCATTGGCACCATACTTCTCAAAAAGAGGGCATCGACAAGAACTTTGCCATTCATTTCCCGTGGATCGATAAACTTTTTGGGACTTACTACTATCCTGACGAGTGGCCGGAACGTTACGGTCTGGACGGCGAGGAAATCGCGAAGGGCTTCTTTGGACAGACGATTGAACCCTTTACTCCAAGAAGAAAAAGAATTCCCTAGAAATCGAGCGCGGCTAATCGAACGTCAGCGGGAATCTGCGCGCCCCTTGCCGTTGCCTTCACCAACCCGAGACTCTTCATGAATTTGACGGTAACGAATCCAAAATCATATTCGGATTCGTCGTGGCTGAGCCGTAAGAGAGTTTGATAGTGGTGATGGTTGTTCTGCAGGCAGGCGCTGAAGGTTGCGGTTACAGGCAGCCATTCGCCGATGTTCATCGCGTTGTCACGTTCATCGTCGTAACGCCGGTATCCAAATTGTCGCGTGTGAGTCCAGTAGTTTTGAACCATATTGACCCACCAACCAAAGATTCGGACGCCAATCCACATCACCAGCACGAACTTCAAGCTTCCAACCAGCTTCCATAAGAGCCAAAAATTGGCGGTTTGGGCAACGACCGCAAACAGCGGGCTGCCCACCACCTGAAAGGTTCGCGACTTCAATATCTCGTCGGTGCCCAGATTCTCCTGACACCGATACGGCAAGAGACAAAGATATAAGGTCCGCCAAAGACCATCGCCGGCAACTTTATTGGGATCCCCATCATGGTCCGAATTTTTATGATGCAAGCGATGGCGATTTACCCAGGTGATTGGATTTACGTAGATCGCGAAGGTGTTATTCACGACGGTGACGGCTTTGATGAACCATTCCTTGTAGTCGAGGGCACGATGAGCAATGCCCAAATGAAGAACATCGGCCAGATACAACCCGCCCATAAACCAGCAAAAAATAAAATAACTCGCGCCGATCAACAATCCCTTCCATGGTCCCAAGTGAGCCGGAGCGGAATACACGCAAGCCAGCATGTAGAGACCAATAATCAAATAGCCTGTGAGATTGTATATTTTCATGCCGACTCCTCGACGGGATATTCAAACAGAAATTGGAGATCCTTTCAATGCAAGTCGAAGAACATAACGTCCAAGCGAACTGCGTCCTTCAACCTTGCCGCGGCAAGCTTGGCGCGACATTAGAAATGGACTCCTGGCTCGATTTCCGAAATCGTGATCGAAGGCAGATTTGCTTCAGACAATTTCTGATTAAGTCGTGGAAGTTTAGTTGTTTTGAACTCGCTCCATTCCGCAATGGCTCGTTTGACGCGCTCGCTCGACTGGCTGTAGAGGGCTATCGCCTGTGAAGGCACCGCGCGATCTCCGTTTTCGACGACACGCAGCGCCGATACCATATCGACCAGAGCGTCCTGCAGTCCTGAGGCCTGCCCGACGGCTCCTCGCTTGGACTCTATCTTTGAAATTTCAGTTTGAGCCTCTGCCAGCGCCGATTTGACAGCCGAATCTTTCTCTCCAACCTTCTGCTGCAGATCGGCGAGGCGCTTCCGTAGCGAGCCGATCTCAGCAAGCGCGCGTTGTGCTTCCCTAGTCTCGGCAAATATCTGTTGGCCGAGTTGCAACTGCTGGCGAAGCGTCTCGGGGGTGGCCGGCGAACGGGGATCCATGACGACTTCCAGGGGCTGGGTCTGCGCCTTTCCATCAACCGTGAGTTTGACAGTGTAGATCCCCGGCACCGCTTTAGGCCCCCGGGGATTGCGCAATTCGGCTTCTTCATCCATGCTCGGTCCTCCCGAGCTGCTCCAACTCAGATCCCAGACAAAGCGGTGCATCCCAGGATCAGTTTCGAGGACTTCAGGCTTGGGGAACCAACGCTCGGCGATGGGAACCGGCGGGCGCTTCTCCAGATTCTTGTCCCCCGAAGAGAATCCGTGAACGAGCTCCTGTTCGGCATCGAAAATCTCCAGCGTCACAGTGCTGGCGGAAGACTTGAGGGAATAGTCAATGATGGCGCCTGCAGGCGGGTTCTCGGCCGTTGGTTCCTCTGGTGGAAGCGGAGTGCCGGCGAAAGAGTCATTATCAATCCGATACGCTCGTGCCGGATGGTAAAGCCAGAATGCATCGTCCTTTTCGGTATCGTGCGCCTGTCGAAGCGGCGTGATGTCGTCGAGAATCCAAAATGAGCGGCCGTGTGTAGCCGCTACCAGATCGTCGCCGTGAATCGTGAGATCGCGGACGGAAGTCACCGGCAGATTAAGCTGCAAAGACTGCCAGTTCCCGCCGTCGTCGAATGATACGTAAACCCCCAATTCAGTTCCGGCAAAGAGCAGTCCCCTTCTCTCAGTGTCTTCGCGAATGCCGCGCACGAAAGCATTTGCCGCGATGCCTTTGGTAATCAGTTGCCAGGTAGCTCCATAGTCGCGGGTTCGATAGAGATAGGGAGTCTGGTCATCCAGCCGGCTGCGATCTACCGCCGCGTAAGCAACTGCGGGATCAAAATGCGAAGCTTCGATAAACGAAATCTTGCTCCAGACAGTCAGTCCGCCGGGCGTCACATCTTTCCAGGTTTTCCCACCGTCGCGGGTGAGATGAATCAATCCCGTATCGCTTCCTGCCCAGACCGTATCGTGGTTTAGAGCGGAGGCCGCGATCGTGAATACCACGCCATAGCCTCTTTGCTCTGCGTTCTCGATCGCCGTTGCTCCTTTGGCTTTATCGCCCGGCTGCTGGGTCGCTCCAGTCAGATCGGGGCTGATGGTCTGCCAGTGCAGCCCGCCGTCGATCGTTTTCATCACATATTGCGTGCCCAGGTAGAGCGTTGAAGAGTCAGCCGGGGAGAAAACGAGAACTGGGGTCCAAGGGTCCCTATATTTGCGCTGATTGATCTCGGAACCAAACGTCGGCACTGGCCACGGAGTGACGTCCTGGCTGAGCCCAGTCCGCCGGTTGTAACGGATAACGGAGCCGTAGGTTCCGCTCAGATAAATGATGCCCGGGTCCTTGGGATCGGGCGCAATGTATCCGCTCTCGCTATCGCCCGCGGGAAACCAGTCGCGCGGAGTGATCTGACCGTGATCGGTGCGGCTGGGGACGGCGGCGCTTCCGCTATCTTGTTGGGCGCCGTACACGATGTAGGGAAACTGGTCGTCAGTGATGACGTGATAGAACTGCGCGGTGGGCTGGTTATACCACGTGCTCCAGGTCCGGCCGCGGTCTAGGCTGACTGTGGTTCCCTGATCCGTTCCCAGAACCATGCTGTTGGAATTCTTCGGATCGATCCAGATCTGGTGGTAATCATCACCGCCCGGTGCGCCGCGGACAATTGAAACTGTTTTTCCTCCGTCGACCGATCGATAAAGAGCGACGTTCGGAATGTAGATCACATCGGCATTCTGCGCGTCGACGGTGATGCTGTTGAAGTACCAGGCACGGCTGGTGAGTCGAGCGTCCGCGTTCTCCAAGGTCCAGGTATCGCCGCCGTCGTCGGAGCGATACAAACCTGCCTTCTTTGCCTGGATGAGTACGTAAACTCGTTTACCGTCGGGCCCAACGTCGACTCCGATGCGGCCCCAATCACCTTCGGGTAAACCATTATTGAGGCGAGACCAGGTTTTGCCTGCATCTTGAGAGCGGTAGAGGCCGCCACCGGGTCCATCGATGGGAGCATAGGTACTCCACGGAGGACGGTGCGTATTCCATGTGCCGGCAAACAACAGCTGCGGGTTGCGACGACAGATCGCCAGCTCTGAAATTCCGATTTCAGGTCCCTCATCCAGCACCTTGGCCCAATGCGCCCCTCCATCTACGGATTTGTAAACCCCACGTTGCTCATTCGGTGCATAGGCATGACCGAGAGCACCCACATAGACCACCTGCGGATCTCGCGGATCAACCACGATTCGGCTGATTTGGCGAGCCTCCTCTAAGCCCACGTGCGTCCACGTGGAGCCGCCGTCGACGGATTTGTAAACTCCATTGCCGGGAGATAAATCCGATCGAATATCCGACTCGCCAGTTCCCACGTAGATCGTCTCAGGATCAGATGGCGCAACCGCGATGGCCCCGATGGAGGCTACCGGCTGTTTATCAAAAATCGGCGTCCAGACAGTGCCGGCATCCGTGGTTTTCCAGACGCCGCCGTTGACCGCGCCGAAATAAAAAGTTGTCGAGTTGCCGGGCACTCCCGCGACGGCGACCGCACGGCCTCCACGGAAAGGGCCAATCAGTCGCCATCTCAGACCGCTCATCAGTTGCGGCGGAACCGACTGGGCAACTGCGGAGCCCGCGAGTAAGAGAAAAATGAAGACTGTGGTGAAACTCTGGTGGGACGAAGACCTAAGTTTGAACAAGTGGCAAATCCCTCGCTGGATATTCAGTTTACTGGAAAATGTAATCTTGCATTAGCGGGGTGCGATTGATGGCTGGGTTGAGCCATCAGCGTCAGCCATTACAGGGGTAGGGACAGGGGTCGGGACCTGTCGTTCACTCGCGGGCTCAGATCTTCCAAGGCTAGTCAGCCGCCATAGTCTGCGCTTCTTGTTCGAACTGCAGGGGTTGGGGACCTTCAGATGCGATCTGCCCCCGCAATTCTGCTTCCAGCGCCGCCAATTGCTCCTCGATTTCTTCAGTTGCTTTGCGTTTCCGGATAACCTCCTCGCGGTAGCGCCGCAAGAAGTAATCGATGGTCTCGACGCGAATCCTGATTGAGCCTGTGGGCTTGTTCTCATCCAGATCCTTGAAGCAGAAATAAGGAGTACCGGATTGCTCGATAATGCCCTCGACTACGCCATAGATAGGCGCATCGTGGCCACACTTGAAGCTGGAAACTTCCAGCGCCACCAGGTTCGGATGCCGGGCAGTGAACTTTGCCGCCCAGACCTTGTGGTTGGTGCTGCAGGAATATGAGTTCTTCCAGGCGTCAGTGATATCGAGCGGGTGACTGATAATCCCGGCTCGAACTTCTTCACCGAACAGGCGCTCCAGCAAGTCTTCATCGAGCGGCAAAGTATTTTGCGAGAAGATGGGATAGCCGAGTTTCTGGAACTCCTCCATGATCTCGTGATTCAGGCCGGGATCATGATGATACGGCCGCCCCAACATCACAATGCCGATGCGATCTTCGCGTTCCAGTTGATCGAGAACCTGGCGAGCACGCTTGCGAATGCTCTCCTCGTAGTCCGCCAGCGCGTTGTAGCCGACTTCGACCGCGCGGTCGTTCTCTTCCTGTGACAAACCCAGGATGGGCTGCCAGGCTTGCAGCATCTGGTGGGCAAACAGCTTGCGGTCGGCAAAGTTGAGAACTGGATCCACGTACTTCACGTTGTGCTCGGCGAATACGTCGTTCTCTTTGGTGAATGCAGCCTTCACCGTCTCCGGTGTTGCCGTCACCGTTGGGCAGGCGTTCGCGCCAACGATCTTCACCAGTGGCGAGGTCAGCACGTCGTACATGGGGAAGAAGATGACATTGAGCGGCTTCTTGCGATGCTTTTCCTGGATCAGGTTGTACACGTGGGAAATTCCGATCTTCGCAGGGAAACAGGGGTCGATCGCGCCGCGGCTCGCGCCCGCGCGGTATAGATCGGAACTGGTGTAATCGGAATAAATAATGTTTTCGGGCTGCACGCCCAGGCTTTCAAGATATCCGTTGAAAAGCGGAGCGTAGGTGTAGATGTTGAGCACGCGCGGAATGCCGACGCGAAGTTTCTTGCGATTTTGCATGAGCGGAATGCGTTCTTTGCCTGTCTTATTCCAGAACTTCGTAACTGGAACAGGATCGGCCACTTTCTTGGCATTGACCGGTCGAAAGACCTCATGGGCGGCAAAATCCACAAAGTTGGGATATTTGTCTTTGATCTGGTCGATTCCCGCCTTGATATCCTTCATGTCGTTGACATCTTCCACCAGGCCTTTTTCGCAAGTGGCAATGATGAGGCGCTGCTCGCCGTGCATCAGCGGAACTTTGGTGACTTTCTGGATCGGCACGAAGGCCAAGTCGTCCTTCGGGGCAGTGCGAATATCGATGAAAGTGCGCAGGCAGTTGTTCTTGCAGAAATTGCAGCGTGTGCTTTCGTTACGCGTCGTGCGGTATTCAATTTTGCGGACTGCATCGAGTCCGACAAACGATGTCTGCAACCCATTGCGCCACAGCCGGACAGATTCAACCGCAGCGCCGATGGCCCCAGACTCGCCACAGAATTCGTGAACAATGATTTCCGGCTTTTTCCCAGCCGCACGGAAGCTGTTGCGGATGAAGTCCACTTCCGCCTTCACCACCGCCATATTATTTTGCGTCCCGCCCTGCAGGACGAAACGCGTACCCAGAGCCGCAAGGTTGGGAATACTGGCCACGTAGAGAAACACGTTCTTCGGCAGCACCGCCGCTAGGCCTGCCAGAATTTCCTCCGCGCGCCAGCCCTGACGCTGGAAATTGACGATGTCCGACTGCATGAAAACGGCGCAACCGTAGCCGAAGATCGGCATTGATTGTGCGGAGAAAGCCAGATCTGCGTATTGCTCAACGCTCAATCCAAAACCTTCAGCGGTTGACTGCAAAAAATATCCGTTGCCGGCCGAGCATTGGGTGTTGAGCTTGAAATCTTTGACGCGGCCGTTGTGCAGGATGATGATTTTGATATCCTGCCCACCCACGTCGACGATGACATGCGGATCCTCATAGAACTTGAGCGCCGATTCCGTATGCGCGACGGTCTCGACCAGCGCCACGTCGGCATGGAGGACGTCTTTCAGAATATCTTTCGCGTAGCCCGTGGTGGCTACTCCGAGAACCTCGAGCTTCGCCTTCTGCGCTTCGACTTGGCCGCGCAGGTTCTCGAACATTTCAATGGTGTCTTGAATCGGATTTCCGTTTGAGAGTTGGTAAGCTTTGCAAAGGATGTCGCCTTTTTCGTCGAGCAACACGGCCTTAGTCGAAGTAGATCCGCCGTCGATGCCGATAAACCCGCCAACCGTCTGGTTAGTGTGGAACGCCACAGGCGTGAACTTCTTGCGCCGGTAGGAAACCTTGAATTCGTCGAGTTCCGCGTCGCTGGTCGTCAGCCCTTTGGCGCCGGACTTGGCCTTCTCTTCCTGGCGCCCGTACTCGATGTAATGCATCAGCTTCTCGTATCCCTGGTAGCAACCCACGCAGTCTTCTTCGCTCTTGCCAAATTCAATGGCACCCATGGCGGCAAAATATTGGGCGTTCTCCGGAACTTTGATCAGGTCTTCGGGCTTTGCGCCGTCTGGAATCGTGACCTTGCGTTCCTGCCACATGCGGGGAATGTTCGCCTGCCACGCCTCGCGCATTCCTCGAATAAAGCTATTGGGACCGCCCAGGAGCAGCACGTGCGGCCGCAGCGTGTGGCCACGAGTGAGGACGCTTAGGTTCTGCAGGACGATGGCTTCGAACAATGACGCCATCAATTCATCCGACGGAGTGCCGACCTTCTGCAGGCTGTTGATATCGGTCTCGGCGAAGACGCCGCACTTCCCGGCAACTTTATGGAGTTTGATTCCGTGATACTTCTGTTCGCACAGCTCAAGGGCCGGAATCTTCAGCTTGGCATTAATTTTATCGATGACCGCGCCCGTGCCGCCGGCGCACTTATCGTTCATTGAAGGAATTTTCTTCTTGCGGCCGGTTTCCTCATCATCCTTGAATACGATAATCTTCGCGTCCTGACCGCCGAGTTCGATTACCGAATAAACTTCCGGGTGCATCTTCTCGACGGCGAGCGAAACCGCGGTGACTTCCTGCACAAACTTGGCGCCGATCTGATCGGCAATCGCACCGCCGCCGGAGCCGGTCATGAACATGCGCGTGTTGTGCCGGTTGATGCCGACTTCTTTTTCCATGCGCCGCAGAAATTCCAGCGTCTTTTCTGGCTGCTTGGTCTCATGGCGCTGGTAGTCCTGCCAGAGCACCTTGTCGGTCGCGGCATCTACGACTGTCGACTTGACCGTCGTCGAGCCCACATCGAGTCCCACCATGAATTCCGTGTGATGATCGTGCGGCCTTTGCGGAGGCGCGGGAGCTATTTGCATTAGCTGCGGCTTCGATTGCTGTCCCAGATGGTCGTGCATTGTGTCTCCGATAAATCGTAAAAACCGGTTCTTAATTGCGATGACCGCCATCTCGCCGGCAAATGACCAGCCGGCAAGATGGCAGTGGATCTTACGCGGCGTTTGGCATGACGATGCCGGGGACGCGCGAGCGCTTCCACAACCGAGTGCTCTTATCCATGCGTTCGCTCACGTGCAAAATGAACTGCGCGGCAGTTCCAGCAACGCCCTCGCGATGTGGTACATGGTAGAAGGGCCGCCTCAGTTCAGGATGTTCGGCAATGTATTCCCGGATTTCGTCCAAACTCTTGCCTGTGGATTTCAGGCACTGTTCGAACTCGGCCTTAGCTTTGACTTTGGCCTCGCCCAGTGCCATTTGTACGCGGCTGTGAGCGTTCACTTCGCCTTCGCCGGAGGTTTCGATCGGCAGGAAGATCATGTCTTTGAACTTGTTGACGACCGCCGACTGCACTCCATCGGACTGCGAAGAAGGCATGCAGCCGAAAGGTTTCAGAGCCAGCACCATGTGGCAGAGTTTGTGCACGGTGTAGTAAACGTTCTTGCCTACTTCAAGGTGTCCCTCACCGCCGCGGGCGAACTGGTTGTAGAAGGGGTGAGCCATTTCTGCCAACTCTGTCTGCGGCACGAGGTGGTGCGTGATGCCTCCCATGTTCTTGATTGTGCGGTGGTAGAAATATTTCCAGGCGCCTTCTCCAAAGCCAATGCCCCAGAGTTTTTTGTGCAAGCCGAAGTAGTTCGCTAAATTCTTCTTGAGTTCATACCATTCTGGATTGCGATGCGGGCGGTTCACCGGCCACTTCGCAATCGCGTGCGCCTTTGCCTGATACATCAAGTAAGCCACCCAGGTAGCAATCGGTTCCACGATTACCTGGGCGCCTTCGCGCTCCAGAAAATTGAACATGTAGAAGTTGCCATCGCCCTCTGTGATCTGCGCCCAGAACTCGCCCGTGATCTTCACCACTGGCTTGACCTTGGTGCGGTCCACTTCGATGCGATCCATGCGGTCGCGCGCCGTATGCAGAGCATTGAGATAGTCCTTGCCCCACAGGTGCTCGTGCATCTTGCCGAAAACGTTGGCAGTGTTTCTTAGCACTTTATTGCTCTTGAACTTGGGCTTCAGCCAATTGGGTGCTCGCTGCTCAATCTCGAAAGAATCGCGATTCCTGAGATCGTCGCAAAGTCCATCCACCATTTCCCGGAACACGCGGTCGGTTTCGCCCTTGTTCACTTCAAAGGGGCGAATCTGGTAGATCAGGTCGTTGATAACATCGCCGAGATGCATGGCGTTCAGCATCCCGAAACCGAAGTCAATTGTGAATTTCAGTCCCGGCTCACCAGAAGCGGCTTTGATTCCGTCGCTGTCTTTGAACAGCAGGACGCGAAAACCATCGAATCCAGCGTTCTTCAGCGCGAAGCGATATTCCGCCTCGTACATGCCGAAGCGGCATGGACCGCAGGAACCCGCTGTGAAGAAGACGAAGTCGTTCAGGATCTGGTCGCGCGACAGCCCTTCCTTCTCTAAAAACTGAAGGTATTGCACGAGATTACCTACGGTGAAGTAGGTCGGATTACATTGGCCGTTGTTGCCAAATTCTTTACCCGTCTGAAAGGCTGCAACATTGGGAACTGGCAGCTTTTCGCAGCGGTAGCCACAACCCTGAAACACGGCGCGGATCAAGTCCTCATGCTTCCAGGTAAATCCGCCAAACAAAATCGTGACGCGATTCCGTTCCTCGGCTGTAAACGCCCTCTCAACAGGACGGTGAAAATGTGTGGGCTGGTCCAAACCAGCGATTTTGCGAAGCCTGTTGCGCTCGGCCTCCAGGCGCTGCCTGATTTCTTCATCATTGTCGATTTGCACAAGATTGGTCGCCATTATCTTCCTCCGGCGGATGCGGTGTTTTCGGGTTTTGATTAGAGAACGCGGACCAGTGAAATGTTGCTCGTGTTATCGCGACGGAAATCGGAGAAGTAGAAGGTGGGGAAACAGAAGTTGGAGAAGCAGAAAAAGAGCGCGAAGCTATGCCGGCTGCCGGCTGAGTGCTTCGGAACCTGGGATGTAGGGCCACCGGAAACTCCTAAAGCGTGTTACGGAGGTTCGATGTTTTACGCCCAGCGAGAACCGTTCAGAACGAATCTCGACAGGGCGCCGGATGAGCCAACAAAATTACCCTTCCCGTCTTTCGCAAACGGGAAACGCCCCGGTTCTGCAAGACCCGATAAAGTCGCCACAAGTTACCAGAAGCTGGCACTCACTCCTGGAAAAACTACGGGCAGTCTGCTTGGCAGTTGCTAGCGACGTCTACAATCTTTTTAGCAGAAACCTGGGTTGTGATTCAAGTCGGAGCCACATATCGGGTGAGATTTGCTCTAAGAGTGGCGAAGCAACTGAGAGCTCCCTTTCTACCGACAACCGCGCTTGCCTCCACCAATCGGGCGAGCTAGCCGTTTTCGACGCGCGCCTTTATATCTGCGTAAGCCGCATCGATGAGCGTGCTTAGCGCTGCGGCGTTTGTGGCCGCTCCCGGTCTCAGCTTCACATGGCGCATGAACTTGCCAGTGCCTTGCAGTAAGCGCGCCGGATCCGGCAGAGCTGCGCCCTGAAAGAACCCAACCTTGACGTGCGCGGTGAATACATTGACGTAGCCAAAGGGGGCATCTCCCAGACATGCGACCGGACAGCCATCATGCATAAGTTCCCGAACTTCGTCCCCGCATTTTCGCATCACCTCAAACCACTCCCGCGCAATGGCTCCCAATCCACCTGCACGCTCTTTCATCCACGCATCAATGGCGGGATCGCATTCGACGGCACCGTTGAACCGCAGCAATTCCGTTCTCATCGTCGCTTCACTTTCTGTGTTCCAGACCTGTCATTACGCAGGACCTTTACCTTCCCTCCAGCATGCATGATAAAGGGGAACTCCGAGTTCTCGAAATACGCGAAGAATTGAAAACCCTTGCAACAAGGAGGCGCGGCCACGACGCAACTACTAGGACACTCCCCTTTTCCGCCCAATCGAGTAAGATTTTTAGGTCACGGCGTTTGACTTTCGAGGTTAGAGCGTTTGGAGAAAACACGCGAACAGCAAACCCGCGCCGCATCCAAAACCCAGCTCGTTGAGCAGATTAACAGTTATCTGGGTTCGGGCGACTACTCTCGCGCGCTGGATTTGTTGCGTGGCACACCCGCCGAATTCCCCACCGATGCGGAGCTGCTGGAACTGGAAAAGCTTGCCCAGGATGGCGTCAAGCGCAATGCCGAGGCCAACCGCCTTATCACCGAAAGCCAGGAACTGTTCGCGCAGCGGAAGTCCGCTGAAGCCCTTCAGCTGTTGCGCAAAGCCTACGAACTGGATCAACGCAATTCTCTCGCGCGCGCTATTCTGGCCAATGCCCTGGTCGAGCACGCGCAGTCGGTTGTGGAAACCGATTGGTTGGAAGCCGAAACCCTGACCAATCAGGCGCTCGACTTGAACCCTGCACATCCCACGGCCAAGACAATCCGCAACCTGATCGTAGAACAGAAAAAAACAAGCTCCGTGGAGGATTGGGTTGCGCGCGCGCACAAGCTGAAGGCGTCCGGTAATCTATTCGCAGCTTTGGCCTGGGTGGCAGAGGGATTGGCCGTTCATCCCGACGCTCCCGAGTTGCTTCAGATTCACGATGCAATCCAGCGCGACCAGGGTGCTCTGCGGCGCCAGGCCCGCCGCGGCGACCTGGAAGACCTGCGGCGCATGCAGCGCGAAATCGATGCGGCCACGGACGTTGCTGCAAAACAAGCTTTGGCCGGGCGCATACAAACCGTGGCCGCCAAGCACTGGACGGATGGCGAAATCTTGTCTATCGCCAACGCCCTGCTCCTGCGTCTGGGACTGGTCTCCAAGGAGAGTTCCGGCACCTCGTCGCGCGGCAAAGGCGCGACCGTAATTCTTCACGTCCCACGGCCGAGCGTTCCGGAGGCTTCACGCGAGGCCCGCCAGGTTCCGTTAAGCCAGCCTACGCCTAGCCCTGTTCCGCCAAGCCCGGTCCCACCCCGGAACGTTCCGACGGCCACTGTTCAGCCCATCGAAGTTCCGCCTGGCAAAGTCCAGCCGAGCGAAGTTCGTCCGCCCCAGACTCCGCCCGGCATTGCGCCGGCGGGCTTAGCCTTCGGCACTCCGCCACAAGCCGCCACCCCCGGCGCTGCCAAGCCTTCCGAACCGAAGCCCGAAATCACATCTCGACCATCTCGGCCTGAACAGCTCGCAAGTTCTCACCCCACAACGCTGATCCTCATTTCCGCCGCTGCGATCACACTGGTCGGAGCAACCTTCTTTTTCACGCGAAGACATTACACCTCGCGGGTAGCGAGGACGCAGCCGGCCGCTTCCGCCGTCTCTGCTCCGGACGTCCCCACTCCTGCGCCAGCAACTCCTGCACAAATGAATCCCCCACAAGCGGCGCCGACACAAGCACCTTCGGAATCATCTCTGCCTGTTGTGCCCACTTCTTCCAACCCGGCCACCGGAAAAGTTACACCGGGGGCTGAACCGCCCGCCGAGTCCGGTCACAACCCGGGCACGCTTGTTGTGGTTGCCGGTCAAGACGATGCAAGAGTTTTTCTCAACGGAAAACTTCAGCGGCAATTCACTCAAGCCGGCCAGTTGCGCCTACCCGATCTCGAGCCCAAGGACTACGTTGTACAAGTTTCCAAAAGCGGCTTTCAGGATCCTCCCCAGCAAAAGATCCACATTCGCAAGGGCGAACAGGCCAGGCTTATCTTCAACCTCCAACCGCAGCCGCAACTGCAGCCTCGCATGGCCGCGCTGACCATCGAGGGCGGCGTTCCCGGAACTACGGTTCTCGTCGATCAAAGTCTCGTGGGCACCATTCAGCCCGATGGCACACTCTCCGTGTCCAGCGTCAATCCGGGAGACCATACCGTAGAATTGCGCAATGCGCGATTCAAGCCACGGCAGTTCAAGAAACACTTCGAGGCCGGTGAAACCATATCTCTCACCGCTGCAGATGCCTTGCTGGAAGCCGCTCCCGGCGAGCTGACAATTACCTTCACACCCGCCGACGCCAATGTTGCAATCGCAAAAGGTAAGTTTTTAAAAATGGTAAGTAGTGGTGTCGCGCTCACTCTTCCGGCCGGTACCTACACTCTTACTGCGCGGACCGCCGAAAGGATCACGCGCTCGTCCACTCTCGACGTCATGGCCGGTCAATCCAAGACTTTGGATTTGTCTCTGGCCCCAAACGGTATGTCGAAGTGGGATGACCCAGGCGCCTGGAAGCGTGAGGGGGATTCCTTCATTCGCAAAGGTGGGGACTTCGTCCTGTACGGAGTCACTCCTGCATCGGGCACATTTATTTTTTCCGCGATGCCTATCAAGGGTCACCTCTTGCAGTGGGTGCTCAACTACAGCGACTCCAAAAACTACGTCCTCTTTCAAATGGACGACAATAATTTCTACCGCAGTGTCATCCGCAACGGCGAAAAGACTGACGAGATCACAGTTCCCAATAAAGGCGACAAGAAAAGCTTCCGCACCGTCGGAATCCGCGTCAGCCCCACGGCGCTCGTCAACCAGATCAAGGAGGGTGACAGTTGGATCGTCCTGGATCGCTTGACACGGCCCGGCACTGATGTCAGCCTGGGCAAGTTTGGCTTCTACGTACCCGGCAACGACCAAGTAGCGCTCTCCAGCTTCGCCCACTACGCTGACCTTAACATCCGCTAACCGGCGCCAGCCTTCCGTGATGCTATCGAGAATTGACCCGGCAGTAATTCCCAGGCTCGTGGTGAAATAGGCTTTGCTGGAGTTTCTAACGAAACGTTCCGCCACTGCCGTGATTCGGCGGCCCGATCGAAGTTTTCACATGATTACGGGGAGCCTTTTTCAGACCTCCGAATCCAAATATAGGAGGAGCCCACTTGGGTCGCGGGCTGGCAAATTTCATCCCCGGAAAGCGCTGGACCGGATTCAAGAGCGTAACCACTCCCGCGGGCACACCTGCGTCTTCACACACACCACACCCCGCAAAAGTGTCCCTAGCTGAACAGGCAGGTATGACGCCTGAAGACTTAATGGGATCTAAGCGGAACTAGTCGGGAGTATAGCCAAGAAATTCTTCGTGTCCCTCGAAAATCTTCTGCAGCAGGCTTCTGTCTGGTCGCTTCTGGCCCGCCGGCTTCGGCTTCGACTTCGTTTCGCAAACCTTGAGATCTTTTTTCTCGAGTTCAAGCTCCTCTTCCGGAGCGATGATCGGACTGGCTGCCATAAGATTCCTCCTTCTATCAAGTACACATTCCGAGAGCGTGATCAATTTGCGGTTGCGGCGCGATGCGACATGCGCGCCGCAACCAAGAATCTATGCGACTCCGGCCAGATGTCTCTTGTCCTCCTCCTTCTTCGCTTCGGAGGCTTGCTCCAAGGCCGCGGTCAGCGCCAATCCTTCTGCTTTGGCAGCGGCACGCGCTTCGTCCGCAATTCTTCTCCGGACTAACGGCCTTAGGATAAATAGAGAGACGATTGATGCAATACCACACAGGATCGACGCGACGTAGAAAGGCACGGCAAAGGAGCCGCCGAAGTATGCAGCCAGCGCTGCCGCACCGAATCCGGCAAAAACGGAAGCCGCGCCCTTACTCGTATAAACCATGCCATAGTTAGCCGAGGCGTTCTTGGGACCGAAGACATCGCCGGTCGTCGCGGAGAACAGCGAAAATATCTCCCCCCAGAACAGGAAAACAAACGAGAAGAGCACGATAAACGCTATTGGCCTTCCGGCTATTTTTGTCACCAGGAATACTAAAACGGCTTCGATGCCAAAGGTGAGAAACATCGTATATTCTCGTCCCAAGCGATCGGAGACCGACCCCCACACAATTCTGGAGAGAGCGTTGCAGGCTGAGGTCAGGGTGACGGCCAGCGGAACAATCGCGAGACCCCAAATCTTGGCATCGTTCACATGGAGGGATCTGGCGATTTGTGAAAGGTTCGCAGTAGCTATCAACCCTCCAGCACAAGCAAAGAAAAACATGGCATAGAGCAAATAGAATTCCGGCCTCGCTAGAGTTTGGGTCCAGGTAAAATTCACCTTCGACTGCGCCACGGCCTTGCGTACCCGCTTTGTGCTCTGGTCCCACCCAGCAGGCACCCAGCCGGCTGGGGGGTGACGGAGTATCAATGCTGCGCCAAGTGCGATAACGCCCTGGGCAATCCCCCAGACAGCCATCGCCTTGGCCCAGCCCATGCTGTGTATCGTACTGGCGATGGGGATAACGGTGAGGGCTGCTCCACCGCCGAATCCGGCAGCTGTGAGCCCGACGGCCAGTCCGCGCCTGTCCGGAAACCATTTCACTGCGTTGGCGACGCACGAAATGTAAATAATGCCTGCACCGGTTCCAGCGATGACTCCGTAATACAGGTACAAATCGACAGGGGACTTGGCGATTGTGCCGCCCAGTACCCATCCCAGCCCGATACACGCCGCGCCCACCATCATGAGCCTGCGAATTCCGAGCTTATCTACAAAGTACCCTGCCACCGGCATGGGCCAGGTCTCAAACAGAATGAAGGCGGAAAACACTGCAGCTATTTTGTGGTAGGGCACGCCGGGGAAGGTCAGCTTCATGCCCGGCGTAAAAAGTGTGAAGGCGTACTGGTAGTTGGATATGACGATCATCGCGATGACGCCGCACACTAGCTGGATCCACCGGTTTCCAGCGATGCTGCCGTACGTTTGCTTCGCGTTGTCTCGTTGCAGTTTACGATCTAAGGAGGTCACATTCGTGGCCATAAGCATCCTCCCGAAAGATTGTCAGAATTAGTCTTCTCTTCTCGCTCGGCACTCCTCACCGGAAAACATCCGGCTAAATGAAAACCCGCCCTTCGCAGGGCGGGTGGATTATTCAGTTTCAATATCTTTCTGGAGCGGAATGATTCCCGGCACCAGCCATTTGTCCCACATCTCGTCGATCTTGCTCTGGAAGTATTCGATGTCTTCCTCGATGAAATGCGCGAACCTTCCCTGCTTGAGCAGGTAATCCCGCACTGGCAGACGTTTGAATCTGCCGTTAGCGATCTGCTCGGTCTTGCCATAGAGCTTCAGCTTGCCGTTTTCGACTTCATACAGAGGCCAAATGCCAGTGTTCACGGCCAGTTCACCCAGCTCGAAAGAGAGTACCGGGTCGAAATCCCAGCCTTTCGGGCAGGGGTTCAGGCAGTGAATAAAGGTTGGCCCGCCGATCGACAGCGCCTTGCGAATGTTATTCATCGCCTGCAGCGGGTAGGATGTCGAGATGGTTCCGACATACTTCACTGTGGGATGGCCAACCAGCATCAGCGGCGCCATGTTCTTCTTCCAGCGATGATTCATGATGCGTTTTACTTTTCCCGGCGTGCTGAACGAGGTGTTGACGCCATACGGCGATGTTCCGGAAATCTGGATATCGGTGTTGGCGTACGATTCGTTGTCGTACATCAGGATCAGCAGGTTGTAATCGGGATGGCACATGGTGGCCGAGATCGCTCCCAGGCCCATGTCCGCGCCACCGCCGTCGCCACAGAAGGCGATGACGTTGATAGGCTCGTCCTTCATGACGCCCTTGCGCATCTGGACGCGCAGTGCCGCGGCCACGCCCAATGCGCTGGAACCGGAGCTGCCGAGCTGCGTATGCATCCACGGCACGCCCCAGGGGGTGGCGTAGTAAGAGGTGTTCGCCACATACATGCAACCGGTGCTGCCGAGAACGATCGTTCGGGGACCTGCGGCCTTCGCCATCAATTTCATGATTTGCGCAGACTCGCAGCCCTGGCAGGTGCGGTGGCCGGACGTGTAGTACTCCTCGTGTGGAACCTTCTTCACTCCTTTGAAGGCTTCCAATTCTTGCGTCGGTTTTTCGTCTACAAATGTGCTGGTGCTCATAATTGTTTGTCCTTTCCGGCTATGAATAGCGCCACGCGTCGACGGGCGTTATTCCCGCAGCCCGATCCATTGCGTCAGAGGTTGCGCTTTCCCTTTTGCAGCTTGGAACACGATCTCGGTTGTCTTTTCCACGTCTGGCACGGTGATTTCGCGGCCGCCCAGCCCGCCAATGAAGCCAATTACCGGCGGTCGAGTGCTACTGCTGCTGTACATGGCGGAACGAACTTCGGTCGCCACCACGCCACTCAAGTCCGGTGAGCCGAACGAGAAGTCGCGATCGATGACGCCGACGGCCTTGAAACGCTCCAGGCACTTGGCGAGCTCCGGACCGGCAAACGGCCGGAACCAGCGCAGGCGCACGAACCCAACTTTCTTGCCTTCCGCGCGCAGCTTGCGGATTGCAACCTTGACCGGCGTCGAGAGCGTTCCCATGCCGAGTAGCACGACTTCCGCGTCTTCGGTCATGTACTCTTCGAAGAACGGATTGCCGTACTTGCGCCCGAATGTTTTCTCGAAGTCGGCATAGACTTCGCGAATCACGTCGCAGGCGATTTCAGTGACGGCGTAGTTCTGGCGTCGAATTTCCATCACCCAATCTTCGTTGGCCTGCGGGGCCACCGAAATCACGTTGTCAGGATGGAGCAGCAGATCGCCGCGGTTGTAGCGTGGCAGGAACTTCTTGACCTGCTCCGCCGCCGGGATCTTGACCAGGGCTTGCGAGTGGGTGAGAAACGCCCCGTCGCAACTGATGGCCAAAGGAACGAAGATGCGGCGATCTTCCGCCACACGATAAGCGATCAATGCCGTGTCCAGCGCTTCCTGCGCGCTGTCGACCCAGGTCAACAGCCAGCCCAGGTCACGGACTGCGAGCGCGTCATTGTGTTCCACGCCGAAGGCGCCCGGATCGTCGAGCGCCCGGTTTCCCACCATGCAGACCATGGGCACGCGCAGAGCCGGACTTACGGTCAGCGCTTCCATGGCGTACATCCAGCCCACGCCGCTCGAGCCGCAGAACACGCGCGCTCCGCAGACCGACGCGTGCTTCACGATTTCGAATTGAGAATGCTCGCCTTCCGCCACAATATATTCGCAGTCCATTTCGCCATCTGCTACCAACTGGCTGATGTACTGCATCACCGTGTCGTAAGGCCGGATCGGGTAAGCCGTGACTACGTCGACGTTGGCCAGCTTGCAGGCAATCGCAATGGCCTCGGCGCCGGTGATCAGGGCTTCCTGCTCGTAGATTTTCTTTTTTTCCTCAACCGGTAATGTAAGTGTCGCCATTTCAATCTCCTTGTTTTTCAGGCTAAGGTTCTTGCGGCCGCCAGGTTGACTGGCCGCTAGCCTTTCTTAGCGATTTCCAAAGCCTCTGGGACCTGTTCCTGATACTGACCGCGATAACGGAACCCGTGCGACCGCTTCTCGATCGGTTCGGCGCTCTCAATCGTGGTTTCCAGCCACTTCAGGTAGGCGTCTTTGTCTTTCTTGAATTCCGCCCACTGGCTGTTGTTATCGTGGAACTCGGACTCGTTCACCATGTGAACGCAGTCCTTTACCGGGCAAACCTCTTCGCAAATGCCGCAACCGCAGCAGGCTTCGAGATTGGCGTCGTAGGTTCCATCGGGAGTGACGTCGAACGACGCATCCGGGCAGTTCAACCAGCACAGTGTGCATTTGGTGCAGGTTGAGAAGTTCACTACGGGGCGCTGCGTGCGCGTCGAGTACTTTTTGAACAGCTCGTTGCGGGCCGGCCGGAATCCGCTGACTTTCCCGCTTGTCGGATCGGCATAAGGTCCGCCTTGCGGCTGGCCTTTAATCGATACACCGCTCCGCATTTCTTCCCAGTCGGGCAGTTCGAACTTGAACAGCTCTTCTGGATTGCCCTCGCCCGCTTTTACATCGACTGTGGCGAAGCGATCGAAAGCATTGCGAGCCGAAGCTACCTTCAGCGAGCTCTTCAGCTTTTCGTTGATGAATTTCTCCACCGACTCCAGGCTGAACAGTTCCGGCAGAGCCTTGGCGATGGCGCCCAAAATGCGGACATCGGTGTGATCATCTTTAAATACCCACATACCGGAGAAGCTGGTAAGACCTTTCACGATTCCCAGCTTGTAAGGCTCGTCCCGGCGGTGAATATTTTTCAGCAGGGCGGGTGCGTTCTCCAAAGAAATCACAACCAGAGTGTGCCCCGGCTTAAGAGCATGATGCACGGGCTGCAGGCCGTACCAGGCCCACGATTCCGTGCCTTTGCATAGCGTGTCGTCCAGAACAACCGTCAGATCGACTTGCTTCGGCTCGTATTGCGCCATCCCGGCTTCGAGTGTCTGTTCGTCGTTGGCGACGATGGCGAAACTCTTCGCTGGAATGCCGTTGCGTTCCGGAGCGTCGCCGTAACGGCCAAAAGAAAGTCCCAATTTGCCTTCGTTGTGCGCGGCCAAAACAATGTCGCGCGTAATGTTCTTCGCTAGAGTCTTTTGGAAGACCCCTCGGTAAATAATTTCAACCGCGAGTAGCTGACCCATTTGGCAACCTCCATTCTCTTAAATCTTTTTGAGTACGATGTCTTCGATTTCTTCCAAATGCCGGTCCATCGCAGCCTCGGCGGCTGCGGCGTCGCCCCGCTTCAGCGCCGACAGAATTCGGCGATGACCCGCGAGCGATTTTTCCTGCCTTCCCTCTACCTGCAACGAGCGTTCCCGGGTCTCACGCAATAAATCCATCAGAATGTCTACAACTCGCAAGACCACGCTGTTATCGGCCGCCAAGGCGATCGCGTAGTGGAACTCTGAGTCCTCTTCAATGGTGAGTTCGCCGCGTCGTATCTTGGCCGCCTGGCGCAGCAGGATTTGCTCCATGTCAACCAGTTCCACGGCAGATGCGTGCAGACTGGCTCGGCCTGCCAGCGCAGGCTCGATCATCTTGCGTACTTCGAGCAATTCCGCCACCATTTTCTTTTTTTCCAGGAGTGCGTTGGCCAGAGCAGTGGCAGGCGCAGCGGCGGGATTACAAACAACCGTACCGATACCCTGGCGTGGTTCAAGGAGACCCATCAGTTCCAGCGTCCGGATAGCATCGCGAATGGAGCCGCGACTTACGCCCAGCATCCGACCTAGTTCGCGCTCCGGGGGTAGCAGTTCCCCCGGGGTCAGTTCTTCCACGATGCGCCGCTCCAGCTGCTTGACGACCTCTTGGTAGACCTTGCTTCTAGGGATCGCCTCAAACTCGACTCTCGCGGGTGATGCGGTGGTGGCTGTCATCGGGATTGGTCTGACGACCGACCACCCCATTTCAGCCTTGAAAGCAAAATCACACAAGGACGCAGATCACGCATCAACGTGACATGAATGACCTTTTCTCGAGCTTCAGTCATCGCCCTTGTTGTGCCTGGATCGGATCAACTGCTGTCCCACGGAAAAATGAGTGTTATGATCGCCAGCGCTTCCGAAGCTAGAAGACAGATTCCGAATAACGCCTCAGCTTGGCTTCTTCTCCTTCAGCGCGGACTCCAGGAACGGCCGTGCGGCAAGTATCGGATTTTGCTCGACTCTGCGAAGGTTGCGGACCCTCACGATTGGAGTAATCCACGTGGCGCTCGGGGATTGAAGCTGTACGGACGTTGGCTGTATACATAGATATGGCCTTTCTGCGCCGCTTCGTAATGCTCTCTGGCAGTCGCAAGCTTGGCCCGTATCCCAACGCCAGGTGGGCGAATTGCGCCTGGCCAATTCAAGCCTCCATCGCATCGCTGTTGCTGTTGTCGCTGCTGTATCCATCGCGGACCTTCGCGGCGAGTCCTGACCTGGAGAATGTGCTGTCTGCCTCACGTCAACGTATTGAGAAATTGGACTACCGCGTAACTGGACGCCTCACACGCGTGGAAGGCGATGGCAAGCGAACGGCCTATAAGTTTGCCGCCAAGGCTCGCTGGTTTCCCGATGGTTTGCGTTTGCTGTGCGAGATCTCGGGGCCTGGCTCGGAGAAGACGAGTCTTCTTCTGCATATGAGCCTGAGTGGGCACGTGACGATCTCGGCGCTGCTTCCTGGTGAGAAGACCGCTAGTGTGTTGCCATTCGAACATTGGAACGACCCTCTGCTGGGAACAGACTTCTCCTACGAAGACATGGTTGAGAGCCAGTTCTTCTGGAAGAATCAGGGGCTTCTGGCCCCGGAGAAATACGGCGCGCGGGATTGCTTCGTTCTTAAGAGCACGGCCGGTTCTCAGGACCGGACTTACTATGATTCGGTAACATCGTGGATCGACCGCACCATTTTGTACCCCGTGCATGTGGTGAAAACTCTTCGCGGAACGGGACAGCAGAAGGAATTCATCTACTACGGGTTGCGGCAGGTCGGCGGCGTCTGGACCGCGATGCAGGCGGAGGCAAAGCTGCTGGGCAAGCCCGGCTCCTCGATTCTTGTGATCGAACGCGGCTCGCCTAAGGCAAATCTTTCGCGCAAGGACTTTGATATCAGCCAGTCCAGCGCTCAAGAAGAGACAGTGAAATAAATCGAATCGCTTACCTCAGCGATTGCGAGGTCCTGTGCTTTCGCTGGAGCGTCCACGGCCTTCGCCGTCATGGGATAAGCTCCTTTTCAGATGTTGCCGGGGCCACGTATAAACCAAAGGGCCACCAATTCCAGTCGCCGGCAAGTTGCAACAGGGCCGGGCCGACAATCATCCGCACCGCTGTGGCATCAATGAGCACCGCCACGGCAAGGGTAAAGCCCAGCATTTGCACAACCAGAAAGCTTCCCACGGTGAATGCGGTGAAGACGGCAATCATAATTGCCGCAGCGCTCGTGATAAGTCCTGCCGTCCGCGCCAGGCCCTCGATTACCGCTGCTCTCTCCGAAAGACCGCGTCGCCGTTCTTCGAGGACTCGGGCGACCAGGAAGACTTCATAGTCCATGCTCAATCCGAAGACAATGGCAAACGACAGGATCGGCACGATCGGATAGACGGTGCCGGTCGGTCCGTCGAGCCCAAAGAGTCTGCTCCCGTGGCCTTCCTGAAAAACGACAACTAACGCACCGAACGACGCGCCAACGGAGAGCAGATTGAGCAGAATTGCTTTGACCGCCGCAAATAAAGAACGCAACCCGATCAGGAGCGCCAGCAAGCTCCCCAATACGACGCCAAGCACCACCTTCGGCAACCGCTCTTTGACTACCGAGTCATAATCCGCCTCGAGTGCGGGAACACCGCCGACGCGCAACACGGCGCCGGGCACGCCGGTGATCGCCCCGACATCGGTGGAACGCACCTCTCGCACCCAGCGTATCTGGTCGTTGGGCGAAACCGTGGCCTTAGGCAGCAACTCAATCAAGGTCGCCTGACCATCGCTGCGAAGAAAACTCTTGCGGATTGGCTCTGGCACTTGGTCGACTGCGTCGGGGGTGTCAGCCATTCCGGTGAGAGTTGAAAGAGACAACACCTCTTGGGCTCGAGGGTCGCTTTGAAAGCGATCCGTCAAGCGACTGAGGGCAAGCCAGCCGGCGGGCGAGAGCGGCGGAGACTGCGGCGGCAACTGCAGGATCACTCGGAGGGACGGCACAATGCCCGACCGCCCCATCCTTTGAAGCGTGTGCAGTGCTTGCACCGACTCGGCTGCTTCCGGGAGCGCGTGACGGTCAGGAACCCCGGGAGAGATTCGCCGTCCCTGGAATGCAAGGATCAGTAGCGGAAGCCCGGCGATAAGCAGAGCAGTCCTGGGCCGGCGGGTTATGATAGTGCCCCACCGCGTCCACCGCTCGCTCGCCGCGCATAGGCTTTCCCGCGTTTTGAATCGGCTGGCACGACGCACCCCGGCGGCATCGATGCGGTGCCCCAGCAGACCAAGCACCCAAGGCAGAATGCATGTACACAGCATGACGCTCACAACAGTCACCAGCAGGCCTGCGATCCCGATGGAGCGCAGTTCGCTGATGGGCACCGTCAGCAGCGCTGAAAATCCGATGGCAACCGTCGTGGCCGAGATGATCAGCGTCCGCCCCGCTTGCCGGGCAGCGATATCGGCAGCCTGGCCGGGATCACATCCCTCGGCCAGTGCTTCACGAAACCGGCTCACCATCAGCAATGCATAGTCGATACCCAAGCCAAGACCGAGCATCGTTGCCAGATTCTGCACCAGAATCGAGAGCTGCAGATAGTGCGCGAGTATCGCAGCCGTACCCATCGACATCGCGATTGAGAGTATTCCAACTCCTAGCGGCAGCAGCGCGGCCACCAGACTGCCGAAAGCCAGCAACAGCAGCAAAAGCGTCACCGGCATCGCTCGTTCCTCGGCATGTTTGACGTCATCCGCACTGACCTTGCGAAGATCGAAGTTCAGTGGCGTCTCACCCGTAATCTCCAGTGTGATATTCGGGTATTGCGACCTCAGCTGACCTTCCATCGAGTCCGCTCTTGCCCTCAGTTTCGGAACCATCGCCTCGACATTTTCATCGTGCGGGTCCAGCCCGACGATGATCAACGCCCCGCCATTGTTTCCAGTGAACAGAGGATCTGGCCAATCCAGACTCGAGACGACACCCAACACTCCGGGCACACTGCGCAATGAACTGCTTAAGAAGCCCAATGCATCTGCGCCTTTTGCCGAATCCGGATCGGGAATGCCGCTGATCACCAGAACCAGACGGTGGGCGTACGGAGACTGGAAACGCTGTGCCAGTTCCTGATCAACTTTTTCGGATTCTCCGCCCTTGATGTGAACCACAGTCTCTAGGCGACGTTCGACCTTGTAGGAAAAGGGCAGCAGGGCAAGCGCAAGTGCAAATCCCGACATCGCCAACCAGAATCGGCGGCGAGCGGCATCATGGCCAGTCTTCAAGCTTGGCATTATCATCGAAGATTCACGTCGTCTCCGGTTCGTCTGGGAGCAATGAGACGATTTCGGTGATCGGGCCCGTCCATGATATACGGTCAAACTGGATATTCATTGGAGTTTGGCTCGAACTTGGTTAACGATAAACGATAGAGCTGGGGGCTGCCCATTAAGCCGTTGTCAATCCGGAGACCTGCCTGACGAAGACTTCCCTGTATGGTTACCAGCAATCACCTTGATTCGGGTTCCACGCTACTCTTCAATCAACGGTTGTTTCCAAGGGAAGAATTAGTCAGGTCCCGAGCGTAGCTCCCGCACTGCCCGACTGCGCTGATCAATGGCCTGGTCAGCGTAAGCGGCCGTAACGCATCGGAATTGGCAATGGTAATCTTCCCGTCGCGCCGGCGCGCGATATCTCAGGTTCAATCCCCGTATGTCCGGCGAAGCCGGTGACTAATTCTTCGCATACGTCGGGCCGGCGTTGCGGTTAGGAGGATCGGAGACTGCACGGATGTAGGATACCAAGGCCTGAATATCAGATTTGCTGATGGTGTTGCCCCATGCCGGCATGAGGGCAGACTTGTTCAGCGCGGGGCCGCCATGGCTGATGATGGCGGTGAGATCGGCGTCGCTGATCTTGTTGAGCGTATCGCCCTCACTGAAGGGGTGCGGCTTGATTTCGAGATTGTCGAAGTTCGATACACGCTCCACAGTCGACTCGGGGTTGTGGCAGCGCTCGCAGTACTGATCGTTGAGCTGGCGGCCCAGAGTTTGCTGATAACCGAGGGCGATCTCTTCGATCGTCAGCGCGACATTCTTCCTTGATTTGTCCGTGGTGGACGCGGTGAGCAGATAGCGGCCCGCCATGCCCCCGAGCGTGACGTTGGTCATGACCTGGCCACTGGAGTCGGTGAGCCCGTGCGCCGGATCGAAAGCCACTCCTGGCGCGGCGCTGAATTCGACCAGCACGCCGGCAACTGGGGCGCCCTGTTCATCATTGACCTGCATGACCACAGGCTGCGGCAGCGTCGTACCCGCCTGCGCGATTTGTTTTCCCCCGCTGGATTCGACAATTGCCGCACCGAACGCCGTTGACTGGGGTAGCGGCGTGGACGCACGCTTGGTCGAACAGGACGTGGCCAGCAAGGCGGTCGATAACGCAACGATGACCGGAGAGTGACGGATCATTTCTTTGCCCTTGCGACCTCCGATTTGCCTGCGCCTTTCTGCGAGATGAGAAACGCGGTCAGAGCATGCGCATCTTCGTCGCTCATTGCGCGGTTAGGTTCTATCGTGCCGGGGCGCAGGGCCTGCGGATTTTTCATCCATCCGAAGATCCATGCCGCGGTAAGGCGGGAACCAACTTGCGTGAGCGTGGGACCAACGTAGCCCTTGTCGGTCTTGGTATCTACGATGTGGCATCCCTGGCAAGCATACTTGCCGTAGAAAAGTTGCTTGCCCAGTTCGATCTGGACTTGCGGGTAGCCGCCGAGCGGCATGGAATCGCGGTCGATTGCCGGACTTTGGTACACGGTCATTATGTAATCCGTGAGTTCGTTGGCTTCGCTGTCGCTAAGGTTGAATTTTGGCATACGCCGAATCAGCGATGGCCGCAGCGTGTTCGGATTCTTGAGGAACTCCACCAGCCATTGGCGCTGCACGGAACTGCCTTCCCAAGTGAGATCGGGTGCCATGTCGCCGCCGTGGCCATTGATGCGATGGCAACTGAAACACGCGAGATCGTTCATCAGCTTTCCGGCCTTGCCCGCTGGCTGGTAGTCCGAATCGGGCATCGCCGCCACTGTCAGCGATGGAGGTAATGTGGCAGCGCGATCGTTGAGTGCGAGCAGTGCGGTGGCCAGCGAATTAATCTGCGCCGGGGTGAAGCTGTATTGCGGCATCTTCAATCCTTGCCCAAAGGCACGCGGCTGCTTGATTTTTGCCGCGATATAGTCAGGAAGCGTGTGCTCCATCCCGGGCAGGAACACCAACTGAGTGACCGGCTTGTTTCCAATGCGGCTGAGTTCGGGCGCAAAGTTCTCAGGCTTCTTGATGCCAGAGATTTCATGACACGACGCACAGCCGTAGTCGGAAGCCAGACGCTTGCCGTGGGCGATCTGCTCCGGAGTCGCAGCTTCGAGATGGCCATTGGCTAACAGATCGGAATCAGTCTTCGCCAGCAGGAATCCGGAGAGTGTGGCGACTTGAGAATCGCTAAAGCGGTAGTGCGGCATTGCGGTTTCTTCGTCGTAGTTGCGCGGATTGCGCAGCCATGCCTGCAACCACTCCGGTTTTACCTTATTCCCGACGCGGGTTAATTCGGGGCCAACGTCGCCGCCCACCAGATTACCCGCGGCGTTTTGTACTGCGTGGCACGAGGCGCAGAAGGATTCTCCATACAAGCTGGCACCAGCCGCGGAGTCGGGCGATGCCTTTGCCGCGAGCGTAGCAGTGTCTCCGGCCTGAGGCGTGCTGTTCGCAATCAGAAATGCAGACACATCACGCGCATCATCCTCGCTCAACTTGAAATTCGGCATTGTAGCCGTGGCCGCATAGGCTTGCGGATCTTTCAGCCATGCGTAAATCCACTCGCGGGTGGTCTTGTCGGCAATGTGCGAGAGCGAAGGCGGATCGTCCGTCGCCTTCATTATTCTTCCGTCAGGCAGCTTCACCGTATGGCAATGCACGCAACCGTAGCGAGAAAGCAGATACCGGCCTTGAGTCAGCTGGGGCGTGCCTGGGACCGGTCCGCGATGGCACTCCCCGCACGACGACTCGATGTATTTCGCCGGCAGAATGGGCTGCTCCCACGCCAGCGTGCTGTTGTGCGCTTCGGCTACCGTCGTCGCAGCGCCTTGGCCGCGATGGCAGACCGTGCATCCGAATTGGTCAAGCTTATGCGGAATCACGGGATGCGGCCGGAAGGGCTGCACGTTTACGTCAGCCAAGCTGGCTTCCTTCAACCCAACATGGCAACTCGTGCAGCGGTCGACCACTCCGAGTTCGGGCAGCCAAATCTGCTGAATCCCTGCCTGGAAATGGCGCTGCAGCGTCACGGCATCGCTGCGGTTGCGAATCATTTTCAAATAGCCGTGTTGATAGTGTCGCCACTCGCTGAAGTAGTTTTTCGCCGGCGCGATCGCAAGCGAAATCAGAAACACAAGGCTGACAACGCCGAACGCGCGTACGCTGTCCCCGAACAACTTCTGCCAGAGCGAGTTGAGTTTTTCTTTCATGAGCGCGACTCTCTTTGGCAAATCAGGACCCTTGCCATGGCCAGACCCAGGACCATCCCGGCCCTCGGAAAAATGTGCCGATGGCGGTCAACACTACCAGTTCGAATAAGAACCATGTCATAACCCAATACGAAAGAGGCCTCCCGGCCAGGTACCGGCGAAACGCAGAAGACGACTGCGGAGAACTCTGCGCCGCCACGAGCATCACCGCGGCCATGATCAGCGTCGGCACAAGTGCCGCGTACACCTTGAAAAACAAAAGAAAAAGTGACAGAGCGATGGTTATCAAATAGAAAAATTGCAGACGCCGTTTGCGATCTTTCAAGAAGAGCCCATCCGCTTCGATGTTGACCTTGAAATACGGAATCACGATCAGCGCCATCACCACCAGGCCGGGCACCAGCACACCTGCGACGACTGGAGGAAAGTAGTGCAGCATCTCTTGCAGCCCGAGGAAGTACCAAGGCGCCTTTGCCGGATTAGGAGTGTGGGAAGGATCGGCCAAGCCTTCGAGCGGTGCGTTGAACAGGAGTGAGATCCCTACCAGGGAGATGGCGAGCACTTGAATCGCTACTGCGGCACGAAACAGGACCTCGGGAAAGGTCTGCATCTGATCTTCAGTTTCAGCCTTCACTTGCGCCGAGGTGCGGCGCGTGATGAATACAATGCGTCGCGGAGACTTCTTCGCGTTCGAGTCAATGCCCGCGGTGAAATCTTTGGAGTCGGACATGATTATTGCGCCTCCTTCGCGGTGACGTCGCCGTTTGCGGCCTTCGCACGCACGGTTGCCGGTTCGCTGGAATGAGAATAGAGGCCGCCGTCTTTGCGGATGCGCCAGAAGTGAATGGCGACGAAGAACATCGCCGCCAGCGGCAGAATCATGCAATGCAACACGTAAAACCGCAGCAGAGCATTAGCGTTGACCGCGTTCCCGCCAAGCATAAGAAAGCGAATCTTGTTGCCCAGGATCGGCACGGCAGAGGCGATGTTCGATCCCACGGTGATCGCCCAATAAGCCAACTGATCCCAGGGCAGCAGGTAACCGGTATAGCTGAGCAAGAGAGTGACAAGAAGGAGGACAACGCCAATCACCCAATTAAACTCACGCGGCGTGCGGTAAGCGCCACGATAGAAAACTTTGAACATGTGCGCGAATACCAGAAACACCATGGCATGCGCCGACCAGCGATGCAGGTTGCGCAGAAACAATCCCGACGAGACCACAAACTGCAAGTCCTTCGTATCGGCGTAAGCCTGCGGCACGGAAGGGTGGTAATAGAACATCAGAGGGATTCCGGTCGCGACCAGAATAAAGAACGTCCCTAGCGTCAACGTGCCCAAGTACCAGGTCGCGCTGAAGCTGAGCATGCGGGTGCGAACTTTGGTAGAAAATAGGTGCAGAAAAACGTTTTGCTGGATGGCCAACGCACGCTTCAGTGTGCTCGATCCCGTGCCGCTGCGGAAGATGGAACGCCACACGCGCGTCTCGCGTAAGTCATCGAAATATTGGTCTACCGTTTTTGCCATTGCGGGTTCTCTCTAAGTCAGACCCTCACGAAGGAATCGCGCTGCAGCGGAGGAACGTCGGTGGAGCGGTCCACCAGAAGATCTCCGTCGTCGTTAAGCCAGATCCGCTTCCACGGCAACGGCCGGGGTGCCGGGCCTTCGATCTTTTCTCCGTCTTGCTTGAATTTGCTGCCATGGCAGGGACAGGCAATGATGCCCAATTCCGGTTTCCATGCCGTCAGGCACCCCAAATGCGTGCATACGGCGCTGAGTGAAAAGTAGCCTTCTTGCGAATGAATGATGTAAATGCCTGAGTTCACATCCAGCGTGACCGAATCGAGCGGATAGCGGTCGGGCTTGCCCGCGTTGACCACGGGCGAGGGCTCATATAGGACATTGGGCTCGAGAAACTGATACGCAAAGGCCGCCGTGCCGGCCGCGGCAATGCCGAGCGAGCCTAAGCCAAGTTTCGCAAAAAATCGGCGGCGGTCGACCGTGTTGTCAGAGCTTGCGGGTTTAGTTTCGTCTGGCATTGACGCCTCTTTACCTACTTCAACTGCAGACCTGACCCAATCGCCGCCACTGAGATCAGGCCAGTCGGTTCGGCCGGAATAAGGTTGTAGGATTCCATGGTGATCGTGCCTACGGGACAGCGCATAGCGCAGAGGCCGCAGCGGATACAGCGCGTCTCATCTTTCAACATGGCGGAACCGGTGACGATGCCCAGTTCGTCCGCGGCCACTTCGTCGAATTCGACGCCGAATAGTTCCTGGTTGTCGCGGATGTGCTGAAGGGCTTGAGGTTCGAACTCAATTCGATCGAGCGAAACCAATTCCAGGCATTTCTCCGGGCAAACATCGACACAGCCGCCGCACAGAATGCACATGCTGCCGTCTTCCGGCGTACCTTCGAAAATCGTGTTGACCCAGCAGTGCAAACAGCGTTGCGCCTCTGCGATCGCTTCCGGAGCATCGTAGCCAACCTCCACCTCGGTCACACCCGTGCGGCGCTCCAGAGGAAGCATGGGCACGGGCTGGCGGTTGATGTCCAGATAATTGAGCGGCATGCTATGCCGCTTCAGGATTTCGACCTCGATGATGGGCTCGGGATGTTTGTTCTTGCGGAGGTATTCGTCGATTCCGACGGACGCGCGTTTGCCATCACCTACGCTGTCGATAATCAGCCGTGGGCCGAAGACACAATCGCCGCCGGCGAAAATTCCGGCTGCCGAAGTCATCAGCGTTTGCGGGTTGACAGCGATCAGGCCGCGTGGAGACAGTTCAACCTTGTCTTCCGGAGTGAGAAAGTCCAAGCGCGGAGCCTGACCGATGGCCATGATGATCGTGTCGCACTCGATTTGGCTTTCGCTGCCTTCGAAAAACGCTGGGTTGAAGCGTTTATTCTGATCGAAGACCCATTTGGTTTTGAGCGTTTCGAGTGCCACCACCTTGCCATCTCTGCCTACCATCCGCTTGGGGCCGAGACCGGGGTGCATTCGGATGCCTTCCTGTTCGGCCTCCTCGATTTCTTCGAGAGCGGCTGGCATCTCTTCGCGGCGCTCCAGGCAGACCAGATTTACTTCACGTGCGCCCATGCGCAATGCGGAAAGTGAAATGTCGACCATCTCCCGCGTGGCGATAGCGCTCATGTTTTCGGCAGAAGGCTCGGCATCCTGCACTCCGCCCGAATGCTGACGCACCACTTCGCGCGCGGCCGAGCGGGCCACGTCCATGGCCACGTTACCGCCGCCAATCACGATCACTTTCTTGCCGATGGTGAATTTGTAGCCGAGATTCACGTTGAGTAAGAAGTCGATGCCTTTGTGCACGCCATCGAGATCGACTCCTGGGATGCTGAGATCGCGGCTGCGGTGCGCGCCCACGGCAATGAGAACGGCATCGAATCCCTGACGGCGCAGATCGGACACCGTGAAGTCGCGGCCGGCTGCATGATTCAGCTTGAGCGTGATATCGCCGGTTTCGAGAATCTCGCGCACCTGCGCTTCGACCACATCACGCGGGAGCCGGTACTCGGGGATCCCGAGGTACAACATCCCGCCCGCGACCGGCGCGGCTTCAAAAATCGTGACGGCGTAACCCATGAGCGCGAGATCGTGCGCCGCCGAAAGCCCCACCGGGCCGCCGCCGACGACTGCTACCTTGAAGGGAAGCTTCTTCTGCCCGCGTCCTTCATTGATATGGATGGGATGTTTCGACTCCGGCCCAAACTGCTCGGTAAGAAAACGCTTGAGAGCACGGATGGAAATGGGCCGGTCAATCTCGCCGCGGCGGCAGGCCGTCTCGCAAGGATGCGCGCATACTCTGCCGCAGATGCTGGCCAGCGGATTGGGGTCGCGCGCGATGCGATAGGCTTCTTCGAAACGGCCCTCGGCAATCAGGCCGACGTAGCGTCCGGCATTGGTATGCGCAGGACACGCCATCATGCAGGGGAAGTTCGTGTTTAGCCAGTCCCCGTCGACCTTTTTGTTTTTGTATCGCTTCAGCATGAGGGCAATTTCTGTTCCTCGGTACGGCTGAACGTCAGCCAATCTTTCTGGACTACAAGTGACGATGAAAAGTACGGGGAGCAATCGTTGGGCGCTGCAACGCTCCCCGTTGCTGTCGCTTCGTAACTCCTTACTTGCTCAGGGTGAAATCCGCCTTGCCCCCGCCGGCCACAGTCACCGGCTTGGACTGGTTCTTGGCGCCTTCATGCCACGCCGTTACGCTGTAGCTTCCATCGGGAACGTCTTTGATCTTGTAGTTGCCGCTGTCGTCGGTTTCGGCAAAATAGGGAGTTGGGCTGACAATAATGTATCCCGCCATCTCCGGATGTACATTGCAAAGCACGGGTACAACCCCGGCCTTATCGAAGGTAAAGGATCGCTTTTCACCCTTGGGCCATGTGCCGAGATTGTGCCCTGCCTTCTTATCGCTCCCGATCGCAGTCCAGAAGACGTTGTGTTGCACAGTGTCGCTGTTCAGGAAGTCGACGGTTGTGCCCTGGAGCACGACCATAATGTGCGGCGCGAAGACCAGCCCTTTTTGATCCATCACAGGGTGATTCGTCGGTGCCGGGAATGTCTTGCCGGCAATTGCCTCTACGTAAACTACCGACTTGCCTTTCATTCCCGTAACTTTCCCTTCGATGTCGCCGGCCCATGAAGCTACGCTCAACCCACCGATCAGCGCGACTACAGCGAATGTCTTCATTGCGAATTTGCTCTTCATTGTTTTCTTCTCCTTGAAATCTCTACAAACAAACGCTCACCTGCTCCCAAGAAAAACTGTCTGCACCGAAGCTAATTATTTTTAGAAAAAGATCCTGGCGTCGAGATAGAGCGTATTGTTGGCGCTCGCGTTGCGGCCGAAGCCGTCGTAGTTCGTCGCTGCCCCATTGAAGCGCGTGTAGCCGGTATATTGCGCCGCGAGTTGCAGGTTCTGCCACGGCCAGTAAGATAGGTTCAAAATGTATCCCGCGCTTCTCGGGTCGCCATTGAAATTGCCGGTCACGGCAGTTCCTGACGGATAGAATGCGACATCAGATGTCCCGGTAGTATTGAACCAGCCGAACGTACCCGTGTATTTGTTGCCGATGTGATATTCGGCATTGGCCATAACCGTGTTCAAACGGTGCGAACCCTGAGACACGAGCGGAGTCGAACTTCCAGGACCACCGCCCTGAAACAGCAGGCTCAGCAGATCATTGTTTTCCCGGATGTAGGTAGCCCGGAATGAAAGCACGTCGGTTCTGACGATGGTGCGGTCGATTTGCGTGTCGATTGCCCAGTCCGTGTACGAATCCGTCGGAATGCTGGCCCCGGTGGGGTCGGTGATTTCATTGGGGGTCGAACGCAGGTGCATACCATACGTTCCGATTTCATATTGCGTCTTGCCCGTTAACTCCTGCCACGCCAGTCGCCAGTAAGGAGCGACGCCGCGGATATTGAAGCCCGCGCCCATGCCTGAGTTCGGCTGTGGTCCCGCCACGTGCTCAGAGCGATAGATGGCCGTGTCCAGATAGAGATGGTCGTTCCACATGCCAAACACGCCGAGTCCAGCTACGTCCTGGGCCAAACCGCCGTTGATGAACGGATTCGCGTTGGGAGTAGGAGCGTTGTCGCTTGCGATCCACGGGTAGCCCCATGCTGGCGTGCTGTTCCAAAGATCCTCGACCGTGGGATTGTTATTGAGATCGATGCCGTAAACCAGTTCCTTGCCGCGCAGCTTCGTCTTGTTTGCGAAGCGGATATCGGTGTTGTCGCTGGTGAAATGATCGTCCTGCGTGTCGTACGTCACCTGTAAAAAGCTTCCCACTTTGCTTGTCCACGCGCCCGAAAGGAACAGGGAGATATCCTGGGGGAACTCGAAGTTGCCATTCTGGGTTTGCGGCTGGGCAGTCTTGAGCGAAGTAAACGAAGTCTCCAGCATGACGGACAGCGGCAGTGAAGACAACAGATCGAGCGCAGCACGCTTCTTGCTTCCCTCTGCGGTTACAGTCTTGGTGTCGTCTCCTCGATCGACGTAGCCAGTCAGTTTGAATTTACGTCCGGCTGGATTGAGTTCGGGAGGAGTATAGTGGCAGCCACTGCACGCCAATCCCGTCTGCCGCGCATAGCTTGGAACCGCCGACACGCTGGGTGGATTCAACGCGGCAAAATACAGCAGAACGAGGATAGGAACTGTGGCAAGCAAAAAGACCGCTGCTTTTCTTGTCTGAACTCTCATTTTTGTCTCCGAAAACAGCGCTGATTGTTATGCGAATGCAATGTCCGGTCGACGGATACGCACACGCTCCCTGGCCGGCGAAAGCCGGATCACTTTTGCCGGCTACCGACCAGCCCCACGGCTATCGAATAGAGAACACCCCCCACCCCAAACGCCGCCGAGTCCATGGCATCGGTCCCGCGACAGTTCAGGTCATAGCGGAACTTAAAATTAAGGGGCCTTAATCGGAGGTGATTATCACCGCAGGTTGTGAGCTCTGCTGCGTCGGGCGTCACTGGCTTATGTGATCTCGATCACACTCGGGGGAAACGTGCTTTTTCTCGATTCGTGTTGATCGATACCCTTTCGAGAGAAGATGCACACGCTCATGCGGAAGCAAGCTTCCTACGACATCGCCCAAACTCGCGAGCGTAAGAAGCGGCCCATGTGCGGCGGATTCACCAGCTAGCGCCAGGTCATGCACGAAGAAATCAGCATGCGCGGTGATCGCATATCGTGTCTGTCAAACCGGTCGAAAAAGTTCGAGTTTGAAAATAGCCACATTCACCCCGATCCTGGAGAAGATTTCTTTCTACCTGGCCTAACCTCTTGCCGCACCCCGCCTACATTTCGGTCTTCTTGGCGTATCGCCCTTGAGTGGGACCATGAATCTCATTGAAAGAAGGGTGACCACTATCACAGCTTCCTGTGACTTCCGTCATCGCCTCAGCGAGGAATCTCGGGTATGAAAAGGCATTGCGGAATTTTGGGCGCAGATTGCGCCGGTCAAGATGGCGCAGGGAATTCGACTTTGCTTAAGGACATCGAACACCTCATTCGGCTGGCCGTCGTCATCGCGATCGCCTTGGTAGCCTTTGTGATCCTGCGCGCAGCAGTTGTGCCGCGCAGTTTTGGGGAGTACGGCCACTATCGAGGGGCAGCGATTGGCGAGATCGCGTCCCGGCCGATTGGGTTAGCCAGCCACGAGACCTGCGAAGTCTGCCACACCGATGTCGTCGATCAGAAAAAGCTTGGCAAGCATGTGGTGGTCGCCTGCGAGGCTTGCCACGGGGCCCAGGCTAAACATGCAGATGATCCCGGTTCGGCGCAACCCGCAAAGCTGGATACAGCCGTCGTATGCGTGCGTTGCCACGAGGCCAACGCCGCCAAACCGAAGAGCTTCCCGCAAGTTGTGACGGCCGATCACTCAGGAGGGATAGCCTGCGACACCTGTCATCAGCCGCATCGTCCCGGAATTGAAACGGCAACGAGTGAGGCAGGCAAGACTGCGTCAGCAAAGGCAGAGGGGAAGAAATAATGGAAATCACCCGGCGCCGATTGCTGGTCCTCTTACCCGCGGCGGCGGTGGCATGGAAGTTTGTGCTCGCAGGAACGCCCGAAGCGGCGCCCGATTATAAGCTGACGGAGCACTGGTGGGGCATGTTGATCGACATACCCAAGTGCATCGGTTGTGGCAGCTGTGTGCGGGCCTGCGCCGAGGAAAACGATGTTCCGGAAGGCTATTACCGCACGTGGATTGAGCGCTACCACGTGACCGATTGGAAGATTGAACGGCCGGAGGTGGAATCACCCGATGGAGGCAAGCAGGGCTTTCCGCCACATGCGGACGACGACGGCAAGAACTTCTTTGTGCCCAAGCTCTGCAACCATTGTGCGGACTCTCCCTGCACGCAGGTCTGTCCGGTAGGCGCGACGTTTATTTCGCCGGACGGAGTTGTGCTGGTGGATAAGAGCTACTGCCTGGGCTGCCGCTATTGCATCCAGGCGTGCCCTTACGGATGCCGGTTCCTCAATCCCAAGACGAAGACGGCGGAGAAATGCACGCTGTGCTATCACCGGATCACCAAAGGATTGACGACGGCCTGTTGCGAGGTTTGTCCCACGGGGGCGCGGCAGTTGGCCGACTTGAAGAATCCGAAAGATCCAATTCACGAATTCCTGAGGACGCACACGGTTCAGGTTCTGAAACCACACATGGCGACCGGTGCAAAGGTTTTTTACAACGGGATGGATGGGTCAGTTCGATAAGTTCGGTTCGATAAGTTCTGTCCGATAAGCCGGTGCAATACAAGGAGGCTCGTGCAGATACCGGTGCAAGGTTTCATGTATCCCAACGAAGTGGAGCTCCAGTGGAGCATCCTGATCGTTCTCTATCCGTTCATCACGGGACTGGTGGCGGGTGCGTTTATTCTGGCCTCGCTCGAACGTGTATTCCGGGTAGAAGCGGTGAAACCGACGTACCGCCTGGCCCTGCTCACAGCACTTGCTTTCTTGCTGGTTGCGCCCCTGCCGCTGCAACTGCACCTGGGACATCCCGAGCGCTCGCTGGAGATGTATCTGACGCCGCATCGTTCCTCCGCCATGGCGATGTTCGGCTTTGTCTATTTGTGGTACCTGATGGGCGTGCTGCTGCTGGAAATCTGGCTCGACTACCGACGCGAAATTGTTGTGCTGTCGCAGACCACAAGCGGCGCGCGGCGCTTGGTATATCGCGTGCTGGCTCTCGGCTCCAATAACATCAGTGAACGCTCGCTGCGGATCGATGAGAGACTCGGGTATTTCATTACGCTGATAGGGATTCCCTCCGCGTTTCTTCTGCATGGATACGTTGGATTCATTTTCGGATCGGTAAAGGCAAATCCCTGGTGGTCGTCGCCGCTCATGCCCATTGTGTTTGTTTTCTCAGCGATGGTCTCCGGGATTGCCACCGTCATGCTGCTTTACATGCTTACGACGCGGCTGCGCGGGCAGCCGATCGACATGCGTTGCCTGGATAAGATCGGGCAATATCTGATGTACACGTTCATCATCGACTTCAGCCTGGAAATGTTGGATTTACTGCAGCGAATCTACGAAGCCGACGAATCATTCCGCAGCTTGGATTTCATGGTGCATACGCGCCTCTGGACATCCCAGGTGATCATTCAGATCCTTCTGGGTACGGTCACGCCGATTGCGATGTTGGGCTTGATGCAGGTTCTCAACCTTACCGACACAGCGCGCAAACGGATCTACACCGTGGCCGGGTGTTTGACCGTAATCGGTATTTTTGCCATGCGCTGGAACGTGGTGATCGGTGGCCAGCTTTTCTCCAAGAGTTTTCTCGGCTACACCACCTACAAGATGGCCTTCGCCACCCGGGAAGGGTTGTTAACTGCGATCGCGCTCATGATTCTTCCTTTCTTCATTCTGTGGTTCCTGGTGAAACTCCTGCCACCTTGGCCGGAGTCAGCCTCATTGCCGGCTTCTAGAGGCGCTCCGGCACACGCAATCAGCTAGGCCCCGTCTCTTTCGTTGGGGCAGATGCGGAGGAGCGAATGGCACAAGCTTTCGACGGAATCGCACCGGATGTGGAGCAACTCAGCGAACGAGTGCGGGACCTGGAACGCCGAGTCTCCGCATTGGAGGGCCAGCCAGAGAATGCGAGGCAGGCCACTGCCACTCCCGCCCCTACTGCCGGGGGGGTTGGGCGGACTGAATCGTGGCCTCAAGAGCTGGCATACGGATTACCGGCGTCGAACCTGTCTGCCGGGGTGCTGCCCGTGTTCGGCAAGGCGGTTCTGGGGATCGCGGGAGCGTATCTGCTGCGCGCAGTCGCCGAATCGGGGACGCTCCCGAAGTTGGCCTTGCTTGTGGTCGCCATCGTATACGCGGGCATGTGGCTGGTGTGGGCTGTCAGCACTCATGCCACCAATCACTTTGCCAGCGTCACCTACGCGATCACAGCGGCCTTGATCCTCTCGCCCATGCTGTGGGAATCCACCGTAAGTTTCCAGGTGCTCTCACCTGTTCTTACGGCGGCAGTGCTGGTTGCGTTTGCGGTGCTCGCCTTAGCACTGGCGTGGCGGCAAGGCCTGCAGGTGATTCCTTGGGTGGCAACTCTGGCGGCCGTGGCCACGGCTCTCACACTGATCATCGCAACGCGCGACCTGGTGCCGTTCACGCTTGGATTGCTGGCGATCGCCCTGGCTACGGAGGTAACGGTTTGCTTGGGACACCAACTCACGCTCAGAGCCGTCCCGGCGATTGCAGCCGATTTCGCCGTGTGGCTGCTCGTTTACCTGATGACCTCTCCCGAAGGCGCTCCATCGGAATATCGCCCCGTCGGGGCTACGACGATTACAGCGCTATGCCTGGCGCTGCTTGCAATCTACGGTGGAAGCATTGGCCTGCGCAGCTTAGGGCTGCGCCATCGGCTGACGATTTTTGAGATCGGGCAGGGGGCCGTGGTATTTGCGCTAGCCACTTTTGGGACGCTGCGCGCGAGTCCCGGGTCTGCCGGAGCACTCGGCGGCTTCTTCCTGCTGGTTGCCGCGCTATGTTACTGGGGCGCGCTGTCGCGCTTCACGGTCGACGTAGACGGTCGGAATCGGCGAGTGTGCGCAACCTATGCGGTCGCACTTCTGCTGGCCGGGAACTTGCTGCTTCTTCCGGTGAGCTTTCAGGTTCCGTTCCTGTCTCTGGCTGCGGTGGCTGCGGCTTCCTTGTACGTGCGGACAAATAAGCTCAGCCTTGGCATTCATGTGTCCATCTATTTGTTGGCGGCGGCAATTCTCTCCGGCCTGCTGAATCTCGCGGGCAACGCCCTGGCCGGAAGCGTGCCGCGCAGCTTGGACGCAGGCACATGGGTGGTCGCAGCGTCGGCGGTTCTCTGCTATGCCATTGGATGGCCCGTTCCGACCGATCAATGGAAGCCGCGGCTGCTGTGGATCGTCCCTTGCGTGCTGGTGGCTGGTGTAGCCGCGGCTCTAGCCGTGATGGTTGGTGTAAGGCTAGGTTCGGGAAGCGGAATGTTAAACGCTTCACGTCTTTCGGTTGTCAGGACATTGGTGACTTGCTCAGTCGCTCTGATCCTCGGCTTCGGCGGCTCGCGTTTGAAACGCGCGGAGTTACTTTGGGCCGCGTATCTAGCCATCGCATTTGGGACACTCAAACTCCTGTTCGAGGATCTTCGTTTCGGCAATGCCACGTCGCTCGTAGCCTCGCTTTTGATCTACGGTCTGATTTTGATCCTGATCCCGCGGCTGACGCGATCTGGGCGCCTGCGGTCGGACTAAAGGCCACCTGAGGTGGCAAGGTGATCCCAGGTACATGCCTGTGATTCATCAGGCCAGATGGACACTCACGGGAGAACCGGTTCGCCCTTACGCTGTCTCTGCAAGTGCAGGAAGCTGTGATGTACACTCTCATTCTGCTTGGTACAAAACATCTGTGGTCAACTGCAGGTTGACGATGCTTAGGAACGTAAAATGGAGCCGGGTCGCCTCCGCATTACTGGTGTGTCTTAGTGTGGCGGTTCTGACGGGAGTATCGCAGGTTGCCAATCCTCCCACTTCCTCAAGATCACAAACTCCACTCCTTCTTGGCACTGCATGGTATCCGGAGCAATGGCCGGAGGGACGCTGGGACGCGGACCTTGAACTCATGGAAAATGCCGGTATCCACTTCGTGCGCGTTGGTGAGTTTGCCTGGAGCAGCATGGAACCTGCCGAAGGCGAATATAAGTTTGACTGGCTGGAACGGGCAATTGCACTGGCAGGGAAACATCACATCCAGGTTGTGCTGGGAACTCCGACCGCAGCGCCACCCGCCTGGCTGACGCAGAAATATCCGGAGACTCTTCGCATTAATGAAGATGGCCGCCCAGACGAGCATGGAAACCGTCAGCAGTTCAACTGGTCGGATCCCAAGTATCGTGAATTGGCGCACGACATTGCCTTCAAAATGGCCGATCGTTTTGGCCACAATCCAAACGTGATTGGCTGGCAGATCGATAACGAATACGCCGAGGAATCCTATGGGCCGAAAGACCGGCAGCGTTTTCAGGAGTGGCTAAAGTCACGCTATGGCACGCTGGATGCGCTGAACGCGCGCTGGACAACTGCTTACTGGAGCGAAAGTTACACCGCCTGGAACCAGATTCCAATCGAAACCAGCTACGGGAATCCGGGGCTGTTGCTCAACTGGAAACTTTTTGTGAGCGACACCTGGCGCAGCTACCAAAGAAATCAGATTGACGCGATTCGCCCGCGTGCCGACAAACGCCAGTTCATTACGACCAACATGATGGGCTGGTTCGATGCGTACGACCACTACACAGTCTCGCAGGATCTTGATCTTGCCGCTTGGGATGATTATGTGGGCCAGGGGCATCTCGACCCGGTCCGCAACGGTGCAGCGCACGATTTAACGCGCGGCTTTCTGCGCAAAAACTTCTGGGTCATGGAAACGCAACCCGGATTCGTAAACTGGGCCTCCGTAAACAACGCATTAGATAAAGGAGAAGTGCGCGCCATGGCGTGGCACGATGTTGGCCACGGCGCCGATGCCGTGAGCTACTGGCAATGGCGTAGCGCGCTGAACGGGCAGGAAGAGTACCACGGTACGTTGCTGGGGGCCGACGGAACTCCCGCTCCACTCTATACAGAAGTCGCTCAACTCGGACGAGAGTTTGCCAAAGCCGCTTCGGCACTGGCGGGGACTTCTGTGCACTCCGAGGTGGCAATTCTGCATTCCTACGAAAGCCGTTGGGCCATCAACTGGCAACGGCATAACTCGGAATACGATCCCGTGAAGGAGCTGCTCAGCTATTATGGCCCTCTGCGGGAGTATGCGCAGTCGATCGACATCGTTTCATCGGACGCTTCTCTGTCTCAATACAAGCTCGTGGTTGCGCCCGCGCTCAATGTGATTTCCGAGGAAACTGCGCAAAAGTTGACTGCATATGTGCGCGACGGCGGGCATCTGGTGCTCGGAGATCGCAGCGGCATGAAGGATCAGGACAATGGTCTCTGGCCGCAACGGCAGCCGGGGCCGCTCGCCCATCTGCTCGGCGGCCGCGTGGAACAGTATTATGCGCTGGAAGCGCCGGTAGAGGTGCTGGGGGATTTTGGTCAGACAACTTCGACCACCGTGAAAAAATACGCAAGCCTCTGGGCCGAGCAGCTGAGCGTGAAGGCACCGGATACCGAAGTCCTGTTGCGTTATGGCACAAGCAACGGATGGCTGGATGGCCAGCCTGCGGCCATCACTCGTCGAATGGGTGCGGGGCGCATTACATATATCGGAGCCTCCCTTGACAGCACCGCCATGGCATCGGCTGCGAACTGGATGCTCAAGACAAGCGGCGTCACACGCGCCTTGGGCCCCGTGCCTGCGGGCATCGACGTGTATCCCCGGTCGGGCAACGGTAAATTGATCTATATCCTGGCCAACTTTGGGAAGAAAACTGAAACCGTGAATCTCCCTACCGAAATGACGGACATTCTGGGCGATGGCCGAGTCACGCATCTCGCGTTGCAGCCGTACGATGTTGCAGTGCTTCAAGCAACCGACCGACGTTGAACGGTGCCTCATCGGAGTGAAAATCGAACCGAGAAATACCCAGGCAACAGTGAAAGGCTCGCACGCTCTTGTCCCATGCTTTTTCGCCGCGAGGCGCTTGCGTGCTGGGCCAGCACCCGACCGGAAGTCGGGCTCTTTTTGCCACAATCCTCCCAACGCATCAACCGCCTGATTTTGTGCCTAATTTGCCTGCGAGTTGAAAGGTCCGAAAAAGGCGCTGCTTCAGGAGGAGATCCTGAACTAGTCGTTTGACCCGAGAGCCGTGAAAATCTCTGAGCTTAAGTTCTGCCAGCAATGCGAATAATTGATGATCTTCAGCGCCTGGTACACCGATCGAGGTACCGCGAAAAATGGGATCGCTCCGAAACATGAGCCGGGTCGCTTCGAACAGGAACGCGTCGGGATTCGTGTTAGGTTTTCCGGTGTAGTCGAAGTAAGGTCCATCTTGGACGCGGACACCCGGTTGAATCAGGCCCTCGATTACGATTTCGGAGTGTGCGGGAACCTCCAGGTCTACCGTGTGGCATGAGATTAGTTGAACAGGCTCCTGTTGCAGACCTCCGGCTAAGTCGTATTCATCCATTCCGTCGGGGTATGCTGCGGCGGCGGCCATGACCACTGTTTCGCTGACGCCGATGGCGACTGCCATGGGTAACGGTCGGCCCTCTTTTTCGGCCCTGGCAAAGTGCTGCGACAGATGACTTCCTGGAGAAGCGTTAACCGTTGCGTGTTTGCGACCTAACAGTTGCATCCGATACACACCGACGTTTCTGGATCCCGTCTCCGGATCTTTGGTTACGTTAATGTGCCAAGTGCCAAGGTAACGACCCCCATCGCAGTTGTGCCAGTGAGGAACCGGCAGTCGCAGAAGATTGACATCTCTCGCCTGGATAATGTTATCCAGCACTGGGGCAGCTTCAACGAGTCTCGGTTTGATAGGCGTGGCCATTCTCTTCTTGGCCTCCGCGACTAGGGTCGTTCGCGTGGTTCCGAGTTCCAAGCCAAGAGCAAGACCAATCGTTGTGGTGTCGCACAATCCGTTGGTAAACACGCGTTGACCTGGATAACCTACGACGTTCTCAAAAAGGAGCGGCGTCCGGGTCTCTCTTGTTACTATCCCGATATCGAATCTCCAATGGACCGCTTCTCTGACCCGCACGAGGCGACCATTGTCTTCTAAAACTTGAATGAAGTGGCGCAGATGTCTCGCTTCCCCGGACAAAGCCTGAGACGGTGAGACCCAAGCAGGAGCAGGGCAGCTCAGATCCCTCGAGAGAGCATTTTCTGCGATCATATTGCCCACTCTGCCTCGGGAACAACTTCGGGCGCGGCATGGGTAATGCCTGAATGTTCTTCGCGGAGAAGCAGTTCCGCTGCCCTTTTCGCGAAATACGTGATGATGATGTCTGCGCCCGCGCGTTTCATGCAAGTTAGCGCCTCCAGCATGATCGCGTCTCTGTCCAGACGCCCGAGCCGAGCCGCGGCGTCGATCATCGCGTACTCTCCGCTGACGCTATAGACGGCCATGGGCATTTGAAATTGCTGCTTGGCGCGATACACGATATCCAGGTAAGAAAGCGCCGGCTTGACCATGACGATATCTGCGCCCTCCTCGATGTCCAAGGCAATCTCGCGCATGGCCTCATCGGAATTGGAGAAGTCCATCTGATGGGTTCGTTTGTCCCCGAACGACAACGTGGACTGCGTCCCTTCTTTAAAGAAGGGATCATAGAGTTTCGAGGCAAACTTCGCCGAGTAAGCCATAATTGGCAAATTGTGGAATCCACGCGAATCCAATGCCTGTCTCATCGTCTGGATCTGTCCGTCCAGCATGGAAGCGGGCGCAACCATATCGCTGCCGGCTTCTGCATGGGAAAGAGTTATCTTTGTGATTAGCTCGAGCGAAGCGTCATTGTCCAGATATCCGTTGTGGATAAGCCCGCAGTGCCCGTTTAGCGTGTACTCACACGGGCATACGTCGGTGATGACAAGCATTTCGGGAACGGTGCTCTTCAAGGCTCTGACCGCTTCCTGGACGATTCCATGGGGGGCGTAGGCACCAGACGCCTGCTCATTCTTGGTCTTGGGCTCGGGCACGCCGAACACGAGAATCGCAGAAATACCCAGATGACGCGCCGCGATCGCTTCCTCGACCAGGCAGTCGATCGACAGATGATAGTTGCCTGAAAGCGACGCAATTTCTCGCTTAATGGTGCTGCCCGGGACTACGAAAAGGGGCAGAATGAAGTTACTGGCGGAAAGTTTGTTTTCGCGAACTAACCTTCGAAAAGCGTCGGTCTGCCGAAGTCTTCTAAGTCTTCGCGCCGGAAAGCCCGCTGTAGTTTCTTTCATTTGGTTGCATACTCCATTCGCTGTTGACTTCGCTTCCCCAACTGGAAGGGCAGGATCTTGCCGCTCGCTGTACAAACGGGAAAATCACGTCTGATTCGCACCATGCCTGACTGCCGCCACATCACGACTCCAGACTGCGCCCATGATTCTGGGCTGGCTTCGCCCCGCTTAAGCAGCATCATGAATTTCTCCACAACCTCGCCTTCGTTAACCTTCCCTACTCGAGGGCTAACCAACAATTGCAGGTGCGTAAATCCCTTCGTGTCTTCTTCTTCTATCAGCTGATAATCCGTACTCTTACCGCCGAACATTTCCGGAAGTTCCTTCTCGATGATTCGGACGAAGTCCGTATCGACAAACGTCACGCCTTCACCGGTCAGCTTTTCATAGCTGCGAATATTGCTTAGAGTTGTGTCGAAACCGAGCTTGCCGAATTCGCAGTTGCAGTCCCCCACATCAAGATCCCCAAAATCGCCCATGCCAACATTCAGGAGTAATTTTGGCGACTCATAGAGCAGGCTGGTGAACAGGTAGGAATCCAGGCAGAGATCGAAGTTCGGAACCACCTGCTGGTGGGTGATGATCGCAGTCGTGTCTTTGTAAAGGTGACAATGATCGCTTTGCGAATGGGCCTGGCTGCAGCCCGCGGCGACGACGCCAGCTTCCGATATTCCGTAGACCGGAATCGCTTCCGCCCCGGCGCATTCGATTTCTCTCTTTTTATGTGACGTGAGAGGCTCGCCCGTTACTAGAAACTTGGCCCCTTTGAGACTTAGGCCCGCCTCTGCCGCCGCAATGCACACCCTGACGGCTGAAGCCGCAAATGTATAAATGACACAGTTCCAGTGCTCGCTGAGAGCCTGCGAAGCCCATTGAGCTATTCGAATTCCATCGTGCAGTCCAGCATACTCCGGCTCCGCTAAGGGGCAACCGAACAGCCGATGGAAAGCAAAAATGGCCTTTGTGCCCAATCTCTTTTCCCAGTTAACCCGAACCTCGTCTTCGGCAACCTGCGAGAACCAGCGTTGTGCCGGGTTCCCGATGTGCGCAAATCGAAGGCTGGAGTTAATCCCAGGAGCTCCGGGAAAGACTGGAAACCAGTTTGCGATGGGAGCTTTGAGGCATCCGTGGAGATGAAGCAAAAGCGCATCATACAAGGACCTCTGGTGCAGGTAATCAAAGTCGATCCGGATCCTCGTGCCCGCACTCCGCGTCGCCCCGCTCTTCACCTCATACACAAAAGATAGATACGGGTTATCGAACATTTTTTCTTCACAGACAAATGTGATTCCCTTGCGCCGAACCGGCACCTTTCCCTTGAACTCGTCCACCGTGAAATACACTCCCTCGAGTTCCAGAGCGCGCAGGCTGGCCTCCAGTCCATACCTTGAAACCCATGATTTAAGATCGCTGAAGGCGATTCGCCTGGCGTTCAGGAGCGGCAAATAAGGGCTGCGGGGATATTGGAAAATCGTCCGCTCAGCCAGACGTAGGAAATTGTCTTCGCGCTCTGCGATCCGTTTCCGGAGCAAAGCTCGGGCCAAAGCGACCGCCTCCTCAGGTTCCATCCGCGATTTTGCGAATTTCCGCAGGCCGTCGATGAATCGATAGTATTTTCTCAACCCTCAACCTCGAACGAACGCTGACCAGAACTCCTCCGATACAGTGTCGGCTGATTTGCAAAACCGAGTCTGGCTCAGTGGCAATAGCGGGGAGTGTCGGGTTGGGGTGGCGCAGGGGAACGATCTGGCGCCAATACTCGACTGCTTCATTATCTGCAATTCGGGGAACAAAAGCTGTGATCCATATCACAAGTCGATTACCGGTAGTCTGCACTGCTTCCCAAGTTTTCTGGAAGAACACCGGGATCACCAGCCCCGAAATGAGCTCTTCGGGGCATCTAGAAAGGTTCTAGTTCGCGGGGGCCTGCAGCGTTTTCACGAGCCACGGGATAATCACCTGCTTGAAGATCCGCGGGTCGGGCCACACCCCAACCTGCCTTCCGAGGTGCCCACCGCGAGGATTAATCCACGCTTCTTTCGGTACGTCGCCCTTGCTCAGCAGCAGATATTCGTCTTCGATGGGAACCTGGGTGTCGAGCACTCCCGCCAGAATCAGCATGGGCGCCATCGGCTTGCCCAGCAGTCCCTCGCGCACCAGCGAAAGCTTGGGTAGATAGTCAGCCAATTCATCGAGGGTGTGCGCGCCTTCCAGAATATTCATGAGCGCCGGCACCTGATCGAACAGATATTCGCGATTGCCCAGCAGCGAGTCCATCAGAAACTCTTTCTGAAAGAACTTATCCACCGGCGGAGACTGCGCACTGCAGCCGCGCAGCCGCGCATGCTCAACGATCGCCATCTTCGTGGCCCAGTATGCTCCCCAGCTTACGCCGTGCATGGCGATGCGATTCTTGTCGATCTCCGGCCGCGATTGCGCGTAATCAATCACGCGTGACAGCATTCGATCCGCCGTTTCACTCACCTTGATGGGATTCTGCCCCGTCCCCGGACCATCGACCGCAAGGTAGCCGATTCCAAAAGGAAGGATCGCGCTGAAACTTTCGGTCAGGTCTTCCTTGCGGCTGTCCAAGCCGTTCACCGCAATCACCAGCGGCACCGGTCCCTTCGCATCCTTTGGCAGGCGCAAGTATCCGATGATTTCCTTGCCCTCGAAGGGAATGTGCACGACCTCAAGCGGCGGATCGAGGAACTTCGCATGATCCAGAAATGCTTCGAGAGCCTTCTCATACGAGCGCTGCTTTCCCGGAGACGCGGGAATCGGCCAACGTCCGAACGAGTACAGCCGCCACGCCCGGATGTAATCAGCGTTCGCTTTCGTGGGATCAGACTTCTCCAGCGACTTTGCTTCGTTGAAATAGCGGTCGGCCACGCGCATGAATCCCGCGGCCCACTCGTCTTTGTCGCTAGTGTGGATGCTCTCGAAAGCCTCTTTGACATCACCGGGATCGAGCCCGATCAGCGGATACTGCCCGACCTCAGCGCGGTGGATAGCCTCGGTCTTGATCTCGTCGATCGTGCGCTCGCGTCGCTCTCCGTTTTGGCCGAATGCACCAGCGGAAATGAGTGCGAAGAACACCAACAGGAAACTCATGTAAGAAAACAGGCTCGCTATTTTCATAACCTCGTTCGTCCTCTGGGCTCGCGAATCAGAGCAGTCTAGGAAAAAGGCCGGACGAAAATTGCGTCCGGCCTTCCCTCATTCTCTCGACACCGGCCGCACCGCTAGAAAGCAAATTTCAGACCTATCTGGATAGAGCGCGGGCCACCAGAGCCCACGGCAGGGTTGGCGGCAGCGATATCCGGCGTGGCGCAGCCGCAGCCAAAAGGACGAACCGAAGGATCGTTCAAGCCAAATCCATTCTGTCCGCCGTAAGGGTTGGCGAAGTTGGGGTGGTTGAGGATGTTGAAGAACTCGATGCGTCCTTGCAGCCGCATGGTTTCTCCAAAGTGGAAATTCTTGGCCAGGGAGAAATCGAAATTCTTGAAACCGGTGTCCTCGAACATATTCCGGCTCATGTTTCCGAACTGTCCAAGTGGCGGAGGGATCATGACCGAACTGCCGTTGGCGTAGCAACCAAACAGATTCAGAGACGCTGTCGACGGACCAGGAGTGCCGCCGTCTACCGTCAGCGCCTGCGATAGGCAGGACGCGGGAATTGGCGTCGTAGAGTTTGAGAAGTACGGAATCGTAACTCCCTTTTGAGACTTGAAGTCCGAGGTTTTTCCGTAGAAGCTCCAACGAATCGGGCTGTTCGCAGGCGGACTCACGGGCAACGGGCCAACGCCGGCCGCATCGGTTCCTTCGTCCATCGGCCCCCAGGGCTGCGGGCTTTCCAGGGTGATGATCGAGTTGATCTCCCAGCCTTCTCTCATCTGTCCGAAGCCCTTCCGTCCAGGAATCGCATAGGTGAGCGAAACCGTCAGCCGGTGCCGCATGTCAAAGTCGCTGCTAGCATACTCGGCTGCGACGTCATGCGCGTTCTGCGGGAGGCCGGAGCCGTAGCCGAAGTCCCAGTTCGCACCCACATCATCCAGCGCGTGCGAATAGGTGTAGCCCGCCACCATGCTGAGGCCATGATAGTTGCGCGCATTTAGCGTGACTTGCAGTCCGTTGTAGTTGGATCGGTAGACGTTTCCCATCTGGAAGATGTTCGCCAGGTAGGAGAACTTCGCGTTGAAGGGCTCATTGCTTGTCTCGTAACCAGTGTCGACCGCACAATTGTTGTAGCCCATGGCAGCACTGGCGAGACAAGCAGTTAGAGTTCCGGCAGAACCGGGTTGATTCGTCGTCCATCCCGACCCCACAGGCGGCTGATTAATATCCCGAATGCCCGTCAGATTCGCGCCATGATTGCCCACGTAAGCGGCTTCGATCGACAGGTTCGGGGTGAAGGCATGCTGCAGATTCAAGGTCCAGTTCCACACGTAAGGAGTAGTGAGGTTGCGGTCTACGGTCATGATCGGACAGGGACTGTTGAAACAATTCACTGTGCTCCCGCCGTAGAGCGGCCCGTTCGCCGCGTCCCAGGTAATGGGGTAATTTGCGATATTCTTGTAGGTGACGTTACCGGTTGTAATCGTGCCCCCGGATGTATCTCCCGCGGCATCGATCGGAGCTCCCGTCGGAACGCTGCCAGGACCAAAGGCATTGTTGAAGGCGACGAACGACTGCCAGTTCACCGTCTCGTAAATCAGGCCGCCGCCGCCGCGCAGCACGGTCCGTCCATTGCCCCCGATGTCCCAGGCAAAGCCGAAGCGCGGGCCAAAGTTCTTGTGATCCGGGTTATAGAGGCTGCTGATCTGATGCCCCACCTGCACCATGCCCACGTTGGGATCAAAATTTCCCAGCAGATTGTTGGCTTCCTGGGGAACGCTGCTGAATTCGTAGCGAATGCCGAAGTTGACTGTCAGATTCTTGGTGGCGCGATAGTCATCCTGGAAAAACCCGGAGTAGGCCCAGTTGTGCAGGTGCAGGGTCGGATTTCCCACCTCGACCGTTGACTTCAACGGCGCGCCGGCAAAAAAATCCTCGAGTGGGCTCGAACCGTTGGGGCCAGGGTTCGGCGACGCAACCCCACCCAGGAAATTGACGCTGCCTCGGGCGTTGCCATACGAGGCATTGTTGACGCGGTCGTAATGGAGTTCGCCGCCGAATTTCAGGGCGTTCTTGCCCACGGTGTAAGAAATGTGATCGATAAACTGCGTGATCGAATCGGGTCCCTGGAACTTCGGCCATTTGAAGCCACCCAGTGTTGTGAAGTAACCGCCGAAGCCGATGCGCGGCAAGCCCCCCGTGTCGGGACCGATCACACCTGTATCCAGACCGTAGGCTGAAGCCGGAGTGTTGAGGTCGGCGGGGAGAGTCGGCTGATAGAGGCGGTTGTAGCCGATGCGTGCCTCATTCACTAACCGCGCGCTGGGAGTCCAGATCCAGCTGCCGCCCACCACCTGCGCGCGGGTGTGAATATCAGAGAGCCATTTCTGCTGCAACTCGGAGAAGTCCTCGACGGTTCCGGAGTTGTTTCCAAAAAAGTAGATTCCGCTGATGGTGCTTCGTTCATTTAGCGAGTAATCCACCTTGCCGACAACGTTATCGACATGGACGACATTGTTAAATCCGTTGGGGATTGCAATTGCGTCGCTGGCGGTGAGAGCAGTGCCAATATCCGTCTGGTTGTTCGTGACGAATCCAGTGCCGTTGCATGCGACCGCCCCGCCTGTAAGTGTGCAGCCCGAAACCAGCAAGCTCGCGGGACTGACAATGGCTCCGGCCGCGGCCGCGGAAGGCTCCAGAAGATCGGCAATTGCGTCCGGAATGCTGTTGGCGCAATCGCCCGCAAATCCGAACGAACAAGTGACAGGTGATGGCACCGCCATGTGCACCATCGAGGGACCGGTGACTCCGCCGTAGGAGTTGCCCACGTTATAGCGCTGGCCTTCATAGGCGCCGAAGAAAAATGCTTTGTCTTTGATGATCGCGCCGCCGAGACTGCCGCCAAATTGCTCCAGCGTGCGAGTCAATTTTGGATTCGGGGAATCGTTGAAGTAGTTCCGCGCGTCCAGATGATCTCCATCGCGGCCAAAGCCAAAAGCGGTTCCGTGCACTTTGTTAGTGCCGGACTTCAGACCCACGTTGACCACCGCTCCCGGCTTCCATCCGTATTCTGCCGGCGGGTTTTGCTGCACATTGAACTCCTGAATTGCATCGATGGGCAGAATGGTGGCAGAGTCGCCTGCGATTCCCGATCCATTGATGATTGCCTGTCCCGAATAAGGTTCGCTGTTGAACAGGCCCTCGACGTAATAAGCATTGTCTTCGGCGCGCAGGCCGTTCGCACTCGTGGTGGAGAATCCGCCGCCGGGATAACGCACCACACCCGGACGAAGCTGCAGCAGGTTCTCGTAATTGCGTCCGTTTAGCGGCAGGTCGTTGATTTCCACGTTGCTCAACGTGCCACCCAGAGTGGAGGAAGTGGTGTTGATCAGGGGGACTTCTTCGGTGACGGTTACAATTTCAGAAACGTCGCCGGGCTGGAGACTAAAATCGGCCCTCACATCGGTGGCGACCTCGAGCGTAACCGCAGGCCGCTCGACTGCTTTGAAGCCCTTGGCTTCGACGTGAATCTTGTAGATTCCCGGAATCAGGTCGGGGGCAACGTAATCCCCTGAAGTGTCAGTGGCGAGAGTTCGCGAAGTGCCTCGCTGCACGTCGGTGATAACCACCTTGGCCCCGGCTACGGAGGCGCCGCTCTGGTCCGTTATTCTACCCAGGATGCGTCCGGCGGTGGACTGGGCCACCGCGGTTAGACTCAGGGCACTCAGTACGAAAATCAGAAGAGCAATCCGAATAGCTGAAGTCATCGTATGACCCGCGGACATGGCGGTGCTTCGGAATGTCATCGCATCCCTCCGTTTACTGGTCCGACAGCCATACCATTGCTATGGGAATGAAGTCAAGCAATTTCTCTTTGCCATGCCAGTTCCATGCAAGCGCGACTCTAATTGATAAATTTTGGGTGGAATCTGCGGATTCACCGTGGATTCGTCGAATGAACGCAGGCTCCCGAGAAGGGGCTTGCTTTCTACTGAGAAGGGATGGTATTGTCCTAGCGATCATACCACCATACCTAGAGACCATTGCTTGTCTTCTCTCCTCGTCCAAGACCGCAGAAACCGCGCCGTTCGCACTGGACCTGCGGTATAGTAGCCAGACCATCGCTGGTTTCCCCAAACTGGCCCGCGCGGGAGAGCACCCTGTGTACAAGGTTGTCCGAACCTCTCGGCTGTACGAGCAAATCGTCCAGCAGATCGAAGAGTCCGTCCTCAACGGTTCACTGAAACCTGGCGACCAGCTTCCCGCCGAGCGTGATCTCGCACAGCGCCTCGGAGTGAGCCGCACTGCCGTGCGCGAAGCAGTCAAAACGCTGCGCGAAAAAGGTCTGGTCGAAGCCTATTCTGGCCGCGGCACCTTCGTCACCGACGGCACCTCGAAGGCCGCACGCCAGTCCTTCGATCTGATGGTGAAAATCGGCCAGCAGGAGGGCTCGCCGCATCTGGCGGAACTGCGCTTGATCCTCGAACCCGGAATCGCCGCCATGGCGGCGGAGCGCGTGAAGGAGGAAGATGTCGCGGCCATGCGGGATGCGGTCGCGGTCATGGAACGCTCACAGAAAGATCCCGAAGCCTACATCGAGGCTGATCTCGATTTCCATCTCGCACTGGCTGAGGCCGTCGCCAATCCGCTGATCCTTTCCTTGATCGATTCCATCGTCGGATTGCTGCGTGAACAGCGCATAAAAATTTTTAACGTCGAAGGCGGCCCGCAGCGCGGTCAGTTTCATCACAAACGTATTCTGGAAGCGGTGGAACGTCGCGATCCTGAGATGGCCCGCGCCGCGATGCGCGCCCATCTCGAGCAGGTGCGCCAGGATTCACAGATTTCTTCCGGTGGTAAGTCATCCGGCAAGCACATGCCGGCCGGTTCGAAAATCAACAGGTAACCAAAGCGCCGCGTAAGGTGCTGATCATCGCACGGCGAGAGCTGTGAAGGTTAAAGACGGATGGCGAAACTCGGATTTATCGGCTTGGGAGTTATGGGCAGCCAGATGGTGAATCGGCTACTCACCAAAGGTCACAGTGTCACCGGCTACAACCGCACCCGCGCCAAGGCGCAATGGCTGGTTGAAAAGGGCATGCAGTGGGCCGACTCCCCGCGCGCGGTCGCAAGCGCGTCCGACTTCGTCTTTGCCATGGTGACCAACGCCGCCGCCATAGCTGCTATCACCGAGGGTCCCGAGGGCATGCTGGCCGGCTTGAGCGCCGGCAAGATTTTCATCGACATGAGCACCGTCAGTCCTACCGTGAGCCGTGGGCTCGCCGTCAAGGTCCGCGAAAAGGGCGCGGATATGGTTGACTCACCGGTTTCCGGCAGCGTCATCACTCTCCAGGAAGGGAAGCTCTCGGTGATGGTCGGTGGACGCCGCGAGACCTTCGAAAAAGTGAAACCCTTGCTGCTCGACATTGGCCCCAAGGTCACTCATGTCGGCGACAATGGTCTGGCACTCGCCATGAAGATTGCGGTGAACCTGAGTCTTGCGGTGCAGATGCTCGCGTTTTCCGAAGGAGTGTTGCTGGCTGAGAAGAGTGGCATCGCCCGCGAAACCGCAGTCGACGTGCTCACCCACAGCGCGATCGCCTCGCCCATGATTCAGTACCGCGGGCCCTTCGTGCTGCACCAGCCGCAAGAAGCGTGGTTCGACGTCAACATGATGCAGAAAGATATGGTCCTCGCAATGGACCTGGGCCGACAGCTCGACGTACCTCTGCCCTCGACCGCAGTAAGCAATGAGATTCTGACCGCGGCGCGCGGCATGGGCTGGACGAAATACGATTTCGCCTGCATGTTCGACGTGCTCGCCGCCATGTCGGGAGTGACAACACCCGTGACCGCTGGACCCAAAAAGAAATGACAACCGCTACTTCCAATCCTGAATCCGGCCGCGAAACTTCCACGGAAAAGGAAAAGTGGCTGCGCGCCTATCGCCAGATGGTCAGTATCCGCCTATTTGAAGAGCAGGTGAACGAGGTCTACACGCGCGCGCTCATGCCCGGACTGGCTCACTTGTACAGCGGCGAAGAAGCCGTGGCTGTGGGAATTTGTGAAGCTCTGCGCATCGACGACTACATCACCAGCACCCACCGCGGCCATGGACACTGCCTCGCGAAAGGAGCATCGCCGGATCGCATGTTCGCCGAATTGCTCGGCAAAGAAGCCGGCTACTGCCGCGGCAAAGGCGGATCGATGCACATCGCCGATCCCGCCACCGGCAACCTCGGCGCTAACGCCATCGTCGGCGGCAGCGTCGGCATCGCCACGGGCGCAGCTTTCTCCGCCAGGACTCTGGGCACAGATCGCGTCGCAGTCTGCTTCTTCGGAGAAGGCGCTCTCGGCCAGGGATCACTTTACGAAGTGATGAACCTGGCTCAGTTGTGGCAGCTGCCCGTGATCTACGTCTGCGAAAACAACCAGTACAACGAATACACGCACTACACCGAGACCACGGCAGGCACAATCCTGGGCCGCGCTGCGGCTTTCGGCATCGAGGCTGCGAGCGTCGACGGACAGGACGTGCGCGCCGTTCATGAAGTTGCGACCAGGCTAGTGAAGCGCGCCCGCGCCGGAGGCGGACCCGCCTTCCTGCAGTGCGACACCTACCGCTACAGCGGCCATCACGTCGGCGACATCAATCGCGAATATTACCGCTCCAAGCAGGAAGAGCATCACTGGAAAACGGATCGCGATCCCATCACCGTCTTGTCGAAATGGTTGCTAGAGCAAGGCTATGCCGAGGCAGCATCTCTGGAACGAGTTACTTCAGAAGTTCGTGCCACCATGGAAGCAGCGGTGAAATTCGCCACTGCCGCTCCTTATCCAGACGTCGAAGAAGTGGAGCAAGACGTCTATGCCTGAACGTGAGCTCACATTTGCGCAAGCAGTGCGCGAGGCTCTCGCCGAAGAGATGCGTCGCGACCCCCATGTCTGCATCTTTGGTGAAGATGTCGCCGAGGCCGGAACTCCATTCAAAGTCCTCTCCGGATTAGTCGAAGAATTCGGCGCAGGGCGTGTCGTCGACACTCCCATCTCTGAAGCCGGCTTTACCGGCGTGGCCGTTGGCGCGGCGATGACGGGAATGCGTCCGATCGTCGACATCATGTTCGGCGACTTCATCACCCTGACCATGGACCAGATGGTCAACCAGGCCGCCAAGGTCCACTACATGTCTGGCGGCCACTGGAAAGTCCCCATGGTGATGCGCACCACGTTGGGCGCGACCCGGCGGTCGGCGGCGCAGCACTCGCAATCGCTGCACGCCTGGTTCAGCCACGTGCCGGGACTGAAAGTGGTTTTGCCTTCGACCCCATACGACGCCAAAGGCCTGCTCAAAACCGCGATCCGCGACGAGAACCCCGTAGTTTTTTTCGAAGACAAGATGATGTACAAACTGAAGGGCCCGGTTCCGGAAGAGGATTACACCATCCCGCTGGGCGTGGCGGATGTGAAGCGCGCGGGCGACGACATCACCTTGGTCGCCACCAGCAGCATGGTGCAAGTGGCGCTGGGCGCGGCGATTTTGCTGGAAAAGGAAGGCATCAACGCCGAGGTGGTCGATCCGCGCACCACATGGCCACTGGATGAGAAGACGCTGATCGATTCGGCCAGGAAAACTTCGCGGGTAATCGTGCTCGACGAAGGTTACGGCCGCTACGGCGTAACGTCGGAGCTTGCTGCAGTGATCGCCGAAGGCGCATTCTACGATCTGGACGCACCGGTAAAGCGAATGGGAGCGATGCACGTTCCGATCCCGTTTTCTCCGCCGCTAGAAGATGTAACAGTGCCGACCGAGCAAACAGTATTCGACGCGGCGAGGTCGATGTGCAAACCGTCCTAAAACCCAGCTGCATTGAGAATCGAGAGTCAGCTGAAAGCAGGAGTTAACTATGGCACTAAAAACTCACGGAACTATGGCAGTCGACTGGGAGCAGCGCATCGACTTCGATCGCCTCCGACGCGAGCGCCTGGCAAAGGCCAAGACGCTGCTCGCCAAATCTGAAATGGGCGCCCTGCTCTGTTTCGACATGAATAATGTTCGCTATCTCACCTCCACGCATATCGGCTCCTGGGCGCAGGACAAGGCGAACCGCTTCACCCTGTTGCCGCAAAATGACGAGCCCATCCTGTGGGACTTCGGTTCCGCCGCCAAGCATCATCAGTTGAATTGCCCGTGGCTCGGCGAGCGCTCACGCGCCGGAATCTCCATGCTGCGCGGCGCCATGACGCCGGAGATGGGACGCGCCGAAGACGTCGCGAAAAAAATTCTCATCGAACTCGAAATGCGCGGCCTGCACAAAGAGCCGCTCGGTATCGACATTATCGAGCTGCCGGTGTTGTTCGCATTGCAACGCGAAGGCATCAAGGTGGTCGATGGCCAGCAGCTGATGTCGAATGCCCGCGTCATTAAAACGCAAGACGAAATCTCACTGCTCAACACTTCTGCCATGATGGTCGACGCCGCCTACGATGAACTCTATCGCGCCATGAAGCCGGGCCTTCGCGAAAACGAAGCCGTCGGCTTGGTCAGTAAAGTTCTCTACGATCTCGGCTCCGAATACGTCGAGGCTGTGAATGCAATTTCCGGCGAGCGCTGTAATCCGCATCCGCATGTCTTCTCCGACCGCGTGCTGCGCCCCGGCGACCCTGTCTACTATGACATTCTGCATTCCTACATGGGATACCGCACTTGCTACTACCGCTGCTTCACCGTCGGCTACGCTTCGCACGCTATGGTCGATGCCTACAAGCGTTGCCGCGAATATCTCGATGCGGCGATCGAACTCGTCCGCCCAGGTCGCACGACCGCCGAGATCGCTGCGGTGTGGCCGAAAGCGGAAGAATTCGGTTTCCCCAACGAAGAGTCCTGTTTCGCACTGCAGTACGGCCACGGCATCGGCCTGGCCATCTGGGAGAAGCCAGTGATCAGCCGCCTGGTTTCGTTCGAGCATCCAGTGACGATTGAGCCCGGCATGGTATTCGCGCTTGAAACTTTCTGGCCTTCGACCGACGGCTGGAGCGCGGCGCGCATCGAGGAAGAAATCGTCGTCACGCCGACAGGACACGAAGTGATCACCCGCTTCCCGGCTGAAGAACTGCTGGTAGCGGGCGCGCACTACTTCACGGTCAACGGACCGCTGCCCACGACGAGAGAAACTGAAGCGCCACCCAGCGACCGCGTCATCGAGATGATCGAAGCCAGCGCCAAAACTGAGCGGGTAGGAGTTTCGGACTGAAGGCCCTGGTGCGAATGTTCGTTTGAGCTTCCCCGAATAAAAAAGATTATGGCCTTCAGCGTGGTTATGCCCGCTCTCGAGATGGCGCAGGAAACCGGCAAGCTCATTGCCTGGCGAAAAAAAGAAGGCGAGCGCGTCTCCAAGGGCGAGCCGCTTCTCGAAGTAGAAACCGATAAAGCCGTGCTCGAAGTGGAGGCGCCCACTGACGGCATCCTCGCCGGAATCACCGCGGTTGCCGGAGCCGACGTTCCCGTCGGTCAGATCATCGCCTGGATCTTGGCTCCCGGCGAAAAGCCTCCGACAGAAACTGAGTCTGCGACGGCTGCGCCTGCGGCTCGAGGAAAAACAGAATCACATACTCCCCCGGTTGCAGCCGGCGCACCTGGATCTTCCGCAGTTCAGAGTGCGAGGATTTCCCCCAAGGCGCGGCGTCTCGCAAAAGAATTGGGCGTGGACATTACTGTAGTGCGCGGTTCCGGCCCAGGCGGGGAGATTCTTGCATCCGACGTGCAGGCGGCCGCCGCGCCGGTTACTTCCACTGCAGCCGCCAAAAAGTCGGACCGCATTGAGATCCCCAGCTCGATCGGGCGACTCATGGCTGAACGCACGACGCAAAGCTGGACTTCCGTTCCTCACTTCTTCGTTACGCGTGAAATTGAAGCCAGCGCGCTCAATGAATTCAGGGAAAAGAGGGCGCCCGAGATCGAGCGCACGCACCATATCCGGATCACGCACACGGATCTGCTGATTGCGCTCGTGGCCCGCGTGCTACAGAAGCATTCGCGGTTGAATTCAAGCTGGACTGCGGAAGGTATTCGCCTTCACGATTATGTGAACATGGGCGTTGCCATTGCGGTGGGTGACGGAGTGGTCGCGGCCGTGATCCCCAACGCACACGCCGCTAGCCTGGCGGAAATTGCCGCGCAGCGCCGCGACCTGGCGGAGCGCGCTCGGGCGGGGAAGTTGCGCCCCGCCGACATCGCCGATGCGACATTCACGATCAGCAACCTCGGCATGCACCACGTGGATCAGTTCAGCGCAATCATTACGCCGCCGCAAGCGGCAATTCTCGCGGTGGGCAGCATCGCCGACCGAGTCATTGCCATCGAAGGTAAACCCGCGGTTCGAGCTATGATATCGCTTACGCTGGCTTGTGATCACCGTGCCGCGGATGGCGCGCGAGCGGCGATGTTCCTGAACGACCTCGCGAGCGCGCTTCGCGAGCCGGAAAAACTGTCTTAAAGGAAATGCTGAGTGGTGCAGCGGTCGGGCGCGTGGATTTGTGCTTCAATAAGGCCACGCGGATGCCGCAATATTCAGTCAGCCCCACACTCACGGAAGCAAGGACCGGTTCACCGTCTCTCATCAGTGCGGAAAAGTACTTCGGCGGCGATCCCAGCAAAGCGGCCCTGAAGGAGTTCTTTCTTCCGCTCCTTCGACCACGAGAATCTGTTCGTGGTAGATGCTTCGTTCTTCGCCCTATCTGCGCCGACCAACCCGGCTCTCACCATCGCAGCGCACGCGATCCGCGTTGCCGAATAGTCGGCAACCCTTACCTTGGGATTACTTCCTGCTTGCCCGTCACTCGCCAGCAACCAGCGGCGAGTGACCATCCTGCCGGAAGCCCCCCAACCCAGCGGTCCGTGCTACCCTCTTTGACTTGCTGCTGTTTAATACGAGTTGGCTCGACTCCAAACCCCAGCTCTCTTGGAGCATCACCATGAAATTCACACTCGGATGTTTGCCTCGGAACACCGCCGCCTGCGCTCTCTTCGCCCTAGCCCCGCTTGCAGCCTATTCGCAGGACGCGCCCGCGGCGGAGACCCACGGCATTGTTGTCGCCAACATGGATCGCACGGTCAAGCCAGGCGACGATTTTTATCACTTTGCCAATGGCGAATGGATCAAGCGCTCCGAAATCCCCGCTGATCGCGGCGGCGTGGGAGTCTTCACAGCCCTGGGCGACTTGAGCAATAAGCGCACGGCCGGATTGATTGACGAGATCGCCAAATCCAACCCGCCCGCCGGTTCCGGCGCTCGCAAGGTGGCCGACCTCTACAACTCCTACATGAATGAGGCCACTATCGAGGAGAAAAGCCTCACACCTCTGCGCCCGCACCTCGACGCGATCGCGGCCATCCACAACAAACGCGAGTTGGCGCACGCCCTGGGTGAAACCCTTCGCGCGGATGTGGACCCACTCAATAACACCAACTTTCACACCCCGAATCTTTTTGGACTGTGGGTCGCTCCGGGCTTCAATGACTCGGAGCACTATAACGCCTATCTGTTGCAGGGCGGAGTGCAACTGCCGGATCGCGAATATTACCTTTCCGACAGCGAGCGCATGCGCAAGCTCCGCGCCCAGTATCAGACCCACATCGCAGCCCTTCTCAAGCTTGCCGGATTCTCCGACACCGACGCGCGCGCCACCCGCATTCTTGAGGTTGAGCATGCCATTGCCCAGTCCCATCGCAGACTGGATGACAACGAAGACATTCACAAGGCGAACAATACATGGGCACAGGCGGACTTTCCCGCCCAAGCGCCCGGCCTGGATTGGGCCGAATACTTTCGCGCTGCGGGACTGAGCCAGCAGGACAAATTCATTGTCTGGCAGCCTGAGGCCTTTAAGGGCGAGTCCGCGTTAGTGGCGTCGATTCCCCTGGAAAGTTGGAAGGACTGGCTTTCGTTCCACCTCGTTGAGTTCTATGCGGAAGTGCTTCCGAAAGCGTTGGCGGAAGAACGTTTCGCGTTTTTTGGCAAGGTTCTCTCCGGTACCCCCCAGCAACGTCCGCGCTGGCAACGCGGCGTCTTCGTGGTGAACGGCCTTCTGGGTGACGCCGTGGGAAAAATCTACGCCCAACGCTATTTCTCGCCAGAGGCCAAAGCCCAGGTGCAGGCCATGGTCGCCAACCTGATTGCCGCTTTCCGCCTGCGCATTGAAGCTCTGACCTGGATGGATCCAGCGACCAAGGCGGAAGCGGAAGCCAAGCTCTCCACCCTGTATGTGGGCATCGGCTATCCTGAAACCTGGCACGATTACTCGTCATTTGAAGTGAAAGCCGATGATATTTTTGGCAACATTTGGCGGGGCAATTTGTCCGATTATCGGCGCGAAGTCGCGCGGCTCGGCAGCCCCGTGGACCGTCACGAGTGGTCGATGACGCCGCAGACGGTGAACGCGGTGAATCTGCCGCTGCAAAATGCGCTCAATTTCACAGCTGCGATCTTGCAGCCGCCTTTCTTCGATCCTCTGGCCCCGGCGGCGGCCAACTATGGCGCCATCGGCTCGATCATCGGGCACGAGATCAGCCACACCTTCGATACCGAAGGCAGCACCTTCGATTCCAAGGGCCGTCTGCGCAACTGGTGGACGCCTGCCGATCTTGCGCACTTCGAAGCGGCCACCGCTCAGCTCGCCGCGCAGTACGACAGTTACAGGCCCTTTCCCGACCTCTCGGTCAATGGCAAACAGACGCTGGCGGAAAATATCGCCGATGTCGCCGGTATCTCCGCTGCCTATGACGGATATCGTGGTTCTCTCGCCGGCAAGACCGCGCCCACGCAAGACGGTTTTTCCGGTGACCAGCAGTTCTTCATCGCCTTCGGCCAGAACTGGGGATCGAAAACGCGGGAGGCTTTGTTACGCCAGCGGGTGCTGACCGACTCCCACTCCCCAGCGGAGTACCGCGCCGCCACAGTGCGCAATATCGACGCCTGGTACGCAGCTTTCAACGTGCAGCCAGGAGATAAGCTTTACCTCGCGCCCGCCGACCGCGTGCGCATCTGGTAAGCCAATACAGGCTCAGATGGTGCCGTGGATAGGAAGAGACGTCTCACTGCAGTTCCCGGGCGGATAGTCGGCTAAGCGGAAGCTATCCAGAAATGGGATTGGAGGAGATCACTGGAAATCTCCTCGAAGCCGGCTTCTGCTTGACGCCTCCCCATATTTCTGCAATTATCGAAACATGCCAGTAGCATCCGGCCAGAAAAACACCGAGCACGTGGCAAAGTACGCCGACATGCTCTCCGCAATGGGTACCGAACCACGCCTTCGCATCATGCAATTGCTGCTATCCGCGCATCCCGACGGCTTGGTCGTAGGCGATATCCAATCCGAGTTGGACATTCCGAACTCCACGCTTTCGCACCACCTGGAAAAGCTGAAGAACGAAGGTCTCGTGAACGTCCGCCGCGAGAGTACGTTCTTGCGGTACACGGCCAACACGGAGGCGCTCCAGGAACTTCTGCAATTCCTCTACGCCGAATGCTGCACTCGAAACAAAGCAGTCAAACCGCAAAACATCGTTCAGCTTTGTAAATAGGAGGAGGGTCACCATGAGCAATGCCGATATTAAGAACGTAGTCAAAGAAAAGTATGGCCAGGCAGCCCTGCGCGTGAAGAGCGGCGGAAGTAGTTGCTGTGGAGCCACTGCAGCAAGCGGGTTAGGTTGCGACCCGATCACTTCCAATCTGTACGACTTCTCCCAGGCGGGCCAGGTTCCTGAGGAGGCCATGCTCGCCTCGTTAGGATGTGGAAATCCAACCGCATTGGCGAAATTGAACGCGGGAGAAGTCGTTCTGGATCTCGGTTCGGGAGGCGGAGTAGATGTCCTGCTTTCGGCGGGGCGTGTCGGGCCCACCGGTAAGGCATACGGTCTTGATATGACGGACGAGATGCTGGCGCTTGCCAATGAGAACAAGCGCAAAGCGGGTGCGGAAAATGTCGAGTTCCTAAAAGGCGAGATCGAACATATCCCTCTGCCGGACAACTCGATCGACGTGGTTATCTCGAATTGTGTGATCAACCTTTCGGCGGATAAAGACCGTGTATTGCGAGAAGCATTTCGCGTGCTGAAACCGGGCGGCCGCATTGCGGTTTCCGATGTTGTTACCAGAGGCGCAATCGCCCCGCAAATCCGCCAAAGCGTACTACTGTGGGTCGGGTGTGTGGCGGGGGCGCTCGGAGATGATGAATATCGCAGCAAACTCTCCGCAGCGGGTTTTGAGCAAATCGACATCGAGCCGACGCGAATTTATCGGGCAGAAGATGCGCGTGAATTTCTCGCGGCGGCTGGCGTCGATGTCGACGCGATTGCACCGGAGGTAGATGGTAAATTCCTGAGCGCCTTCGTTCGGGCCGTCAAGCCCGCAAATGGGGGATCGAAAGTGTGTTGCGCACCGACCTGCTGCAACTAGGAGAGAACGAGTATGCAAGGACATTACAACGCTTTATTCCTGTGCACCGGCAACTCCGCGCGGTCGATCATGGCTGAGGCCATTCTCAACTCCAAAGGCCGGCCCAATTTCAAGGCTTACAGCGCCGGAAGTCGTCCCTCCGGAACGGTTCGTCCGGAAGCCCTGAGACAGCTCGAAATGGCCCGCCTGCCAATCGAGGGTTTGCGCAGCAAGGCATGGGATGAATTCTCTCTGCCCGGCTCTCCCAAGCTGGACTTTGTTTTTACAGTTTGCGACAACGCAGCGAAAGAGGTCTGTCCAATCTGGCCCGGACAGCCGATGACCGCCCATTGGGGCGTTCCAGACCCAGCGGCCGTTCATGGAACCGGAGCGGAAGTAGAACGAGCGTTTCGCGAGGCGTTTTTTATTTTAGAGCGCAGAATCAGTCTACTGCTCTGTCTTCCATTGAATACTCTCGACAGCCTTGCCCTCAAGAGGGAGCTCGACAATATCGGACAGACGATGACACTCGTTGCCAAAGAGTAGCAACAGGTTTTCGCCAAAAAGCCCCACTTCGACGCTTTGCTGGTCGCATCACAAATGAAATCAAGCAATCGTCTCAGTTTTCTCGATCGCTATCTGACTGCGTGGATCTTCGCCGCGATGGTCGCGGGGGTTGTACTGGGCTGGCTTATGCCCGGAGTCGTGCCGTTTCTGAATCGCTTCAACATCGGGACGACTTCCATTCCAATCGCGGCGTGGTTGATCTTAATGATGTATCCACCATTCACGAAGGTGCGATATGAGAATCTTCACGAGGTCTTTCGCAACAAGAAAGTGCTGGGCCTTTCACTCGTCCAGAACTGGGTGGTCGGGCCGATTCTGATGTTCGTTCTGGCGATTGTCTTCCTGCGCGGATATCCGGAATACATGGCTGGACTAATCATGATCGGTCTCGCACGCTGCATCGCGATGGTCATCGTTTGGAACGAACTGGCGCGAGGCGATACGGAATATGCCGCTGGCCTAGTGGCCTTTAATTCTCTCTTCCAGGTCTTTTTCTACTCGCTCTATGCCTGGGTTTTCATTACGGTTCTCCCCGCCGAGCTCGGCCTTCGGGGCACCATCGTTAATGTGTCGATAGCGGAGATTGCGAAGAGTGTTTTTATTTACCTCGGAATCCCGTTTCTCGCCGGATTTCTGACTCGTACCGTATTGGTTCGTTCTAAGGGGAAGGATTGGTATATCCGCAACTTCGTTCCCCGTGTCAGCCCGCTGACACTGATTGCGCTGCTATTCACGATTGTGGTGATGTTCTCTCTAAAAGGTGGGTACATCGTTCGTCTGCCCTTGGACGTCCTGCGCATCGCCGTGCCGCTCTTGATTTACTTCGTGCTGATGTTTCTGGTGTCCTTTTACATGGGCAAGAGATTGAGCGCGGACTATTCCAAGACCACCACCCTGGCATTCACGGCCGCATCTAACAATTTTGAATTGGCGATCGCAGTCGCAGTGTCGGTATTTGGCATCAACTCAGGAGCTGCATTCGCGGCTGTCATTGGGCCACTGGTTGAAGTACCCGTCATGATCGCACTCGTCAACGTGGCTGTCTACTTTCAACGTCATTATTTTCCCAACCCTGAAGCTGTCGCTATCGACTCGGTTTGTTCGGCCACTGCGAAGTAGGAACGCCGTTCTTTGAGAACCAGAGGAAGTAAGTGGCTGCCCTTTCCGGACTTGGAACGCGAATCCCGAGGTTCCGCGCAAATCGTCGGAAAAACCCGAAGCCGACTTACGGCCCGGAATGACCTCTGGTTTGTTCGTCCCCCGGCAGCGACAGCGATTGATTCTCAATGGCTGACTTGTCGTTCTTAATCCATTGGGTATACGCTCGGGTACTTACCTGCGATTAAAGCGGCAGGCATTCGGGTAAGTGGTGCATGAAGAAGATGGACACCAGTCTCGACGCCGAACGCTTCCACAGCGGCGCGGAAAAATACGCCGCCTACCTCGAGACGCCCGAAGGCCGACTGCGCCTGGATCTCGCCTTTGCCAACTTGCAGGAATTTCTGCCGCGGGACCCACGTTCTTTGCGCGCTCTGGATGTGGGGTGCGGGACCGGCGCTATGGCGTTGCGTCTGGCGCAACTTGGCCTTCACGTCACGTTGCTGGATTCGTCTCCCGCGATGCTGGATTTCGCCAAGCGCTCCGCGCAGGAAGCGAAACTAACTGAGAAGATCACGGTGACGCGGGGCGAGGGCGCCCAATTGTCACACTTGTTCGAAGTGGGATCTTTCGATGTCATTCTCTGCCACAATACTCTGGAATACGTTGGCGATCCGCGAGCTGTCTTGCGGAGCGCTGCTCACTTGTTGCGAGGTTCATCCAGCATAATGTCGATTTTGGTGCGCAATCAGCGAGGCGAGGTGTTAAAGGCAGCGCTACAAAATGGAGACCTGGCCGCGGCTGAAGGCAACCTAACTGCTGAGTCGGTAAACGAATCCCTGTATGGGGGCACAGCGCGGCTCTTTACGCCTGAAAGCCTGCATTCCATGCTCGCAGCATCTTCGCTCGCGATAAACGCCGAGCTTGGTATACGGATCGTATCTGACTTTTTGCCGACAAGTGTTTCCCGAAATCATGAGTATGAGCGCATTTTTGTGCTAGAGCGCAAGCTGGGCGCGCGACCGGAGTTCGCCGCCATCGCCCGCTATACGCATTACCTGGCACATCCCGCAGCTCCGGTTGGGCAGGTGGACGAATGAACAACGTGACAGCTCAGTCCTCGTCATCCCGATCTCGCGCGGCGACACCAGATGCCGGCATCGCGCTCGGGCTGGGGCTCACGAACGAATGTAATCTCACTTGCGCCTTCTGCTACCGCGATCCGACTCGCGCGGATCGTCTTTCACTCGATCAAGTGATGGCGATCATGGAAGCTTTGCCAGTGAGTTCGGTGAATCTTGGCACGGGTGAGAACGGAATGCATCCCGACTTCAAAGCGATACTGGCTTACCTGCAAACGAAGCCCGTCAAGCTAACTATCACTTCGAACGGTCATAGTGTTGCAGTTCTTGAAGACGAGGAACTGCGTGCCTTCCACGACATAGAGTTCTCTCTCGATTACCCGACGCAAGCGGAACAGGATACGCAGCGTGGGGACGGGAATTGGGAACTCATCCATCAACAGGCAAAGCGATGTGTGAAGCTGGGAGTGGCGGTCACCATCGTAGCCGTCATGATGAAGCCAAACTATCTGCGCCTGGTGGAGGTGGCGCGAGTCGCCAAACAGTTTGATGCTCCCTTGCGAGTGAACGTGTATCAGGCTGTCCGATCAGATGTTTATGCGCTGAGCTACGCGGAATATTGGGAGGGCTTTCGGAAACTTTTTGCGGAGACTGACATGATCGCCATTGGCGAACCGCTGGTTCGCGCAATGGCAGGGCTCCCACCTCTGCGAACCGGTTGCGGTGTAAGCACTGTGCGGACGACGCCTCGAGCCACAATACAACCGTGCGTTTATTGGCCGGGGTCGGGCGAGCCGCTTTCGGATTTGATATCGGTGGGCGCTGACATTCTGAACTCAAAGCCTTTCGAGCAGGTACGAACTATTCCGCCCGACTGCGAGCCTTGCGATTTCCGGGAGTCATGCCACGGCGGATGTGCCGGACGGCGACAGTTGCAGGGCGCTCTGCTGCAACCGGACTTCTATTGTCCGATCGTTCGCCGAGAGCGCCCGCGGCTCGAGGTCCACATGGCCGCTGATCGCGATCTGCCCAAAGTGAGCAGTTCATGTACTACGGTCGTGATCGCCCGGTAATTTGATTCGATCACTTTCTCCGGTTCTCGCCCCTTCGTCTACTTCGCCTCGATCCAGGCATCCGACCCCGCCAACTTCACAGCCAGCCCCGAAATAAAGATGTGCAGCGGTTTGCCGTCTGCGGTGCCGCGATGCTCGGTTGAGATCTGCAAGGGACCCGCCTTCTTGTATCCCGTCCAGGTTGCCTTGACCACGCTCGGCTTTTTGTCCCCGCCGTGATGGAACACGAGATACTCAACGCGCTTGTCTTTGCCGACGTAAAGATCCCAGGTGTCGCCGGGCGTGTAGCCGCCGAGTTCTGATCCATATTTCACCGAGACCAGCGTGGCTGATCCGGTCCCCGCCGGCAGTTTCTTCATACCTTCATCGGTCACGGCGGCGCTCGTGTCCCAGTAGGCATGTAACGGGAACAGGAGCCAATAATTGTCGTTGGTGAAACCGGCATCGGTTTGCTTCTTCGTGTCGTCGTTGATCTCAGAACGCATGTAGGTAACTTTCACGGGCTTGCCGTCTTTGTCCATCCCCTCATAGGTAACCTTGCCAGTCTTTGGTTCCCACTCCCACTTGCGGGAAGCTTTGAAGAGTCCGGTTATCTCCCCGTTCCAGGTATAGCGGATTGCCTCAACCTGACTCCACGAATCAAGGCCGTAGGTCTTGGCGATTTGTTCAAGAATGGGCGGCCGGGTCTGCGCCAAGGAGGTTGCGGTAAGGGCCACCACAGCGAAAGTCAACAACCGAATCTTAGAAACGCGGCTCGGTTCTGTCATGGAAGTCTCCCCTTTTCAAGATTGAATTCAGTCCATCTAGATATCCTAGAAAGTCTTTCGGACACGGAATTTTCGGCGCGGCATAGTCTACTCCGATTTCGCGTTGGCGTCGCTGGATTCCCTCATGCGGCGCGACCAGACAAGTGCGACGGCAAGAGCGACGGATCCATATTCCAGCAGCAAAATCCAGCCAGGAACGATAAACGCTTGCCCAATCGCGCGCAGATGCCAAACGTAATAAGTCGGGAGAATGCTCACACTCCAGATGATGATCGGCAGCGTCGAGCGCGACCGCAGAAAAGGCAGCATCCAGAGGAGGTACCACGGATAAACAACCGGTGCGCATAGAAGCGACGCAGCCATGGGCCACGCAAACGCCTCCGCAGACGCTGCCTCCGACTTTTCTCTGAACTTTCTTCTGAACTTTCTTCTGAACCAGGCCGCGGTAAGAATACCGACGAGAACAGCCAATCCTGCAATAAGCTCCGGAACTGCAACCCGCTCGAGCAGTGCAAACACTGGATCATTAAACCAAAAACTATGGACATAATTACCCAGTGAGCCGAGTGGAATCCGTCCGTGGTCAAGGAATGGTACATAGAGGAGTACGACTACGATTGCCGTCAATGCGGCATCGCGCACACGCACGCGCTTCCAGTAAAGCGGCAATAACACAATCGGGAGGATTTTCACAGCCACTGCCAGCCCAAACGACAGAGTCGCGGCTGCACGCCAGCGCCGTCCCAGCGCCATGAAGGAGAGCAACAGCAACAACGCGCCGAGAATATCGATGTGACCGCTTCCCGCCACTTCGGTGGCGAGCAGAGGATGCCAGGCATACGCCAGAACCCAATGCGTTCCCTGACCACTTCTACGCAAGATTTCGAGCAGCACGAAAACAATCACGAAGTCGCAAACGACAAAAGCCACTTTCAGCGCAAAGGTGGACTCGTGAATCGCAGTTATCGCGCGAAAGAAAAGCTCCGCGCCTGCTGGATAGGGGCTCGGCAAATTCGGATTGTTCAGGGTGCGAGTCTCGGTCGTATGCAATTTGCTGAACCGAGGGTCACCGGGGACAACGAGATAGGGGTTATAGCCTAATCGCTGTATGCGACCATCCCAAACGTATCGGTGAATGTCATCATCCGCGCCCGGTGGCAGTCGTAGATATTGAACATGCCAGAGAGCAGAAAGCAAGAGTCCGATGACGACGACCCGTTTGGGAAACGCAGGGGTGTGAAAAAATTCAAAGATGGCAAGCAGGTACGCAACGCCGGCAATCGCCAGTGGAAAGAGAAAAGATGGTGCGCCCAGGCTGCCGAACTTGCGCGCGCATATCGTGAGCGACACGAGCATGACGGCGCCTAGAATGTAGACTCTGCCGGATGGAGTGAACCTCACAAGTCTCCGCTGGCGGGTCTGAGTTGCTCCACTGCTTCCCTCCACTGTGCCAACCAGGCCGCCGTTCGTGGCGCTCGTGATGGAAAGAGCCTCAGTTCCTCGTCCAGCCGAATCAAGTCAGCGGCCACGTCGATGTCGTAAAAAACCTCTGCGGTACGTACAGAAAGACCGAAGGAGCGGCCGCGTTCGAGCAGCCTCTCCAGCGCATTCGACGTTCCCATTCCGTCGCCCATGAAAAGTCCGGGATAGTTGGCTTTGCTTCCGACCAGATAGTAGCCTCCGTCGTATGTCGGTCCCACAACTACGTCGCAAGTGGCGAGCGCCTCGAATGCTTTCTCCAGCACGGATGCCGGCAGATGTGGGCTGTCGCTGTTGAACGCGATGACGCGCCGCCGGCCTGTCCCAGTGAAGTACGCAAACACCGAAGTAAGGCCGGCAGCCAGTCCCTCACCAGTTTGTGCGACAACACTTGCGACGTCGCCCGCCAGCCGCGCGAGATCCTCCACATCCGAAGCGGGGCACATAATAGCAATCTCGATATTGCCTAGCGACTGCGCCAACGCCAGTGTGTCGTCAAGAAGGCAGCGATAAAACGTGGCGACAGCAGGTAACGGAACACACTGCGACAACCTCGTCTTGACCATGCCCGGCTTCGGAGCTTTGGCCATGATGACCAGTGTGCAATCGCTCGTGCATGGGCGACGGCTCGTCGGATCGAAGGACTCCATAAAATGCGCTCAGCCAGGTCTCACGCTCATCGTGGCGTTCCGGCTCTTTGATGGCGGAAATAATAGCGCACTATCCGGCTGAGAATGAACCATGCCGCCCCCACCGTACCTCTGACCGTGCCGCTGATCTTTGATTTCCCGATACGCGGGTAGTAGCTTACTGGGACTTCTACGATGCGAAATCCCGCAACAGCGCCTTTCAAGATCATTTCCACGGCCCAGCCGTAGGTGTCCTCTCGTAGAGCGAGCTCGCGGAGAACGTCGGCGCGCGCGGCACGGAACGGGCCAAGGTCGCTGATCTTCAGCCCATAAAGAAGGTTGATCAAGCTGGCGGCGAGCCAATTGCCGAACGCCGCATGCCACGGCAGTGCCCCGGGAATACGTTGCTCCCCAAGACGCGAACCCAGTGTGATATCCGCGCGTGCCTCGGCGATGGGTGAGAGAAGAAGCGGCAGTTCCGCCGGACGATCGCTGTAATCGCCGTCGAGGAAGACAACCACATCAGGATTTTCTGCGCTCGCGAGCCCTGTCAAACAAGCTCGCCCATATCCGCGCCTTGGTTCGCCGACGACGCGAGCTCCCATCTTCGCCGCGATTTCCGGGGTGCCGTCGGTTGAGTTGCTGTCGACAATAATGACCTCTGTCACGAGATCAGGAGGGAGATCGGCAAGCACACGCCCAATGGCCTGTGCTTCGTTATGTGTAGGAATAACGACGGACACTCGCACGGAATCCTAGCTCAAAGCACCCACCACGGAGCGGACGGCCACCGCTGCGCCAGCCATGCGTCCACGCCCCACGCTCCGCCCGCGCGTCCCACTGCAAGCCCAAGCGATGCCAGCACCGGAACCAGCAATTCCCAGATCCACGCTGTGCCCCACTCTGACATCCAAAGGCTCCCAAGGTAGAGAAACGCTATAAAAGCGACCGGACGCGTAAGCAGCCCGATGACCAGCAATACGCCGAGAGAGATCTCGGTCAGCGCTTGCATTGGTGCCGCCATTGCAGCATGGCTCGCGGCTGTTTGCATCACAGCTTTCCAGATAGCCGGCGAGTGACCCGCTTTAATGTAGTAGTTGATTAGATTTGCATAGCCTCCTGGGGTGTAGAGTCTTTTCCCAAGATTCTCGAAGAAAACCCACACAAACATAGCCCCAATCGTGAGCCGCACGATTGCGAGACCATTCGCCGCTTGAGCCTGGCAGGTCACTTCGGTTCCGTCGTTTCTCAACGAAGTAGCATCTCTTGTCGGGGTTGTACTCATGGTCAGGTAACCCTCGCCCAATGGATGCTACACCAGATCGCACGGTTTCGACAGTTTCAAAATGATTTTCCTAGAGTGCAATGCACGTGCTGCCGATTGAAGTGCATGCTTCGGTAGCCTTGCTACTCTTATCGTGCAACGGTGCGATGCGGAGCAAATCACAACCTGCGGAATAGGAGGGAGTATCATGCGGATAACTGAATGCAGTGGGTGAAAAAAGAGGAGAGCAATGCCCCAGTCCATTGACTGGCCGCGGATGCGCCCGTCGCAGCCTCGCCGCCGCCGTTTCGTTCTTGTTCTAGTCGTGCTTGCCGTGATCTTCTTCGGCGGTCGGACCGCATTGTCTTATTACGTGGACCTGCTCTGGTTCAGGTCGCTCGGCTATGGGGGCGTCTTTTGGAAAACACTGAGTCTTCGGTGGGAAATCTTTACGGTTTTCGCAGCGGCCACATTTGTCATTCTGTATGGATCGTTCCTGGCCCTGAAGCGGGCACATCTTTCCGATTTGCCGGACGGTCAAACGATTATCATCGGTGGACAGCCGGTGAAGCTACCGGTCGAGCCGGTTCTACGGCTCATCGCGCTCGGTGTATCGGTCACCATCGCTGCTGCAAGCGGCGCCGCTATGATGGCGGAGTGGACGACGTTCGCGCTCTTTCGGTACACGCCCAGCAGTACTGCTACCCTGGCAGACCCGATTTTTGGCAAGCCTCTGAACTTCTTTCTCTTCACCCTACCCGCATGGCAGCTCATCCTCGGCTGGCTGCTTACGCTGGCCGTCATCACCAGTGCTCTGGCCGTTCTCTTTATCCTCATCGCGGGCGGAGCGCGAGCGCTTGCCGGGCGTCTCAGCCCTCATGTTACGTTGCCTTGGCGCGGGGTCTCGATCGCGTTTGCGTTTCTGTTGCTAATCCTCGCCATGCGCGTCTACGTCAGCCGTTTCGAGTTATTGCTCGAGGATCATACGATCTTCGGCGGTGTGACCTACACGGACGCGCACGTTACGCTCACCGGGATGCTCATCCTTTGCGTGGCCCTGGTTCTTGGCGCCGGGATCGCAGCGGCGAACGCCTTGAGATTGCCACGCGGGCGCTGGCTGGTTGGCGCGATTGTTCCGGCCGCGGTCTGTTATCTGGCGGTTCAAGCAGTCGCCTGGTACGTCAGCAGCTTTATAGTTAAACCGAACGAGCTGGTTCGCGAGAAGCCCTACATTGTCTTCAATACCACCTGGACGCGCCAGGCCTACGGATTGAACCGAGTCACGCAGCGCGAGTTTCCCGCGGATACGACTGTCGAGGCGGCTGACCCCTCGAACAATCAGGCTACGCTTCAGAACATCCGGCTGTGGGACTGGCGCGCACTCCAGGACACGTTGCGTCAGATTCAGGAAATTCGCACCTACTACGATTTCCCCGATATCGATATTGACCGCTATGACCTTGAGGGCACGACTCGCGAGGTAATGCTCGCCGCGCGCGAGCTGAATGTCGATAAGCTCCCCGAGAGTAGCCGGAACTGGATCAACGATAAACTGATCTACACTCACGGCTACGGCATCACAATGAATCCGGTCAATGGATTCACTCCGGAAGGGCTGCCCACGCTCCTGCTAAGCAACATGCCGGTCCACAGCACGGTGCCCGGTCTGAGCGTGACCCGCCCAGAGATTTACTTCGGCGAGATGACCAATACCGACGTCTACGTTAAGACGCGGCAGAAGGAATTCAACTACCCGCAAGGTGCCACCAACAATCTCACGTCATACGAAGGCAAGGGTGGAATTATCCTTGGCGGCTTTCTCCGGCGCATCATTATCGCGCTCCAGCAAAACGACCTCGCGAAGCTACCGTTCAGTGATGACGTGGACAAGGATAGCCGCCTGCTGATGCGCCGCAACATTCGCGACCGCGTCTCGATATTAGCGCCGTTCCTCACCTACGATCCGGATGCGTACATCGTGCTCGGCGACGATGGCCGGCTGTCGTGGATCCTGGATGGGTTCACGGTTTCAGATAGCTATCCGTATTCGAGCCATTATCCTCTCGACGACAATTTCATTAACTACATGCGGAACAGTGTGAAAGTGGTCATCGACGCCTATGATGGCACGACGACATTTTACGTGTTCGACACCGACGATCCGATCATTGCCGCATACCGCCGCATCTTTCCCAGCCTGTTCAAAGATGCGTCCACGATGCCGCCGGGACTGCGCAAACATGTGCGCTACCCCGAACTGCTCCTTAAGCTGCAGGCGGAAGCTTACGGCCTGTATCACATGACGGATCCAGAGGCCTTCTACAACCGTGAAGATCTGTGGACGATCGCTACCGAAGTCGGCATGAGCTCAGGAGGCGAGCAAACGACACAAGCGGTGCAGCCCAATTTTGTGCTGATGAAACTGCCGGGCGAACACGGCGAGGAGTTTGTGGAGATTCTTCCCTTCACCCCCGCTAACCGCAACAATCTGATTGGCTGGATTGCGGGGCGCAGCGATGGAGCCAATTACGGTACGTCGGTGGTCTACAACTTTCCTAAAACGAAGCTAGTCGACGGACCACTGCAAATCGAAGCGCGAATCGATCAAAACGCGCAACTTTCTGGCCAGTTGACGCTGTGGAATCAGCAAGGCTCGCATGTGCGGCGCGGGGCCCTGCTCGTGATTCCGACCGGAAGCGCACTTTTGTATGCGGAACCGATTTACCTGCAGGCCGAGCGCAGTCCCATGCCGGAGTTGCGTCTGGTCGTGCTTGCACTGCAAGACAAGCTCGCCTATGGCCCAACGTTCGAGTCGGCAATGGCGTCGCTTTTTGGCGGAGCGGTCTCGTCCTTGACCGCCCCCTCGCTAAGCGCAGGGGCGGAACCGGCGCGAGGCACGACGGCATCCGCCGTTTCGCCCCAGTCCGCAGCCGACCTCAACGCGCTCATTGCGGAAGCCGCCAAAGATCTTGCTGACTACCAGCGCCTGACCGCGGAAGGCAAACTTGGCGAAGCTGGAATGAAGCTTGAGGAGTTGAAGCGCGCCCTCGACAGGCTGAACGCGCGACAAAAATAATCTCTGCGACCAAGCTGCCCAAGTACGAGGGAAAGCCGTCCACGAGTTTCCGATGTGCTGCGTTGACCACGATTTCCCCAGGGGGTAAGATTCCCGCCTAATGGCGCCGGAAACCCCAATTGTCGGGCAGGTTCTTGGCCATTACCGCGTACTCGAGCAAATCGGAGCCGGCGGAATGGGGCTCGTTTTCCGCGCTTCGGATCAGCAACTTGAACGTGACGTAGCCGTCAAGGTCCTGCCACCTGGCATGCTTGCCGACGAAGCGGCCCGAAAGCGCTTCCGTCGTGAGGCGCTGGCTCTCGCCAAGTTGAATCATCCCAACATCGGAACAGTTTACGAATTCGGCAGCCAGGAGGGATTGGATTTTTTAGTCATGGAATATGTCGGTGGCGTGGCCGTCGATGCTCGCCTAGCTTCCGGTCCACTGACGCAAAAAGAAGTCCTGCGTTTGGGATTCCAATTGGCCGACGGTCTGGCCAGCGCGCATGAGCATGGCGTCATTCATCGCGATCTGAAACCGGCCAACATGCGTTTAACCGAGGACAATCGACTGAAGATTCTCGATTTCGGGCTGGCGCAGTTCGTACGCCAGGAAACCGACCTGAGCGTCACCGCGAGCATTAGCGACAGCAAAGACGTTACCGGCACTCTTCCTTATATGTCGCCAGAGCAATTGCGAGGAGAGTTGACCGATCAGCGCTCCGATATCTGGTCGGCTGGTGCGGTCCTGTATGAATTGGTGACGGGGCGCCGTCCATTTCCGTTCGCGCAAGTTCCGCGTTTGATCGATGCCATCATGAACAAGCCGCCGGAGATGCCGAGCGCTCTGAATCCTAAGATTTCTCCGGGGCTGGAGGTGGTAATTCTCAAATGCCTCGACAAAGATCCGGAACGCCGCTATCAATCTGCCCGGGAGTTGCGGGTCGACCTCGACCGCCTGACCATGCCGATTTCGCAGGTGCCCCTTGGCCCGGTTCCAGGGGCAACTCCGATTCCTATACCACCGAAGCCAAAGACAAATATAAGAGCCGCAGCCGCTGTTGTCGCCGTGGTCGTTCTGCTCGTGGTTGGAGCGCTTTCGTACTTACATTTTCGGGAGAAGCCCCAGGCGGCGAAACCTGCCGCCATACCACTTAGCCGGCGGCGCACTGTGGCCGTCCTGAACTTTAAGAACTCCACGTCTCGTCCCGAAGCGGCATGGCTCTCGACCGCCCTCCCGGAGATGTTAACCACCGAACTCGCGGCGGGCGAGAAATTGCGGACCATCCGGGGCGAGGAAGTGGCGCAAATGAAGATGAATCTTTCGCTACCGGACTCAGACACCCTGAATGCGCAGATCTTGTCCCAGGTAGGCAAAACCCTCGGTGCGGACTTGGTGGTGCTCGGTTCCTACGTGGACTTGTCCGGCGGCAAGCTCCGCGTCGATCTTCATCTGCAAGACGTGGCAGCAGGTGAAACTTTGATTTCGGTGAAGGAGACCGGGGACGAAACCGATCTGTTTGATTTGGTCAGCCGTGCCGGAACCCAGTTACGAGAAAAGTGCGATGCCGGACAGCTGAACTCGCAAGACCAGGCTGGCGTTCGTGCCGCCTTGCCGTCGACTCCGGAAGCTTCAAAACTCTACGCGGAAGGCTTGGCAAAGCTGCGCGTCGGCGACGCCATCGCAGCTCGTGACCTGCTGCAAAGAACCGTGGCATTGGATCCAAATCATGCCTTAGCCCACTCGGCCCTGGCCGCCGCTTGGGCTCTTCTTGGATATGACGAGAAGGCACGTCTGTCGGCAAAGAGCGCGTACGAACTTTCCGCATCACTCTCCCGCGAGGACCGATTGCTGATCGAAGCCCGGTACCGCGAAACTTCGAAAGAGTGGGACAACGCAGCCGAGATCTACCGGACCCTTTTTGGATTCTTCCCCGACAACCTTGAATACGGCCTACTTCTAGCCCGCGCGCAAACGCGCGGGGGAAAAGGCAAAGAAGCGTTGGCGACTGTGGAATCGCTGCGCCGCCTGCCGTCGGCGGGCGACGATGCGCGAATCGACGTGGCTGCCTCCGAAGCCTGGGCGTCACTCGGGGACTTCAAACAGGGCCAGGTTTCTGCTGTTCAGGCAGCACAGAAGGCAAGAGCCCAGAACGCGAGACTGCTTCTGGCCCGCGCGCTGTATCGCCAGGGATACGGCCTGGAGAACCTGGGCGACCCAGCCGGTGCCATGACCGCTGTCGAGGAAGCTGGACGCATCTACCAAACAGTCGGCGACCGCTACGGCTTCGCCAGCACACTCGAAGTGACCGGCCAGGTGCTGGTCGATCGTGGTGACTATCCCGGGGCCCTCGGCAAATTCAACGATGAACTTGCCATTGCGCGCGAGGTCGGGAATCGCAAAGCAGAAGCTTCCGCGCTTAACAACATGGCAAACGTCCTCGGTCAGCAGGGAGATGCGGAGCAAGCCCGGAAAATGTATGAAAAGGCTCTCCCCATCTTCCGCGAGATAAGCGACCACAACAACTACGCGATGGCGCTGATTAACATCGCGGGTATTATGCAAAACGAGGGCGACCTTGCAGGGGCCAAGAAGACTTACGACCAGGCGCTCACACTCTTGCGTGAAGTTAATGATCAAAACGGTATCTCATTGTCACTGACAGGCATTGGAACCGTGCTCGATGCGCAAGGTGATTCGGCTGCGGCCAAGAAGATGTTGGAGCAGGCCGTAGCCCTCGATCTTGCTGGCGGACAAGCCAATCCCTCCAGCGACAAGCTCATCGACCTTGGCGATGCGCTGCAACATCTGGGTGATCTACCGGGCGCGCGGGAAAACTACGAAAAAGCTCTAAACCTCACCCGCGCCGCGGGGGATAAGAGCATGGCAGCTTACGCCCTCGCGGGTCTTGGAAGCCTGGACCTGAAAGCGGCGGATTTCAAGCAAGCGCACAAAGATTATGAGGAGGCTCTGGCCCTCCGCAACGAGTTGGGGGAGAAGGACACAATCGTTTCCACCCGCGTAGCGATCGCCGAATTGGCCATCGAAGAAGGCCATCCCGACGCGGCGGAAGGACCCGCCCGGGAAGCTCTCCACGAGTTTGAGAGTGCGCGCAAAAACGACGAACAGATTACTGCCAGCGTCGCGCTGGTGCGCGCTCTGCTGGCGGTCGGCAAGAATGACGCGGCCTTGAAGGAAGTGAGCAAAGTCGTCCCGATCGCCGCAAAAAGCCAGAATCTGAGTGTGAAACTCGCATTCGCCGCCGCCAGGGCGCGCGCCGAAAGTACATCCCAACAAACCGGCGCGGCTAAAGCCCTCCTTAAAGAGGCCTTGGTCAAGGCAACTAAGTCAGGCTATGTCGGTGACCAACTGGAATCTCGCCTGGCAGTTGAAGAAATAGAGTTGAAATCCGGAAAATCCGCAGCCTCCCGCGTCCGCCTTCAGCAGTTGGAGAAAGATGCCAAAGAGAAGGGATTCGATCTCATCGCACGCAAAGCGGCTGCGCTCTAAGAAGTAGCCCGTTCGGGGAGGTGACACCCGATCCATTGAGACGCATACTTTTGCCCCACATATCTGCAGGCTTCCCCCACGCTTGCGCGGCATTCTTCCGTCTTCATTTTGACAGCTTTTCAAAATAGCAAGAGGGCTCACTTTCAAGGACGTCGACGGGAGGGAACATGCTCGCCAGACCTACGAATCGTATCGCGTTTCTTAATCTTGTCATCGTAATTGCTGCGGGCATTTTGGCGTCGCAAACAGCGCAGGCCCAGAACTTCATCACTGTCGATTACCCCGGTGGCACGCTGAATGAGGTGCGCCAGATTAACAACCAAGGGGAGATGGCAGGCCGATACGTCGACACTGAAGGTGTTTACCACGGTTTTGTGGTCCAAAACGGAATGTTTACGCCTATCAATTTTCCTGATTCCCTGGGGACCGCAGTTTGGGGAATCAACGACAACGGTGATCTCGTGGGGCGCTACTTCGACGCGAAGGGGATCACTAACCACGGATTCCTATTTAGCAACGGCGTGTTCACGACGATTGATCCACCCGGTACAACTCTGACGTATGCCGAAGGGATCAATAATGTGGGTCAGATTGTGGGCTTTTTTACCGATGCCAAGGAGCACACGCACGGCTTCCTCCTGAGCGCCGGCGTTTACAGCACCGTAGACTTCCCCGGATCCATTCTTACTAACATTCTGAAGGTCGATAATGTGGGAGCGATGGTCGGTTATTACGACGACTCCAGCGGAAATGAACATGGTTTTCTTTTCCAGAATGGGAAGTTCACTTCATTCGACTATCCCGGTGCATTTCTCACCGATGGCTATGGTATTAACAACGGCGGCCAAATTGCCGGCGGTTACTTAGCCACTGAAACTTCTAACGAACTGGGATTCGAAGACAACCACGGCACTTTCACGACTATTAATTTCTCCGCCGCAGTCGGTGGCCTGGCTGTTGAGGACATCAATGATGCCGGGCAACTGGCTGGCGCATACGTCGACGCGGAAGGATTCGAACACGGGTTTGTTTCGGCCACAGGTCCGTTTGCCTACGTGGCCAATATAAACAGCAACACCCTTTCCATGTTTGATATCCCAACGTCGTTGCCGGTTGCCGCTATACCCGTAGGTTCCGGACCCTGGGGAGTCGCTATCTCACCCGATCAGACACAGGTTTACGTTACCAACAATCACGGCAACAATGTGTCGGTGATCAGCGCCGCGAGCAGCACGGTCGTGGCCACAATTCCAGTTCAGTCGTCTCCCTTTGGCGTGGCTTTCACTCCGGACGGAACTGCCGCCTATGTGGTGAACGGATCTTCCAACAGCGTATCGGTAATCGGGACGGATTCCCAAACCGTGGTCGCCACCGTGCCAGTGCAGACCAGTCCGGTCGGCGTGGCGATGGCTGTTACCTCGAGTGGGACTTTCGCATACGTGACCAATTCCGCAGCCAACACCGTCTCGGTCATTGCGGTGGGAGCACGCCCTACGGTGGTAAAGACCATCCCAGTAGGTACGGGGCCTCGTTGGGTAGCAGTGAGTCCAAACAGCAGCCTGGCGTATGTCGAGAATGCCGGAAGCAACAACGTCTCGGTTATTTCCGTCGCCAGTAACACTGTGACGGCGACGATCCCGGTTGGGACGAGCCCATTCGGCGCAGCTTTCAGCCCAGACAGCAGCATGGCGTACGTGGTGAATAGTGCTTCCAACACGGTTTCCGTGATCGACGCCGCCTCCAGCAGCGTAGTGGCTACAGTGGAAGGCCTCAGCAACCCGGTTCATGTCGCACTGGGTACGGATGGGGCTTCCGCGTACGTCACTAACCTGAATGCCGACAATGTTTCCGTGATTGCCACGGCGAGCAACACAATCACGAGCACGGTGGCGGTCGGTGCGGCGCCGATTGGTGTCGCGATTGCGTCGGCCCCTCCCACCGAAATAATTATCCCGCCGCAGGTCTTGAGCCCGACCCTGCCCAATGTGTTCAACTTCGAAACCAACAACTTTACGGTGCAGTATCCGCCCGGCTCGAGTTTCTCCGGGGTGGACATGACGGTTAAGGAAGTCGAGATCACACAGGCCCAATTCTTGCAGCGCGTGGCGGGCACTCCATTTGCCAAAGCCACGTGTATCGTCTACGCCGGCGCGGGAGGTAACTGCGTGGACGATCAGGTGACGTGTTCGGAAGGTGGCAGCCCCATCGCCTGCCCGAGTGAGGCCTCGCCCACCATCGCGGTGCAGACCACCTTTGATACATCGCAAGCCATCATCAATCCCGGCTACCTCACCACCCCCATCGGGGAAAATGAGTGGACTAACATCTTTGTCAGTTACTCTGACCCCAGGGTGAGGGCGAAGACTACTGGCTTCTCGGAATTTGTCGCGGTTGATTTAGGCACGACTAACTCCCAGGGGGCCGGGAACCTGACCTTGCTGGCTCCGCTTCGCGCGACTGACCCTCGGGTATTCGGCATTGGCGCTGGGATTCCCGCAACGTTTCAGCTTACTTCGATCGCAAATCCTAACAAATCTGTTACGGATGCCGTTGCCAACCTCACGATTGTAATGGTGAGCAACGCGAGCGGCATGCCGGAGTCCACGGTAGTCCTGGCCCTGAACAGTGCTTTCGCCTACCAGAGCGGAGTCGGCTATAAGTACCAGGTCAACACGAGCGCATATCAACCCGGTCAGTACGTCCTGACCATTTACGGGAATGCGTTCGCGGCGCAGCAAGTCACTTTCACCATCAAGAAGAAAGTTGCTACGACCTGCGTCATCAATTCCTCGTCGAATCAGTTTTCCGCAGGCCAGTCCACCACCTTCACGGCGGCCGTAAAGGTGCCGCCGTCAACCGGCGTACCGACAGGGGTCATCACCTTCGTCGACAGCGCCAACTCGCAGTTCGTCTTAGGGGCGGCACCCCTGGCGGGAGGTACGGCATCGATCCAAGCCGTGCTGCAGGCGCCACCACCACGCCAGTGGATAGGAGTCGTGTATCCCGGCGACAACAATTTTCAGGGCTGCAAGTCACCCTACATCCCGGAGGACTACGAGAGTGAGTCAGTCGAATAACGACCGTAACGGCGAAAGCCTGCCTCGTCGTCCTCCTGTTTGCCGATAACTGCCGTTAACGGCTTAGACCGATCCCGAGGCTACTGTCTGAAGATGATCTGCATGTCGTCGCATTTACCTTGGCAGGAATCAATTTACTTACGAGGTTGGCAGCGCAGTGGGTTGTGGTGAAAAGGCGATAGCGGGTCAAGAAACGTCTGGACAGGATTTCGTGTCCTAAAACGAGTTGTCTTTCCCAATCCACTCCCTCTGCTCACTGGATATTAACGTTCACCACGAACACCTGTGGAGTACTGTAAAAAAGCGGCTCAGTAGTGGAACTGACGTTCGGGGTGTAAGCGGCGTCGACCATAAATTTGTAGCTCCCGGGCGTCGTGCCGGGGTTCGTCCGGCCACCTCCACCTCCGCTGCTCCCACTACTGCTGCCGCAGCTCACCAAAGCCATGCTTCCCGCCAGCACAATCAGCAAGCATAGAGCAGTCCTGTAGCGACGAACGCGTCTTCTCCGCAGCGGCAGTCCAACCACGAGAATCCCGCCAACGAAAATAAGAGATTGTGCCGCAAGCCACCGCGGACTGCTGATTTTTTCAGCGCGCGAAACCGTCGTCGGTCCCGTCGAGCTAATCGTCATGGCGGAGGTCACCGCCGTGGCGCTCGTCACATTCACCGATGCCGGAACCGAGCAAGTGGGAAGATTCTTCGCTCCCGGCGGATAATATGCGATCGTGCACGCAAAGTAGACTGGCCCGGTAAATCCGTTGGCCGGCGTTACCGTGAGCGTGGACGCGTCACCCGTGGTCGCGCCTGCTGCAAACGATACCGAACTCGCCGCCGTCACCGTGAACATATTCAGCATCGTCACCGGGACGACTGTGCTGCTTCCCGCGTATATGGAGTCGCCGCTGTAGCTCACATCGACGTCGACCGTGCCTGGGCTCCATGTCCCGCCCGAAAAATCAAAGCTGCAAGAACCATTCGCCAAGGTACAGCTAGAGCTCCAACTTCCGCCGGGTCCATAAGCGTAGAAAATGATGTATCCGGTGGGAGTCGGCTGTCCGCTCACTCCAGCTACATCGGCCGTTACTATCAGGTTCTGCGTCGGAAGCATCGAGGGCGCGTTGGCGCTGGCAGTGAGAATGCCCGCTGGTTGCTGCGTCACGGTGACTTGTATGGAATTGCTAGAATTCCCCGCATTATAGTTGCTATCCCCGCTATAGCTCGCGGTTACTGAACTCGTACCGACCGGTAAATTGCTGATGGTGATCGATGCAGCTGCAACGCTCGGATTGTAATAAGGGGGCGGTCCCAATGTCGCCGTTCCAAGTGTTTGATTTCCCAGATAAAACGTGGCCGTACCGGTGGGCGGCTCAGCCAACGCTGTGATACCCACTATGAGCGTCAGGGTCACAGAGCTTCCAGATGCAACCGTCGCATTCAGTCCGAGGTTCGGACCCACGCCGAGATTGATCGATGGTGCGATCTTAGTGACCGTGAAATTCAGCGGAGTTGAGCTTGAAGATGCATCGAAGCTGGCATCACCCGAATAGCTCGCGGTAACGTCGTGGGTTCCCACCGCGTATCCGGTCGTCGGGACCCACTCCCCCGTTCCGGACCCATTAAGCGGAAGGGCACCCGAACTCGACGTGCCTGCGCTCATCTTATCCGTGAAGCTTATCGTGCCGGTTGCGACACCGTCGTTCATACCTTGCGTCGCGTTGACCCCACGCGGTTGCGCATCGAGAGCGATGTAGGTCCCATACGGGTAGCTGCCGCCGTTCGTCAGAGGAACGAACGAAGTGGAGCCATACGGATAAATGTTCCCAGACAGCAAGACAGTGCTGCTTTCCGGCGCGATATTCACCGATACCGGATTGGAAGTGCTGGAAGCGAAAACACTGTCTCCACCGTAGCGCGCGCTCAGCTTATATTGGCCTCCGGGAAGGCTGTTCACGCTGGCGCTTGCCGTTCCGCTCTGTAGGGTTAAGAGCTTCAGCCCCAAAATGTCCTCCGAGGTTCCGCTCGAAACCAGCGCCACGCCGCCGGAAGGAGTTCCACCGCTCCCAGTTACACCGACGTTTACTGTAACCGCAGTGCCATGCGTGAAGCTGGTCCGGCTGAGGCTGAGGTTTGTCGAGGTTGACTTAAAACTGAGCGCATTCCAGTCGTTGAACAGTTGATTCGCATCCACACTGCCCAGCCCGGTCGCCAGATCGTATCCCGCGCCTGCGTAGTACCCGAACGTGTAATAGCCGTTGGTATTGTCATTGGCCGTGCTCAGAGTGCAATTCGGTGAGCCCTGCTGGCAGGGCACGACGTTGCTCCCAGTCGTGATGTCGTGAAATGCGGAGGGGTGCTGCGCTGCCAAGGGATAGAGGATATAGTTCGCCTGTCCCTGCGGCCCGTACTTCTGTTCGATCAGCGCCAGAATGCCAGCCATCGATGGAGACGAAGCCGATGTGCCTCCCGCGATTTCAATCGTGAGATCGCCCTCAGAAACGACGCAGTCGCCCTCGGCAGCGCAGAAGGGATAAAAAGTGTTGTTCTGCCCCGCGGCCGCAAACAGCGATACATCAGGAAGATCACGGACTCCGTCGTTGGGAACACCGCTTCCAGTTTGCCATGAAGGCTTTGGATATCCAGCGGAACAGGCGCTATAGGTGCCATCTGAAGCATCCGTCCCGCTCTCGCAATTACTGGGGCCGCCGCTGCCCGCAACGATACTGGGATCGTTGGGATTGTAGACGCCCCCATCCGCAAGATTCAGCCCGAATGGAACGTTCCACGCTTGTTCTGGCACAGGTTGTAGAAGAGACGTCGTGGGAAAAATAGTCGGGACCGTATCCCAGTAAGTCGCCAGCTGAGTTTGTTGTGCGGCCGAATTTTCGTTGTAGCTGCTGTAATAGAAGTCGGTGCCACCCACAGAAACGTTCCAGGGAGTCGAACTGAACCCATTCATGGCAATCCCGTACTGCGCCGGTTGATCGTTGTTGAAGTCGTCGCAGCCTGCCGGGCCACCGTCTCCCGCCGAAACGAACGAGGTCTGCCCTTGCGCCGCTGCCTGCTCCCACAAGGAATACCAGAATTGATTTCCTGCCGAGCCCAGATCCTGCTCACACTCACCGTAGCTCGTGCTGAGGACTGAGGCTTGATCATCATCCACGGCTCGCTGCGCGGCCAGATACAGTCCGGATTGCACCGAGGTGTCGGCTGCGGTGTATAGGTTGATCGTTGCTCCGGGGGCGACCGCACCACTCAGCTCGACATCCAGATACGATTCACCGACCGCGTCGTTTTCACCCGGATCGGTGCCATCGATGACAACGTTGAGCGGGTTCGGTGGCAATCCGAAGAAAGAACGATAAGTAGCGACAACCGTGGGATCGACATTCGACGCCCCAATGAGGCCGATAGTGACGCCGCTGCCCGTGATTCCTGCCGCGTAAAGAGGACCGAGATCGTACTGGATGGCAAAATCGCCTGGCCCCAAGTCCACCGCATCCTGACCCGCAGGAAAGGTCCAGTCCGGAACAAATTTCTTAATGCTCCTGTCGTAGACTGCCTTGCCGAAATTTCTTATGTAAGACTTTGGACGAAAATCGTTGATCGGAGTGATGCCCGCAATCACCGGCGCCAGCGCCACCGGGATCTGCGGATCGACATCGTTGGCGTAATGCTCTTCCCCGTTCACGAGGTAAGCGTGGATCTGCGTGTGAAAGGCGGAGCGCACTTCTCCGGCGGTGCCCGAAAACTCGATTGCTGTCTTGGCCCGGTTGATTCGACTGACCGCGAATCCATGCTCTTGCAGCCAGCCAGAGACCGTAGTGATCTCGGAATCGGGAAGTCCGTACAGTTCCCCAAGCTGATCAGGTTTGAGCCATTTGTGAAAAGCAGGAGATCCCTGCCGGTGTGCGTCTTGCAGAAACTGCTGCAGAGCCGCTTCGCGCTCCGGCGAACGCTGTAACAGCAGCACCATTCGCGAGGCCGGGAATGAGTCGGGGACTGCGCCCAGATCGAAGGCTGCCCGCGCCAGTCGGTGAACATTTCCCCTAAGCGTCACGCGAACAGCATCATTAATCGGTTGAGTAATGCGGGAAGCGGGACCAGTCTGCGCCGGGCTCGAGGCGCACAGTGTAAGCATCAAGCACAGCTGACTCAATGGGCGGAGCGGAGAATTCGTCGACACCTTAACCTCAACTCAAAACTACAGACGTATCAGGCGCTCGATCCCGCCGTCCAAGCGCATGTACTCGGCGGGTTGCCGTGACAATAACAACAGTGACCTTTTCCACCACTGGGCCGTAAGCGTCAACATTGTAGCCTTCAATCGGCAAAACAGCGATGGCTCGCAAAAACCTGCCCGCGGCGGTATAGCTATCGCTCGCCTTTGGGGTGTCTTCCACCTCGAAGCATCGGCTAACCGAATATTCTTGCAAAGAAATGTCGCACGCCTTCGAATCTCTTGTGCTTCGTGGGTGCCCGTTCCTGTGGGGGAGGCAGGGGCGGCAGAGCTTCCATTGGGATGGGTACAGAGCGAGTTAGTAAGGGGAGTGCACCGGCAAGCCTATATGCGGAAGGCGTAAAGGTCAGAGTAGCCTCCGCTTTCGCATGAGGCAGATTCCGCTGCCAATCAGGCAGCTCTGCCGTCTCCGGTCCCGCGCCAGGCAATTTGGTGCCTGTCGTTGCCTCCGCGGAAGGTCCGGTGCCAAGTGGCGATGAGGAGGGATCTTTGAGGGAAGCTGAAGAAGGTCCTTGCGCGTTTGCGTCTACGCTTGCCCCTACCGCCGAGCCAGAGGCCAAAAGCACCGGGGGCTGCGGGGGCGGAGGACACCCACATTCTACCGGGAGGATCGTATCATTCCCCTCGTGGGACGCCCCATGCAAGGCTGTGTCTTCGCTACTCAGGCGTCCTGCGTGAAAAATGATCTGATCCCGCTGCTGGAATTCATACTTCCCGTCTCCCATGAGTTCGTAAATGATTGCCCGGGATGTATTGCCGGGAAGAGTCCTGACGCACGTGTTGCCCTGCGAGTCGGCGCGGATCGCGTAGTCGAACTCTCCCGGACCGCGAAGCAGAATGCGGAAATCCGGGGTGACCACTTCGTCGGTGGAATTGCCCAGCGTGATATGAGTTTCCAGTGCTCCGACCCCGATCGCGAGCATCAAGTCGGGACCGTTCCGGGAACGGTTGACCGAGACTGTAGAGCGCGGGCAGACATAAAAGTCTCCGCCCCGTCGCAAGCGCATCACGGTCGTATCGGACAAGGCGGTGATGGAAGAGCCCGATGGGATCCGGTCAACAGGTACGACGTTGCTGTAGTCTACGGCAGTAATCGGAGGCGGCCCCGGCGGCGACTTTGCAACGATCGCATGCAGCTGCACCAACAGACGATTTCCGGCTGATTCCCAGGTATAGTCCAACGGCTTGAGTAAATCGATTTCCACGTGCACCTGCGGCGGATCCGTGGCGCTCAGTTCGAGACGAATCGCACCCACGTCCTGACTCTTCACAGCTACCAGTTTGTGGGGGACAGACATATTTGTGTTCGGTAGGTCGATAACCACACGCCTGGGCTCATCGAGCTTGCTGATCTTCGGCTTCACCGGGGCTGTCGTTATAATTTCGACCGCAGGTGTGCCATCCTTCAGAAAAACGTTGAAGTGCACAACTGTGGCGGCGCTCTCAGAACCGGGGACCCCTTGATCCGATTCGCGTTGCGCTGGGCTGCCGCCCCGTAATTGCAGAGGAGAGGACAACAAGGAAATTGCAGTCAGCAGAGTAGCAGCGGAACACACAATTCGACTCCGTCCTCCATCTCGTGTGTGACGCCGCTGGGACCGCGTTCTCATGGCAGTGCAAAAGTTAAGGTGACGTTGGTTTCAAAGCTGGCTGGGCGCCCATTACGAATCATGGGCTCAAATCGCCACTGCCGGACTGCATTGGCAGCGGCAGCCGCCAGCCCCGGATATCCGCGCACCGGACTGAGTCGCTGAACTCTTCCATCCTGGCCCACCAAAACGTCAAGCACCACAATCCCTTGAATATGATGGGCCTTGGCCGAGTCTGGGTATTCGGGTTCGACGCGATCTAAGACGCGAGCGAGGGCCGTTCGCTCGGGAACCATACCGGGAAGTGATGAGGCGGAAGCACTTCTTGCACCCGAATCACGGGAGGTCGTTGCTGTGTCACTTTCTCCAGTATCTTCAAACACAATCACCCCAGAGTCACCGTCGAGTGTGTTCTCAATCTGCAAGTCAGGCACATGGTGTTTTGCGCGCACCGCCGCAGGTTTTGAAGATTTTTTCGGAGAAGATTTCGCGGGAAAAGGTTCGGCTGAAACCGGGGCGATAGCCGCGGGCTTCACGGGTTGCACCTCTGGCGGGTTAGAAAGGGCGGCGGGCATTGGTGCGGGCGCTGAGGATCTCCGCACGACCGCCGCGGAATTCCTCGCGAACAGATGCAATCCGTCATGCGGGATGCTCCGGGTCAGTTCCCAACCGGCGAGAAGCAAGGTGCTTACCACGAGAGCGGCCACCAACCATCTTCGTGCTCCCATTGCAAGCGCGACTGCTCTGGCTCTTATGGATTCCGCGGGAACCTGGGACGGTATTCTGCTGATCTCCTGCACCGGAACGGGAACATTGGCCGCAGAGTCCCAAGCAAGGTCATCCACCCGCGCGATCGCGTCGGCGACGCGCTGCGACATCGACTGTATGGCCACAAGATCGCCAGCCGTGAATGCATCCGCTTGAGAAGAGAAGGCGCCGAGCACGCCGAGTCTGTCCTTCGCGGCGTTCAGCACAGGGGCAAGCACAATGGAGCGAGCGCCCAGACTGCGGCAAACCGACGCATCGAGGCCAGCGAAGTTCTCGGAGTTACGACAATATTGCAGCGCAGAGGTGCGCAGGCAAGCATCCACCATACGTGGGTCCCGTCGCAAATAGGCGACAAAATCGGCTGAGGTCGCCCCGGTCAGGGCGCGGGAAACCATCTGACCACCACGGACGAAACCGATGAAGGCGCCAGTTGCACAAGTAGAGAGTCGTGTTTGAGAAACAATTTGCTCCAACACCAAATCGAGCGCAACGTCTGAGCGCATCACCTGGATAGCTCGTTCGCGTTCTCGTTCGCCAAGATTGAGCCAGTGCGGGGATGACGACCGGCGCATCGACCGAGAAGATTTCACATCAAAAGATGTCGAGTCGCTGGGCGCGTTGTTCGCCTGGGCGGACTGGGCCGCCGCCGGTGGGATTCTGCGCTCCGCCGCTGATTGATGTCGAGACTTCACCGGCAACCCCATCTGACAGCATTCCCCACGCACCAAAAAATCAGCGATTCCCTAGACGAACCGGAGAGGCGCACGTACACCGGGATGCGGGAGGCGAGCAAACCAGGGAGCGATACCGCCATATCGGGCAACTCCTAGCGAAGATGGGCTTCCAAAGCACGCCTCCATGACGCCCCACTCGGCGCATGGCGCCCCATGTTGCTTAAAAGGGTGGACCGGAAAGGAAGTCTGTTTCAGAGCTTGACGCACGCTCTTTCGAGGGGAGGCAAAATAATATCCGCTAGTGTCCCACCTCGGCGACTCACCTGTCAAGGTTGGCAAATACGGCTTTTCCGAAGCCGCGTTCTTCTCGATCACTCGAAAGCGCCCGGGCTGGTCTGGTCGCCGAGTCCCGCGAGCGCGCCTCGCGAAGACAATGCGCGCGAGATCGGACAGGGGAGGATTGACGACTGATTGAGGAGCCTTGTGAAAGCTATGTGATTGATGATGCTGGACTTGGGTTCGTTTTGCAAAATGCGAGCCATCACTGAGCCGGCTCGGTGGTAGGTCTCTGATGCGATCGTGTCGGAATATGCCCTGGTCCTCCCGCACCCGGAGCTCAAAATTCTCAAGGCGCTTCGGAATGACAAGGCCGTGGAACATAGTGGCGTCGGAACGAAGGTCAACGTCAAAGGCGGGGGTGGGGGGCCCCACTCCACACCTACACCAGCACCTACAATATTTGCGCCCTTTATTCGTCTACATTTCTAGATGAAGCACGCGGCTAGTCTGGAGCGGATGAGCCTCGAACAGGACCGGCGGATCTCCGAAGTTGTCAAGCGGGAGCGGTCCCGGCTGGGCAACTTTATTCGCCGGCGTGTGGCTGATCCGCGGGATGCTGAGGACATTCTGCAGGAAGTGTTCTACGAGCTGGTCGAGGCGAATCGTCTGCTGATGCCCATTGAGCACGTTACGGGCTGGCTGTTTCGCGTGGCTCGGAACCGCATTACCGATCTCTTCCGCAAGAAGAAGACGGAAAGCTTTAGTGATGCTGCTGTCGCAGGCGACGATGGAGAGCTGCTGCTATTGGAAGATTTACTGCCTTCGCCCGATGCCGGGCCGGACGCTTGGTTCGCGCGCAGCGTGCTGCTGGAGGAGCTCGAGTTTGCGCTCGACGAGTTGCCCGAGGAGCAGCGGGAGGTGTTTGTGGGGCATGAGATTGAGGGGCGCAGCTTTAAGGAGATGGCGGCTGAGAGCGGCGTGAGCATCAATACGCTGCTGGCGCGCAAACGCTATGCGGTGCTGCATCTGCGCGAGCAGTTACGAAGCGTTTATGACGAGTTTATGAAAGCGTGAGGAGCTGGATATGAGAAAAAGATGGTATTTCGTGGTTCCGGCGGCAATTGTGGGGATTGCGCTGTTTATTTTTATCGGCGGCGAACTGGTGCTGCACTTGTGGAACTGGCTGCTGCCAGGGCTGTTCGGCTGGCACCTGATTACGTTCTGGCAGGCGGTTGGGATTCTGGCGCTGTGCCGGATTCTTTTCGGGCGGATCGGTGGGCGGGGGTTTCGCGGTGCGGGCTTTCGCGGGCGCATGGGCCAGCGCTGGGAGCGGATGACGCCGGAGGAGCGCGAGAAATTCCGGCAAGGGATGCGTGGGCGGTGTGGACTTGGGCAGGCGGGTGGTGAGAGTAAGGAGCCCGCTGCGGGCATGTGAGGTCGGACGTTCCGCCTGAGGCAGGGAGCGCGGAGCGCGGCATCGCTTCGCTCCTTGTACCCCCGGGCTTCCCCTCGGCTTCGCTCGGGACTTCGCTCGGGACTTCGGCAAAACGGGGCAGGCCCTCTAGGCCGCTCTCTCTACATCAGCTGAGGCGGATTCTGGGTCTTCAAGGACGGCCTGGCCGTCCTTGATGTGGAAAGAAGCTGGCGAAAGCGCCCGCTCCACATTCGACTTACTTTCAAATATTGATCCAGCCAGCCTAGCCATCGGCTCTCCACGTCCCGCGAACGGACGGGGTCCGCGGGGAAATGGCCGGGGATTGGGTAGGCTACGAACTTCACCGTCACGCCGTTGTCTTTCAGGGCATGGTAGAGCTGGTAGGACTGCGTGATGGGGACGCGGGCGTCTCCCGTGTCGCTTAGGATCAGGGTCGGCGTCTTGATTTGGGCGGCGTAGGCGATGGGCGACTGCGCCATGTAATCCTTCATGTTGCCTGTCCATGGGGATCCTTTGAAGCTGTAGCGGTCGATCACATTGCCGTCGGAGAGGTTGTACTCCTCGTTCAGGTCATCGACGGAGGCTCCGGTCACCGCCGTCTTCCAGAGGTGGTAACGGCCAATGAGCCAGCTGGTCATGTAGCCGCCGTAGGACCAGCCGGTCACCGCGATCTTTGAGTCGTCGACGAAGCCCAGTTTCTTGACGGCTTCGATGCCGGCCATCACGTCGCGTCCCGGGCCGTCGCCGGCGTCATTGTAGATGGCACGCTGGTAGGTGTTGCCAAGGTTGTCGCTGCCGCGATAGTTGGGCTCGAAGACGACGTAGCCGCGGCTCGCGAGCACATGAGCAAAGCCGCTGAAAACGGTGGTCGAAGCGGCCGTGGGGCCGCCGTGAACCATCAGGACCAGCGGATACTTTTTGCCTTTGTCAAAATCGGGAGGGTAAACGAGGATGCCGTCTTCCTGGAAGCCGTCCGGACCCTGCCACGTGAAGGTCTCCACTTTGCCAAGTTGCAAGTCGGCGATCTGCTGATTGAAATTGGTGAGGCGCTTCGGCATGTCGGTGGCCGACGGCATGTAATAAAGCTCGGAAGGATGCGAGGCCGTGCTGCCGGCAAATGCGATCTCACCTTTTCGTCCAACGTCAGCATCGATCCAGAACAACCAGGCGGGATTTACGTCGCCCAATGCCAGTTTGCGAGCTTTGCCTTTGAGGGGCTGCAACCACATGGCAACCTCGGTGCCGTCGTGGCCGCCGACCAGCAGAGATTGGCCGTCGGGCATCCAGATGGCGCGCTGCAGGTTGCGGTCGATGTCGCGGGTGAGATCGATGCCATCTCCGCCGCCGGCGGATGTAACAAACATTTCGTTGACGTTATTGGGATCGCCATCGCGCGGATACCAGTAGGCCAACTGCGAGCCATCGGGAGAGAACAGGCCGAAGCTCTCGAGCTTCTTGTGGCTGGTGAGCTTGCGAATCTCGCCCGTCTCTACGTTCAGGATTTGCAAAGTGGTCAAGTCGCCGTCGCCGAACTGGGGGTGCTCTTGTTTGGTAAAGGTCAGCGACTTGCCGTCCGGGGTCCAGGAGATCGGGGATGCGGGCGAACTGGGGGGCGCGCTCTTGGGAAGGCTCCAGGGGCCTGAAGTCAGCCGCTTGGACGTGCCACCTTCGGCGCTTACCAGCCAAATGTGAGAAGGAGTCGCCGCAGCGGTTGCCAGGTAGTCGTTGTCGCCGACCTCGAACGAGTCGTTGTGCTTCTCAATCTCTTTCTGGTTGGGCGGGTCGTCGCTGGTGACGTAAGCGATATCTTTGCCGTTCGGCCGCCAGGCAAATTGTTCCACCCCGTTGGGCGCGTTAGTGACTTTCCGGGCGTCGCCGCCGCCCATGGGCATGACGAAAACTTGAGGGCTGTCTTCTCTTTTCGTCGTGTCGTCTTTCTTGTCTTTGTCTTTATCTTTGTCTTTATCTTTATCTCTGGTGTAGGGCACGACGGCGACGAAGGCCAGCGCTTCGCCGCTGGGCGACCAGCGGGGAGACCCCAGCCCTTTGCGATCGAAGGTCAGCACTCGCTGGGCGCCGGTGGCCGCATCGACGAGCACCAGTTCGCTGTCTGAGCGGTCTTCATCAAAATTCTGCCGCGACACCACGCAGACGATGGACTTGCTGTTAGGCGAGATCTGGGGATCGGAAACGGTGACGATCTTGGTCAGGTCTTCGAGCTGAATGCGATGCTGCTGGGCTGACGCGACTGCCCCGAGAAGAACGGCTATCAGAGCGCCCATTATTGTCGATAGCGTTGCCGGCACTCGCGACGACTTCCGCCGGGCAGCGGCGCGGGTGTGCGACGCCAGAAAACTTCGGGTGAAGGTGGAATGGCTTGGCATAGATGCTGGCATTGGAGCGACCTCCTTGCAGTGGGGGTGGGCGCGAATGAGAGACTGCTTTGAAATGCGGAGACATAATACACAAAAAGTCCGCAGGCCATGATGGATTTGGAACGAAGCGGGCAGGAGCGCCCGCTCCACACGAGCAACCACGATTCGACTTAGGGAGTGGGTTGGTCGTGCTTCGGGATATTCGGCGTCAGCTTGCGCCAGAGAAATTCTTCGACCAGATTGGCTGCGGCTGTGGCGCCGATTCCGATGGCTGCGTTTTCGAAGGTCAGTGCGGTTCCACGATTTTGAGCCGGATAGTAGAGATTGGAGATGCCGCCTGCAGCTATGTTTCCCAGGATGTTTGAGTAGTTTGGCTGCCAGCGTCCATTGTCGCCTTTGCAAATCACCGAGTTGGCGATTGCGTACAGGAACCGCGAGCGCGTGCTCCCGGTTCCCTTGTAGAAGTAACGGGGATCCTGTTTCAGGAGCGAGGGCAGGATGGCGCTTCCGATGAACGTGCCTGTGGCAAGGTCGGCATAGTTGGCGCCGTAGCGCTTGGCATAGCCTTGTGCGCCTTGCCCATATCCGCTGAAGGAATTTTGCGCCTGCTGAACTCCTGCGATGCCGCCGACGATGGCGAAGGTGACGGGATCGATTGTCGTCTTCCAGGCCAGCTCGAACTTTTGCTTCGAGGTAAGCGCTACCGGATGGGGGTCGTAGGTGACGTAGAAATTCGGAATAACGCCGAGCACACGCTGCCTCTCTTCGTCCTTAACTTGGGCTTCGCCCACTTCTATGCGGGAAAGTGCCACCTGCACGTCGGTGACATTGGCGGCGACCGTCAGGGCGATCTGTGGGACCAGGTGAACTTCTCCGGGATTCAGGGTTCCAGAAGAGGTTTGCGTGGCGAAACCCGCCGCGGTAATTGAGAGCTGGAAAGCACCGGGAGCTACGTTGGCAAAGGAAAATTCCCCGTTGTCGCCGGTCGCTATCTCCCTGTCCGCGGATTGGGCTTCGCCGGTGATGGTAAGTTTCACCTGCGCTCCGGCCATCACGGCTCCGCTTTGGTCGACGACGGTTCCGCTGATGCTACCGAGCGCGGGATTGGGAGTGGGCGTTGCTTGAGCGTTCTGTCCTCTGCAGAGCGAGGTCCAACCGAGAGAGGCGAACACAAGTACGATGAGTCCAGACTTGAATTGCAAGGCCATGAATAAAGTGCTTTCTGCCCACGCTCGCATCCAGACCCGTTCGAGGTTGGATGCGTGAAAATGGTTACGCGTTGGAAGAGTCCGTTGTTTGAGATTACCAACTATTTCATCGGATTGCTTCCGCCCGACCTATTCAGGACAGCTTAATAGAGCGTTCTCGCATTTCACCGGTTACGAAGGTTTCAAAATCGTCTGCAGTTTGTTGGGAAGGCCGGACGGCTGTTAGAGTTGGGCGCGGTAGATTATGAGTTCCAGAGTTTTGGTCAGTGGAGTGTCGGGACCGATTGGGGCGGCGCTGCTGCCGTCGCTTCGCGCGGATGGATGGTCTGTGGTGCGGCTGGTGCGGGGCGCGGCTGCGGGCAGATCTGCTGATACCGCTCAGATCGCGTGGGATCCGGCGGTGCCGATTGCGGCCGAGACGGTCTCCGGATTCGACGCGGTAGTTCATCTCGCAGGCGAAAGCATTTTTGGACGATGGACCGCGGACAAGAAGAGGAAGATTCTAGAAAGCCGCGTGGCCGGGACGTTGCATCTGGCGTCGGCGCTAGCGCGAGCCGAAAAGAAGCCTGATGTATTTGTCTGCGGGTCGGCGATTGGGTACTACGGCAACCGCGGCGATGAAGTGTTGCGGGAGGAAAGCTCGCCGGGCGCGGGATTTCTGGCGGAAGTTTGCCGGCGTTGGGAGGAAGCGGCCGCGCCGGCGGTGCAGGCCGACATTCGCACTGCGCACCTGCGAACGGGAATCGTACTCAGCCCCAAGGGTGGGGCGCTGGGGGCGATGCTGGTGCCCTTCAAGCTGGGCCTGGGCGGCCGGACCGGCGACGGGCGGCAGTGGATGAGCTGGATTGATGTGCAGGACATGGTGGGCGGGATCCTGCATATTTTAAAGAACGATGGGATGCGCGGGCCGGTGAACATGGTCGCGCCCGAACCAGTGACGAACGCAGAGTTTGCGAAGACGCTGGCCAGCGTACTGGGGCGTCCGGCGGTTTTTCCCATGCCGGCTTTTGCGGCGAAGCTGGCGTTTGGCGAGATGGGAGAAGAACTCTTGCTCGGGAGCCAGCGCGTGGAGCCGGGGAAGCTGATGGCGAGCGGGTATCTGTTTCAGTATCGCGAGCTTAGGGCTTCGCTGGAGCGGCTGCTGGGACGGTGAATGAAATTCTCAGCCACGGATTGCACGGATCAACACGGATAGAGCAAATGTTCTTCTCTTTTATCGGTGAAAATCCGTGCGAATCCGTGGCCTATTTTGTTTTCGGCCCTTCTCCGGAGCGGTTCATTTCTTCATGCAGTTTTTGCAGAAGCTGAGTGCGCTGTTCGGTGCTCAGTTCGCGTTGCAGTTCTTCGAGTGCCAGGGCGACGATGTGGTAATGGTGCACTCCGGCAAACTTGGGATCGGTGGTGATGTTGAGCCAGAGCTTGTGCATGAGCTCGACATCCTGCGGGCGCAGGCGCGGGGTGTGGGGACCGATGGTGTATTCGCGAACTGTTCCGTCGGGAGCACAGACTTCCAGGCACAGGCGTGGACGGGGCTCGGGCATGCGCTCCCAGGCGTCGCCGGTGAGCTTGGCTTGCTCGTCGGCGGTTAGTTTGTTCGAGAGGCCGCAAACTACTCGCGTCGAATCGAGCCGCTGGGCGGTGACCATGATGGCTTCGAACACGTCGGTCGCGGGAACCACCAACAGAGAGATCGGCTTGCCTTCCTTTTCTGCGACGGCCACCGCGGCGGTGAAAAGTTCCTGTTCGTAGTGGTCGAAAACCTGACTGGCCTCCATCACGGCGCTGCCGCTGAAGCTGTGTTCGCGATGGTAGAGGCGCGCGCTCATTACGACCACATCCTGCTTGGCGGTGTTGGTGTGGGCAAGCACCTGGCGCAGGTAGTAGAGATTGCGGGGATCGCGCACCGCGACCAGAATGTTTCCTTCGCGAACGCCCATGGCGCCGCTGCCTAACTCCTGGTTGCCGTAGACGCGGAACTGGTCGAGTTGTTCAGGCTTGCCGTGGCGTTCTTTAGCGACCTGGTGTTCGGAGAGCGTGAAGATAGTGAAGAAGACGGCGCTGAAGATTACTCCCGCAATGGTGGCTTGGTACTTGGTGAACAGATTAACGAACGCGGTAATCAGCAGCACGGCAGAAATGAGAATCAAACCCACCGGAACTTCAATCTTGCCGAAGTGTAGGTTGCCGGGCACTTTCCAGTCCCGGTTCCCCGGCTCGGTAAAGCGCAGCACGAGCACCGCGATGGACTTCATGGCGAAGCTCCAGATCACGCCGAAGGCATAGAGCGCGGCCAGCATGTAGACGTTACCGCGGCTGAGCACGATGGTCAGCACCTGCAGGCCTACGATCAGGTTGATGATGCGGTAGCTGGTGCCAAAGCGGTGGTGCGGCTTTTGAAACCAGCTGGTGAGGACTCCGTCTTCAGCAACGCGGTTTAGAACGCCATTCGCACCGACGATGGAAGTATTCTGCGCTCCCGCTAAAATCAACACGCCTACCAACACCACGAAGCCATGAAAGAGCAGCCTCAGGCTCTCGGGGCCGGCCAGGTACATGGCGATGCCGCCGATCAGGTTGGCAAAGTAATCGGGCCGGACCTTGTCGGGGATGATCATCACGGCGAAGAATGAGACCAGCGATGTGAATAGCAGACTGTAGATGAAAATCACGAGCCCGGTCTTCTCCAGGTTCTTCAGCTTGGGATGTTCAATCTCGCGATTGACCTGGGCCAGAGTCTCTTCGCCGGACATGGCGAGCACAGAATGCCCGAAGCCGACGAACACGATGAGAGTGGTGAGAATGCCGAGGGGCAGGTGTCTGAACCACGCTGTATCCAACCAGCCCAGCGATTCTTTGTTAAGCGGAACCACGCCTGCGTGCAGCGGGCTAGGCGGAAGTTGCACCGGAGCACGCAGAACCGTGATGGTGCACCAGATGATCAGGATCACGACCATTACCGTAGTGATCGCCATGATCTGCAGGGCTTTCTGGCTCGACTCGTGCATGCCCTGGGTATTCTTCCACCAGAAATAAAGCACCACGATGACGGCCAGGCCCGCGGCGAAATGGTCGTCAGAAAAATGAAGCGGGCGGTGCATGTACAGGCCCATGTCTTTGATGAAACCCGCCAGGTACTGCCCTGCGGAAACGGCACTGATGGGGCCGGTAAGCACGTAATCGAAAAGCAGAGCCGAGACGGAGAACTTGGCCAGGGTGCCGCCCATGGCTTCCTTGACCACGCGGTAAACGCCGCCGCGTACGAACATGCTGCTCGATTCGATGTAGAGCGCCCGCACACAATAGCTGAACAGCATGACGCCGAGAATGAACCAGGGAGCGCTCTTGCCGATCACCTTCTCGGCATCGCCTCCGGCGTAATAAGCGGAAGACGCGAGGTCGGAGAGAACAATCGCGGAGGCGCGCCAGAAAGAGATAAAGGTCAACATCACCGTGGTGGCGACGAAGACCCTTATGGCCGGCTTGGAACCTTCTACCGATGTAGCCATGCTTCGAGGAATTGCGTGGACTGCTTATTAGGGTAAACCTATTGAAGATAGCATAGAGATGAAGAGGGCTCCTTCCCGCGACAGGCCTCATCCTTGTTTTCGCTTGTTAGCCCGGCGTTCCAGCTCCCGCTCGTATGCGTCCCGGCGCGCCAGCCGTTCACGTTCGCTCTCGCGCGTGTACACTTGCAATTCGCGTCTAGCTCGGCTGGTTTTTCCCTCGTCGCGTATCCCAAGCAAGCAGCAAACGAAATGTTGATTCTCCTCAGTCGGATGCGGGCGTCTGACTGGGGCTAATTTCGTACCGACTGGCTGAGAGAGCAGTTTCTGAAGAGGGTCGAGGGAGGCCTTGCTTACCTCTGCGGCGATGAAATTCGCCAGCACCTGCTGTGTGTATTTGAGAGTAATCTCCGTGCCGGTCACGGAGGAATGGGCCATGAGGCGGTCGAGAGCCCCTTCCAACGCGTTCGCACTCGACCGCACATTCTGTGCAATGTAGAGCGCCACATCCGTCCGGAGCAATACTTTTTGTTGCTTCGCTCTTTTCTGGAGGGCAGCGACTTTTATTGCGAGGTCGCGAATCTGAATCAGGTTGGGAGCACTCTCCTCCCTCACGGTGGCCCCCTTTTTCGCCTGCTGAAGATTGTACAGCGTTCCGCGAAACGGGGAGCCAGCATGGTTGCGGACGACCGGTGCTATCCGCGTGATGCGACACGATATCCAACGAGGGGTCGAATCTGGGCCGCGGATCCCTTAGCCCTTCGGCGCGAGGTAGGTATGAGTGATGCGGTCATGCCAGCAGAGCGAGTCTTCGTCGAGGAAGACCCAGGCGTATCCCATGCCGAGCGAAGCGGCGGAAAGAAATGAAGCTAGAACGCGCCAGTGGCGGAGACGGCGGCTGGCGGGACTTCCATCGAAGCGGGCCAATTCGAGGCGCGCCAGAAGCAATCCCGGCGTGGTGCCCGAGTAAACCAGGAGCAGATATTGGTAGACGGCCCAGAACAAACCGGAAAGCCCAGCAGCGAGGCCGATAATCTCGAGTCGGGGCGGACGAATAGCTGCCACCTTCCAGAAGACGAAGGCGAAGAGAGCGCAGGCCGCGGTGATGACGACACCATCGACCCCTGCAGCAAAGATACGCCGCGCCAGGGGAGCGCTCTGTACCGGGATGTCGACCCCCGGGCGCTTCTCTGCTTCGGGCCGCTCGACCGTCTCAATCGTGATTCCGCCGAGGGCCGGCGGCGGCGGGACTACTTCCGGTGCTTCCAGGATGCGAGGACGTCCGCGGTCGATGACGGGCTCGGCCAGTTCATCGAACCGGGCGGGCGGAGGGGTCCAGGAGCGCGGGAACTCAATGAGCTTTCCCGTCACTGGGGCTGGGATCGGGGCTGTGGTCGGGGGCGCGGAAGTTGGGATTTCAACGCCGTGAGAGTCGCTTTCAGCAAAAGTATCCAAGGCCAGAGCCTGGTTGGATGACGGCATTCTGTCCGGCAATGTGGAGGGCTCGGCCGAAATATCAGGTGCGGTTCGGATATTTTCCTCCTCGAAATGCCGTTGCAGCGACGGATAGCGTGGCGGACGAGGCTTGCGGCGCAACTGATAACGGTTCAGGCGGGCCGCGACTTCCTGGCGCCAGGCCGCAGAATCCTCGGGCGCGGGTTGTTTGCCATCTTTACTATCGGGTGCTGAAGACTCGGCCGACGGACCCAGGTCCGGGACATCAGCCCCCGGCGGTTGCTGCAAGTCGTGCGCTGGAGCAGCGGCCAGGAGCGACTCGTCCGCAGTCACGTCGTTGTCCGCCAGCCAGCGCGGCAAGGCGCCGGAATGCGAGTCGGAAGAGCAGCGGCAAATGTCACCACAAAGCGGACAAGGCATGAATCACAGTCTTACGAGCAAGCCAGAACCAAAAGCCAGCCGGATAACCGCAAAGACGGTGCCGGAATCCAAGAATGCGGGCGGCTTTTTGCCTCCCGAGGCGCAAGCGTGCTAACTTCACCACGACTGCTGCCGGTAGAAGCGTCCGTGCGCGTTTTGCATGCGCTTCGGATGATCTTGTTCCGACGATACTCATTCCGGCAATCTTGTTCCGATGACTCTTCGCAACAGATTCCTTATCACGGCGGCGGTGCTTTGTCACCTTCTTCTCGTTCCGCCGTTAGTTACCAGCCAGTTGCCGCCTGCAAATGCCGTTGCCGCGGAGCCAAGTACGCAGGTCACGGCGGAAAAGCCGACGACCGCTCCCTCCACGCCGTGCGCGCTGGCGGCCGCTGCGCAGAAGGAAAAAGGAGACGTCCGCACCATTTGCGCCATCCAGCAGGAAGAGGAAGGTTCGGTCTACAAGTTGCACGGTGCGGTTGAAATCTATTACGGAACCTACATACTGCGGGCCGACGAAGCCACCTACAACTCCGACACCAGGGAAGCGACGGGAACCGGACACTTCGCGCTCGACGGCGGTCCCAATGACGATCACATTCGGGCGTCGCATGGCACATACAATCTGGATCTCGAAACCGGGCGCTTCTACGATGTGACCGGAACCACCGGATTGGTCTTTCGCGGCAACCAGGTGATTCTTACTTCGACTGCTCCTTTTGCCTTTACTGGCAAGATTGTCGACAAGGTCAGCCCTGAGCATTATCTGGTCTACGACGGCACCATCACCACCTGCGAGTTGCCTCATCCCATGTGGCAATTCGACGCGCGCAAGGTAAACGTGGATGTGGGCGGCAACGCTCAAATCTATCGCAGCACATTTCTTCTGCACGGCATCCCCATGCTTTATTTCCCGTATGCCACCCATCCGGTACAGCGAGACTCGCGGCAGTCTGGGTTTCTGCTGCCGTCGGTAGCCCGGTCTTCGGTGAAAGGAAATGTCGTGGGCGACGCCTACTACTGGGCCATCAATCGCATGATGGATGCGACCCTAGGAGCCGAATACTTTTCGCTTGCGCGGCTGGTCGCAGCGGGGCGAGTTTCGCGCCCGGCCCAGCGAGACTTCCTACGTGGACCTCAACTACTTTGGAGTGATCGATCGCGGCATCGGCTCGCCTCCGCTCAAAGAAGGCGGAGAAAATGTACGCCTGAACTCAGCGGGAAACTTTGGAGGGGTCCGGGCGGTAGCCAACGTCGACTACCTGAGTTCATTTCTTTTTCGGCTGGCCTTTAATGAGGTTTTCAGTCAGGCGGTGTATTCGGAAGTAAAATCGCAGGCCTTCCTCTCGAAATCAGACGACGGCTTTAATTTGAACGGATTCGCGGAGCGCTACCAGAACTTCCTGAGCACGACGCCAGGGCAGGTGGTGACAATTTTGCACGCGCCGAGTCTTGATTTTTCCGGCAACGAACGGGAGTTGGGGCGCACGCCGTTTTATTGGTCGGCTGACGCGTCGGCCACCGGATTGTCGCGCAGCGAGCCCCAGCAAGGCACATGCCCCGGGTTCTTTAATTCTTGCACGCCGGCTTTCCGCACGGGCAATCTGGTCGAACGCTTCGATCTCAACCCGGAAATCTCTCTGCCGCTGCTGTTTCGCGGATGGTCTCTGCGTCCCGAGCTGACGTTGCATGAAACCTACTACAGCGAACGACTGGTCGGGGAAGAACGGAATAATCCGGGGCAGGCAGTGAGCGACGCCATTAATCGCCAAGCCTTGGAAACGGCAGTGGAACTGCGCCCACCCGCACTGGAGCGCGTGTTCGGCAAGAACTTCCTAGGGAGAAAGTGGAAGCATGTCATCGAGCCGCTGGCGGTCTACCGCTTCGTGACCGGCGTAAACAACTACGCCAACGTTTTGAAGTTCGACGAACGCGACATTCTCACCGACACCCACGAAGTGGAGTACGGCTTTGTAACCCGGCTGTATGCCAAGAGCAATTCCAACAAGCCGCAGGATTGCGACCCCATCATGTCGGCGCTGATGGTCGGCGGGGCTGGGCCGGAATCGACCGTGCCGTGGCAGCACATCAACACGCTGGCCAATCGCCAGTGCCCGCCAGAGCCGCCTGTGCGCGAGGTCGTTACCTGGGAATTGGGGCAAAAATACTTTCTCGATCCGACCTTCGGCGGAGCGCTGATTCCCGGCCAGCGCAACGTGTTCACGACGACGGTCGACCTGACCGGCATTGCGTTCCTTATCCAGCCACGGCACCTTTCGCCACTGGTTTCCCGCTTGCGCGTAGAAACCGGCTCACGCACCGACGCGGAATGGGATTTGGATTACGACTTCCAAAATAGCCGCATCAACGCCAGCACCCTGCTCGCCAACTACCACTTTGGGCAGGTGACAATCGGCGGAGGCGATGCATTCCTGCAGATACCCGTGCCGACGGAGGGTTCGCCCTCGCGCTTCAACCAGTTTCGCGCCGCCCTGGGGTATGGACGCTCCACCAAGCGCGGCTTTAGTGCCGCCAGCAGTTTTGGCTTTGACGCGGAGACCGGGCAGTTGCAGTTCTTCAACGCCCAGACCACTTACAACTGGGATTGCTGTGGGATGACCATGGAATACCGCAGCTACACCGTCGCCAACGTGCGCAACGAAAACCTGTTCCGTTTCACCTTCACGCTGGCGAACATCGCCAGCTTCGGAAGCATGCGGCCGCAGGAGCGGCTGTATTAAGAATGCAATGGCAGATGACTATTTTTTCAGATGGGCACGCGATTCAAAGGCACGATGAACTGGATGCCGGGCACGTGCTTGCCTTGTAGGCGTGTGTCATTGGTGACGAATAAGTCCGCAGCGGCGCTGGCGGCGGACGCCAACTGGATTACGTCAGGAGCTTTCAACAGCCGATCACGCCGGATCGCGGCGTAAATCTTCGCTACCCCGCTATCCAAGGGAATTAGTTGCGCAACGCTAGAAATGGCCTCTTCGTATTTTCTACAAAGCTCAACGTTTCCCGCGACCGTGGGCTTAACCAGGATCTCAGCCAGGGTAAGAGTCGAGGTCAAAAGTTGATCTCGCCGATGCAGCATCTTCCTGCGAAGATCTTCAACGGCGTGTGACAGCGCACCGTAGTCTTCCCACAGGTAGATAAAGAGGTTTGTGTCCCAGAAAATGCGGCTCATTCCCAGCCTTCTCGAAGCCTGCGCACGTATTCATCGGCGTGCTCATCGGCCCAGAGTTTCGTCCCGGAACCCCGGAGGGCTAGAAGGGGATCATTCTTGATTCTGTCTTCCGCGCTGTCCTGGCTCCACTCCCGATACCAGTCGAGCAAGGCCGCGCATTCAGAGGGAATATCTTCCCTGGCCGGGACGATTTTGGCGCCTTCCCGAGAAGCGTCGTAATTGTCTCCACTACGAAAGAGGCGGCGGCGCCCCGGAGCGGTTTCGAAGAGCATCCGGTAACGGCCAGGGTTCGGCGGACGGTTCGCCACGCAGTGCTGAACGACATGAACGTAGACTCCGGGGCGAATAGGCTCGGGCCTGGCCTCCTTGGTCGCGCACTGCATGATCTCCTCTATGGTGAAGTCTGCTTTGCCGGGAGATCTTCGATGGAGAAGCGCTGTGGCAATCCAAACCTCGTCGGCGACCTTAAGCCGTGTCCCCGTTACGGTTGTCATTAATGTGTCTACTCCTCATGACTCCTGCTTCGAATCCCGGACGGCCAGCTTATTCGGCGCGCCGGCCATGGAGGTAAGCCGCGGTATCTTCCAGATTTGTCATCGCAAATGGCTTCCAAAAAGTATTATACATATTTGATGATGTAATTACAATGTATACCTGTTTTCTCGCGGTATACCCTTCAGACCGGGTTAGATTACCCAGACGGTCGCCCTGCTAATATAGTGAACCAATCTCAGCGATGGATACCAACGTCGAAGCGAAACGCTCGTCACTAGACGCCCAACTAGCCAAGCTGGGCCGAACCCTCATCGCCTATTCGGGCGGCGTAGATTCCGCTTATCTAGCTTGGGCTGCGCATCGGGCATTGGGAGATAACATGCTGGCGATCATTGCCGACTCTCCCAGCCTGGCGCGTACGCAGCTTGCTGATGCCATCGCGTTTGCACGAGAGCAGTCGATTCCGCTGGAAGTGGTCGCGACGTCGGAGCTCGATCGTCCCGAATATGTGCGCAACGACGCGCAGCGCTGCTTCTTCTGCAAGGATGAACTGTTCACTCTGATGGAAGAACTGTGCGGCGCGCGCGGATTCGACGCCATCGCGTACGGGGTAAATCTCGACGATCAGGGCGACTTCCGTCCCGGCCAGAAGGCGGCGATCGGGCACCGGGTTGCGGCTCCTCTGCTCGATGCAGGGCTCACCAAGAAAGAAATTCGCGCGCTGGCTCGGAGCGCCGGCCTGCGCATCTGGGACAAGCCCGCCTCCGCCTGCCTGTCATCGCGCATCGAATATGGCCGGCCGGTTACGCGCGAGGCGCTCGCCGTGGTCGAAAAAGGCGAGGAGGCCCTGCGCGCCCTCGGTTTCCGGCAATTCCGCGTGCGGCATCACGGGGAAATCGTCCGCATTGAAATCGCGAGCGAGGAGCTCGCGCGGGCTCTCGATCCCTCCATGGCCGCCGAGTTTGCCAGTATCTTCAAAGCTCTCGGCTTCAAGTTTGTCACTCTCGATCTGGAGGGCTTTCGCTCGGGATCAATGAATGCGTTGCTGCCGGCAGAGGATTTATTCCGGCAGACCGGTTGAAAGGCAACCCGCTCGCGGCCGTGCAGAACGCTTTATCTTTCGTCCATTTCTGGCCTCGGCATTCCTGCGTCCCATGCGGCGCTGTGAGATAATCAACGTGCGACTCGCGATGTTGAGGCGGTTCTTGGTGAATCTAATTCGACGCTCTTTTACTCTTCTGCTTGTGGTTTGTCTGGGCTGCGTGGCCCAGTCCGCTTCGCCCGATTTAGCTCGGAAGATCGAGCGCCAGGTTCGTTCCTATTACAAAATTCCTCCCGAGGCCAAGGTGCTGGTGGGTGTGCCCTCGCCCAGCGCCGACTTCCCTAACTACGATTCGGTGATCGTAACCGTTGATAGCGGAGAAAAGAAACAGGATCTCAAGTTTGTGGTCTCGAAGGATGGTTCTTCGCTGGTGCGGACGATCAAGTTCGACCTGAACAAGGACCCGTTCGCCGAACTCATGAGCAAAATCGATGTCGCCGGGCGGCCTGCGCGGGGCGCAAAGGCATCCAAGGTTGTAGTGGTGAACTTCGACGATTTCGAATGCCCGTTCTGCTCCCGCCTGCACCAGACATTATTTCCAGAGATCTTCAAGGAGTATGGAGACCGGGTCACTTTTATTTACAAGGATTACCCGCTGGTGGAAATTCACCCATGGGCGGTGCACGCCGCGGTGGACGCCAATTGCCTGGCTGCGCAGAACGGCGATGCCTATTGGGATTTCGCCGATTACATTCACAGCAACCAGCATGAAGTAAACGCTGAGAAGACGCCGGAAGCCCGGTTGGCGGCGGTTGACCGGCTCACCCTGCTGCAAGGGCAGAAACACAATCTTGATGTGGTGAAGTTGCAGTCCTGCGTTAAGGCGCAGGATGAAAGTGCAGTGAGGGCGTCCATGAAAGAAGGCGATGCGATTGGGGTCGAAGCCACGCCTACCATGTTCATCAACGGAGAGAAAATCGACGGCGCGGTGCCCATCAGCGAAGTGCGCGCCGCGCTGGATCGCGCCTTGAAAGATGCCGGCATGTCCGTGCCTGAGCGCGCAGCCGCGGCACCAACGCCGGTGCCGGCCGCCAAGTGATATCGCGAAGCGGAGCGTGGGGTGGAGGGGAAACTCGTTTGAAAAAAAATGCTGAATTTGCCCGGCTTGCGGCTGTGCTGGCTGTTGCCCTTGTGCTGGCGGCGCTGCTGGGCTGTAAGTCTCAAGTGAGCGGGGACGTGATGGCCACAGTGGATGGCCGCAAGATCTTCCGCTCCGACGTCGACAAATACTATGACAATCAGGTCGCGAGCGCACAGCAGGCGCCCGTCGGCGAACAGGCCACGATTCTCCGCCTCAACATTCTGCGCCAGCTCATCGACGATGAGATGGTGATGCGCCGGGCCGAAAAGCTCGGCCTGCTAGCCACGGAAGAGGAAGTGGACCGCAAGCTCAATGAGATTAAATCTCCTTACACGCAGGAGGAGTTCGATCAGCGCCTGAAGGAAAAAAAGATCACTCTGGAGGATTTCAAGCGCGACATCCGCCGCTCTATCACGGTCGACAAGGTAATGAATAAGGAAGTTGCGTCGAAGATCAATGTAACGGACCAGGACATTAACGATTATTTCAACGCGCACAAGTCCGAATTCAATCTCATTGAACCGCAGTACCACCTAGCACAGGTCTTCGTCACTCCCACGCCCAACCCGCAGGTGCACAATCAGAACAACAAGGCGCAGAACGAAGCCGACGCTCGCAAAAAGATCCAGATGATTGCGAACCGGCTGGACAGCGGCGACGACTTCGCCACGCTCGCCATGAATTATTCGGAGGATCCGGAGACTTCCGGCAACGGCGGAGACCTGGGAACGCTTCCCGAGTCTTCCCTGCGGAACACCGATCCGGGAACCCGCGACGCGGTGATGAAGCTGAAGCCCGGCCAGTACAGCCCCATCATCACCTTGACCAACCCTGCGAATAAACAGGTGATGGGCTTCCGCATCGTGAAGCTGGTATCGAAAGAGCCCGCGGGACAGCGCGATCTGTCGGATCCACGCGTACAGCAAGCGATTCGCTCGCAGCTCCACGACCGGCGTGAGCAACTGCTGAAGGCGGCATACTACGAACTCTTGCGCGACTCTGCCAAGGTGGATAACTACTATGCCAAAAAGATTCTGGATAGTAACGGGCTGACAAATTAGGCTGGAATCACTCCACGATCGCCAGCACGTCTCCCGCGTTCACGGCCGCACCTTCGCTGACTAGAATTTTCTGTACGGTTCCCCGCTTCGGCGATTTGATCTCGTTCTGCATCTTCATCGCCTCGACCACAGCTACGCCGCGGCCTGATTCCACTTCGTCGCCTTCACTCACCAGCAGGCGCACCACTTTGCCGGGCATGGGAGCGACTACTTTCCTGGGCCCACGATTATCTCCGGCGCGGATGCGGCCTCGCAGCGAGCGGGGATCGCGGACTTCAACGTCGAAGCGCATGCTTCCCACCCACAAATGCAAATCGTTCGCGACTCGCTCTAATTTCACCTCATACGCCAGGTTCCCGATGCGCAGCGAGAGCACATCCGGGCGGGCGAGAACGGCGTCGACCTCAAAGTCGCGGCCGTCGAGGCGGCAAGACCAGCGCTCGTCGGCGCGGATGAGGTCAAGCCGGTAGCTCTTTCCGTCGATGGTAACGTCGTAGAGCATGAGAAAAACCAGCGGTCACCGGCCAGTGATCAGTGGCCGGTAATTCGATTTGCGATCACACTCTTTCAAAGGAGAGCGTCGCTGCGACCAGCGCTCTTCCAGTTCGACTTTATATTTTCACCGGCGCGGGAACCGCTTCCTGTGCCGTTTCCCGTGGCTTGCCCGGTTGAACCGTGCGCGGCGAACAAGCCTGCGGCGATCGCCGCGACTTCCGCCGCTCTTGAGTCGGCCGGCTTGCTCTCTGTCCGCTTCAACATGCGATCGAGGAATCCCGTATCCAGCTTGGCGGCGCGAAAATCTGCGTCGTGCAAGATCCTCCGAAACAACGAAATGTTGGTCTTGATGCCACCGACAAAATATTCGCCGAGAGCCCGCGTCAGCCGCGCGATGGCCTGCTCGCGGTCGCTGCCGTAACCGATCAGCTTGGCCAGCAGCGGATCGTAGTCGATGGAAACGTTCCAGCCTTCATACATGCCGCTGTCGCGGCGAATGCCCGGCCCCGAAGGCGCGAGCAACAAAGTAATTTTGCCGGGGCTGGGAAAGTAGTTGTTGTCGGGATCCTCTGCGTAGATGCGGCATTCGATGGCGTGACCGCGCATGCGCACATCGGCTTGCGTGAAGGGCAGCTTTTCTCCGGCTGCGATGCGAATCTGCAGGTGGACCAGATCAAGTCCGGTAACAAGTTCGGTCACAGGATGCTCGACCTGCAAGCGCGTGTTCATCTCCAGAAAATAGAAATCCCTTTGTCGGTCGACCAGGAACTCGACCGTGCCGGCGTTCGTGTAGTTCGCGGCTTGCGCCACGCGGACCGCAACTTCGCCCATTCTGCGCCGCATGTCGGCATCGACGACCGGCGACGGCGCTTCTTCCAGCACCTTTTGATGACGCCGTTGCAGCGAGCACTCGCGTTCGCCAAGGTAAACCGTGCTGCCATGCTCATCGGCGAGCACCTGCATCTCGATGTGCCGCGGATTGACGATCGCCTTCTCGATGTACACTTCGCTGTCGCCGAAAGAGCGCTCCGCCTCGCTGCGGGCCGCTTCGAGGGAAGATTTAAGTTCCTCAGGAACATGCACCAACCGCATGCCTTTACCACCGCCGCCCGCGGCGGCTTTCAACATCACGGGATAGCCGATTTTGGTGGCTACCCGCTCCGCTTCCTCGAATGACTCGACGCCGCGCGAAGTTCCCGGCACGAAGGGAACACCCGCTTTCTCCATGGCCTGGCGGGCGCGGGTCTTCGATCCCATGGCTTCCATCGCGGCTGCGGTTGGGCCAATGAATTTCACTCCCGCATCGGCGCAGGCTTGGGCGAATCTCGCGTTTTCGGAGAGGAAGCCGTAACCGGGGTGAATGGCGTCGGCGCCGGAGCGTGCGGCGACGTCGAGAATTTTGGGAATGTTGAGATAAGACTCGGAAGCCGCGGCAGCGCCAATGGGATAGGCTTCGTCAGCTTTGCGCACATGCAGCGACGCGCGATCCACTTCAGAGTAAACCACGACTGCGGCGATTCCCATTTCGTGGCACGCGCGCAGCACGCGCACCGCGATCTCGCCTCGATTCGCTATGAGAATCTTTTTGAACATCGACTTTTCGTGTGAACACGCTGGCCTGCGAACCCAAGATTCTACCGGAAACCGGGCGGCGAGTTTGTGATCTGCCTGGCTAATACTTTTCCGGCTGTGAGTAAAGCGCCCACGCGGTTGCCAAATCCTGGACGACGTGGCCAAGCGACTTGTAGACAGTGATTTCTTCAGGCGTGCGGCGGCCTTCGATTTCGCCTGCCAACACTTGGCCAATCTCAGCTACGATGTGGTCGTCGCCGATTAGCCCCGCAGCCTTTGCCCGGAGAAACTCCGCGCCCTGGGTTAGCACGCCCTCGCGGCTGTCGGCAATGAAGCGCGAGCGGATGACCAAGTCGTTATCCACCTCGGTCGGCCCCGCGTGGCCTGAGCCGACAAGATTCACGTGCGTGCCGGGCCCCACCCACGCGCCTTTCAGAATTGGTTCGGTCGCGGAGGTGACAGTACAGATAATGTCAGCGTCCGCGACTGCCTCTTCCACGCTTGTGGCGCGGGCAACAGTCACGGCAAGTTCCGCATGCGTCCGGTCGGCAAAGGATTGGGCGCGCTCGGGCGAACGTCCCCAGACGGAGATAGATTCAAGTCTTCGCACCTTGCTGAGGGCGCGAGCGTGGGTCGCGGCCTGCTCGCCGTAGCCCAGAATCGCGAGCCGGCGGGCGTCCTTACGCGCCAGCGCATCCGTTGCAACCGCACTCGCCGCAGCGGTGCGGATGGCGGTGATCTCGCCAGCATGCACGACGCAAACCGGAGCGCCGGATTCCGGATCGAACAGAATGACCAGGCCCTGATGCGACTGTATCCCCAGCGCGAAGTTTTCCGGGAAGACGCTGATTAACTTCGCTCCGAAGGTTGCGCGTGAGCCCATCGCGCCGGGCATGACGCCGAACATGCGGCCGTCGGCAAGCGGGATGATCGAGCGCAGAAGTTGCCGGGTTTCGCCGCGCGAGAATGCGGTCATCGCATCGCGCACGATCGGAATGCAAACGTCGTAGGTGAGCCGGCGGGCGACTTCCTCGCGGTCTATGAATCGCATCGCACGCTTCCTTGTTGGAAATTCTTCACTCGTGCGGCGTGCGGGAAAAGCTCACCGCGAACGGAGCGGCGGCATCGCGATCTGATCTTGCCCAGCGCGCGCTCGGAATGAAGCGGTAGCGGAGCAGAGTCCAGATTGCGAGCCAGCCATCCGCGTGGCGAATCTTCTTGCCTTCGCCAGCAGTTCGCGGCGCGTAGGCGATGGGGATTTCCGCGATCTTCTCGCCCATGCGGCAGAGCTTGGCCGTCACTTCAGGGCAGAATTCGAAACGCCGGCATTCCAAATCAACTTGCTCGATCAGTGAACGCCGGAAGACTTTGTAACAGGTGGCTTCGTCGTGAATGCCCGCGCCGTAGAGCAGATTGGTGAGGTGGGTCAGGAGTTTTGCTCCCAGAAAAAATCGGAGCCCGCGCTCGGGCCGGTCCGGGCGCACGCCATACACCACGTTCGCCTGACGCTGTTCGAGCGGCTGCAGCAATGCGGGATAATCCTGCGGGTCGTATTCGAGATCGGAATCCTGGATCAGAACATATTCTCCGCGGGCGTAGGCGAGCGCAGTACGGATGGCCGCGCCCTTGCCGCAGTTTTTTTCGTGGAAGACGACGGTGACATCGTCGGCGAGCGGCATAGCGCGGAGCTTCTCGCGAGTGCCGTCGGTGGAACCATCATCGACGATGATGATTTCTTTCTTGACCGGCGAGGCATGGATGGCTTGCAGCAGTTCGTCCACATGCGCCACTTCGTTGTAGACGGGAACGATTACGGACACGCATCCCGCCCAGCGGTCGTTTGCCAGTGAGTTTGCCGGTGATGCGCTAGCGCCCGTGGCGGCGGGCCGCGATGTTTCAAGCGATGCCACACTCATCCTGTGGAAGCCTCTGAATTGTGGGCTGTTTCTAGAATAATACCATTTGAAATGGACCGCCCTTCACAGCCGGTGATGCCGCAAAAACAAAACCCACGGCTTGTGCCTTCGGCAGGCTCAGGGCAAGCTGTGGGTCGGATTCCGTCGCCGTTACGCGGCTGGGTTTTTGGCTCTGCTACTTCGGCTGATCCATTGTGATGCCTTGCTGCCCCGGCTGCTTCTCGGCTTTGGCTTTCTTAGTGATCAGAGTCTGATCGACCCAATGGTCGGCGGTCTTCAGATCTTCCTGGCGGGCAGCGAGGTCGTCGCATTCCACATCGGCCTTTTCGCGGTACATGAGATTCAAGTAGGCCATCGCGTCGTCATAGTCAGGGCGAAGCTGAATCGCCTTATTCAAGCTATCAATGCCTTCCTGGATTGACGGCCAATTCTTCACCTTCAGCTCTTCACAAACTTTTTTCTGATCCTTGTTCTTGGGATTCAGGCTCTCGTCCGGCTTCAGGCCCAGCTTGGCGCGCTCTTCCATGCGCGGCTGGTAGCAAGCCGTCCAATCAATGACGCCCACGGAGTAGTAAGGCTCGGGATCATTAGGATCGATATCGGCAGCCATCCGGTAATACTTCTTGGCATCATCGAACTTCTTCATGTTCAAGTACAGGTAAGCAATTCCCTTGGCTGCGTTTACTTTCTGATCGCGCGCCGGATTCATGTCGAGCACGTGCTGGTATTGCTCGATAGCCTGCTCCGCCATTTTGTTGTTGTCTGGCGTGTCGGCGCCCGGAATGTACTGCTGCGCGAAGGCGGTGGCGAGATACATCTTGGCGTTAATCAGAGTGGGGTCCAGAGCAACGGCTTGCTGGAAATGGTCGATGGCTTCTTCGTACTTGGCGTTCTTGTAAGCAGTGACGCCCTTGTTGAGCTGGTCGCGGGCACGCAGCTTGCTGCAGCCCACGGAAGAAAAGAGTGCCAGCATAACGGCCGCCAGAGTTAGCAGTCGAATGGATTTATTCATTGCGGTATAAGTCTCCCTTGCCACACAGCATCCTAGGCCCAGAGACAGCGGATTGACAAGTGCTGGCCGAGCGTTTCTTCACAGAAGCCGCACGGGAACAATGGCTCCCGCGGGCGGGCTGAATGCAACGCACGCTTCCGGGCGCTCCCGCGTCAAAGTCCCGGGCGTAAGCGCGCTTTAGCCGCCAGCTTCGATCTTCGCAGTAATCAGACCGACCTTATCCACTCCCGCAGCATGCGCGATGTCAATCACGTTGGCGACATCGGCGAAAGGGATGGCGTCATCACCCTTCACGAACATCACTTTTTCGGCGCGGGTCTTGTAGATGTCGGCTAGACGACCCTGCAGATTGTCCCAGGTGGCATCTTCCTGATTGATCTTCAGGCCGGGATCCTGACCGGCGCCGCGATCAATCAACTGCACCACGATGGTGCGGTCAGGCGTATTGTTCTTGGGCGCGTTGGGCGGAGGTGGCTGAGGCACCAGCGCATCCAAGCCTTTCGGCGTCAACGGCGTGATCACCATGAAAATGATGAGCAGCACCAGCAAGACGTCGATCAGAGGAGTGACGTTAATGTTGGCGCTTTGCCCTCCGCCGCTTCCCAATGACATACTCATGGTCGATTCTCCTAATATTTCACTCGCATCATTGCCCACTCGCCGGAGCGGTAGGCGGAGCTGCGGTGTTTTTCCTCTGGTCGGTAAGCAAGCCTAGATCATCCACTCCGGCGGCGCGTACCGCGTCCACGACCTGAACCACATTGCCGTAGTGGGTGCGGGCATCCGCCTTGAGGTAGACTTCCTTGCTCGTGCGATTGGCCAGCCGATCCCTCACCTTGCCGGTCAAACTGTCCACTGCGACCTTGTCGGCGCCGAAGTAGACCGTTCCATCGCGCATGACCGACACCAGCAGCGCATCTTCCTTATCCGCGTCTTGCATGGGCGTCGGATTATTTACCTTCGCCATATCCACGCTTATGCCCTTCTGCAACATGGGCGTGATCACCATGAAGATGATCAGGAGCACGAGCATCACGTCCACCATCGGCGTGACGTTGATGTCTGAATTTACGTTGGCCCCTTCATTCCGTTTTGCCATTGCCATAACTGATATCTCCCAAGGGCAGCAGCCAGTTGTCAGTGGCCAGTTGCCAGTAAAGCCGTGCGCGGGCGAAATCCAAAGCAGAATCTATTCAGCCGGATCAGCACACCTGAATTGGGAAGCCCGGCGCCGGGAAGGTTCCCGGCGCCAGACAGCAACTCATGCGGACCTGCGCCCAAAACTTCTAGGACCGGCGAACGTCCCGGCGCTTCAGGAAGTAGTCGATCAACTCGCTCGACGAGTTGTCCATCTCCACATCGAACGCTTCCACGCGGCCGGTGAGGTAGTTGAACATCATGACGGCGGGGATGGCCACCAGCAAGCCGAAAGCGGTGGTTACCAGCGCTTCCGAAATGCCGCCTGCGACCGCGCCCAGACCGGTAGCCTTCTGTTCGGAAATCCCTTTGAAGGCGTTCAGAATGCCCATCACCGTGCCGAACAGGCCCACGAAGGGAGCCGTCGAACCAATGGTAGCCAGTCCGCCCAATCCACGCTTCAGTTCGGCGTGGACGATGGCTTCGGTCCGCTCGAGAGCGCGCTTCGAAGCTTCAATCGTCTCGCCGGGGATGGCGCCGGGGCTATCCTGGTGAGCCTTGAATTCCATCAGACCAGCGGTGACAACCTTGGCCAGATGGCTCTTCTTATTGCGCTCGGCGACCTTAATAGCCTCGTCGATGCGACCGTCGCGCAGCGCTCCGGCAACTGCCGGGGCAAAAGCACGAGACTGCTTGCGGGCCGCGTTATATGCCATGGCGCGGTCAATCATGACCCCGATCGACCAGCCCGACATGATGAACAGAATGATGACCACGATCTTCGCGATGATACCCATCTGCCGCCATAGCGAAATCGGATCCCATCCCACTGCGCCACCTTCCTGCACAATCCAGGCGGCGGCCCTCGGTATATGAACCAGAACTGCTGCTGCCACATTAGCTAACATGAGTTTGCTTTTCCCTCCTCGGAACTTTCTAGACTCTTTGATGCGAGATCGAACGCTGGCAAAGCCTGACGGCAAATGTTATTCGCCGCCATCCGCCTACCTGAAATGAGAGGTACGGCGACCGCGCCCGGCAAAGGGCCTCTCCCGGCCACCGTTTTAGGTGGGAGGGGAGGGCCACATTGCTTATACACTTTCTGGCCTTGCCGCGTCACGTCACACCCACCGGGATCTAGCCCCCGGAAAGGGTGAAGTTGACTAACACTTCCGTATCCACTTCGACCGGCTCGCCATTCAGCAGATAGGGCTTATACCTCCACTGCTTCACGGCCTCGATGGCTGCAGGCGCCAGCATCGGATGTCCGCTGACCAGCGTGAGGTTTTCGATCGAGCCATCCTTGGCGATCACGGCCCTCAACACCACCGTACCCTGGATGCGGGCCTGCCGCGCCAGAGGTGGATAAGTCGGTTGCACTCGCCGCACCAGTAGCCCCTGCGATACACCCTGGGAGACGCGGACGCGCTGCGGTGTAGCGACCTTGGGCACGGCTACCGGAGTCGAGCTGATAATGCCGCCGATCACGCCGCCCATCTGGCCGCCAGGGATGCCTCCCGGAACGCCGCCCACCACGCCGCTCGACGCCATCACCGGCGGCGGAGCTTCGTCTTCCTTGATCATCTGTACTTTCTGCGGAATCTTGGTCGGCGTGCGCAGTTCCCCGTTCACAATGTCGGTCTGAATCTGCTTCACGATTTTCACCGGGGCAGCTGCCGGGGGTGGGGGCGGTGGCGGAGGTGGGGGGGCCACCAGGAAGGTCATTAACTGCTGCTTCGGCAGGGCTTCCGTGAAAATGAGGGGCATCAGAACCATGAGCCCGACCAACGCAATCTCCAGAAAGATCGCGAAAGTCGTCGTCCGTCCCCGCTTCGTCTTCAGCCTGCCGCCGGATTCCAGAAGGCTATCTTCAAACATAAGAGTTTCTCCCCTACTACAGAGCCTAAGTAACTTTAGACACCGAGCGCTTCCCCTTTGCTCCCAGAAACCAACTTTATGGCCGAGGGCAAGCGCCCAAGCCCGCGGCGCCGAGCCTAGCCTTCCAACTATCTACAAACAAATAGCTTAGCTAAGCTCAAGATCGTCGACATACTTACCGTGTGACCACTTGACCCGGACGGGCTGCGGCACCCGGTCGTTTGCCTTTCTCGATCTGCCAATCCTGATAGGCCACCAGAATCGGAGCTGCGATTGCGATCGAGGAATACGTTCCTATCAGGATGCCGATCACCAGCGCCAGGCTGAACCCGCGCAGTACCTCTCCGCCGAACAAATAGAGTGCAAGTACGGTAAGGAAGGTTAGCCCGGCTGTCAAGATGGTTCTACTCAGGGTTTGATTGATGCTCCGGTTCACGATTTCCGTCAGCTTCTCGCGCCGCATGAGTTTAATATTTTCCCGGATGCGGTCAAATACCACGATCGTGTCGTTATTAGAGTAACCAATCAGGGTGAGAATGGCGGCGATGACGGTAAGGGAGATGTCCTTATCGAGCAGGGAGAATGCGCCGACCGTGATCAGCGTGTCGTGAAACACCGTGACCACAGCCGCAATCCCGTAAATCCACTCGAAGCGGAAGCCGAGGTAAACCAGCATCCCGGCCAGCGAATAAACCGTCGCCAGCAGGGCTTGCTTGCGCAATTGCGCACCCACCTGAGGTCCGACAATCTCGACGTTACGCACCCCGAAATCCGAGAGGAAGAAACCATCCGGCAGGGAAGCCACGACCGCTGGATCGACCGCGCCCTTTAATTGATCGAACGAACTGAGCACTCCGCCATTTACTTTGTCTCGCGTATCCACGATCGCCTGGGCCTGCTGGGTATATTTCTGGTCGGCGTCGGACCCGAGACGCATCGGGTCTTTGTCCATCAGATAATTCTTGATGGCCAATACGCTGGAATTATTCAGATCGGTCTTGCCCGCGGGAACGTTAGTCTCCAGCGTTTGGATGATCTTGTTCTTGCCGTTATCGAGCGCTTGCTCGCTGGTTTCCTGCACGTCAAGATCGATAAGCACTTCGTTGTTCGAAGGCACGTCGTAGCGCTGAATCTTTGCGTTGTGCAGGCCGGCGCGGTCCATGGCAGCGCGCAGCGCGTTATCGTTGGGCGTGTGCGAGAACTTCACATACACCAGCGTGCCGCCGCGGAAGTCCACGCCGTACGGGATGTGGTGCCAGAACAACATGGAAGCCAAGCCGGCCACGCTGAACACGAGCGAGAAGGCGAGAAAATACCATTTCTTGCCGAGAAAATCTATGTTGGGATTATGAAAGAACTCCAAGCGAAAACTCCAGGTTTCATGGTTTCAGAGGTTTCAAAGTTTCAAGCTTCAATTGGCTTAAAGTCGGTGCAGCTCTCTGCGATTTTGACTTTGAAACCTTGAAACCTCTGAAACCTTAAAACCTGCGTTACTTCAAATTTAAATGCTCAGCGCCTCACCACGCTGTTTGCGGCTCAGAACCCAGTCAAAAATCGTGCGCGAAACGAATACGGCAGTGAACAGGTTCGCCAGCAAACCGAAGGTGAGCGTGACTGCAAATCCCTGCACTGGACCGGTTCCGAAAATGAACAAGATCGCTGCCGAAACAATCGTGGTGACGTGCGTATCAACAATCGTGATCCAAGCGTGACCGAAACCCTGATCCACGGCTGAAGGCGGAGTCTTCCCATTGCGCAGCTCTTCGCGGATGCGCTCAAAAATCAGCACGTTGGAGTCCACGCCCATACCCACAGTGAGAATCACTCCGGCAATTCCGGGCAGCGTCAGCACCGCTCCCACGTAACCCATGAATCCGAGCAGGATGACAAGATTCAGAAGCAGAGCAATATCGGCATTGATGCCGGCGGCGCGGTAGTAGACCAGCATGAAAATCAGCACGACGAGCATGCCGATGATGGCGGCATTCACTCCGGAACGGATCGAATCGGTGCCGAGCGACGGCCCGACCGTTCGCTCTTCCAGATATTTGATGCCCGCCGGCAGAGCCCCCGAACGCAGGATCATCGACAGATCCTTGGCCTGTTGCTGGGTCATGCTGCCACCGCTGATTTCGCCGGTATCGCGAATGGCTTCCTTGATATTCGCGACTTCCTGCACTTTGCCGTCGAGCACCACTCCCAGGCTGTCGCCCACGTGCGACGAAGTAAAGCTGTAGAAGCGCTGCCCGCCTTCGCCGGTCAGCGTAAAGCGCACGTTCGGCTGGCCGTTCTGGTCGGTGCCAGGTTGCGCATCGCGCAAGTCTTTTCCGCGGACGGCGGATACTCGCGACACTAAATACCAGGCCTGTTCGTCGGCTGGGGCTCCGGGAGCGGCGTGCCCCGGCAGAAGCATTGCATCCGGCGGCAAAACTCCGCCCTTGTCTTGTAGCGCAGCCTGCTCGCTCGGGTAGGGTCCGCCCAACACCTGCTTGATTTCAAGCATGGCGGTGGACTGCATGATGTCTTTCACCCGGCCGGGATCGTCCACGCCTGGCAATTGCACCAGAATCTGATATTGGCCGAGACCGTGCTCCTGGATCGTGGGCTCGCTCACGCCGAGGGCATCGATGCGGTTGCGGATGGTCTCGATTGCCTGAGTCACGGCCTTGCTCTTCAGTTCGCTGAGCATCTGCGACTTCATGGCGAGCGTCCAGGTATTGTCCGCTCCCGAAGTCAGGTTGTACTCGGGAAGACGCTCGTTCACAATATCCAGCAGATCTTTCCGCCCATCCGGCGGAACGCCTTTCAGCACGACCTGGTCGGGAGCGTTCTTCGGATCAGGCTTGGAGATATCAGCAAAAGCAATCTTGCGCTTGTTCAGCTGCTCTTTAAGGATTTCAACCGCATTGTCGGAATCGATATTCACCGCGTCGTTGACCTGCACCTGCAGGATCAGGTGGGTTCCGCCGCGCAGATCGAGCCCAAGATGAATGTTCTTGGTCAGGGCTGCCAGCAATCCCGCGCCGGAAAAGCTCTGCGGGATGCCGAAGATCCCATAAAGAAAGACCAGCAGAGTCCCGACGATGGCCACCAATTTCCAGAGAAGATTCTTATTCATAACGAAAACAGAGTCCAAAGATTCTTAGGTTATTGCCGCATACTACTTGGTCTTGACTTCTTCGTCCGCCGTGGTCAATTGCGCTACAGATGCCTTGGTCACTTCGAGTCGCAGGTTGTCCGGAGGAACCCGCAAATGGATCGCGTCTTCCTTCAGAGCCACCACGATGCCGCGCAGGCCGCCGCTGGTAGTGACCTTGTCGCCGGTCTTGATGCTCTCGAGCATGGCGTGCCACTTCTTCTGCCGGCGCTGCTGCGGAAGAATCACGAGAAAATAAAATACCCCAACCATCAACCCCATCGTCACCAGGAAGGAGAAGCCGCCACCGCCCGGTAACTGCATTGCCAGCAAGAATTCCATATTCAGCAAGGCCTATTCACGAAGCTGTATTTCTCAGACTCCCGAGCTCAATCCGCGAGCTTCCATTCACGAACAACCGCCCACGCCTGCAAACGCCGCGGGCCTGCCATTTCACGACGGGAGTTCCGAATCGATTCCGGCCGAATCATCTACCGCTCAGGCTTGAATCCGGGGAGAGTCGTCACAGGTAAGGTCTAGGGTTCCGGTCGAGACCGGAAGCTAGATGAGAAACCTGACTCTTCCCCAAGTGAAATAGAATGACGCACTCGCCGCATGGTGTCAAGGTAGAAACTCAGGTTATGCAGGGTATTTAAGACCTGAGCCAGCACCTCATTGGAAGCATAAAGATGCCGCAGATAGGCCCTGGAATAGCGCCGGCAAACCCGGCAGCCGCAATTGGGATCGAGCGGCCCTGCATCCTGTGCGTAGCGCGCCTGCTTGATAGAAACTTTGCCCTCGGAAGTGAATAGCAGGCCATGCCGCGCGGCTCGCGTAGGCAGCACGCAGTCCATCATATCGACGCCCAGGCTGGCGTATTCGGCAATCTCCTCGGGCGTGCCTACTCCCATCACATAACGTGGCTTGTCGGTGGGAAGGTGTTCGAGCGTAGCTTCGATCACCTCGCGGGTACGTTCCCGCGGTTCGCCCACGCTCAGCCCGCCGATCGCATATCCGGGAAAGCCGATTTCGATGGTCCGCTCGGCTGACTCTTTCCTTAGTTCGAGGTCCATGCCGCCTTGGACAATGCCGAAGAGGGACTGAGTTAAGTACCCAGTACCTAGTACCCAGTTGCTGGCTTCTGCACTCCCTCGGGGCGCAGCGGCGACTTTCTCTGGGGCCTGGGTACTGGGTACTGGGTACTGACGACTCCAAGGCACTTCGTGTTTATGCGCCTCAAAATATTTCTTGCTGCGCCCCGCCCAGCGCAAAGTCAATTCCATCGAAGCCTTCGTCCGCGCGCGGTCGGCGGGATACTCCGTGCACTCATCGAACGCCATGATGATGTCAGCGCCCATGGCAATCTGCGCCTCCATAGCGCTCTCCGGACTGAAGAAGTGAGGCGAGCCGTCAAGATGGGAGCGAAACGTGACGCCCTCCTCAGTTACCTTGCGAAGCTCATTCAGACTGAAAACCTGGAAGCCACCGGAATCGGTTAGGATCGCCCGCGGCCACGCCATGAAACCGTGCAAACCGCCCAGCTGGCGGACAGTTTCGACTCCGGGACGCAAGTAGAGGTGATAAGTGTTGCCAAGAAGAATCTGAACCCCGAGCTCTTCGAGAGTATCCTGTGGTACGCCTTTGACGGTCGCGGCAGTGCCTACCGGCATGAATACAGGGGTTTTGATCTCGCCGTGAGGAGTGAGCAGCCGCCCGGCACGCGCGGAACCGGCGCGGCCCTCGATATGGAACTCAGTGGACATCCTCTTTCCCCTGGCCTCTTTGCCTTGCGATTGTAGCAACGCTGGACCGCTCAGGACTCGATCAGCGGCAAATGCAGAAGTTCGCCTCGCACACCGCCATCTTCAAGGATTAGTTTGCCGACGCTCACCGGCAGCTTGAATCTTCGCGGCCCGGCGCTGCCGGGATTGAAATAGAGAACTCCGTCACGCACGTCTTGTTTGGGAACGTGACTGTGACCGGAAATCACGGCCGCGAATCCTGCCGCTTGGGGCTTGAGGTCCAACTGCGCCAGGTCATGCAGAACGTAGATAGAAATCCCACCCAGTTCAAGCACCTGGCTTTCCGGCAGCTTGCGAGACCACGCTCCCTTGTCGACGTTTCCCCGCACCGCTGTCATAGGTGCCATAGTTGCCAGCTTTCCAAGAATCTCAGGCGAGCCGACATCTCCGGCATGAATGATGTGATCGGCTCCGCGCAGAGCTGCTATAGCCTCAGGGCGAAGAAGGCCGTGCGTGTCAGAGATAACGCCGATCAGAATGGAGGGCATCGCACTTCAGGTTTCAGATCTCAGATCACGCGGGTCTCGATCAAGTGCGAGCCAGCGCGACCGCCCGGTGCAGACTCAGAACATTCTCCTCGAGCACCTGAAAGCGCTGGTACTCACCCCCGGCCACCGTCCCCATAGAAAGCTCTAGATTGCGGTGGAGCATCGGGCTGGTAACGGGACTCCTGAGCCCAACGTGAATTTCTCTCACTCCGGTCTGTTCAATGATGCTCGCGGCGTTTTGGTTGTTGATGCCGCCACAAGCCATAATCGCGACACGCCCACGTGCCGCCTCAACCAGCCGAGCAATCTGCTGAACCGCCTCTAACGCGGTCTTCTTTCCGCCTGAGGTTAGCAGCCGATCGGCGCCAGTCGCGCAGATGGATTCCAAAGCACGAAAGAGATCGGCGGACATATCGAAAGCTCGATGGAACGTGACATTGAGAGGCCGCGCCAGCTCGACCAATTCTCGCGTGCGCTCGATGTCCAGGCTGCCGTCGGCGCCGAGGATGCCCACGACAACGCCGCTGGCTCCCAGCTTCTTCGCGGCTATAATGTCGCGTTTCATGGTCTCGAACTCTTCCGGCGTGTAACAAAAATCACCGCCGCGCGGACGGATCATCACTTGCAATCCGATGGATGTTCTGGCCCGCACCAGTTCAATCAATCCCGCGCTGGGAGTGACGCCGCCCTCGAGCAAATCGCTGCACAGTTCCACGCGTCCCGCTCCGCCGCGCTCGGCGGCGAGTGCGGAGGCAACAGAATCGACGCATACTTCGATCAAAATCCGATCGCTCATCACGTTCGGGCTTTCGTCACTTGTTTTTCATCTTCTCAAGAAGCTTGCCGACGCTCACAATTGCCCGTGCCACAGTGCCCCGGCCAATTTCCTGCACATCGTCGCGCGCGGTTACCCGGAAAGTGTAGAAGCGGCCGTCAAACGACTCCAGCACGGCCTCGGCTGTGATGTGCGCGCCAATGCTGCTCGCAGCACGGTGCTGAATGTTGATCGAAGTCCCTACGGAGATCTCGTCGCCCTCGCAGTGGGGCTGGAGCGCCTGAAAGGCCGCGATCTCCATCAGCCCGATCATGCGGGGCGTGGAATAAACCGGCGGCAACTCGGGACGGTGCGCAGTAAGAGTGTGTTTGAACTCGACCGTCTCTTGCGCATCGCCGCGCGCTCCGATGGGAATTTGCTTCGCCATGATTCCTGCTAGAAAGCGGGCTGCGTCTCCGGAGGGTTTATTCCAGCCAGCGCACGCATACCGAGAAATCCGATCGCCAAGTCATACGCCACATGAAAGGCAATAACGAGATAAAGGCTCTGCGTCAGGAAAACGGTGATATGAAACAGTATTGCAAGGAGTGCAATCCCCATTGTGGCGCGCCACCCCTGCATCATATGAGCGATGCTGAAGCTCAGGACGCAAACCACGAGGGCAATTCCGGGTGATCCGGTGATCTGGGACAAGACGCTATACGCCACACCTCGGTAGGCATATTCCTCGGTCACTCCTGCGAGCAGAGAAATTGGAACCCAGTAACGCATCTCCGCCGGGTTCTCCGGTAGCGTCAGGCGGGCCTTTTGTTTCCGCTCTTCGCTCAACTTACGCCAGCCGGTTCTGACCCGCACCGCGATGAAGACGAGATAGGCAGCAGCAGCCACCCAAGTCCAAGCCGGAGGCCACGCCGGGCCAAAGAGGCTGAAATTGTTTTGCTTCGCCGCCAGTGAGGTTATAACAAGGAGGAACACTTGAAGGGCAATCATCGTCCGATAACGTCGCCCCTTCGACCGCAGCGGCTTCCCCAATTTCACCCATCGCCAGGATAGAAACCCGAGCACTGGCATGAGGACCAGCACCCACAGAAGAAAAGAAATCGTGATGGTGTCCGCCTTCACCCCGCCTACGCCGCGCACGCCATCCGGGCCGCTTCGATTCCATCCAGAGCCTGCCAGAGCAATTTGGCTGTGTTCTCGGCCGCATTCAGCGCGGCTCGCGCCGCTTCCGGGTTCGCCGCCAGCCGATTCTCCAGTTGCTTGCGCCAGACCTTCGCGTGGTGAACATCGGCGGTCGCATGCACTGCAAAGTAGCCGCAAGCTTTGTCGTCGGCGCCATACATTTCGCGCAGCCCGCGTTCTTTTTCCCTGGCGATGCGCGGCACCTGCGACTCGTAGACGTAGAACGCCGTCAGCGCTTCCTCTGGCGTGCCTTCGCTGGCTACGCAATGAAAATACCGTATAAGGTTCCGCACCTCCACCACCGGCAAGTGCCAGCGCATATCTCGTCGCGCTCCCATGCCTTCGGCAAAATCGAGCCAGAGCTCGGAATGGGGCACGGAATCCTTCCCCGATCCACCCCCAGCGCCCTTCTCGTCGCACATGTTGGCCAGCACGGCACGCCGCAGCTCGCCTTCGTCCAGCCGCAGGGCCAACTCGGCCAGATAGCAGGGAAATGCCTCGACGTGATGGTAGTAGTGGCGGGCATACTCGCGCAGGTCGTTGCGAGTCAACTCTCCGGCGGCCCACGCCTTATAGAATGGGTGGCAGAGCAGGTCGTACCCGGCAATCGATGCCTCCAGTTGCTCGAAGAACTCAGCGGTATTCATGATGGCCTCCTGGCTCGGGCGTGACCCTTCACTATACGGTCCGACCCAAAGGTCGGCAAGTGATGGGGATCACCTAGCGTTGCCAACTTGTTAGAATAAAGACCCCTGATGCAGTTCACCGAACAATTCGATGTGGTTGTGGTCGGCGCGGGCCATGCCGGTTGCGAGGCCGCGATGGCGGCGGCGCGCATGGGGCTGAAGACCGCCCTCTACACGCTCAACGTCGACTTGATCGCGCAGATGTCCTGCAACCCGGCAGTCGGCGGCATTGCCAAGGGACACTTGGTTCGAGAGGTCGACGCGCTCGGCGGCATCATGGCAGAGATCACGGATGCTGTCGGCATCCAGTTCCGCCTGCTCAACACCTCGCGCGGCCCGGCAGTATGGTCGCCGCGGGCGCAATGCGACAAGCAAGCCTACCGGCTCAAGATGCGAGAGGTGCTTGAGTCGCAGCCGAATCTAAAGATCAAGCAGGCGGAGGTAGCGGAGCTTCTAGTACCGAGTCCCGAGTCCCGTGTCCCGAGCGAAGGCGATGACTCGGTACTCGGCACTCGCAACTCGGTACTCGGCGTCCGCCTCCGCGACGGCCGCACCGTCGGCGCGCAAGCCGTGATCATCACCACGGGAACTTTTCTCAACGGACTGATTCATTGCGGCGAGCAGCAGTATCCCGCCGGCCGCTCCGGCGAACCGAACGCGGTTCTGCTCGGTGAAGCTCTGAAGAAGCTGGGCCTCCGCGGCTGCCGGCTCAAGACCGGAACCCCGCCACGGCTCGATGGACGAACCATCGACTGGTCCCGCTTCATCGAGCAGCCGGGCGACGCCGACCCCACGCCGTTCAGCTTCCGTACCAAGCGGGTGGCGCACCACGACTCGCAAGTTCCGTGCTACATCGCCTCGACCACGCCGGAAACGCACCGCATCATCTGCGAGAACGTACATCGCTCGCCAATGTACAGCGGACAGATTCAGTCGATCGGTCCCCGCTACTGCCCGTCGATCGAAGACAAGATCGTGAAGTTTCCCGACAAGGAGACGCACCAGCTCTACCTCGAACCCGAGGGCTTGAACACGCACGAGATCTACGTCAACGGCATGAGCACGTCGCTTCCGGTGGAGGTCCAGCTCGCGATCCTGAAGTCGATCCCCGGCCTCGAAACCGCCGAGATGCTGCGCCCCGGTTACGCCATCGAGTACGATTCGATCGATCCCACCGAACTGCATCGCACGCTTGAGACCAAGAAAATCAGCCGGCTGTTTCTAGCCGGCCAGATCAACGGCACGTCCGGCTATGAAGAGGCAGCCTGCCAGGGCTTGATGGCGGGCATCAACGCGGCGTTGCAGGTGAAGGCGGAGCCGCCGCTGATCCTCGACCGCACCGAGGCTTACACCGCCATCCTGATCGACGACCTCATCTCTAAGGGCACGAACGAGCCTTACAGAATGTTCACCTCGCGGGCCGAATTCCGCCTGCACCTGCGCATCGATAACGCCGACCGCCGACTCACTCCGCACGGCCGCCGTGTGGGCTTGATTTCCGATGAATCCTGGAACGATTTTCAAGCCAAGCAGGAGCGTCTGGGGGCAATGAAGAAGTTGCTTCAACGCACAAGGCTGACGGCTTCGATGCTCGACAAAATATCACTTTGTCATTCCGAGAAGCGAAGCGACGAGGAACCTGCTGTCGTTGGCAGTGCAACTAACCTGGCTTGGAGTTCCGCTGTCGGCCAGACCTGCGCCCAACTGCTCAAGCGTCCAGAGATCGTCATCGAGAAGTTGGCGCCCATTCTCCGCGAGCTGGATCCGGCGTTCTTTGCAAGAGCACGTGAAAAAGAAGAAATCCGCGAGAATCCGCGCAGATCCGTGGCCACGCTTTCTTCCGAAATCCGCAACGAACTCAAGTCAGTGGAAACCGAAATCAAATACGAGGGCTACCTGCTGCAACAGCAGCGCGCCATGGATCGCATGAAGAAGTCGGAACAGCGCTCCATCCCCGGCTGGTTCGACTACGGCTCGGTCAGCGGGCTTTCCCGCGAGATGCAGGAAAAACTCACCCATGTGCAGCCGCGCACGCTGGCCCAGGCCTCCCGCATTCCTGGAGTGACTCCGGCTGCCATATCGCTGGTCAACGTTTTCATCGAAATCCAGGCCAGGCGCCGCGAACAGGCCGCCGCCATCTAGCAGGTCGAAAGACTAACGCGGGTTCGATTTCCTGCTGAGCATTGAATCTAGCGAGGCTGCGCCCGGTCCAGTCAGCGCAATCGACAGGCTCGCAACCAGCAACAGAAGTTCAAACTCGAAACCACCTGAACCCATGAATCCGCCCTTGAGCTTGACCGCGAGCACGGCTACGAGCATGTCGAAAGCCAGCAGAAGCGAGATCCAGCGGGTGAATAGTCCGAACACCAACGCCGCGCCTCCGACAAATTCCAGCAGCGTAACCGCGGGTGCGAAGAACGCGGGAAACGGAATACCGATGTGTCCAAACATACCGGCGACCCCGTGAAATCCGAAGACGAACAACTTCTGACGTCCATGCATCAGGAACACGATGCCGACCATGATGCGCAGCAGCGCGGTTCCCCAGGACTGCGAATTGGAGCTGTTCATTGCTCTCTCCTCTAACGTACGGAATGCGCCATATTCTAGCCTGAATCAGGATGTCCGGTTTCCAGTTTCTGGGTTCTGCTCCTCTTTCTGGCTTCTGGTCCTCGAACTTCAAAAACCACCAACCTGAAATTAACGTTGCATTAACACAATGAATGTTACGGTCACGTTAATATCTTTGCATGCCGTCAGACTCCCTCCGCATTGAAGACCAGCCGGGAACGCAGCCCGGACAGCGCATTCTCCGCCTGAACGGAGCGCTCGTCATGACCACGATGTTTGAATTCCAGGCCACGGTGCGAGCCGATTCCTCCCGCGCGCTGATCATCGATTTCAGCAACGTCCCCTATGTAGACTCAGCGGGGATTGGCGCGCTAGTGGGAGCCTATGTCACCCGCCAGAAGGGTGGGAGGAGTCTCGCTCTGGTGGGGGTGTGTGATCGCATTCACAACGCGCTCAACGTCACCCGGGTGGAGCAGTTCTTTCGCTTCTTCGATTCCGTCAGCGCAGCCGAACAGGCCTCCGCATAGTTGTAAGTAAGTGGCCACTGTTGAGTGGCCAGTCAAATCCCGCAGTAATCTTGCTTCTGCGCAGAATAAAAAGGCGGCCATCTCTGGCCGCCCTCTTTCCGGATTGTTAGCGAAGCGGTTTATGCACCCTTCACGTTCTCGGCTTGCCAGCCCTTGGGGCCTTTGACCACGTCAAACTGCACCTGCTGACCTTCCTGAAGGCTGCGGAAGCCGCTCGCCTGAATGGCCGAGAAATGTACGAATACATCCTCACCGTTCTGGCGGCTGATGAAACCGTAACCCTTGGCGTCGTTGAACCACTTCACTGTTCCTGTTTCCATGGTGTTGCTTTGTTCCTTTTTCTTTGATGTAGCGCTGAAACTTTGGAAGGCTTCTTCTGCAGGCAGGTCACGCGCTGGTTGGCGGAGAAACTGGATACTGCGAAAGAAATCTAAAGATCAAACGCAATTAAATTGTAAGGGAGAGGCCGAGAAAAAGCCAGAATTTTTCGTCAGCCGCAGGCATAAGACTCGTTTTATCAATAGTTTACAGCGCATCTAGGCGATTACCCAAGACCGCAGGATTTGCCATCCGGGCCACAAAAGATACATCATCAGGCTACATGCCGATCGGGGGTTGATGATTCAGCAAATGCATTTCCGCAAGCTTCTGATTTTGATTCTGATCTTACTCCTGACCCCGGCCTGGGCGGGGATTGTCGAGGATGTCCGCATCGCCCTGGCTCAGGATAATTTCAGCACAGCCGATTCATACCTCACGTCCTACCGCACGAGAAACGGCGTCACGCCCGAATATGTCGAGGCTTACTCCTGGATGGCGCGTGTGGCCCTCGACGCTCGCGAATACGATCAGGCTGAGGCTTACGCCAAACAAACCAGGACTCTCGCGCTTGAGCAACTGAAGCAGCGTCCGCTCGACGCCGAACCACACCTTCCGCTCGCTCTCGGCGCAGCCATCGAGGTCGAGTCGCAGACGCTGGCAGCACGAGGCCAACGAACTCAGGCAATCGCCGTTCTGCAGACCGCGCTCCGCACCTATGGCAGCACTTCGATCCGCGCCCGCCTACAGAAGAATCTGAACCTGCTCTCCTTCGAAGGAAAACCTGCGCCCGCGCTCCGCGAGCAGCAGTTCCTCGGCGCGAAGCCGCCAATGCTCGCCCAGCTCAAAGGCTCCCCGGTGCTGCTTTTTTTCTGGGCACACTGGTGTGTGGATTGCAAAGCGGAAGCTCCTATCATTACCCAATTGCGCTCTGAATTTGCAGCCCAAGGATTGACTGTCCTCGGCCCCACGCAGCTTTACGGCTATACCGCGCAAGTCGACCACGCCTCCCCCAGCGATGAACTCGCCTACATCGACGCCGTACGCCATCGCTTCTACTCCGGACTGCTCGACATGCCCGTCCCCATCAGCAAGTACAACTTCGATGTGTACGGAGCCTCGACCACGCCCACGCTGGTGCTGCTCGACCGGGCGGGCAAGATTGCGATGTATCACCCCGGGGCGCTGGCCTACGGTCAGCTGAAAGCGGAGATTGAGAAAGTCATGGCGCGATAAGGCAGGCTCGGGCCGGTCTTTTGGATTCTCAGCACCGCTTCAGGAACTACACAGCCCTGTCATGCCGCATCTACTTCAGTCAACTTTCCGGTCTTCACATCGTAGACAAACCCTCGCACCGGAATATCCTTGGGAATCCACGGATGCGACTTCACCCGCCGTATCTGCTGCCGCACGTTTTCTTCCAGATCGTCAAACGCATGGAAGTGCGCCGGGGTGCCATCCGTCGTTCCCATTTTTTCTGCCAGCTTCATCTTGAGTTCGTCTTCCCGAACTTTCAGCAGCCCGCAGTCGGTGTGGTTGATGATGATGAACTCCTGCGTATCAAGGAGGTGATGCGAAACGATCAGTGAGCGCAGCGCGTCGTCGGTGGCAATGCCGCCTGCATTGCGGATCATGTGCGCATCTCCGGGATGCAGCCCGAGGCAGCGCTCGAATAGGATTCTGGAATCCATACAGGCCAGGACCGCCAAGCGGCGGCGGGGCTGGACGGCCAGATCTCCCAGGTTAAAATTCTTCACAAATTGCTGGTTGGCCAGCAGAAGTTCGTCGGCGACTGACAATGATTGATCCTCTCGTTCAACTTTCCGGAACGGCTGGCGTGCTTTCGCATCCGGCCGCTGGTTGTCCCTCCAGTTTAACCGCTACAATCGCCCGGTGAACCTTGACGACACGATTGTTGCCATCGCCACGCCGCCGGGCCGCGGCGGGATTGGCGTTGTGCGGATTGCCGGCCCAGGCGCCCGCGAGATCGCGGCGCCGATGTTGCGGCTCAGGCATGAGCCGGAGCCGGGGCGGGCTGTGTTTGGAGAACTCATCGAACCGTGTGGAGCGGGCTCTCCACACGAGCATCGCGATCGCGTGGACGAAGTCGTTGTCACATACTTCGCGAAGCCCCATTCCTACACCACCGACGACATCATCGAGATCGCCGCCCACGGCTCACCGGTCGTGCTCCGGCACATTGTCGAGCTCTGCGTCGCGGCCGGAGCGCGCCTCGCCGAGCCCGGAGAGTTCACCATGCGCGCTTTTCTCAACGGCCGCATCGATCTCACCCAGGCCGAAGCGGTATGCGATCTTATTGAATCGCAGACGCTCTACCAGGCGAAGATCGCTGCGCAACAGCTCGAAGGCGCTCTCTCCCGCCGTTTGCAGCCAGTCAAACAGAAACTCGTCGAGCTGATCGCCGCGCTCGAAGCTGGTATCGACTTTGCCGAAGACGACGTGTCCGTCCTGCCCGATGCGTCGATCCTTGATAGAATCGCTGCCGTTCGCGAACCGCTCGAGCAGCTTGCCGCGAGCTTTGCCTACGGCAAGATCGTGCACCAGGGACTGACCCTCGCCATCGTCGGCCGCCCCAACGTCGGCAAATCAAGCCTGTTCAATCGACTGGTCGAGCGGGAGCGCGCCATCGTGACCGCAACTCCCGGCACCACGCGCGATCTGGTTAGCGAAACGGTAGCCATCGGCGGCATTCCAATCCAGCTCGTCGACACTGCCGGAATCCGTCACGCTCTCGACGAAGCCGAATCCATCGGCATCCGCAAAAGCATGGAGGCGCTAGCCGACGCCGACCTGGTGCTGGTGGTGCTCGACGCATCCGACCCGGAGAATTCGGAGGATAACGAATTGCTGCGGCATGCAGAAGGCCGCCCGGCAATCGTAGTTGGCAACAAATGCGACCTGGGAATCGCCTTCCACTCCCGACCGTTGCTCTACGCCTCGGCTCTCACCGGCGAGGGCATCGCCGAACTGCGCGCCGAAATCCTGCGTCACATCGGTGGCGAAACCGGAGCCCAGGCCGAAGCCGGATTCCTCACCAACGTCCGCCATCAGAACCTCGTACAAGAATCAATCGCAGCGCTCAACGCCGCCAGCGGCGCCGTAGACGCGAAGGTCCCGCACGAAATGCTGCTGCTCGATCTTTACAGCGCTCTCCGCCCCCTCGATGCCATCACCGGCGCCACCACCGCCGACGACATCCTCAACCTGATCTTCAGCAAGTTCTGCATCGGGAAGTAGTACCCACGTTCTGCAAATGCCGTTCGACGCCGCGGAAAAAAGAACGGCCGCACCTGACAGGTGCGGCCGGAAGGAAAGCTACGAACTTCGTTTCAGCTAGAAGCGAACGCGAGCGCCGATCTCGATCTGCCGGTCGCCGCCGAGCTGCTCCTGCGCCGAGCCACCATTCAGAGCGCCGAAACCGCCAGGATTAAAGAGCCCCGAGGCAGCCCCCGCCACCGGATCGAGGAACTGGTTATGGTTAAGAACATCGGCAAAAACGCCTTGCAGTTCCACGCTGATGCCTTCCGCGACCCTGATGTTCTTCCTGACGCTGAGGTCCAGATTCCAGTACGGCAGGCCAAAGATATTGCCGTCGCCGCCGTCCTTGTTATCTAAACCCAGAATCGGATTACGGAAATCACTAGCGGCAGCCACGCCGTCCTTAAACATGTTGACCGGCAATCCGTTCGAGGGGCTGTTGTAGTAAGCGTGACCGTGCGTAATGGGTGCAATCTGAACCGCGTTTTCGTTGCCGAAGAAGTTGATGTTGTCCCCTGCGCCATACTCCTGGCCGTCTCCGGTCGAGGTGTATAGCTCGATCGGAGAAGGAGAGCCGGCGGTGAACACGGTCGCGAGCGACCAGCCGCCGAGCGCCCGTCCCATCAAGCCAGACTGGCCCTTATAGAAGGGTAGCTGATACACGAAGAACATGTTGTAGACGAACTTGCGTTGATAGTCCTGATAGCCGTATGTCGTCGCCAAATTAAAGGGATCGTCCGGGGTGTATTCGCTGCTGGCCTGGACAACTCCTCCAGTTCCCAATGCCTTGGACCAGGTGAAGTTCGACTGCAAGGTCAAACCTCTCCAATCCGCCATTTTGACGGAGGCGAAACCTGCGTTGTAGTTTCCGTAGCCAATGCTGCCGTTAAGCGCAATTCCCGACGACACCTGGGGGTTCGGCCCAGTGTTCATCATGGTGTAGCCGTTCAGGACGCCGCCTTGGCCACCAGGGACGGTAAGGGCCTGCATTGGACCGTTATCCAAATCGCTCCAGATGCTCCATACTTGAGCCAGGGCGAGATTGGTGCCCTCATTCAGCACCACGGCATTGGTGCAGCTTGTCGGAGTGACGCTCACGTTGTTTACCATAACGGGGGTGGTGCAGTATGACGAGTGGGCAAGCGCCGTTTCGAAAAAGGGCTGCGGCGTGACATTGCCTGCGACAGCTGCGCACCCGCCGCCGGCCAAGCCTGCTATACCGCCGCAGTACTGCAGCACTGTGTTGGCGTAGGCTTGCTTAAACTGCTGCCCGCCGAACGTCATCATGTAAGGAACCGCGTTAAGGTTGATCGGCTGATATTCATGAGTGATTCTCCGCCCGATATAGCCCACTTCCAACGTGACCCGGTGAGTCAACTGGCGCTGAATGGTGAGGTTAAAAGCATCGGACACGTTTGGCCGGAAATGCGGATCCAAGGCTTCGCTGGCGCTGCCCGGCCCCTGGCCACCAAACCCAGGATAAATAGGTTGCGGTAGAGTCGCAGTGGGTATCAGATTCGCGGAAGTCTGGAGCGGAGCGATCGGGCCACCCAGCGCACTGGTTGTAGCTCCGATCCGGAACGCATTCGAAGGCGTGACCGAGGCTCCAGCACAAGTGCCATTGTTGAGGTTGTTGAAGCACTGCACGGGTTGGATGGGGCCGATGCCGAGCAACGGCACCAGCGCCTGATCCACACCGTTCAAGCGGCCATAGATGCGGCCGTAGCCGCCGCGAATGACCGTATCTTCATGGCCGAAGATTTTGCCCGCTGGGGAATCAGCGTCGAAGTGCGGGCTCCAGGCCACTGCAATACGCGGACTGAATTCGCCGTAGTACGGGTCGTAGGCGCGATAGTGGCCGTCTCCAACGTTATGTACCAAGGCAAAACCGACTTCGGGATTGTAGACCTGGCCAATGAGCGCTGCGGCTTTGCGTTGCGCCAGGTAGGAGGTCATTGAAATGGGCGTGTCGCTTGCATCGACCAGCACATCCTGCTTACCCGTCGCTTCGGTCGGAGGCTGTTCCAAGGTCCAGCCCAAGCCGTAGGTCAGAGTGAACGTCGGCTTCATGTGCCAGGTGTCACTGAAATAGGAGTTGAAATAAGGAACCGTGAGCGTGTCTTCCGCTGGCGTCAGCGGAGGATTCAGAGCAAGGCTTGCGCCGGCACGGGTATAGGCGATCTGTGAGATTGAAACAATGCCCAGCGCGCCAGTCACCAGGGCCGAGCAGTTGCTGATATCGGGAACCGGACTCCCATTCACTAACGTCGTGTTGGAGCAAGGAACAAAGTTCGCGAAATCAGACGAGCCTGCAAGTCCCGATCCACTGGATCCCAGGCCAAGCTCATAAACCGGAGCATAGTTGATTCCGCCGCCATTATCGGTGCGTTGATGCTGGTTCCAGTTGTGCTGATAGGTAGCGCCAAACTGCAGCAGGTGATTGCCTTTCAGGTTGGAAACGTCGTCGCGCACCATCTGATCGTGACCATCCCAATAACGCGTGCGGGTCTGCTGAGTGTTTACGTTAAAGGGGCCGAGATCCTGGGACGCGTTCTGGCCGCTCATAATCTCGAGCGCTCCGCCCAAGCCGGCCTCCTGCGGGGTATCTCCCTGCCGGATCCACTGCCAAAAGTTCCGCAGGAAGCTATAGTGGAAGTCATTGGTCGTGTTCGAGGTGATGTTGGTGGTCAGGCCCACGGCCCACATATCTGGTGTCGCCGGATCCTTGGACAGGGAGGCCGGCACGCCCTTCGTGTCGCCGGGGAAAAAACCTCCGATGTCAACCTGGTCAGTCGTGGTCTCCGTCAGTTTGTAAAAATGATAGGTCGCATTGAAATGCCACTTCGCTGAAAAATCGTGGTCAAGCCGCGCAGCTACGAATTTGCTGGTGATTGGGACGCCAATGTTGCCCACGAACCCCTGAATATTGACGCCATCGCAGTATGATTGAGCGCAGGCACCATTCGACGCCGGCTCGTAGGTGTTCCATATGTTTGAAACTACCGGATTGAGCCCGATTTGAAGCGGATCAATGCCTGTGGGGCCTCCCAGCGGGTAAACAGCGTTCGTCACTGGGTCTATGATGTTGCCTGCCATCAAGGTTTGCGACGGCACGTTCCTGTGGATCGTGACGGATTGAGGGAAATTAAAACCCTCGTAATTGACGAAGAAGTAGGTTTTTCCGCCGAGAATCTCCTTCGGGATAATCGGGCCGCCAACGGCGAAGCCGTAGCGGCTGTAATGGAAGCTTGGAAGCGGAGCGGAACCGGGTTGCAGGATATTGTCGTAGTCGTTTTCCCAGCTCTGAGACGACCAGTTGTTATCTTTATAATATTCGTATCCGGTACCGTGCCAGGCGTTGGTTCCGCGCTTGGTAACGATCTTCACTTCGGCGCCGGCGGAACTATTGAAATCAGCTGTCTGCCCGGCGGTATTGACCTTGAATTCTTCGACGCTGTCCTGCGGAGTCGGGATTACGCCCGTCGGGCCGCCCGAGCCTGCTCCCAGGTTGTTTTGCGTAGCCACACCACCGGTCGGATCACCAGCATAGCTGGTGGTGTAGACGTTCATGCTGCCGTCCATGTCGTTGGTGTTATTGCCGCCGTCGAGCGAGAAGTAGTTCTGGTCGAGAACCGCGCCGCCGACGCTGCCATCGGGGCCTACGCCCGGCTGCAATTCGACGAAGGTGCTGACGTCGCGGCCAAGGCTGGGCAGGTTATCGATGGTGACGCTGTTGATCGTGTTGCCCACCGTCGCGTTCATGGTCTGCAACTCGTTGCCGACGGAGGAGACCTCCACCACCACGTTTGCTCCGCCCACTTGCAACGCCAAATTCACCGTGAGATTGACTCCAACCTGCACGATCTGGTTCTCAGTCTTCGTGGTGGCGAATCCCGCCTTAGCCACGGTGAGACTGTAGGTGCCCGGGGTAACGTCGGCAAAGAAGTAGCGCCCGGTCGCGTTCGAGTTCGCAGTGCGCGAGATATTGGTCGCGGTATCGGTCAGCGTAATCGTGGCGCCTGCCACCACTGCATTCGACTGGTCAGCCACGACACCGGAAACGGTTCCGGACGACGCCGATTGTGACCACAGGGGCAGAGCACCGCCCACACAAACTACCAACAGGAGAACCAGAACCAGCTTTACGCTGCGCATGTACATTGCTTCCTCCTACCACAGAGATTGAACGTTCACGACTGACCGAGAGACAAACGACGGGAGACTACAGAAACTGGGCCGCTCTTTGCGAAAACATCAAAAATTGCTACCAACTATCACGCCCCGATAAATGCACATCTTTATAAACGGCCTTAAGACTCACAGCAGAAAGCCTCGCACACCAAAGTGCAACTGTCGTTCCAAACATTGATCTGTTAAAAAGTGTTATGTTTGTTTAACTTACGCGAGTTCTTGCAGCAGGAAACTCCGCTTTGTTGAATAATAATATGATTTTCTGTATGGCGGAGGGGCCTGAGCATCCCCTCGGAGGCATCTGGAGAGTCTCGCGGAAACGGCCGGATCCAGCCGCTATTTCGAAAGGCTGGCCAGCGCTTCCCGGAACAAGGCATCGAATGATCCCGCTTTGTCGATCTTTCCGGGACCGCTCCGGGCTGCACCTGCCAGTGTTTTCTCGGCGGCGGCCCGCTGGTAGCCGAGGTTGAGCAGCGCAGACAAGACATCTTCCTCCGTTGCGTTCAGCGCGGGCACGGCCGGCGCCGAAGTTCCTGCTGACGGCAGCTTGTCTCGGAGTTCCAATACCATGCGCTCGGCGGTCTTTTTGCCGATGCCCGGGATCCTGGTCAGGCGCGTTACATCGTTGTTGCGGATCGCGCTCGCCATCTCGTCCGCCGCCATCCCGCTCAGAATTGTAATGGCCAGTTTCGCTCCGATGCCGCTCACCGTCATCAGCTTTTCGAACAACTGCTTCTCCGCAGGACGGAGAAATCCATACAACGCAATCACCTCTTCGCGCACATGAGTGTGAATGTGGAGCGCGACTTCGGAACCGTTGGCCGGCAATTCAGAAAACGTCGGCACGCTGATGTTCACTTCATAGCCGACGCCGCCGGTCTCGACCACGATTTGATTGGGATGCTTGGCCAGCAGTTTTCCGTGCAGATGGGCGATCATGATTAGTAGCCAGTACCGAGTACTCAGTACCCAGAAGAATAGACTCGTGCTACTCCGGACCTCAAATCCTAAGAACTAGGTACTGAGTACTAGGTACTGAAGATTAGACAGCGAAAACGGCAGGGCCGACCCCCTGCCGTTTTCGTGGATGTAAGACCTTGTAGTTTCGCGACTTCTGTTTTCGCTACTTCTTGTTGACGGTTTTCTTCAGTTCGGCCCCAGGGGTAAACTTCGCTACCTTGCGGGCAGCGATCTTGATAGTGGCGCCAGTTTGCGGATTGCGCCCATTCCGCGCCTTTCTCTGCGATACCGAGAAAGTGCCGAAGCCTATCAAAGCCACTCGATCCCCTTTGCGCAATGCTCCAGTAATGCTGCTCACTGCGGTATCAATCGCAGTGGCAGCCTGCGCTTTGCTGATTTCGCAAGCGCCCGCGATCTTGTCAACCAGATCGGCTTTATTCATTTGTTTCTCCTCGCAGGTCTCTTTATTTTGCATACCCAGCCGATACCGGGAGGACAAAAGCTCGTGGCTGAGTTGGGAAACCTGACGGCTGGTATTCTCCTCTCTCCACCGAGAATGTCAACTGTGAAAATCCGCGCCCGAAGCCTGTTTCGCACCCCCGTGTCCCGGATTGGGGCGGAGGGGGCGGGTTCTGGGGTGGAGATACCGGTGGAAAAACGGTCATCAATCCATGCCTGCGAGCAAAATGCTGGCCGGGTGCGGTTTTCCTCCGCTCTCCACAACCTCGGTCGCACCTTCACAGGTTGTACACAGGCGCCTGCAGTTTCGCACTTGCAGGAAGCTCGCGTCCGGGTGCAGAGTCAACTGATACAGTTTAAGAAAACTGAATCGAGAAGGTGGACTTGAGAAGCATCGAAGAATCGGGATTGAAACTAGCAAAAACCCAGGCGGAACTTTGTCCGCTGTGCCAGGGCACGGGCTGGAAGACTCTTGCTTCCGACCTCAACGTGTCCAAAGAAAGTAATAGCAATAAGGACCGGCGAGTGACGCGCTGTGATTGCCAGCTGCGGGCAAGAGCGCAGACCCTACTAACTGCAGCGCGAATCCCCAAGAGGTACGAGCACTGCGAACTCGCCAGCTACACCACAGATTTTCCTGGCGCTGATCCCTCGCTCGCCTTTGCCCACCTCTCTGCTTGTAGATTCGCGCAGGAATACGATCCGCGCGACGGCATGGGCCTGCTGATCATCGGGAAAATTGGCACGGGCAAAACTCACCTAGCAGTTGGCATCACCAAGGAGCTCATCGTCACCAAAGGCATTTCCTGCCTGTTCTACGATTATCGCGAACTGTTAAAAGAAATCCAGAACTCATACAACGCCGCAGTTCAGACCACGGAGTTGGACGTCCTTCGCCCCGTATTTGAAGCCGACGTTCTCATTCTCGACGAGCTGGGCGCGGTCAAGCCGACGGAATGGGTCTGGGACACCGTGAGCCTCATTCTGAACACGCGCTACAACGACAATCGCACCACGATCATCACGACAAATTTTGAAGATCAACCCGCAGCGGGAACAAGCGGCTCTGTTTCTCCAGCACGCGCCGCCACGCGCTCCGAAACCCTCGGCGACCGCATCGGCGAGCGTATGCGCTCCCGCTTGCATGAAATGTGCCGCATCATCAAGATGGAAGGCGAGGATTTCCGCCAGAAGTTGCGCAACGCCAGCTTCCGGTAAGCCCAACGCGTATCGGCCGCGAGACGATCTTCATCTGAGGAGGGAGCAATCATGCGCTGGTACCACTACTTAGCATATTTCTTCGGTGGCGTATTCCTCGCGAACGCTTTGCCCCATCTCGGCAATGGGATCTCCGGGCATGCGTTCCAAAGCCCCTTCGCTTCGCCGCCCGGCGTGGGATTGTCGTCCTCGACGGTCAACGTCGCGTGGGGCCTGTTCAATCTTGCCATCGGTTATCTGCTCGTCTGCCGTGTCAACAGCTTCGATCTTCGCAAAACGTCTCACGTGCTCGTCTTCGGGGCAGGCATCCTGATCATGTCGCTGAATCTGGCCCACTATTTCGGACGGTTTCACGGGGGAATGTGAACGGGGCATTCTTAAGTTGCTAGTTGCTAACTCTTAAGGGACCGCTGAAAATGAGGCTTGTGGCCGAACTAGAAGGATTTCAGTGTCATACCTGTGGAAAGTGGCACCAGGGACTTCCGCTCGACTACGCCTACGATGCGCCATACTATTGGTCTGAAAGTCTACGGGCCGACGGCGATTCCTTTCTAAATTCTGATTTCTGCGTGATTAAGAAAAAGGATTTCTTCGTTCGGGGCTTAATCGAGATACCCGTGATTGGACGCGACGAACCCTTCCGCTGGGGCGTTTGGACTTCCCTGAGCAAGAGCAACTTCGACAGGATCGTCGATCTCTGGCGCGACCCCAAGCTGCTTGAAGAACCGCCGTACTTCGGCTGGCTGAGCAATTCAATCGAGTTGTATCCCCATACTTTAAACCTGAAAATCAACCTTCACAGTAAAGACATCAGCCGACGCCCTTATCTTCTTTTGGAGCAGACGGACCATCCTCTAGCAATCGAACAGCGTGTCGGAATAACGATGGAACGCCTACGCGAGATTGCCGAGCGATCCTTGCATCGTTGAGATCTCTGCGGTTTCAATGCCTTGCGCGGCGCGTTCCGCACTAAAATAATTCCGTGCTCACCGAGCGCCTAGAGTTCGTCCCTGAACGCGACGCCGAGGTTTTCGCCGCGGCCCCTGCGGCCCCAGCTGTATTCCTGCTGCGCGGCAAAGACTCTCAAGCCGAGCCTTACGTCAGCAAGACGGCAAATCTCCGCCGCCGTCTGCAACGCCTGCTGGGCCCGGCCGAAGATCGCAGCAGAAAATTAAATCTGCGCGCCCGCGTTCGCTCCATCGAATACTCCCCTACCGGCTCCGACTTCGAATCCGGATTCCTTCTCTACCAAATCCTGCGTGAAACTTTCCCCAAGACTTACGTCAACCGCATGCGCTTCCGCTTCGCGCCGCTGGTCAGGCTGCATCTCGAAAACGAATATCCTCGCGCCTCAATCACCACGCGTTTAGGGCGCCTTCAAGGGCCGCGCCCTTTACTACGGACCATTCCAATCCCGCACCGCCGCTGAAAAATTCATGAACGACTCGCTCGACTTTTTCAAGATGCGCCGATGCGTCGACGATCTGCATCCCGATCCTAAATTCCCCGGCTGCATCTATTCCGAAATGAAGATGTGCCTTGCCCCGTGTTTTAAAGGCTGCACCGACGAGGAATATTCCGGTGAAGTTAACCGCGTGGAAGCTTTTTTCGATTCCGGAGGAGAATCCCTGGTCCGCGAATTTTCCGCGCAGCGCGACGCGGCCTCGGCCAACCTCCAATTTGAAGAAGCCGCCTCCATTCACGTCCGCCTGGAAAAATTGAAGCCGGCACTGAGCCAGTTTCCTGAAATAGTTCGCCGCCTCGACCGTCTTTCGGCGCTGATCATCCAGCCTAGCCACGCAATCGACTCAGTCACATTCTTTCGCGTGGATGTCGGCGTAATCTCCGGTCCGGCGGTGTTCTCGATCCAAGCAGCAGAGCACACGAAATCGCAATCCATGGAATCACGGGTGCAGGCAGTTCTCGATTCGTTCCCGCTCGCGAAGCCGCGGCCTGCGCTGGAAACCATGGAGCACCTGGCCCTGCTAAAGCGCTGGTACTATCGCGGCCGCGCCGCTGGCGAAATATTTCTTGCGGACGACAAAGGAATATTCCCGATGCGTCGAATCGTGCGCGGCATCGGCCGCGTCTTAAGAGGCGAAGGGCCAGAGGAGATCGTCCAAGCACGTCCTCACCACGGAGGCACTGAGACACAGAGAGAAACCTAACCCTGCGAAAAAATAAATCCAAGAATTTCTCTGTGCCTCTGTGCCTCCGTGGTGAAACAATTTTGTTTTAAGGAGACTCGATGGCGATCCAGGATCCAAACAGCAAACAACTCCGCGAGCACCTGCTGTACCTTCTCAACGGCGGCGGCGCCCACGCCCGTTTCGACGACGTGGTGAAAAACTGGCCGGAGAATTTGCGCGGAACCAAACCCAACGAACTGCCGCACACCGCCTGGATGCTGCTCGAGCATCTTCGCCTGGCGCAGTGGGACATCCTCGAGTTCAGCCGCAACTCCAAACACAAGTCTCCGGAATGGCCCAAGGGCTATTGGCCGAAAACCGAAACTCCTCCGAGCCCAGCCGCGTGGAGTAAAAGCGTTCAGCAATTCCGAAAGGATCTGAAGTCGATGCAGGACCTGGTGGCAAATCCCAAGACTGACCTCTATGCGCGCATCCCCTGGGGCGACGGCCAAACCGTTCTGCGTGAGGCTTTGCTGCTCGCCGATCACAACGCATATCACCTAGGCCAGTTAGTCGATGTGCGCCGCCTGCTGGGGGCGTGGAAGGGATGACGAATCGGCACTGGCGGCGAGAAGAGAGAAGCCGATATATATCGGCGGCTGCAGGGCTGCGCTTGCCAGAATTGACACGAAATAGACAAGCCAGCCGTACCATCCCGTGAATCGAAGTTGGATTGGAAACAAGAACGACAATCCATAGTGAACCGCGTACCACGCCACGTAGGAGCCAGCCAGGGATTCAACGACCAACAAAAAGAGGAAGCCCTCATATCCGTTGCTAAGCTTTAGGCTTCTCTTGAGAGCCTTCCGGACCCCAACATCTCCTGCAAGGATCAACGGAATCGCCATTCCGAACCAACTGATGATGCTGGCGACCACCACATAACCAATTAAAACCGCATAATAGCCGAACCGCGCAGAATGCAGTGCGGTCACCCGGAGCGACAGCACAACATCAACGGATAGAACAGCCGCCATACCTGCCAAGAAGAGCCCGAACGTAAGAAAAGCCGCCAACAGGAGCGGCCCAAAATGCTCACGCGCCCGTTGAAAGCTATCGCTAATCCACACGTCGTTACCATCATCGCCGTCCCGGTGGTTCGCTACCGTCGCAATCGCCGCCAGAGCGAAACACCCGAGAAACCAGCTAATGAAAAAGCTGCCATAACGCAAAAACCACGCCTCAAGAACTTCGCTCCAGTGATACTGGATTTCGCCGCGTGGAATGCTCCCGTAAATCGCATGAATGTGTTGGTCGGCCATCAAGAGAACTACCGAAGCCAGGAGAGAAGTCGGCGCCGTGATGAGGAACCAGCGACGAAACTGGCTTCCATATAGGCTGTAGACGTCCCCGAGCAGAACTCTCGGGCGGGACACGCCGCCGAGTTCAACTGTTTGCGCAGTTAAGTAATTCGGATCCACGTGTAGCGCTCCAGTCAGGCCGCTTCCGAAACACGACCTTTACTCCCTCGCGCCACCGTTCGTCAATCCCCACGAATTCCCATTCGATCTCCGAAGAAAGGTAACGCAGCAGCGTGTCCGTGGCCGGGTGCACATGCAAGGCTGGAGCCACCAGGAACAGCAGCGGTTTCTCGATCGACAATTCGCGATCTTCAAAATATCCGAAGCGGGGAAATTCGCCGCGGGCATGATGCCATTCCACCCGCGACCAGTAATCAAGCCCCTGCAGCGGCAGGTGGATATCCTCATCCGCTTTCAGTTCCACCACCGCCAGCCGCCCCGTTCGCGTGGTTGTGAGCACATCGATCATCGCCCGGTCAGCGGCAGAAAATGCGGGAACCTGCGAATAGCGGCACGACGGCTCGAGCCGCCCGTCCACGACGCTCACATCCCCGACTACCAGCGACTCCAGCCACCGCTCGGGACGCAGCCGCCACAACGGATGTTGACGCGGTCCATAAGGATGGCGCGTGTCTCGCAAACAGTGCGCCAACTCCATGAACGCAGCTTCGTTACTTACCTCGAGAATCCGTTCTTCCGCGCCCACGCCGAACACGACCTCCTCGTTGCTGCGAAACGATCCCGGAATGCCCCCCAGCCGCGCTTGCGCAAACTCCAGTCCGCGCCAGCGGAAAGCAATCTCCGCAGCCGAGAGCACGGCGACTTCGCAATTCGGGAGGATCGCCTGCACCCGCGCAATTGAATCTTTGAAGCGCTCGCGCGCCGCCGCGTCGTCGGCAGCGTGCACCAGCCGAGTGGCCACGTTGCCACGGTCGGCGGAGTCGATTTCCACCAGCGCGTCGTGCCGCTCATCCAGCTCAAACAACCGCCACTTGGCCGCGCCACGGTCCAGGTTCGCCATCCGTTCCCGCATCAGCGCGGAAGTTCCCGCAGGGACGAACATTTTCAAGCCTTCCACCAGCACGTTCGCCGCCTGCGCCCGCCGACAAACGTCAAGCCACAGGATCCCAAAGGTGAGCGCCGCGTCGATGGAAGCCTGCGACTCCCGCGCATTCACTCCCAGCAACGCAAACGCAGTTCGCCTTTGCCGCAGAAGCCCGCGCGCGTAGATCGGGCCAAAGGATTTCTCCAGATCCGCGCCCGTCGTCAGCCGGGCGATTTTGAACTCGGGGAAATGCCGCTCCAATGCCCTCCGCAGCTTGTGCTCGTACGCAGCCCGGCACGCCCGCCGAGCCGTGGGCGACCGGCGGTCGCGTTCGCGGCAAATCTCCAGCCTCGACGGCCGCGCCTGCCCCAGCCGCTGCACCGCCAGCCGAAGCGTGCCGTTTTTCACTTCGGCCTCCAGTACCCGCCGCACGGCGTTCCGCTCCGCCGACCACAGATGCAGCAGGCACCGGTTGTACTCGCCAGAAATCGAGTACTTGGATTGCGCCAGATCAAACGCCACGGCGCCGTTTTCCAGCACCACAGCGCCCGCGGCCTCGCTGAGAAAATCCTGCACGGTACGAGTCAGAGCTTGTGGCGTCACCGTCGGCATGGGCATGATCCATTTGCATTCTCTAACCAGCTCACCCCGCCCGTCTGTGACATGTGACCATCGTCACGGTTTCCCTGTGGATGTTCCGCCCGCCCGCCTCCGCCCCATGTGGGATAATGACTGGGTTGATTAGTACGTTGACTGGTACGTCCCGCCAACTGAGTCTGCCTGCAGCCCGGCGGCATCTAATTCAAGTGGATAAAAGCTTGATCAAACCATCTCTCGCCGATAAGCAGCGCTTCTTCTTCGACCACTACGGGGTCACCGAAAACGATCTCGAACACTACCTTGCGGCCGCGCTTTCCGCTGGGGGCGACTACGCCGATCTTTATTTCGAATATCTCTCTTCCACCTCGCTCATGGTCGATGAGTCGATGGTCAAGTCAGCGTCCCAGGGCATTTCCGCCGGCTGCGGCGTGCGCGTGGTTTCAGGCGAGCGCACCGGCTACGCCTATACCGACGATCTTTCCCCCAGCCGCATCCTGCACGCCGCCCGCACCGCAGCCCTGATTGCCAGCGCCCCGGCGAAAACGCCCGTGGCTGGCTTCCAGCAGTCGGCGGCTCGCAGCCTGTATCCCGTAACTCTGCCCTCGGTCGATGCCGAAATTACTGCCAAGGTTGAGCTCGTGATGCGGGCCGATAAAGCGGCGCGTGCTTACGATCCGCGCATCCAGGAAGTCCGCGCCAGCTATGCCGATGAACTCCGAAATATTCTGGTCGTCGCTTCCGACGGAACCTTCGCCGAAGATTCCCAGCCGCTGGCTCGCATGAACGTGTCTTGTATCGCTAAAACCGAAGGCAATTCGGCTCGCGGCGGTTCTGGCGGCGGCGGACGCGTCGCCCTCGACTTCTTCTTCGGAGACAAGAATCCCGAGTTCTTTGCGAAGGAGGCAGCCCGGCAAGCAATCCTGCAACTCGACGCACGCGAAGCTCCCGCCGGTGAGATGGAAGTGGTTCTCGGCCCGGGATGGCCCGGCGTTCTGCTGCACGAAGCGGTCGGACATGGACTGGAAGCTGATTTCAACCGTAAGAAGACGTCTGCGTTCGCCGGACTGATCGGCAAACGCGTAGCCAGCGAGGGCTGCACGGTAATCGATAACGGCACCATGCCCTGGCGCCGCGGGTCTCTGAATGTAGATGATGAAGGCGAGCCCACCCAGGAAACCGTCCTGATCGAAAAAGGAATCCTGAAGGGCTACCTGAGCGACAAGCTCTCCGCGCGCCTGATGGGCATCGCCGACACCGGCAACGGACGCCGCGAAAGCTACGAGCACATCCCCATGCCGCGCATGACCAATACCTACATGCTCGCAGGCCAGGACAATCCCGAAGACATAATTCGCTCGGTGAAGCGCGGCATTTACGCCGTAAACTTCGGCGGAGGCCAGGTCGACATCACCAACGGCAAGTTCGTGTTCGGAGCCTCGGAAGCCTACATGATCGAAGACGGCCAGATCACCGCTCCCATCAAAGGCGCAACATTGATCGGCAACGGCCCCGATGTGCTGACCCGAGTCTCGATGGTAGGCAACGATCTGAAGCTAGACGAAGGCGTCGGCACCTGTGGCAAAGACGGACAAGCGGTGCCGGTAGGCGTAGGCATTCCGACCATCAAGATCGATCGCCTAACCGTCGGCGGCACGGCTAAGAAAGATCCGGGCGGGTTCATGCAGTAAGCTCTTGCCACGATCGGCACGGATTCATGACTCTTTGTCATTCCGAACCGGGCGAAGCCCGGAGAGGAACCTGCTTTCCGCTGTAATCTTGTTTGCTCAAGGCGTCTATGTCTCAAATCGAACTGGAAAACCCCAAACTGGAAACCGACCTCCGCTCCCTAGCCCAGGACATCGTCCGCCAAGCCATGAACGGCGGCGCAACCGCCGCGGAATGCGTGGTCCGCGAAGGCGACGAATTCTCCACCCTAGTCCGCCTCGGCCAGGTCGAAACTCTCAAAGAGTCCGGATCGCGTTCCATCGGCGTCCGCGTCTTCAACGGCCAGCGCGCGGCCAGCACCTACTCGAGCGACTTCTCGACCGCGGCCCTCGACCGCATGGTCAAGTCTGCGCTGGAGCTTTCAAAGATCACCTCCGAAGACCCGTTCGGCGGAATCCCCGACGCTTCTCAACTAGGTTCGCTCCCCGGCGATCTCGATCTCTATCACGAAGACGTCTATTCCCTCCCGGGCCCAGATCGCATCGACTATGCCCGCCGCGCCGAGAAAGCCGCGCTCGACTTCGACCCGCGCATCAAGAACTCCGAAGGCGGATCGTTCGATGCCGCCTCCGGACACAAAGTCCTGGCCAACTCGCACGGCTTCGTCGGCGAATACCGCCGGTCTTACTGCTCGGTGTCAGCCGTTCCTATCGCGCAAACCGAAGACGGCGCCATGCAGCGAGACTATTGGTTCTCAGTCGCGCGCATGCTGAGCAAACTCGAATCCCCCGAGCAAGTTGGCAGAGTCGCAGCCGAACGCACACTCCGCCGCCTGGGCGCGCGCAAAGCCAAGACCGCGCAGGTTCCGATCATCTTCGATCCCATGGTCGCCACGTCAATCCTCGAACATATTTTCGAAGGCGTAAACGGAGACTCGGTCTACCGTGGCGCATCGTTTCTGGCCGGCAAACTGGGACAGAAAATCGCCGGCGCCAACGTCACCATCATCGACGACGGCACCATCCCTGGAGGCTTCGGCACCAGCCCCTTCGATGGCGAAGGCATTCCGACGCGCCGAACGGTGGTCGTTGAGAACGGCGTGCTGAACTCGTACCTGCTGAATACGTACACCGCGAAAAAGCTGGGGCTCAAGACCACTGGCAACGCTTCCCGTGGGCTAGCCGGCACGCCCGGCATCGGCCCAGGCAACTACTTCCTGCAGCCCGGAACCAGAACGCCGAAAGAACTGATTTCCGAAATCAAAGAAGGTCTGTACGTCACCGAGTTCCTCGGCCACGGTGCGAACCTGGTGACCGGCGACTATTCCCGCGGCGCCTCAGGCCTATGGATCTCTGGCGGAGAGTTCGCTTACCCAGTCGAGGAAATCACCGTCGCCGGAAACCTGAAAGAAATGTTCTTCAACATCTCCGAGATCGCCAGCGATCTCGAGTTCCGCGGCTCGGTAGCGTCTCCGACGCTGCGCATTGACGGCCTAACGGTGGGCGGCGAATAATCGCGAACTAATATAGGCAGAACATGAAATTCGCCAGGATCGTGTTTTGGATCGCAGCCATCTGGGGCCTTCTGACGCTATCGCCGCTGTATTTCATCTTCGATCTGATCGGCCGCCAGGATCCGCCGCCCATCACACATCCCGCGTTCTACTATGGCTTCGTCAGTGTAGGCCTGGCCTTCCAAGTCGTATTCCTCGTAATTGCCAGAGATCCGGCGCGCTTCCGCGCGATGATGATCCCTTCGATGATCGAAAAGTTTGGCGGAGGCGCCGCCTTCGTCGCGCTTTACCTGCAGCATCACCTGACTCCGGGAGATCTCGCGCTGGGCTGCGTCGACCTGCTATTCGGAGCGCTGTTCGTTGCCGCGTTCTTCAAAACCAGCAATTAATTTCCAGAGTACAATCGACTTGAATGGGTGGTCTGATACAGCCAACGCCAGTGGTGGAAGATCGCGATTCGAGCAAGCGCACTATCGCCATCGCGGTCGCGGTCGTTATTGCGATCGCCATCCTCTTCGCATTTCTTCTTCGCAGCCAGCCCAAACCTGCCTCCGGCCCGCCGCCTTACGCCGCCAGCCTCAAACTTTCCGATTTCAAAATGAGTGCCGCCGAAAATTTTGTCGGAGCAACAGTCAGCTACGTCGACGGAACCATCACTAACGCGGGCAATAAAACCGTCACCCATGTGATGGTCGAAGTCCAATTCAAAGACGATATGGGACAACTCGCCCAGCGCGACGACATCCCCATGCAAGTGCTGAAAACCAGCGGCCCGTATCCCGAAGCGGTGGATTTCAGTGTCTCACCTCTTGGCCCCGGTCAAAGCAAACCCTTCCGCCTGACGTTTGAGAGCATCTCCGCGCAGTGGAACCATCAGTATCCTGAGATCCAGATCACGGATGTCGAAGTGAAGTAGCGCGCAATCAAGATGAAGTGTGCAGTAACGTGGAAGAGCGGCCGCTTCAGCGCAGCGGAAAGCGTCGACATCAAAAAGGGCTTTAGCCCCACCAGCGCGGTCCGCCGCCTATCGCAACCCATTTACAATGACTTCATGGCCGAAACAAAGCCATTCCGCCTTACGGAGTCGGTAAAAGCTGCGGGTTGAGCGTCCAAGCTGAGTCCGGCGGCGCTGGACACGGTGCTTGGGAAATTAGCCCGGCAACACGACCCCAATGTTCTAGTCGGCTTCGAGCACGCCGACGACGCCGGAGTGTATCAAATCGCGCCCAACCAAGCTCTCGTGCAAACCGTCGATTTCTTCACTCCAGTGGTGGACGACCCTTACATCTTCGGCCAGATCGCCGCGACCAATGCGCTGAGCGACATTTACGCCATGGGCGGCCGTCCGATCACTTCGCTGGCGCTGGTCTGCTTCCCCGAGAAAGCCGACCTCGAAATTCTCGAGCGCATCCTCGCCGGCGGTCTCTCGAAAATGATCGAAGCCGGATGCACCGTGATCGGCGGCCACAGCATTCGCGACGAAGAAACCAAGTTCGGATACGCCGTGACAGGGCTTATCGATCCCAAGAAAGTTCTAGCCAACGCCGGTGCCAGGCCGGGCGACGTTCTTCTCTTCACAAAGCCGCTCGGCACGGGAGTGATTTCCACGGCGATAAAAAAAGGCAAGGCAGAGCCGGTTTGGATCGATGCCGCCGTCGAATCGATGACCACGTTGAACAAGCGAGCGGCGGAAGTAATTCAAAAAGGGAAGTTTCGCATTCGAAGTATGACTGACGTCACCGGCTTCGGCTTGATCGGCCACGCGCGTGAGATGGCCTTGGCCTCAGATGTGTCTTTCAGTTTGCGGGCGGAAAGCATTCCGATACTTCCGGGCGCACTCGAATGCATCCGCGCCGGCTGCATTCCCGGTGGCCTCAACAACAACCGCGAGTTCGCCGAATGCATGGTCGGTTACGCGGATGGAGTTCCTGAAGACGTGAAGACGCTTCTCTTCGATCCTCAAACCGCAGGGGGCCTGCTGATTTCCGTCGCATCCGAAGATTCCGAGCAGCTTACGCGGTCGCTCAACGCGGCAGGAGTGTCCGGTGTAAGAATTGGCGAAGTCCTGACCCGCACCAAACCACTGATCATGATCCAGTAATCATGATCCCGTAATCATGGTCCCGTAATCATGGTCCCGTAATCACAGTCCCGATCATGATCCGGTAACCAGTTCCCAGATTCTCGCCAGATGGTGATCGTCATGTTCGGCGACAAAATATAAATGGTCGACCAGTCTCATCGGCGTCTTCAACCGCGGATGCGGAATGGCTCGGGTGAACAGAGAGGAATCCAGTTCGCCGACGCGGTTCAGCAGCTTTGCTCTCGCGCCGCGGACCCCAGCCAGAATCGTTTCGAGCGGACGCGTATTGTGATCGGCCTCGTCAGTCTTCCGGTTCTGCAAGTCCGTTACTGTGAGTTGGGAACTGCCGGCCACGTAGTCATTCACGCGCGCGAGCCACAGCGGTTCGAGGTCCAGCAAGTGCCCGGCGTTTTCCTGGGCCGACCACTTTCTCTGCGGTTTCCTGACGAGGATTTCCCGGGATCGCCCGCGCAGCAATTCTTCCAGCCGCGCTGGTGTACCGCGCAGACGCGCCAGCAAATTCGGACCCAGCTCAGCGGGGAAGGAGAACTCGAACTTTCGTTCAAACCAGATAGGCACTTGACTCATGGATCTCGCCGATTCCCGGGATTATCACAGTAGATAAAAGATGCTCGGCACAACGGAGCGACTCACAAATTCCCGCCATCGAAGATTAGGGTTGGTGCATCTCTAATCGTATCGGCAGCATTCGCGAATCTCTCTTATGCCAGGAGCAATCATGCAATCACGCGAGCTCGGACGTAGTGGTCTTAAGGTTTCAGAAGAAGGCCTCGGCTGCATGGGTATGTCGGAGTTTTACGGTCCACGCGCTGACGATGAATCTATCGCCACCATTCATCGCGCTCTCGAACTCGGCATCAACTTCCTCGACACCGCCGACGTGTACGGGCCATATATTAATGAAGAGCTGGTGGGCCGGGCGATCAAAGGCAAGCGCGATCAGGTCGTGCTGGCCACAAAATTCGGCATCGTTCGCGACCCGGCAAATCCCACCACGCGCGGCGTCAGCGGCAAACCTGACTACGTCCGCCGCTCCTGCGAGGCCAGCCTGCGCCGCCTGGGCGTTGATACCATCGACCTTTACTACCAGCATCGCGTCGATCCCGCCACTCCGATTGAGGAGACTGTCGGCGCAATGGCGGAGCTTGTGCGGCAAGGAAAAATCCGCCACATCGGCCTCTCCGAGGCTTCGCCGCAAACTCTGCGCCGCGCCGTGAGAATCTATCCCATCACCGCACTGCAAACCGAGTATTCGCTCTGGAGTCGCGATCCGGAAGACGAACTACTGGCGCTCTGCCGCGACCTGGGCGTCGGCTTTGTCGCCTATAGTCCGCTCGGCCGCGGATTTCTCACCGGCCAGTTCACCAAGTTTGAAGATTTTTCCGCAGACGACTACCGCAGGTTGTCTCCCCGCTTTCAAGGCGAAAACTTTCAGCGGAACCTCGACCTCGTACGTCGGGTCGAGCAAATCGCGAAAGAGAAGGCCTGCGAGCCATCTCAACTCGCTCTGGCTTGGGTGCTCGCGCAGGACAAAAACATCGTCCCCATTCCGGGCACCAAACGCCGCAAATATTTGGAAGAGAATGTAGCCGCAATCGGCGTAAAGCTGACCAAGGAGGACCTGCGCCGCATCGACGAAATCTTCCCCACCGGCGCGGCCGCCGGAGACCGCTATCCCGAACACATGATGAAAATCGTGAACGGATAATTCAGCACAAAAAAGGACGGCCGCCAGGCCGCCCTTAAACTGAGAACTGACTACTGAGAACTGAGAACTGGTTTTACGCTCGGGCCGGACTCTCTCCGCCCTTCACGATTCCGCGTCCCGGCTCCGGCTTCAACACCTGTTGCACGCCATCATCCGGCTTCGAAGGCGACTTCATCGGAGGTAGTTCCTTACCCTCGACCAGCAGCATCACTTCGGAAGCATCCAGCACTTCGCGCTCCAGCAGGGCCGCGGCAATTTTCTGCAGCGTGTCGCGATTGCCTTCCAGAATGTTCTTTGCCGTTTCGTATCCCTGGTTCACCAGCTTGCGGACTTCGCCATCGATCTTGATGGCAGTGTCTTCGCTGTAGTCGCGGTGCTGGCTGATCTCGCGTCCCAGGAATATCTGCTCCTCCTTTTTCCCGAAGGTCAGCGGACCTAGATCGCTCATCCCCCACTCGCAAACCATCTTGCGCGCCATTTCCGTGGCCCGCTCAATGTCGTTTCCTGCGCCCGTGCTCATCTGGTTGAGAAATAGCTCTTCCGCCAATCGTCCGCCCATCAGAATTGCCAGATCAGTCTTCAAATATTCCCGGGTGTAGTTGTGCCGGTCGTCGATCGGCAACTGCATGGTCACGCCCAACGCCATGCCCCGCGGAATAATCGTGACCTTGTGCACTGGGTCCGACCCCGGCAGCTTCGCAGCCACTAGAGCATGTCCCGCTTCGTGATATGCGGTAACTTTCTTTTCCTCGTCTGACAGGATGAGCGACTTGCGCTCCACGCCCATCAGCACTTTGTCCTTGGCCACTTCGAAATCAAACATCAGCACGGCTTTGCGATTCTGCCGCGCCGCAGCCAAGGCCGCTTCGTTCACCATGTTGGCAAGGTCCGCTCCGGAAAATCCGGGTGTGCCACGCGCCAGCACCGAAAGATCGACATCCTCGGCAAGAGGAATCTTGCGGGTATGCACACGGAGAATTTCTTCTCGCCCGCGAACATCCGGGCGGCTCACCACCACGCGCCGGTCAAAGCGTCCCGGCCGCAGCAACGCCGGATCCAGCACATCGGGCCGGTTCGTCGCCGCCATCAGAATCACGCCTTCATTCGACTCGAACCCGTCCATCTCCACCAGCAACTGGTTCAAAGTCTGCTCGCGTTCGTCGTGACCACCGCCGAGGCCGGCGCCGCGATGTCGCCCAACCGCGTCAATCTCATCGATGAAAATGATGCAGGGCGCGTTCTTCTTGCCTTGTTCGAACAGATCCCGCACCCGGCTGGCGCCAACGCCCACAAACATCTCGACGAAATCGGAGCCGGAGATTGAAAAGAAAGGAACGTTCGCTTCCCCAGCAACCGCCCGCGCCAATAAAGTTTTGCCGGTTCCCGGAGGCCCGACCAGCAGCACTCCCTTGGGAATCCTGCCGCCAAGCTTCTGGAACTTCTGCGCCTCGCGCAGAAATTCAATAATCTCGCGCAACTCTTCCTTAGCCTCTTCCACTCCGGCGACATCTTTGAACGTGACTTTTTTCTGTTGCATCGAGAGCAGCCGCGCCCGGCTCTTCCCAAACGAGAGTGCCTTGTTGCCGCCGGTCTGCATCTGCCGAATCATGAAGAACCACAGCGCGCCCAACAGAAGCAGCGGAGCCCATGTCCCCAACAACTGCAGCGGCCAGCTACCGCCGTTGATGTCCTTGATGTTCACCGCGACGTTCTTGTCGCGCAGCGCCTTGATCATGTCGGGATACACTGCCGGAGCCACGGTATGGAAGGCAGAGTTGTCGCTAAACTTTCCCGCGCACCTGCTGGCCGTCGACCGTCACTTCGCGCACCTTGCCCTGATCCACGTCACTCATGAATTGCGAGAAGTTAACGTCCAGATCCTTCTGCCCGTTGCGGCCCTGCTGAATCACGGTCCACAACACAAGGGCAGACACCCCAATCCCCACCCAGAACAACACGGTTTTTACTGTCGAATTCACCAAGAAGCTCCTGAAGAAACCCGGATCCTTCCCTACCCGAAGACCGCGAGGCTCCTACCTTAAATTAGATGCAGTTCGGCCAATTTCGATAGGGAAATTCCCTAAGACAACTATTCTACATTTTCCCGGCCAAAAAGGCGCGTTGCACTTTGCGTGACCTAAGTCATCTGTGGGACAGGAGTTGCAGCCAGGTAAGGGATGTTCCGGTTCGTCTGCTCCACTGCCCCCAGCCCATAACCCACAAGAAATGTATCATCCACCAGAAAGCCGAAATAGTCCGGCTGCAAAGCTACGCGGCGCGCCGATTGCCGGTCAAGCAACGTCACCAACTTCACCGACGCCGCGCCCCGCGCCCGCAAATCGTTCATCAGAAATTCGCTGGTCACCCCGGAATGCACCAAGCCTTCAACCAGCAGGATGTGCTGGCCGCGAATATCCGGTTCGTGGCTGAAAAAAATCTCCACGACCTCTGCCGCCTCATTGCCTTGTTCACTAGTATGACTGCCCGGCTGCTTGCTGTATTTAGGCTTGATGAACTGGCATACCACAGGCACGTCGAGCGCCCGCACCAGGTCGGCCATGAACATGAACGCATTCTCCAGCACGGCCAGCGCCTGGATCGTCTGCCCCTGGTAATCGTCGGAGATGTGGCGCGCCAGTTCCTTCACGCGCTTCTGGATCTGCTCGGCCGCAATTACCTGTCGCAGTGGCGCGACTTTCAACGCATTCATGAAGTGGCGCTGCCTCCGGATCCTCTACCCGCAACTCGTACTTTGCCACAATGCTTTATGTGGGGACAGCCGCCCTCGGCTGTCCAGTCGAGCGAAGCTCGACTTCCTCACTATCCAGGCCCTAAGTCCCTTGCTCCTCAACCACCGACGGCACCTCCCGAATCAGCACCGCTTCCTGCCCCGCTCCGGCGCGCAACCCGGCCGGAACCGGAAAGCCTCGCATCCACACAATCTCGTCCCCGCTCACAATCACCGGCCAAAGCCTGCGTTCCGGCTGTCCGACATGCCGCTCCTGCAGCAGTTCTTTGATCTTCTTCGGCGACTTGGTGTGCGCCGGCCAGAAGCGGTCTCCGGCACGCCAGTTCCGCACCAACAGCCGCCCCGGCAACAACTCTGCCCGAAGAAGTTCCTGCGGATTATACTCCGCATCCTGCGCGTCCGGAGCAATCAGCAGCGCCTCGATCACTACCCCCAGCTCCGCCACCAGGCTGCGCCCGGGCACGGCCAGCGAGTATTCGTAGTCCGGAATCCGCTCCTGGCGCCGCAAGTCAGGCGTGACAAAAACCAGAGCCTCGGGCTCACGGCGAAGCTTCCATCCCAAAGGCAGTGACAATTCCTTGCCCGCCGGACCATCCTCGGCCGCGAACCGCAGGATTTCTTCGATGTGCTTAAACTCCAGCGGAATCCCCGCCTCGTCCCCCACCGCCTTCACCACTCTTCGCTGCACCGCCCGCGGCTCAGTCAACAGCCAGGGCCGGCTCACCGAAGCATTCATCACTGCCGGGCCGGGCTGCTCAAGCCGCTCAACTAGTTCAGGACTCAGCGCAGGCCGGGAAGCCTGAATCTGCACCAGCGCCTGCGAGCCCTCGAACCCCGGCAACCCGCGCGTCCACTCCGGTTGCGACCACTGCACCACCGTCCCCAACCAGCCCGAGATTTCGTTCTCCCAATAGTCTTCTTCGTCGCGAGCAATCTCCGCCAACTCGGATAGACCCTCCAGGACCGCAGGATTAAACTCCCGCTCGAGCACCGGGAGCACCAGCCGGCGCACTCGATTGCGGGTGAACCTGGAATCGGCGTTCGTCGAGTCTTCCCTCCAGGGTTGTTTGAGGTCTGTCAGATACTGCTCCAATTCCCTCCGCCGAACCCCCAGCAACGGCCGCACGATCTCCCCGTGTCCATCTTCATCTTCGCGCTCCACCAGAATGCGCGGATAAATTCCACCCAGCCCCCGCAGCCCAGTCCCACGAATCACCCGCATCAGCACAGTCTCAGCCTGATCATCGAGCGTATGCCCGGTAACGATCTTGTCCAAAATCATTGGCCGTGCCTGAACAGACCGCTGGAAAAAGTTCGGGAAGGGCACGGCTTCAGTCGTGCCGTCAGGTGGGATCAACGACGCGGGCTTTAGCCCCTGAGGATTGCCTTGGGGTGGCGCAGCGCTTCCAGCGCTGCGATAGGAGGACCTAATGCCTTGGGCTTTAGCCCCCGAGGTACTTGCCGAAGTTGGCCGCGGAAGAGGCAGCACTTCATCGAGGTCTTCCCCCGATCCCAGCATCGAACGAAAAAATCCATACCGCAGCTCTCGAGCGGCAGCCTCCACCCCGGAACCCCCCTCAGCGGCAAGCTGCGCCACATCCCCGCCAGCGCCGTAGAACTCCAACCCATGCTCGCGCGCCAAGCCAGCGACAAACTCCTGATCAGCATCCGACTCCCCCCCCCGCAGCCCGTGATTGAAATGAACAACCGAGAGAACGATGCCAAGATCCTGACGCAACTCAAGCAGCAGCCGAAGCAGCGCAACCGAATCGATTCCACCCGACACCGCAATCCCAACCCGATCCCCAGCCCGCAACAATTCCTCGCGCCGAATATGGACCAATACGTGCTCCGCCAGTTCATGCACTGCAACATGGTACATCGACAGGATTCAGACAGAACGATTACAGGAAGAGCAACCTGTCATCTCTGCGTTATCATCCGAAAAACGTGATCTCTCCTCTCCAAACTCCGCGCCTGTTGCTCCGTCCCTTAGAGCTTGCAGACGCCCCGCAGACGCAGCTTCTGTTTCCACATTGGGAGATCGTCCGTTATCTCGCGAAAACTGTTCCCTGGCCCTATCCGCCGGACGGCGCCTACACCTACTATCGCGATGCAGCTCTTCCCGCCATGGATCGCGGCGATCAGTGGCATTGGACCGTCCGTCTCAAAACTCAACCAGACCAGCTGATTGGCAGCGTGTCCCTGCTGAAAGGAGAAAACATCAATCGTGGATTCTGGCTTGGATTGCCCTGGCACGGACAAGGCCTAATGACGGAAGCCTGCGAAGCCGTCACGGATTACTGGTTTAACACGCTCAAGTTCCCTGTGCTGCGCGCTCCCAAGGCGGCTGCCAACGTCGCATCCCGCCGCATCTCTGAAAAAAGCGGCATGCGCCTGGTTGCCAGGGAGGAGCACGAATACGTCTCCGGACGTTTACCCACAGAAATCTGGGAAATCACCGCCGAAGAATGGAACGCCCGGGGCAGACGCAAGCATTGAAGAGTAAACGACGGCAGCTTCTGGGCGGCTGCAGTTGGTGGGTCGTCACAATGCCGGACTCTTCTCCGCAATCAGCTTCCGAATCTTCTCGACAAACTCCCCAGCCGCCATATCTTCTGTCTTCTCTTTCCCGCGAGTGCGGACGTTCACCTTCCCAGCCTCAGCCTCTTTATCCCCGACGACGAGTAAGAACGGCACCTTCTGCATGGCATGCTCGCGTATCTTCGCATTCATCTTTTCATTGCGCGCGTCCACTTCGACACGCACGCCGATGGCCTTCAGCTGATCCGCCACTTTGTTCGCATACTCCACGTGCCGCTCGCTGATCGGGATCATCGCCACCTGCACCGGTGACAGCCACACCGGAAATGCCCCGGCGTAATGCTCAATCAGCACGCCGAAAAAGCGCTCGACCGAACCGTACAAAGCGCGATGCACCATCACCGGCTGCTTGCGCGAACCATCCTCGGCGACGTACTCCAGACCAAAGCGCTGCGGCAGGTTGAAGTCAAACTGCACCGTCGAGAGCTGCCACAGCCGTCCGATGGCATCGACCAGCTTGATGTCGATCTTCGGCCCGTAAAACGCTGCTTCGCCGGGAATCGTCTTGTACTCGATCTTCCGGCGATCCAGCACCTTTTTAAGAGATTCCGTCGCGTGGATCCATTGCCCTTCGCTACCCACGAAATTCTTGCGGTCGTCGGGATTCCAGGTCGAAAGCTCAGTCTGAAACTGGTCGAAGCCAAAATCCTTCAGCACATCCAAAGCAAAATCCAGGCAGCTGGCAATCTCATCCTCAATCTGCTCCGGAGTGCAGAAAATATGCGCATCATCCTGAGTAAACCCACGCACCCGCAATAACCCGTGCATCACTCCAGAGCGCTCATAGCGGTAAACCGTCCCCAACTCGCCCAGCCGCACCGGCAAATCGCGATACGACTTCAGCGAGTCCTTGTAAATCAGAATGTGCCCCGGACAATTCATCGGCTTCAGCCGGTATTCAGCGTCGTCGAGCTCCATGGCATCGAACATGTTCTGCGCGTAATAGCCCTCATGCCCCGAGGTAAAAAACAACTGCCGCCGCGCCACATGCGGCGTGTAAACCAGCGAGTAGCCGCGCTTCAGGTACTCCTCGCGCATCCAGTCTTCCATCTGTTTGCGGATGATCCCGCCCTTGGGATGCCAGAAAATCAGCCCCGGCCCGGCCAGCTCCTGAATCGAAAACAGATCGAGCTGCTGCCCCAGCACGCGATGGTCGCGCTTCTTCGCCTCTTCCACCTGCTGCAAGTGCGCGTCGAGATCCTTCTTCGAAAAAAATGAAGTCCCATAAATGCGCTGCAGTTGCGGATTCTTCTCATCCCCCAGCCAGTAAGCCCCCGCAATGTTAAGCAGCTTGAACGCCTTAATCTTCCCGGTCGAAGGAATATGCGGCCCGCGGCAGAAATCAACAAACTTGCCAGTGCGGTAAATCGAAATCTTTTCATCGGGCTTGGTGAACTGCTCGATGAAATGGCACTTCATGAAGTCGCCTTCCTTCTTGAACTCGGCCAGCCCCTGGTCACGCGGCAGAAATTCGCGTGCATAAGGAATGTTCTGCTGCACCAACTCCTGCATCTTCTTCTCGATTTTCTCGAGATCCTCCGGAGTGAAAGCGGTAGGCCGGTAAAAGTCGTAAAAAAATCCGCTCTCAGTAGCCGGACCGTGACCCAGCTTGGTCTCGGGAAACAGTTCCAGTACAGCCGCGGCCAGCAAGTGGGCAGACGAATGCCGGTAAACATCGAGCGCCTCTGGATCTTTCTCGGTCAAAAGGCGCAGATCGGTGTCTTTTTCAAGCGGGCGGGTGAGATCGATCAAATCGCCGTTAGTCTTGGCCGCCAGAGCCGCGTCCGCCAGCCGCGGGCTGATCGACTTCGCAATATCCAGCGCAGTCGTCCCCTTGGGAACATCCTTCACGCTCCCATCCGGAAGCTTCACATGAATGCTGTCTGCCATAAAGTTGAGACCTGCAGGTGTACTGAATCCTTCAGTTTATTGGAGGGATTCCAGAGGGTCAAACCGGCGGGTGGGAATCAGGAGAAAAGCAGAAGGCGGGAACGTTCACCCGCCCTCCGCTTTGGACATACACCTCTACATCTTGACGTCCTTGATATGCGTCGCGATGTACCACTGGTTACCGAACGCGTCGTTCACCGCCGCGGTGCGGTCGCCATAATACTGGTCCGCCGGCTCCTGCAACGACTTCGCACCCGCCGCCAGCGCCCGCCGGTAAACCGCATCGCAGTCCGGCACATACATATAGAACATCGACTGCATAGGCTGGTAAGGTCCGTGGGCCTCGCCCATTTCAACCACCGAGTCCCCGACGCGAATCTCAGCGTGATGAACCACGCCGTCGGGCGAAGCGTATTTCGCAATCTCCCGCGCGCCGAAGGCACGTTTCAAGAAGCCAATCACTGGCTCGGCCCGCAGCGGATGCATATACACATTCACGTTGTGCAGCCCCTTCGGAACGTAGCTCTCGCCCTTGTGCGTGGCGATGTACCACATGTTGCCGAATGGATCCTTCACGCTTGCGCCGCGCTCGCCGTATTCATGGTCCTGAGGTTCACCGATCGAAGTTGCGCCCGCCTGCAAAGCCTTCTGGTAAGCCGCATCCGTGTCCTCCACATAAACGTGCAAGGCCGTCGCATTCGGTTTCCCGCTAAAAGGCTTGCCCGGAATCCCGCCGCCCATCATCAGCGTCGTATCGCCGATGCGAGTCTCGCCGTGAATCCCTCCGGCGCCACCAATCACGCGAAGAATCTGTTCTGCGCCAAACGCATTTTTCGCAAACGCGAGTATCGCGTCTCCGTCCTCCGCGACCATATAAGGCGTCACGGTATGGAAGCCGGTTGGTACCGGGTCCACTTTCACCTCGCCCCTCGCGGGAATTCGCGCGCCCTCAGGCCCGGTGGTCATCCCCTTCATCCGCCGGTGCATTTCTTCCACAGACATCTCCTCTTTCAAAGTGGAAATGTTCCAGGTGTAGCCGAAGGGATCGACAAAGCTTCCCTCACGGCGCCCGTAGAACTGATCTTTAATCGGCAGAATTGTTTTGAGCCCGGCAGCCACGGCCCGCGCCGCGAAAGAATCGACGTCTTCCACTTGCAGGCTTAACTGCACCGGCGAATGCCCCAGCGTTTCCGCGCTGAATCTTCCGCCCTCCGGCCACTCCTCGGAAAGTATGATTCGCGAGTCGCCGATCGTGATATCGGCGTGCGGAATTGATCCTCCGACTTCGAATCGCATATTTTCCTTCGCGCCAAAGGCTTGCGTGTAGAACTCGATCGCCTTCGCAGCGTCTTTGAAAACTAATCGCGGCGTCGCAGTCGTATGAACGGCGGCAATAGGTTCAGCAACAGTGCTCATAGTTTTTCTCCCTTCTAGTAATTGCGTCTTTAGTCTTGCCTTGAACTCTTCCCGCGGCAGATCGCGCAGGTCCGCGGCCACGCGCACCAGTGGCTCAACGCTTGTATCGACCTTCGCCGGCCTGCCGTCGGCCCGGGCCAGCAACACATCGACGGCCCGGTTCAACTGCTCGATCTTCTTCGCATCACCGTTCGGCGGATTGTTCGGCGGATTCAGAGAGCGCTTAGGCATCGGCACCCTCCATGCGCGCCCGCAGACTCGTCAGAGCGCGGAACTGCAGCTGCTTCACCGCGCCTTCAGTCTTGCGAATCTCCCGCGCCACTTCCTTAATGCTTTTCTGTTCCACAAACCGCAGCACCACTACGCGCTGCTGCTCGGCAGGCAGCGTATCGACCAGTCGAAACAAAGTTGCCCGCCGCTCCACTTCCTCGAACTCCGCGTTCCTGGCAGGTGCGGCTTCGATCAGTCCTGGCTCATCCACCACCTGTTCCCGATTGGTGCGCTGCCATCGATCCGAAATCAGATTCGCGGCAATCCGATAAAGCCAGGCTGCAAACGGAATCCCCCGCCACTCAAACCGCCGCAGGTTGGCCAGCGCGTGATGAAACACCTCGGAGGTCAAATCCTCGGTTTCCGCGCGATCCCCCACCCGCCGCACCACGTACGCATACACCCGCTCGAAATTATTTTCGTAAAGCTCCGCAAAGCGCGCAGGATCCTTCTGCGCCGCCTCGACCAGAAGCCGCTCGTCCGCTTGGCGTTCTTTGTTCCGAGCCGTCAGAGCCTTCAAACAGATTCTCCGCGCGGAGTAGTCTTACACAGGGATAACGCTGAGGGCGGAAAAAGGTTACGGTAGAAAGCGCCCGCGCCGGTTAACAAAGCAACAATTTTGGGGTAACATCACCGACCACGATGTCGACCCTGAGCAAAGTAGCGGCTGTCTTGTTCTTGGCCTGCGCCCCGCTCTGGGCCCGGTCGGATTCGTCTTCCACGCAGCAAGGCGACTCGAATCCACCTGCCAGTCAGCCTTCGCAAACCTCGCCAGACCAACCCTCCGCTCCACTCCAGGATTCTACAAAGCTGGAGCCGATTAAGATCGTGAAGGCCACGTATCCATGGGAGGCGCGGGACAAGCAGTTGCAAGGGCAGGTGTGGGTCAGGATTCAGGTCTCCGAAACCGGCGACGTTGAGAGCGCCGAAATAATCAGCGGAGATCCGGTGCTGGCCAAATCCGCAATCGACGCGGTAAAGAAATGGAAGTTTAAACCGTTTATCAAGAACGGGAAACCGACTCCGGTCTCCTCGAAAGTGCCCTTCAGTTTCGCTTTCTCTGAAAACATTCGTGACGAGGAGGCGCCCACCGATACAACAGCCGCTATAAAGCGGGTGCGTGTTTCTCAGGGAGTATCGCAGGGTTTGCTCGTATACCGGGTGCAGCCGGTCTATCCTGTCGAAGCCCGTCGGGAAGGAATTCAAGGCCAGGTGGTACTGCGGGCCGTAATCAGCAAAGAGGGTCGGATCGCCGATCTAAAGCTGATTTCGGGTCCAAAGGAATTAGCTCCAGCAGCGATCGGCGCCGTAGAGCAGTGGCGCTATAAGCCGTATCTGTTGATGGGCGACCCGGTGGAAGTGGACACGGAGATACTCGTGAATTTCACGCTGAGCCGTAGGTAAACTCGGTCGCGTGCCCCATTTCTCGCGTACTTTGCGAGAAGTGAGCAAGCCATGCAACAGTTACCCACAAAATCCACAGGCCCTATGTGACATCCAACCTTGCGCCTCACCGACAATCTGCGTCATCATTAATCCAAATAAGCACCCGATCCTCGAAAATTCAATTGGGCAATCTAAATCCTTTGTCTGTAATATTTTGCGGCTAAAATCTTTCGATTCAAGATTTTAGCTAGATCTCAACCAGATCGAGGCTCCATAACCTCCCTGAATCCAATAATTTAGCAGGTTGATCTGGAAATTTTTTAATCTGGATTTCGGCACAAACGAAGAACTAGGGGCAAACTTAGGTCGAGGATAAAGCTGGCGCGTAGTAGAGATCTTCCATAGCCTTCCGCACTTTGCCCGACACCGTCTCCAAATCGCGCATAGTCATCCCGGCAGTCGAGATCGGATCGCCCACGCGCATCTCCAGCGGTCGGCACTTGATGTGGTAAGTATTCATCGGCAGCAGTTCGTAAGTTCCGACCAAGGCCACCGGCACAATATCCACCTGCGCCTTGATCGCCAGAAAAAAAGCTCCTGGCAGAAACGGTTTGATCTCGCCATCCGGCGTGCGACCGCCCTCGGGATAAATCACCAGCGGCATGCCGGCTTTCAGACTCTTCACCGCCGACCGGATGGCCGCAATCGAATTGGTCGGCTTCTGCTGGTCGATGCAGACCTGCCCGGAGCGCCTCAGTTGCCAGCCCACAATCGGATACGCCAGCAGTTCCTTCTTGAACACGATGCGGAATTGAAATGGAAGGTTGACATAGAGAACCGGAATATCCAATGCCGAGGCATGATTCACAGCGTAGACGTGTGGCTTCGATGTATCGATCTTATCGAGGCCCGTGACCTTCACCGGCGACAGGATGGTTTTCATGATGAGCCACGACCAGGCCCGCGAAAACCAGTGCAGCCGTCTTCCATCGCGGTCAAACAAACCGCCTGGCAGAGCCAGCACTCCCATGACGAGGGTGTACAGCCAAATCAGCGGATCAAGAATGAAGTATGACCGCAACCGGCTCAACCATCCGTACTTCTTCCCCGGAATTTCGTGAGGACTTCGCCGCGCGGCATCCACCGGCGATGCCTCGGCTTGGCGTTCCACTTCCACCGATGAAGATGAATTCACTTCCTGCACGCTTCTATTTTAGGGGAAACTACGGCAAGGCGTTGCGCTAAACGTCCGCCCCAATACTTCGCATCACTTCGCCCACCAGATAAATCGATCCGGTAATTACAATCACGGTCCCCGCGCCTGCGAGCACTCGAGCTCGGTCCACAGCGAGCTTCACGTCTTCCACCGTCTCCACGTCAACCCCGGTTCGCTCAGCCGCCCGCTGAATCTCCTCCGGCGACGCCGCTCGCGGATTCTCCGGCCGAGTCGCGATCACGCGCTCCGCCAGCGGAAACAGAATCTCGGTCATCTCCGAGATTGCCTTATCCCGCATCGCCCCGAAAACAAAAATCAGCTGACGGTCCTCATACCGCTCCGAAAGGGCCGACCGCAGCGCCCACGCGCCCGCAGGATTGTGCGCCACATCAAGCACCATCTCCGGCCAACCCGCCCGCGCCGCAATCACTTGAAGCCGCCCCGGCCATCGCGTCTCACGAATACCGCGCTCAATGCTCTTGGCAGTAATGCTGCCGATTCCCTGTTGATTCAACTCCACCGCAGCCGCAACCGCCAAGGCCAAGTTGCGCAACTGATGCCGCCCCACCAAAGAAGTCTCAACCAGTATTTCCTGGCCAAGAACAGCAAGGGGATAACGATAAACGAACCCGGTTTTGCCTCGCTCGCTACTGGGTACCAGGTACTGGGTACTGGCTGGCGAAACCGGCGGCACATAAGGAACCGCATTCACCCCCCTCGCGCCCAGGTCAAGGATGGCATTGCCGATCACGTCATTCGCTTCCGGCTGCTGCGGCAACGTCACTACTGCCCCGCCCGGACGAATAATCCCCACCTTTTCCCGCGCAATCTCCCCCACCGTGTTCCCGAGAAACTTCTGATGATCAAGCGAGATATCGGTAATCACGCTCACTCTCGGATCGACCACATTCGTAGCATCGAGCCTGCCTCCCATCCCAACTTCAAGCACCGCGAAGTCTACTTTTCCCCGCGCGAAATGCTCGAAAGCAATCGCCGTCATCATCTCGAAAAAGCTGGGATGCCAGGGCAATTCTCCACGCTCGACGAGCCTTTCGGCAACCCGATCTACCTCGCCCTGCAGAGCTGCGAAACTGTCGTCACTAATCTCGACGCCGTTCACCCCGATGCGCTCATTGATCCGCACCAGATGCGGCGACGTATACAAACCCGTCTTGAATCCCGAAGCCCGCAGAATCGAAGCCAGCGTGGCGGCTGTCGAGCCCTTGCCATTCGTGCCCGCAATCAGGACACTCGGAAACCGCCGCTCGGGATGATCGAGCGCATTCAACAGCACTCGCATGTGATCCAGATCGAATTTGTGCGAAGGTGTCTGCGCCAGCTCGTGCCCGAGGGCAAACATGCGCGAGACTGCGGTTTCGTAGGACATAGAGACGCTCTCAGCCTTAAGCCGTCAGCCTTTTCACCAGAACACAGTTGTTGTCCCGAGCGAAGCGAGGGATCTTGGTGTTTGCCTGCGGCGGCAACCTCGGTCAACGCAGGCAAGAACCAAGATCCCTCGCTTTGCTCGGGATGACAAATTGACGAGGAACGCCAAGCACGGCGAGCCGACAGCCGTCTTACGCCGCCATGAAATCCAGCGCCCGCGCAATGTAAGGCTTGAGTTCCTTGCGCGGCACCACTGCATCCAGCATGCCATGCTCCAGCAGAAATTCGCTGCGCTGAAACCCCGGCGGGAGTTTCTGCCGGATCGTCTGCTCGATCACCCTTGGCCCGGCAAACCCAATCAGCGCGCCCGGTTCGGCAATATTCAGATCTCCCAGCATGGCGAACGACGCGGTTACGCCTCCGGTGGTCGGATCCGTCAGCACAGAAATGTAGGGCACCTTATCTTTATCCAGCCGCGCGAGTGCCGCCGAAATCTTCGCCAGCTGCATCAGGCTGACCACGCCCTCCATCATCCGCGCACCGCCCGAAGCCGAAACAATTATCAGCGGCGTGTGCGAATCGAGCGCCCGCTCCACCGCCCGCGTAATCATCTCGCCCACTACGGCGCCCATGCTGCCGCCAATGAATGCGTACTCCATCACACTCAGGACCACCGGGCGCCCCAGCAGTTTGCCGCGCGCATTGATGACCGCGTCTCTCAATCCCGTGTCATGCTGCGCCTGCCGCAGGCGCGACGAATAAGGCTTCAAATCCACAAACTTCAAGGGATCGGTCGACGACAGATTCTCGTCAAACGTCTCATATTCATTGTCATCCAGCAGCAGCGCCAGCCGCGTCCGCGCGTCGATGCGAAAATGCTTCGCGCACTTCGGACATACATTCAAATTCTCTTCCAGATCCTTCTTCCAGATAATCTGCCGGCAACTCTCACACTTCACCCACAAGCCCTCGGTGCGCACCGTCTTCTCGCCCGAAGTATTCAGTTCCCCGGATTCCCGTTTGAACCAGGCCATAGTCAGTCGCTAGTTTCGAGTACCGAGTCGCGAGTCCCGAGTCAAAACCAGATCGTTTTGCTCGGGACTCGGGACTCGGGACTCAATACTCGATCCCTCGCTGCGCCATCACACCCTTCTCATACGCGTGCTTCACTTGCCGCATCTCGGTTACCGTGTCGGCGACTTCGACAATTGTGGGGTGTGCGTTCCTTCCCGTCAAGATGACGTGCAGCATTTCCGGCTTCTTCTTCAGTACCTCTACCACTTTTGCCGGGTCCAGCATGCCATAGCCGATCGCATAGTTGATCTCATCCAGTATAACCAGATCCCACTCTCCCGACTGGATCGCCTTTTCCGCCTCGGCCCACGCTTCCTCGACCATCTTTACGTCTTCCGGATCAGGCTTCTCTGCTCCTACCTTCACAAATCCGCGTCCCATCTGCTTCATCACGAACTTGTCTCCGAAGGCCTTCACGGCGTCCAGTTCCCCGTAATGCCAGGAGCCTTTCAGGAACTGCAGCATCAACACTCGCATGCCCTGGCCCACCGCGCGTAGAGCCGTGCCCATCGCGGCAGTCGTTTTCCCCTTGCCCGGCCCGGTATTCACGATAATTAGACCGCGACGCACGTCAGCCATGATTGCAGGAGGATTGATTCTACTAGAATGCGCCGGCAAAGGCGGGAGCTGGGAAGGCGCGCAGCTATATGCAGTATTTCCTCGTAACCCTTTTGCCGTCTTTCTCGTTATCACTTAGCGAAGAATTTGCAAAAGTAAGAACTTTTCCACGGAACTCCTGCATCCAACCGTGCGTATCGGGTGCAAGCAGATCTCTGTCCGCTGGCAGACTGCGGAGGTCTCGTTGTGACGAACAAGAGTCTAGTGTTGTTGTTTTGCGTGTTCGCGGCCTTACCTTCATTTTCCGCGCAGCACGTCGCCCTTCACCCCAGACCAGTCTTCGATTCTGGCGAGCAGGAAGTCATCCGCCAGATCGTCGACATGGAGCGCCAGTCCAAGGAAGCCAGCCTCCGCCGCGACGCCGACTTCTCCGTGCGCACCCTCGCGGAGGACTACGTCGCCATCACCCCGCTCGGCCAGGTCACCACCAAGCAGGAAACCATTACCGCCCGCCGCAGCGGCCAGCTTCGTTACGAAGCCATGAACATTACGGATATGGTTGTGCGAGTGTATGGCGATACTGCCGTGGTCACCGCCCGCGCCGACGTCAAAGGCCACCAGTTGGGCGAAGATTTCAGCGGGCCCTATCGCTACACCCGCGTCTGGGTCCGCCGCAACGGACACTGGCAAACAGTCAGCTACCAGGCCACGGTGACCCAATGAACAGAGGCCGCCGCGCCGGTTTAATGCCCAGAATGATAAGGATGACCCTTCAGAATGGTGAAGGCGCGGTAAACCTGCTCCAGCAAAACTACGCGAGCCAGTTCGTGGGGCAGCGTCATCTTCCCGAATGAGATAGTGTGCTGCGCCGCCCCCCGCGCCGCTTGGCTGAATCCATCGGCTGACCCCACGGCAAAAACCAGGGGGAGCGGATTGCGATCCTGATAATCCCCTAGAAACTGCGCGAACTCTTCCGAGGAGAACTGCTTCCCACGCGAGTCCATGAGCGCCAGCGTCGACTTTGCGACGCTCTTTGTTTTGCTCGTCTTCGCCACTGGAGTCCGTCCGCACATTTGCAGAAGCGCAGCTTCATCGCGCAATGCCAGGGCTTCCACTGGCACGTAATGCGAAATCCGCTTCAGATACTCCTCCGTGAGCGACTGAATCGCCGGCTCTTTCGTCTTTCCCATCCAAGCGATTTTGATCTTCACGGCTTGATGTCGCGTTCGGCGCGCCTCCTCATCACTTGGTTCCTGACGCCAGAACTACCGACGCTCCGAACGCGATGTTTTCCCCCTGAGCATAGCGCGCGATCTCCGCACGCACTTCCTCGTGAATCTGCGGCCAAAGGTCGGAAGGCACGCGATCGAGCATGGGCCGGAACGGCACCGCCACCGCCTGCATCTGCTCCCAGACTTCTTCCGCAGTCCCCGGCCAAGTCCAGGGCAACGTCTTGGTTTCTTCCTGCACTTCGCGGAAGCCTGCGTCGCGCAGAACCTCAGAGAGGCTCCCCGACGGCGCAAAGCGAAACGGATCCCCGCCACCTGGCTGCAGCAATGGTCCTCCTACGCGCCGGTGAACCACTCCCATCGTGCTTCGCCAATAAGGCTGATCGAAAGCACCCCAGGCCAGAAAGCATGCGCGAGATTCCGGACGCAAAACCCGGCGCAGTTCCAGCAACGCCGTGCGCACGTCGCGGAAGAACATCACTCCGAATCGGGAGGTGGAAAGATCAAAACTGTCGCCGGCGAACGGTAGCGCGTGGGCGTCGGCCTGCTGCGTGACAAAATTAACGAGGCCGCGGTCTCGCGCTCTTTGCTTCGCGATCTCAAGTAGATCAGCGCTCAGATCAAGCGCAGTGACCTGCCCCGGCGCGCCCACGCGCATGGCCAAGCTGATCGCTGGCTCGCCCGTGCCGCTGGCCAAATCCAGAATTCGCATGCCAGGTTTCGGCCGCGCATATTCCACCAGCGCCTCCGTCACCGCCTTGCCCATCACCGCCGACTTCGCCTTCCACTTGTCGGAGGCAATAAGGCGGTAGGAATTTCCCCACCCAGGTTCCGTCTCGGAAGAGTCCGCTTTGAAAGGAGTGGCCATAACGCAGGGCGCGTAAACACTTATTAAGATGACGCTCCGCCCCGCGAAGACTGCCTATGCGCTCTTGCGACGCGGGGCGGCAGCACGCCTGCGCTGAGCAGTCTTTGCCTTGGGCGCCGTTTTCGATCTCGGCTTCGGCTTCAACTCCGAAGGCTCCAGCCGCCTGGCTGTTTTCCAAAGACGCTCCAGATCGTAGAACTTGCGCGCCTTCTCGGAGAACACGTGCACCACAAAATCGACGTAGTCGACCAGTACCCACTCGCCCTGCCGATAGCCCTCGACATGCGCCGGCCGCACGTCGGCCGCTTTCAAGCGGAGCTCCACTTCATCCGCAATGGCCTGCACCTGCCGCGGATTCGAGCCGCTGCACAGCACGAAATAGTCGGTAAAGGCTCCCGACCCCTTTTCCATTTCCAGGACGGAAAGTTCTTCGGCTTTTTTGTCGAGGCAGGCCTGAATGGCTGCTGCTACCTGTACCTTCAATTCGCTTTTTTTCATGCAGAGAGTCGGTTGGTCGTAATTCGTTGGCTCAATTTCGCTGGCTCAACGTAGGCTGAGCTCTCATTGTAAACGACAGTTGCGGGCCGTGTTTTTCCACCGCCAGATCAGCCTTTTTTATACAGTCCCATCTTCTTAATGTAGTCCACGACCGGGGGCTCTACGAAACGGCCCAGCGGCTTGCCGGCGGCCGCAGCCTGACGAATCGCCGTGGAAGAAATCGGCTGATAAACCTGGTCGAGCAAATGGACGGTCACGCCCTTCAGCACCAGATCCCCGCTAGCCGCCTGCTTATGAAACGGACGCGTCACTTCCTGCCGCGGCCGCAGAGTCGCAGGCAGGGCGTTCGCCACATCGGCTAGCGAGTACCCCGGCCGGCTGGCCACGACAAACTCGCATTCCCGAAACAGCGCTTCGGCCTGATGCCACTTCGCGATATCCTCGAAGGCATCGATGCCGATGAGCAGGAACAGCCGGTCTGCCTTCTTGAACGATTGCTTGAGGCGCTTGACGGTGTCGATGGTGTAATTCGGTTTCTCCGGACGCGTCTTCTCTGCGTGCAATTTCTTCCCGTCAAAGTCTTCCGGCGCTTCGAGCAACGAAGGCAAAAAATCTTTCTCCTGCGCCGTGGCCAGAGCAATCATGGCGTAGCGATGCGGAAAGGCCGATAAAGGCTGGCTCTGCTTGTGCGGCGGAACGTTGGCAGGCACGAAGAGGATGCGGGAAAGCTCACAGCGTTCCCTCGCGGCCCGGGCCAGCGCCAGATGCCCGCGATGAATGGGATCGTAGGTACCGCCGAAAAGGCCAATATTCATGCGTCGCTAGTGTCTTCGTTTGCAGGCACGCTTGGCAAGCTCAACTGCCTGCTCAGGAACGTCGCGAGAAGGCTCAGGGGCATTGTCCGATGGTTCATCGTTGCCTTGTCTGTTTGGACCTAGAGTTAATCCCCTAGAACGACGTGGGTTCCGGGAATCCGGAATGAACTCCTGTAATCTCGCCTGTTAGCAAACTTGGGACTACCATGGTTTACATGCGAGTAACCCTCCCCCTACTCCGCATTCAGCCGGCCCGTGCGTCGATCCTGCGCTACGGAGTCGCGGTGTTCAGCACCACCCTGGCGCTGATACCGGTGCTCCTGCTTCCTAACATTGCGGAAAGCCGGCTCGCTGTATTCGCCGTCGCAGTGATGGTGAGCGCGTGGTATGGCGGCTGGAAACCCGGGCTGGTCGCCACTTCGTTCGCTCTTACGGTCAGCGCCTACTTCTCATTTTCCGGAGAACACACGCCGGCGCAATATCGCTCGACCATGATCCGGCTGACTCTGTTCGTCGTGCTGGCGGCTTTGATCTGCTGGTTCAACGCGGCGCTGCGTGCCTCTCAGGAAGGCCTCCGCCGTTCGGAGATAAATTTCCGGTCGCTCGTGACCAACGCTCCTTACGGAATCTGCCGTTGTGACTCCTCCGGCGTACTGCTGGATGCGAATCCGGCGCTGCTCGCGATGCTGGGATATTCCTCAGCAAAGGAAGTGGTCGGGAAACACCTCGGAACCCTCCATGCCGATACGCTGCAATGGTTCGAACTGGCGGATTATTTGCGCTCGGCGTCCGCCTTCAACGGACTAATCGCGGAATGGAAGCGCAAAGACGGCACTGCCACGGTGGTTCGCGTTTCCGGCCGCGCCGTCTCTGATGGCGGCAAGGGACGAACCTTCGAGCTGTTCGCCGAGGACGTCACGGAGCGCCGCGCCCTGGAGCAGCAGCTCCGGCAGTCACAGAAGATGGAAGCTGTCGGAAGACTCGCCGGCGGCATTGCGCACGATTTCAACAACCTGCTGATGGTGATCTCCGGCTATTCGGAATTTCTGCTCGACCGGCTCGGCCCGGACCCCGCGGTGCGCGGCCCGGCCCAGGAAATTGCCGGCGCAGCGGGACGCGCCACCTCGCTGACCCGCCAGCTCCTCGCCTTCAGCCGCAAGCAAATGCTGGCACCGAAAATTCTCGACTTGAATGGCGTGGTCACGGAGAACCTGAAGATGCTCACTCGCGTGATCGGCGAGGACATTGATCTGGTGATGGTTCCGGCAGCCGGACTTGGCGCGGTGCGGGCTGATGCCGGGCAGATCGAGCAAGTCATCATGAATCTTGCCGTGAATGCACGCGATGCTATGCCCGCGGGAGGCAAGCTGACCATCGAGACCTCCAACGTATCGCTCGATGAGGAATACGCCCGCTTTCACGCGCCGCTGCGAGCAGGAAACTACGTGATGCTCGCCATCAGCGACACCGGCGCGGGCATGGATTCCGAAACTCAATCCCACATCTTTGAACCTTTCTTTACCACCAAGGGGCCGAAAGGCACAGGGCTGGGCCTCTCCACGGTTTACGGAATCGTGAAGCAGAGTGGCGGTTATATTTGGGTTTACAGCGAGGCGGGCAAAGGCACGACGTTCAAGATCTATTTACCCCGCGTCGCGGAAGCGGCCGAAAGTCCCGAGCAGGTCGCCGCTCCGGCGGAATCCGCCGCCGCCGAGCCGGGGACGGAGACCATCCTGCTGGTTGAGGACGAGGCGAACCTGCGCTATCTGGCGCGGCAATTTCTCGAGAAGCAAGGTTACCGCGTAATCGAGGCCGCCGATGGCGCGGTCGCGATGCAGATCGCAGTCGCGCACGAAGGGACCATTCATCTCTTGCTGACCGATGTGATCATGCCCGGCATGAACGGCCGCGAACTGGCGCAGCGCATTTCTGAAATTCGTCCTAACGTGAAAATTCTCTACATGTCCGGTTACACGGAAAATGTGATCGGACGCAATGGCACGCTGGACGCGGGTGTACGCCTGCTCCAGAAGCCGTTTAGCCTGCACAATCTGAAAAACAAAGTTCGCGAAGTGCTGGATACGATCCCCCAGGAGGTTGCCATGTCCACTCAAACTGCCCAGGCCAAGGCTGTACAAGCGCTGCACCAATTGCCGGCGACGCGCGCGCAACGTTTTCAACTTCATCTGCCGTTGAAGTACCGTACCCTCAACGAAGAAACGTGGCACAACGGGGAGACCAAGAACATCAGCCGCTCCGGTTTGCTGTTTCAGGCGGAAGATCTCCTGCAGCCGAATGTGATTCTGGAAATCAATCTGGTGCTGCCGGCAGAGATTGCCGGACTTTCGCCCACCGAAGTGATTTGCAAAGGAGAAGTCGTGCGTACGATCGAGTCGAACGGCGAGAAAATGCCTCCCGCCCTGGCCGCCAAGATCCTTCAGTATCACTTCCAGCACGGTTCGCAGTTGCCGCGGGCGTGAAGCGAGTACCCAGTACCTAGTATCGAGTACCGAGTTAAACCGGTTCCCCTTGATACTGGGCATTAGGTACTAGAAGTCAGCGCTTGCTCGCGCAGAGCCTCTACTTCCTTCGCCATCGCGAACTTCAGCTCTTCAATTCCCTTGCCGGTCACGGCTGAAATCTCGTAGAGCTTCAGCTTGTGTTTCTTGCAGTACCGCTTCAGCGCCGCGACTTTGTCTTTGTTCGCGATGTCGATTTTCGACGCGACCATGATCATGGGTTTTTCTTCGAGATGGGCGCCGAAGCTGGCCAACTCTCCGAGGATGACTTCTACATCCTGCACAACGTCAGCTCGGCCGCTCGCGTCTGACACGTCGACCAGATGAACTAGCAGGCGCGTGCGCTCGATGTGCCGCAGGAACTGCGTGCCCAGCCCGGAGCCGCTGTGGGCGCCCTCGATCAAGCCCGGAATGTCGGCGACCACGAAGCTGATTTCGTTCTTGGGATCACCCACCGCAACCACCCCAAGATTCGGCTGCAAAGTGGTGAAAGGATAGTCGGCGATTTTCGGCCGCGCCGCCGAGATGCGCGAGATGAGCGTGGATTTACCTACATTCGGATAGCCGACGAGGCCAACATCCGCCAGCAATTTCAATTCGAGACGATAGTTATGTTCTTCACCGGGGCGACCATCCTCGTGCTCGCGTGGCGCTTGATGCACCGAAGTGGCAAAGCGCGCGTTGCCGCGCCCACCACGGCCGCCGCGGGCAATCACCACGCGCTGATCGGCCGCGGAGAAATCGAACACCTTCTCACCCGTTTCCTCGTCGTACACGATCGTCCCGACCGGAACTTTGAGAAGAATGTCTTCGCCCTCGCGCCCGCTCTTGTTCGAGCCTTCTCCGTGGCAGCCGCGCTCCGCTTTGTATTCGGGATTGAAGCGGAAATGCACCAGCGTGTTATGCCGTTCGCTGGATTCCATGATGACGTCTCCGCCCTTGCCGCCGTCGCCGCCCGAAGGCCCGCCACGTGGAACATATTTCTCGCGGCGAAACGCCATGCAGCCATTGCCGCCGTCGCCCGCTTTAACTCGAATTTTTGCCTCATCGATGAACATGGTTAGACAGACGTAGTTACGCCAAGAATATGCTTGTCATCCCCAGCGAGAGCCTGCCCTGAGCGAAGTCGAAGGGGGCCCTGGTTTTCAGCTTGCGCCATCAGCGTCGCCGTCGCGGGCAAACACCAAGATCCCTCGCTCCGCTCGGGATGACAGTCCCATCCAAACAGTCTGCAAAACAAGAAGCCTCGCCCGAAGGCGAGGCTGCGTGGCGCGGGCGCCCCGACCGCGAGTGCCGGCGGTGTGCGCGAACTACTCCGCAACTTCCATCGGCTCGACCATCACGAACTTGCCCATCGAGCCCTTGTTCAGGAACTTGATGCGTCCCGTGATTTTGGCAAACAATGTATCGTCTTTGCCGCGGCCGACGTTTAGTCCAGGCTTCACGCGAGTGCCTCGCTGCCGCACGATGATCGTGCCGCCGGGCACGATCTGCCCGCCGAACGCCTTGAATCCCAGCCGTTGTGCGTTCGAGTCGCGGCCGTTTCGTGAAGTGCCTTGTCCTTTTTTATGTGCCATAAAAATCAGTTTCCGGTGGCCAGTTGCCAGTTTCGAGTCAAATCTTGCGGGGACGGGCTATTCGCCCGCCCTTACTTCTTCTTCGAAGTCGACTTCTTTGCCGCTTTCTTGGGCGCAGTCTTCTTCTTGGCGTGTCCCTTGGCGGTTTTCACTTCAGCTTCGTGCTCTTCCTCGTGCGCGGCCGCGACCTTCTTTGGCTTAGGCTGCTTCTTCTCTAACGCGGGAGCCTTGAAGCTCTGCCCGTCAAACGCGATCTCAGTAATGCGGACGGCAGTGTAGGACTGCCGGTGTCCGCGGAGCTTCTTATACTGCTTCTTGCGCTTGTAATGGAAAACCAGAATCTTCGCGCCGCGGCCTTCTTCCACGAGTTGGCCGACTACGCGCGCTCCCGCTTGGGGCTTGCCGATTTGGCCTTCCGCACCCGACACTGCCAGTATCTCGGGGAACTCCACTTGGCCATCAGTACCCGTGGCCAGCTTCTCCACTCGAATCACGTCACCGGGCGCCACCCGGTACTGCTTGCCGCCGGCGCGGATAACCGCGTACATACGTCTGCCTCCGTCAAAATGTCGTGAAAGTCAGCAACCCACCGAACCCATGCGCACACGGGCGCTACTCCTGGGGTTCCGCGGAACTTCGCGGTAAACTTCCCGCCAAACTTCCTGCTGAACTTCTTCTGCTTGCTGTGTTTTCCGCCGCGGCGCTTGAAGCCGGGGCGAGCCTCCCCAGAACGGGTCGGCAAGTACAGGCAAACTCAACTATTCTAGCGTGCGCTGTGGAAATCGGTCAATGCGCGCTTGGCGGATCAGTTGTGATTGTGCGAGAATTCCGCCGAATCTTCCGATCGATTTCGAGATCAGCCCCGGGAGGACCCAACCATGAGGCGCTCTTCGCTTCTGCTGTGCCTGTTTGCTATCGCTCTTTCCGCCATCGCGCAGCCCCCGAAAGCAGCCGCGAAGAAGGCTGCAGCCCCGGCCGCTCCCGACAAGGCTTACCTTCAGAGAATCTGGGATAACTGGGCCACGCTCGATCCCGCCAACGTGGCCAAGTTCTATGCCAGCGGCCCGCACACTTTCTTCGACATCGCCCCGCTGAAATACGGCAGCTGGGACGAGTATTCCGCAGGCGTGAAGGCCGTCTTATCCGGTTACAAGAGCGCGGCGTTCACATTGAATGATGACATCGCTATCCATCCCCACGGAGACCTGGTCTGGGCCACGGCGACGGTAAAGGAAGAGATGACAACGAAAGCCGGCAAAGTTGAGATGGGCAACTTCCGCTGGACCGTGGTCTTGGAGAATCAGGACGGCAAGTGGATGATCGTTCACGAACATGTCTCCGCGCCGCTGCAGTAGGCAGCTTCCTAATCGAAGATTTCCCGGGGTCGGACGATTACCGGCGTAATCTCCGGTAACCTGAGTTCTCTTGCAGAAACAACTCCGCAGCGCCAGTGTTAATACGATTGAGCGTTTCTGAAACGCTGGGGAGATTTCCATGCGCAACCGAATCATCGTTCTCGCTTCGCTGTTCCTGTTATCCGTCATGAGCTGGGGCCAGCAGCAGCCTGCCGGAAGCAGCGCGCCTGCGCAACAGCAGCAGAGTATGCCGGGCATGGATATGCCGGGTCATGACATGCCCAACATGCAGATGAAAGACATGCCCATGAACGGCGATAAAGACAACGACGCGAGCGCCATGCATTCCATGGAAGGACACATGGATATGGGCCCCCACATGAAGATGACGGCCCTGCGTCCAGCGAAGCCGGGCGACGCCGAACGGGCGCAAGCGGTCGTCGAGATCGCGCGCAGGACTCTCGAAAAATACAGGGACTATCACGTCGCACTGAACGAGGGCTTCCGGATTTTCTTCCCTAACGTGCCGCAAAAGATGTATCACTTCACCAATTATTCTTACGGAAGGGAAGCCGCACTGCACTTCAATCCGGAGCATCCGACCTCGCTGCTCTATGAAAAGCACGGCGACGGTTACACCTTGATCGGCGCAATGTACACCGCGCCCAGGGCATTCACGGAAGATGAACTGGACGCGCGCATTCCGCTGAGCATCGCGAAGTGGCATGAACACGTGAATTTCTGCCGGGCGCCGCTCGGGCACATCAGAGAATCCTTCGGCCCCAATGCGAAGTTCGGGTTGAAGGGATCGATCACCACACAAGAAGCCTGCGACGCCGCGGGTGGAACGTTCCATCCGGTGATTCTCAATTGGATGGTGCACGTCTACCCGTTCGAAAAAGATCAGGCTGCCATCTGGTCGGTTGAGCGCCAGCACGGCGACGCCGATTAACCTTAGCCCGCTGCGGCCAGGCGCATCGGCCGCAGCGGCTGGTCTCTGCGATCTCGTCGTCGCGATAGCTTCCCATCCCGCAAGACAGAACACACCGCAGCTGTTCCACAACCCTTGGGAACTCTTGCACCGCGTTTCTTGCTACCGGAAACGCGTCTTCCTCGTCCAAACGTGTGTAATCGGAAGTGATGTAAAACTCGAAATCCAAAAGCGTGGAACTTTCGTCGGAGCAGTTCCGTAGTAGTGGGTGTAGGCGGCCAGCGCAGAGGTGAAGCTGGCAGAGCTTTCTTGCAGTAGATTCTTGCGGGGTTCGGGGATTCTCTCACACTCGGTTTGGCGGCCCAGGTGAGAAAACCCCCTTGTACAGCGCGACCGGCCCGGCATGTCTGCCGAGTTTGTCGGCTGAACCCCAACCGCTGCATTGTAGGCGATTCGCGGCAAAACACAATGGTTTTCTCGCGCAAGTCGTGAACCGGGCCGCCCCAACCGCTCTCCGACGAGATTCGGAGAAGAAAAAGGAGCAGTCATGAAGTTCGCGACCGTGTCGAAGAGTCTGGTGCTTGGGTTGGCGTTGCTGTTGGCCTCAAGCGCCTTTGCCGGAACGAAAGCCAGTTTGCAAATTAGCAATCCTGTAGACGTCAACGGAACAACCCTGAAGCCGGGAGATTACAAAGTCCGGTGGGAAGGCGCCGGCCCCAGCGTCGAGTTGAGCATTCTGAAAGGCAAGAACGTGGTGGCAAAAGTACCCGCACGCCTTGTTGAACTGCAGACTGCAGCCCCAAGCGATGCTGCCGTGACGCGGACCAATGACAGTGGCACCCGCACACTGGCCGGCCTCCGGTTCGAAGGCAAGAAATTTGCTTTGGAGCTGGGTGAAGCCAGCGACGGAATGCAGGCAGGTTCGAGCAGGTAACTGCGGCCCACGACGAGTCGCACTAAGCAACACACTCTGGAACTATCAAGGGAGCACACAAGTGCTCCCTTCTTCTCTTTAGTTGGGCGAAGCCAGCACGTCGTCGTAGTAATTGAGCACGGCTCGCCGCGGCTTCACTTTCAAACCTTTCAGCGGAACTTTTTGCTCGATCGAGTTGTTCCCGGTAAGCCGGGCCCGGCCTAGAAAGAACATGCCCCCGTCCGCCAGTTCCAGGTAGATCGGCACCAGCATGTGGAAGTCATCTTTCACGTTGGATTGCGTAACCTTGAAGTTGAAGACGACATTGCCATCGGCCCCTGTATCGAAGGAAGAGTCGAGCTTATAGGTGGGTAACTGCGTGCCGTAGACGTATTCGTTGAAGAACCAGTCCATTTTCTGGTTCCCCTCCAGATCCATCTCGCGCGTCATGTGCTTCTCCACCATTGCCTTAAAGTCTTCGGTTGTGGCGGACTTGCCGGCATAGGTCTTTACGAAATCCTGCATCATCTCCTTGAAGCGCTGGTCGCCGGTTCGGTTGTCATGCATCATCATCCGCACCATGTGCAGGATGTAGGCTCCCTTGGGATAGATGAGTCGACGCGTCAATTCAAAACCGGTTCGCGAATTGCTCATGCGATATCCCATGGTGACCGGGCCGGCATCGATGGCGCGGAAACCTTCGGCGTCGCGTTCCAACAGCAGCTCACGCTCATCGTTCCAGAAGCTGATGAACTTCTGCTGGCTTTTCTCAATGAACGAGAGATAAATGGACGCTGACATTTCGGCGAAGCCCTCGCTCATCCACTGGTCGCGGTAGGAATCGAAGCCGACGGTGTGACCCCACCATTGGTGGGCGACTTCGTGTGGCGTGACAACCTTCCAATAGCCACGGTCGCCATAATCCATGCGGAGTTGATGGCGAACCGTGGTGTCGAAGAAGTAGCACATGGGAATCCACACCAGTTCCGGCCAGGATTGGCCGAAGGTGCACGCCGTTTGCTGGGTGATCGCGAGGCGCTTGAATGAGGACGGGCCGAAGTAGTCGGTGTAGACCTCAGTCGCAAGTTCGCCCTCAGCCAGCGCCTTCTTGATGAGGCCGGTGGTGCTCATCGCTCCCAAGGTAGCGCCCATCTCCATGTGGGAGCCCATCGTGGGTAAGTCGCTTGCATGTTGCAGGCCCTCGACCCAGCTCGGGGGGTCCTGGTTGGCAAAGGATTGCACAAGGTACTCCGGTTTGGTCAGCTTGACTTCCTCTTCTTTGAATCTGCCGAAGTTGAATCCCGCTACGGTTTGCGGAACTTCGCTCTTCCACACCGTGACGTTCTGGCCGCCATCGTTGCTCTCGCTGACCAATTCTCCGGTGGCGGCGATCTTCATCCCCTTCGGAATGTGGAAAGTCATGTCGTAGCTGACGCGATCGCCGAACGCCGAGTTGGGATACCAGTTCTCACGGGCGATGGGAAAGTAATTGCCTCCGCCTTCGTCAGACACTGCCTCCTTGCCGCCATAGATTGTGGTGATCGTGAATTTATCGCCCGCGGCCAGCGGCTTAGGAAGGATCACTGAGAAGTCCGCATCGTCATGTTTGTCTTCCTGAATGAAAGCGAGGCCTTGGCCATCCGCAGTGACGCTCTGCACGCGCAACGCGTGAAACAAATCGAAAGGGATGACGCGTGAGCCGTTTACTCGCACCACAAACGTGGTTGTGGCCTTCCCCGCTAGGCTGGCGTTTTTTTCGATGGTGGTGTCGAGCAACTGATGCTCAATATGGATGTGGCCGCCGCCTCGTCTGCGCCCGCCTGCCATGGGGAACCCGGCCCACACTCCATGCCGGCTCTCGTCGTAGGTCATCAACCCGACTTCTTCGTGCATGAGATAGCCCGGCCCATGCGGGTCGACCGCGAAAAGCTCCTTATCGTTGTAGCGTTTGCCATGGACGAAAGCCACGAACAGGCGGCCCGGTTCCGGGCTGAGCACATCCTGCAGGATGCGCGCGTCCAGGTTGTACCTCAGCACCTGGCCGTGACGCATGGCGTTCTGGCTGTCCTTAAGCAGGCCGTTGTCGCAGCCGCCCGAAGCAGCACTGCCGGCTTTCTTGATCTCGTCATACGTCGAGTCGGTAAAGCGCAGCACCAGGTGGCTGAAGTTTTCGCTGAATTCATTCTCTTTGGTGAGAAGCTTCAGCATGCCCATCTCAGAAGGCGGAGGCGTGATCACGAAATTGCCATCCCCCACGAAGACTGCTCCCGTCACTTTGCCTTGCACCGGCGCGACGAAGCAGATCGTGCCTGAGTGTAGGTGTAATGTGCCGGCATCGCGCTTGAGGTCAAGATTGCTGACGCCAACTGCCTCGCCTCCGAGCGTGAGGTTGCGCAGAGCTTGATAGGTGGGATCGGAGTTCGGGCCCGGCGCGGGATTTTGCGCCACGGCGGGAAGAACCGCAAGCAACAATGCGGGCGCCACCAGGAATAAAGACCGTGTGATGGAAGCGAATGGCCGGGCAAGAGACACTACTGCGGAATGCAGGGCAAGACGAAGTGACGGCATGAAACCTCCCGGGGGAAGGAGAGTGGGTATTATGCCGGGTTTGGGGGGAAATGCAAGTGCGGATTCACACAAGCTGCCGGGGTAGTGCTAGGGATTCGCCGCCTTCTCCAATTCCGCGTTCAAGCGTACGCTGCTCCCGCTAGTGACTTTCAGCTTCCGCTCCCAGTCCTTGAATCCCGCCTTCTTCACGGTGACGGTGTGCTCGCCCTCGGCGACCTGGACATCCGAAGGAGTGTTGCCGACGAAACTACCGTCGACTTCGATGTCGGCGCCGGGCGGATCGGACTCCAGTTGCACCCTCGCGGGTACCGAGGGTTCGGCTGCTTGTGCCTGCACATCAGCCGGGGCAACCGGCTGAAACTTCGCGATGTCCAGCTTCATGTCTCCATTCACGTAGGCGGTAATCTCGGTCCCCTTTGGAATGCTGATGTCTTTGCCGTGCATGAACAGGAAGAAGGGCGCTGCGGGGAAGAATACGATGCCGGTTACTACCATGCCTCCCACCATGCCACCGGTGTGGCCGCCGCCTTTGACGTCTTTGACCGCTCGCAGCGCGGCTTTCTCCCCGCTCACCAGCTTCACGTAATCGATGTTGATATCGAGCTTTCCACCGCGAGCCATTCTCCTCTTGGCCTGAGCTTCTGTAACCGTCGCGAAGGCTAGTCCCCCTTTTGGAATGACAAGCGTACCGTTGACGGTAATATCATCCACCGTTGAAAAGTCAACGGTGTCGCCCAGGTGCGCGTCAGCAGAGGATATGGTTCGATTCAGTCGCAACCTTACGGGCGTTTGGTCCTCGAGCACGAAGCCTTTTTTTGACGTGAATGCCGTCTGCGGCTCCTGCTCTTGCGCCGCCGGCTGCGCGGGCTGTTGTGCCGTCGAAGCACCGGCGGCTGGAGACGCTGCGGTCTGAGCAACCGAAGCTGAGGATAGAGACACCAAGGCAAGCCATAGAGGAAGATACTTTTTCACAGGCAACCCTCCGGCCACACGAATCCTGGGAATGTTAGGGGGAAACTCAAGAGCGCGAACGAGGGTATTATGCGCCCCAGCGGACAAATGTCAATCGACTCATATCCGACGAGTGCGAGTCGGATCTTTCGCGCGATCGAAGTCGTGCCCTTACATCTCTGATAGTCGCTGCCGTCTTCAGTATTTCGGCACTTTCGGGTCTACGCGATCCGACCACGCTGTAATTCCGCCGGCCAGGTTGTGAACTTTCGTGAAACCGGACTGCTGCAGGAAGGCTACTGCCTTCGCGCTGCGTCCGCCCATCTTGCAGTGGACCACGATTTCGCGGCTGGAATCGAGTTCATTCACGCGCTTGGGCAGGTCGTTGAGCGGAATCAGATGTCCGCCAATGTTGCAGATCTGATATTCGTGGGGCTCGCGCACGTCGAGGACGAAGAGATCCTCTTTCGCATCCAGACGGCGCTTCAACTCCTCGACTTGAATTTCCGGAACGCCTGATCCCACCGGTTTTTCCTCCCCGCGAATGCCGCAAAATTGGTTGTAGTCTATCAGCTTCGTGACCGTGGGATGGGTACCGCAGACCGGGCAATCGGGATTCTTGCGCAGCTTGAGTTCGCGGAACTTCATGCCCAGCGCGTCGATCAGGAGCAGGCGGCCGATGAGCGGATCGCCTACACCGAGAATCAGCTTGATCACTTCCGTCGCCTGCATCACACCCACCAGGCCGGGCAGAATGCCGAGCACTCCGCCCTCGGCGCAGGATGGGACCAGACCGGGCGGTGGTGGCTCGGGATATAGGCAGCGGTAGCACGGGCCATCTTTGGTTGCGAACACACTCGCCTGACCCTCGAAGCGAAAAATCGATCCGTAGACGTTCGGCTTGCCGGTGAGCACGCAGGCGTCATTCACCAGGTAGCGCGTGGGAAAATTATCGGTGCCGTCGGCGATGATGTCGAAATCGCGGAAGAGTTCGAGAGCATTCTCGCTGCTCAATCGCGTGTCGAACTTCTGTACATTCAAGAACGGATTGATCGCCGTCAGCTTGTCGGCCGCAGAATCGAGTTTCTTCCGTCCCACGTCGGCAGTCGAGTGAATGATCTGGCGCTGCAGGTTGGTGTAGTCGACCACATCGAAATCAACCAGGCCCAGCGTGCCCACGCCAGCCGCCGCAAGATATAACGCGAGCGGCGAGCCCAGGCCTCCGGTGCCGATGCAGAGCACGCGCGCCGCTTTCAGCTTCTGCTGACCCTCCATGCCGACCTCGGGCATGATCAGGTGGCGCGAGTAGCGCAGGATTTCATCCTTGCTCAGGGTTGCCGGAATTTCGATCGTCGTAGCCATAAAGTCCTCAATAGAAATTTGCGTTTTCGCAGGCGCCGGTATTCGGAAGCTACCAGCAGGGAGGACAACAACAGCGGCTTGTGGCGGAAAGCTTCAACTCTGTGACCCTTACTCCTCGGCCCGTCAGGCAGCGCCTCCGGCAATGGAGGGCACAATCGAAATGTTATCACCTTCCTTCAACGCGGTCGCTTCTTTCTGCAGGTAGCGGATGTCTTCGTCGTTCACATAAAGGTTGACGAAGGCGCGCAGCTTGCCCTCTTCGGTGTAAAGATGGCGCCGCAGGTCGGGATGCTGCGCCACCAGCGCGTTCATGGCTTCGGCCACGGTAGCGGCTTTCACGTCGATGGTCGATTGCTTGCCCACATACTGGCGCAAAGGCGTAGGGATGTGAATCTTGCTCATAGGTCTAAGAATAAAAGATGCGGTGGAGAATGGGAAGATTCACGGCCGCGAGTTTGGCGCTTGAACAGCAAGAACGGGCTGCCGCTGATTCTAGGCAGTAGGCTCCCAAGGGGGGAATAGTTAGGGTGGGGAGAGCGCCTCGGCTGTCCCGTCGCCGACAGGCGACGACTTTGCCGCGCTGTTACCATGACACGGTGCATCCACTGCTCGACGTCCGCCGCCTGAATATTGAGTTCCCGGCAGTCGCCCTGCGAGAGGGCGGACAGCCGAAGCCTCGCCTGAGTCTGTCGAAGGGAGCGGCTGTCCCCACATTTTCCCTGCCCGCTGTTCGCGACGTCAACTTTAGCATCGCTCCCGGCGAAGTTCTAGGACTTGTCGGCGAATCGGGATCCGGCAAGTCCGTTACTTCTTTGGCGATCATGCGGCTGCCGCCGCCACAGGCACGGGTTTCGGGCGAGATTTTGTTCGCGGAGAACGGCGTGGTGCGCGATCTTCCTGCCTTGGCCGATGACTCCATGCGCCAGCTACGCGGATCGCGCATCGCCATGATTTTCCAGGAGCCGATGACCGCTCTCAATCCCGTGATGCGAGTTGGCGACCAGATCGCCGAGGCGGTGCGGGCTCACGGTACGCGCTCGAAGAAGCAGGCCGAACAGCTTGCGGTTCAGGCCATGGCTGATGTCGCTATCCCCGAGCCTGATCGCCGGGCGCGCGACTATCCGCACCAGCTTTCCGGCGGTATGAGGCAGCGGGTGATGATCGCCATGGCGATCGTAAATCGACCTCAGTTGCTGATCGCCGATGAGCCCACGACCGCGCTCGACGTGACGATTCAGGCGCAAATTCTCGAGTTGCTCGCTGAACTGCGCAATAAGTTTGGCCTGGCCATGCTTTTCATCTCGCATGATCTTGCAGTGGTTTCGCAAGTTGCCGATCGCGTAGCGGTGATGTATGCCGGGAGCGTGGTGGAACTCGGAACGACGGGCGAAATTTTTCATGCTCCGGCGCACCCTTATACTCGCGGGCTACTCAAGGCCGTGCCCGACCTGAAAACAGATCGTGGACAACCGCTCGGCACTATCGAAGGCACAGTGCCCCCGCTCCACGCCATGCCGCCGGGCTGCGCCTTCGAGCCGCGCTGCGGATTCCGCGTGGCCGAATGTGCACGCGAACTGCCGCCTCTGGTAGAGGTTGCTCAGGGGCACTGGGCTCGCTGCCCGGTGCTCAATGCTAGATAACGATGGCGTAATAAGGCTAGGCGGTGTATCTCTTCCCTTGCCGCTCGTTCTATAATCGCAACTTTGTCTGGTGCTCATTGCGCATACTGCTGCTTAGCGATATTCACGCCAACCTGGAAGCGCTGGAAGCCTGCATGGCGGCAGCTCCGGCGTTTGATTTCGTGGTCAACCTGGGCGACATCGTGGGCTACGGAGGCTCTCCCAACGAAGTGATCGACCGCTCCCGCGACCTGGGAAAGATTTTTGTACGCGGGAACCACGACAAAGCTGCGACCGGCCTGCTCGAACTAGATGATTTCAACCCTCTGGCCGCGATCGCCGCGACCTGGACCCGGGATTCCTTGACGGCCGAGCATCACGATTGGCTGCACGCGCTGCCGCAAGGCCCGGTTTCGCTCCAGGGCTTTCCGCAAGTGCAACTGGTTCACGGCTCGCCGGGCGATGAAGATGCCTACATCGTTTCGATTGGCGATGCGTTGGTGCCGCTGCTCGCGCTCACCACGCCGCTAACCTTCTTCGGTCACACTCACCTGCAGGGAGGATTCTTCGCTAACGGTTCCAGTGCTGATGGCTTCCGTCCGGAATATCGCACCGTTGGGCAAGCTGAGACGGTCTCGTTGCAGTTGAAGCCGAACACGCGTTACATGATCAACCCCGGCTCAGTGGGACAGCCGCGCGACGGAGACTGGCGCGCCGCATTCGCGCTGTTCGACACCGACGCCCAGGTCGTCCACTTCCATCGCACGCCCTACAATCTCAAAACCGCACAGGAACGGATTCTTTCAGCGAACCTGCCCGCACGCCTGGCCACGCGCCTCGCCGCCGGCCGTTAAGATTTGGCGGGTTGAACTCCGCCGCACAGAGACATTTGTCATCCCGAGCGAAGCGAGAGCCTGCCCTGAGCGAAGTCGAAGGGGATCTTGGTGTTTGCTCGCAGCGACGGTACCGGTGGCGCTAGCAAGAACCAAGATCCCTCGCTTCGCTCGGGATGACAGTTCTTAGCGGGGAGAGCGGCGTTGTAAACTCGAGCGCATGCCTTCCACCCGCGCTTCCGGAACCAAACCTCTTTTCCCCCATCGCGAAGAGTCCCGCCGCGAAAATGCTCCCGAGCACTACCTCGTAGCCCACAGCGATGGCGGGGCGCGCGGCAATCCCGGCCCTGCCGGGTATGGAGTGGTAATCCAGGATGAGTCGGGACGTAAGGTCGCGCATCTCAGCGAATACCTCGGCCACCAGACCAACAATTTTGCCGAGTATCAGGGCCTGATTGCTGCTCTCGAATACGCCATCGAGCACGGTCCGAAAGCTCTGAAGTTGATCAGCGATTCCGAATTGCTGGTGCGCCAGATCAAAGGCATTTACAAAGTGAAGAACGCGACGCTGAAGGATCTTCACGCACGCGCCAAAGAATTGATCGCGCAACTGGAATGGTTCTCGATCGGGCACGCTCTCCGCGAACACAATCGCGACGCCGACCGACTGGCCAACGAAGCCATGGACAAAGGGATGGGGCGAGCGGCTAGAAGCTAAACTCGTTCACTCCGAAGCCGACGTGTGGTCGTGCACGATCTTCCATCCCACATCAGGGAACTTGCGCAGCACCAGCGTGAACAATCCGTTGGGCGTCTTGCCGTCAGACATGGTCAACTTCCATGTACCGCGCACAAACGCTGAGTCCTGGCTTACCACATTGATGCGCAGGGCGGAGAATTCCAGCTTCCCCATCTCGTGGCCGGGACTCGCGTACCTCGCGATATAGCGCTGAATCGTTGCGTCCCACCCGTCCTGCTCTTTTCCTTGGGAGAAGAATGTCAGCTGTGGAGAACGCCAGTAGCCCGCCATGAAACCTTCGAGATCGTGCCGGTTCCAGGCTTCCTGCTGCTTGCGCAGCAAGCGCTCGATGGCTTTCGCATCGTTGCCGTAGAAGCCCCCCTCGTCCTGGACATGGGTCTGACCGCTCGCCGCGACGATTAAGATAGGCAAAAGGCAGGGTAAGAAAAGGACATAGAGGAAGCTGCGGCGCATGTGAACCTCCTGATCCGGCTAAATTCAGCGTTCCAGTTTCGCATAACCTCCCGAGGGAAGACAGGGGTGAAAGGGGCTGGGTTCCTGCTGAACGCGAGAGGGAGCGGATTCCTTGTCGCTTGCGCTTCTCGGAATGACAATACGATCGGCTTGTGCTTGAGACGAACTTCGGGGTCGGAGTGCGGTTCTTACGCCCGGCCTTTTTTAACCGCAACCGCTTTGCCGGCGACTTCCCACGGACGCTTCGGTCGATCGACCGGCGCCTTGTCGTCGTCCTTAAGGCGATCGTAATGGTAGGAGTCGCTCACCGTTCCCAGTGACTCGTTGTAAAGGCTGGGCAATCCCAGGGCTTCTTTCAGTTCTTCGGAGAACGACTGCAAGGCTTTGAGGTGATCGGCCGTGGCGGGGATTTCTGTCTTGGAGTTTTTCAGGAACTGCTGATAGCCGCGATTAACTAGCTTTGAGATCTCGCTTCCGATCAGGTAGCCGGGGTAGGCAAAAATCTTTACGCCATCGTCGCCGGTTTTCTGAATTGCGGCCGAGACGTTGTATTTTCTGAGGAAGACGCGTCCGTTGGTGCCGGGCGCCTCGAGCACATCGAAACCGTGCTCGCGGAGCCAGCCCAGCGCTTCGTCGTAAGTTCGTGCTTCTAATGCTTTCGACATTTTCTACGTTTCCAATCTCTCTCTTAGATGCAAGCCATGCGCAAACCGTGCACAGCCTTATTTAGGAATGCATCAACTTGCAAACTTTGTCATCTAAAGACACCATACTACATAGCGTGTTTCACTCTTTCCTGCATATTACGATAGTCACGAGAGAATAGTTCGATATGGGGCAGACTTCATCCAACACGGCGGCAACATTTCCGGCCGAACACGCGCCGGAACCCGCCGTCCCGCGCCCGGGGCAGAGTCTGCTCGAACGCATCGGCAATACTCCGCTGCTGCGCTTTGATTCGCTCACGGCTCATCTGCCTGGGATAACACTTTTGGGCAAGGCCGAATGGCACAACCCCGGCGGCTCGGTGAAGGACCGCGCCGCTGCCAGCATTGTCACCGAGGGCCGCCGGAGCGGAAAGTTTGCTGCCGGCAAAACTCTGCTCGACGCCACCAGCGGAAACACCGGCATCGCTTATGCCATGCTGGGAGCGGCTGAGGGATTCCCCGTCACGCTGTGCATGCCGCAGAATGTTTCGGCCGAGCGCAAGAGGATTCTGGGGGCATACGGTGCGAACATTCTCTATACCGATCCTGGCGAAGGTTCCGACGGCGCCATCCGCCTGGCCCGCGAACTTGCCGCCAAGCATCCGGATTTATATTTCTATGCCGACCAATACTCGAACGACGCGAACTGGCTGGCCCACTACCGCGGTACAGGCAACGAAATCTGGCAGCAGACCGAAGGCCGCATCACGCACTTCGTGGCCATGCTTGGCACCAGCGGCACGTTCATGGGAACCGCGCGGCGTTTGAAGGAACTTAATCCTTCGATCCGCTGCATTTCGCTGCAGCCCGATTCTTCTTTTCACGGCATTGAAGGCGCCAAGCATATGGCCAGCGCCATCGTTCCGAAAATCTACGATCCGCGGCTGGCAGATGAAAATCTTGAAATCGCAACCGAAGATGCCTACGCGATGTGCCGCCGCATCGGCCGCGAATGCGGACTGCTGTTGGGCATTTCTGCCGCAGCCGGCATCCTTGCCAGCCTGAGAATCTCCGAGCAGCTTGAACTTAGGAGGGAGCAGCAAGCCGTGGCTGTGACCATCCTGTGCGATTCCGGCGAGAAGTATCTCAGTGAGAGATTCTGGACTGAGAGGTAATTATTTGCATCTGTCTTGCAAGCTTCCAAGGAGAGATCATGAAGCAGCACCACTATGAGATTCAAGTGGCGTGGACGGGAAATCAAGGGCAAGGCACAAAGACCTACGCGACCTACAAGCGAGATTGCACGATCACAGCTCCCGGAAAGACCCCTGTATTGGCCTCTTCCGATCCCGCGTTTCGCGGCGACCCGGCACGGTACAATCCTGAGGATCTTCTGGTGGCGAGTCTCTCGGCTTGTCACATGCTCTCCTACCTCCACCTCTGTGCCGTCAATAAAATAGTAGTCACCGAATATCGAGACGACGCCCGGGGCGTGATGAACGAACGTCCGGATGGATCAGCGGCATTTGCCGAGGTAACCCTGCATCCTCATGTAACGATTTCAGAAGATTCTGACGAGGCCAAAGCTTTAGCGCTTCATGAACAGGCTCACCATCTCTGTTTCATCGCGAACTCGGTAAATTTTCCGGTGAAGAACGTCGCTCAAGTAAGCGTTGGGGCTACTCATTGACTAGCGAAATTTGATCCCGGCTTGAACAACATCCACAGATGCTGAAGATTACACTCAAAGATTACGAAGCTCTTCGCCGCCACGGCGAAGAAACCTATCCTCATGAGTGCTGCGGTGTGCTGCTCGGCCGGGCGGACGACGACGGCACTCGCGTTGTGACCTCGACTGCGCGCTGCGGCAACACCCGCACTGATTCGCCGCAGAACCGCTACAACATCGATCCGCGGGACCAGATCCGGGTTCAGCGAGAGGGCCGCGAGCGTGGCGAGGAAATCATCGGTTACTATCACTCGCATCCCGACCATCCAGCCCGCCCGTCGCCGACTGATCTGGCTGAAGCCCACTGGCCCGGATATTCGTACGTGATTACGAGCGTAGAAAAGGGCAACGCGGCGATCACGAATTCGTTCGAGCTCAGCAGCTCCGACGAGACGCTCAAGCAATTCGTCGACGAGAGCATCGAAATCATTTGATCCACTTCCTTGCTGCTATCGAGCCTTTATCCAGCAAGCGTTCTGCGTGATTTTCACACGCCGCGAAGCACTTCGATAATGTGCTGAAGCCCATCTTCCCGCGTCTGTAACCCGCGAAAAGCCGCGTCCGGCGCGCCTTCTGCGCGACCCTGCCGTGCCGCTTGCACCAAATTCGGTCACCCACCTGTGGACAGGCTGCACTCAGCTGAAAATACGCAAGTTACAAATGCAAAGTTTTCATTGACTCTGAAACTGGAAGGAGTAGAACCGTAATCGTTCTTTGACAGCTTCTAAAGTTTTTCCGGTTGGTGCGGCGTCCGGGACTCAAGTGTAGTCACCCTGCACATGAAAATGAGCAGGGAGGGCAAACGAGGGTCTATAGCAAAGCGCTGGTCGAGAAGAACAAGAAGAAACGTCGAAGGCAGGATAGAGTTCCGAGGCGTTGGGTAGGTTTTTCCGGTTGGCGGTAAGCCCGGAGCCCGAGCGAAGATCGCGCGTGGCACCCCGCAAGGGAAGCCGCGATAGCAGGTCAAGCAAGGGTCTAAAAGCGAGCTACTGGCCGAGACGAATGGACCCAACACCACCTCGGAACTCTTATTTTTTTACTCACTTTCGCTTCGCCCCCCGAGATTTCTTTATCGCTCGTCCGCTTACAGCGGTATATTCCCATGCTTCTTGGGCGGATTTTTGTCCCGCTTGGTCTCCAGCATGGCCAGGGCTTGAATAAGCTTTTTGCGCGTCTCGCGGGGCTGGATGATGGCATCTACGAAGCCGCGATCCGCGGCTACGTAGGGGCTGGCGAAGCGGTCGCGGAATTCTTCGATCTTTTTCTGGCGCAGTTCCTGGCGCTCTTGCGGACTTGTCGCCGCGCCATCGAGTTCGCGTTTGTAGACGATGTCCACTGCGCCTTCCGGGCCCATGACTGCGATCTCCGCCGTGGGCCATGCATAGTTCACATCCGTGCGGATGTGTTTTGACGCCATGACGCAGTAGGCGCCGCCATACGCCTTGCGCGTGATCACCGTGATCTTCGGTACCGTGGCTTCGGCAAACGCAAAGAGCAGCTTGGCGCCGTGCTTGATGATGCCGCCGTATTCCTGCGCGGTTCCGGGGAGGAATCCCGGAACATCCTCGAAGGTGATCAGCGGGATGTTGAAGCAGTCGCAGAAGCGAACGAATCGCGCGCCTTTGATCGAGGCGTTGATGTCGAGCGTTCCCGCGAGCATGGCCGGTTGGTTAGCGACGATTCCCACCGAGCGGCCGTCGAGCCGCGCGAATCCGACGACGATGTTTTTCGCGTAGTGCTCCTGCACTTCGAAGAAATAGGCGTCGTCGACCACGGCGTGGATCACGTCCTTCATGTCATAAGGCAGATTCGACTGCGCGGGGACGATGCTGTCGAGCAGAGCGTCGGCTCGGTCGATTGGGTCAGTGCACGGCTTGCGCGGCGCGTCTTCGAGATTGTTCGATGGCATGAAGCTGAGCAGCTCGCGCACCATCGACAAACATTCGGCGTCGTCGTGAGCGAGGAAGTGCGCCACGCCTGAGGTTTCGTTGTGGGTCATGGCGCCGCCGAGCTGCTCTTTGGTGACTTCCTCGTGCGTCACCGTTTTAATGACGTCGGGACCGGTGATGAACATGTAGGAAGTTTTGTCGACCATGAGGACAAAGTCAGTGATCGCGGGCGAATAGACGGCACCACCGGCGCAGGGGCCCATGATCGCGGAAATTTGCGGCACCACGCCGCTATATAACGTGTTGCGAAGAAAAATATCGGCATAGCCGGCGAGCGATGCCACGCCTTCCTGAATGCGCGCGCCTCCGGAATCGTTCAAGCCAATCACCGGCGCACCCATCTTCGCGGCTAGGTCCATGATTTTGACGATCTTTCCCGCGTTCGTCTCCGAGAGCGATCCGCCAAACACGGTGAAATCCTGGGCGAACACATAGACCAGGCGGCCTTCGATGTGGCCGTAGCCGGTGATGAATCCATCGCCGTAGAATTTCTGCTCGGCCATGCCGAAATCGTTGCAGCGGTGCGTGACCAGCTTGTCGGTTTCTTCGAACGTGCCATCATCGAGCAGGAACTCGATGCGCTCCCGCGCCGACATTTTGCCTTCCTTGTGCTGGCGCTCGCGGCGTTTTTCACCTCCGCCTTCTTCGGCGAGCCGGTTACGCTTCTTCAGTTCCGCGAGCTTTTCTTCGAGATTCATGTGCGGAAGGATTATAGCGGGTACGTGAGGCAGGCAGGTGTGAGGCAGATCACCTGGCGGGAGAAACCCGAAGCACACAGGCCGGCATATCGGCAGCGTTACATCGCCTTCTTCAAGACGTAAATCACCCAAGGGGCGATTTGGGTTTCGCTCACCCACGGGTACGATTCATCGCCCTTCGCCAGTGGCTTGCAGGCCTGGACGGTGTGCAGACCCGCTTCCTTGTACACCTCCCGATACGACTCATCGGTCCAGAAGATGTCTTCGACCGGCCTGCGGTCCTGGTGGTCGGTGACGACGATGCGCACGACATCGCCGCTTCGGGCAGCGGCGTTCTGCGGAAAATCCTTCGTGGTAAACGAAGCCCACTCGTGGGTGTAAATCTCCGGTGACGAGACTACGCTGACGATGGTTCCGTTCGGCTTCAGAAGCTTTCCGAGATCGGAAAAGATTCTTACCTTTATCCGCCCGGGAATGTTGTCGAAAGTAAAGGCGGAGAGCACGAGGTCGAAAGTTCCGGCCTCAAGTTCGTCGAAGTTGTCGTCCGGCACGAGGCGATAATCGCCGGAAGGATCGGTGGCACGCGCCGTCCGCAACATGTCTTCCGAGACGTCGACCCCGGTCGCGTGCAAACCGAGCTGGCGCAGGAACCGCGTGGACCGGCCAGCCCCGCAGCCGAAATCGAGCGCCTTCTTGCCCGTTACATGCTGTGAAATGATAGCTGGAAGATCGCGATAGGCGAGATAATAAGTGTTGGCAAATTCGAGGGTGGCGTATGCGTCGGAACGGCTAGCGTCCTCGTAGCAGTTAACGAAGTTCGTACCTGGATAGTTCACAGACGAGTATAACTCGGTACCTTATGCCCGCTGTGAAATTTGGGGTTGTCGCACCCCGATCTGCAGGACAGAGCGAACGCCTACTCCAGGTCCGAGCCCAGAATCTGGTAGCGGTATTTCTTCCCGTCCCAGAAGACCACCGACGCGGTCGCTTCGCCCTCGCCCCTTTCTTCCATGTAGACCCCCAGCACGGTCTTCTTTCTTAGCGCTAATTTTTTTACTGTGAGGGTTTTGAAAGGCAGGTTAATCAGCACGAATTTTGGCTTCGGTTTGTCGGACCGCCAGGCCTCAGGGCCCACACCGTGCACAATCAGCAGACAAACCCCTTTACGATCGGGATCGTCCGAGGCAAAGCCGGAGGTGACTTTGACATTGCCATAGCCCAGGTAGCTGTCAAACGGATCGCTCACGCGAAAAGCGAATTCAGATTGATCAGCCAGCGGATTCTTGCAGCGCGCGGCGATTACCAGGTCGTCCACGCCGTCGCCATCGAGATCGCCGACAAACTGGGGCTCGCCCGGCAGCACCGAACAGTTGTCGCCAAATTCTTTGTGAATGTACGCATCGGTGACCGCGGGCGAAGGCGTAGTAGCGTGCGCCAGCGGCGGAGGCGGCTGCTTGCTCGCCGCGAAAGAAGCAGACGCGGCACCAAAAGCCAGCACGACAAACAAAACGCAGCGGGAGATGACTCGGGAGTACGACATGTCCCTACTCTAGTACCGTTTTCCCGGAGAGGGTATAGACACTAATGGTGACGGGTCACTAAAGTAACCACTATTTGCGGAAGTGCTCCCAGCCTAGAGGCTTGAGTTCGACCCCCGCGCCGTCCCCGTCCGTCAGGAAAATCTTGTGGCCCTGGGTGATGTCTCCGATGAGCGTGATTGGCACTCCGGCAATACGCAATGGAATTCGCTTGCTGCGCGGCGCCGTGAAGAGCAGTTCGTAGTCTTCGCCGCCGTGCAAAGCAAACTGCAGATCGACTTCCCGAGCCGTTCTGCCCACGCTGGCTCGTGGAATGACTTCGGCCTGGATTTCGGCGCCTACGCCGCTTTCTTCGCAGATGTGGGACAGGTCGGTGGAGAGGCCGTCGCTGGTGTCGATCATCGCAGAGGCCAGACCTTTCTCGCGCAGAATGCGGCCTAGCGCGATTCGCGGCTCGGGAAAGAAATGCCGGGGGTAGTCCTGCGGATTGAGCTTGCGCCGCCTCTTGGGATTTTTCCGCATCTGCTGGAGGGCAGCGGCTGAGCCGCCGAGCGCTCCGCTCACATAGATGCGGTCGCCGGGCCGGGCCCCCGATCGCAGAATAGCCTTGCCTTTCGACACAGTCCCGACGACAACGATATCTGCGAGAATTCCGTCGGGTGACTCCGCGGTGTCGCCGCCGGCGAGGATCACGCCGTGCCTCGCGGCCAGGCTGACCAGGCTGCCGGTGAAGCGGTTCACCCAGTCTTGCGGTAAGCCGCGCGGCAGGGCGAGCGAGAGAAACGCCGCCACAGGCTTGCCGCCCATTGCGGCAATGTCGCTCAGCCCCCGCGTCAGACAGCGATGACCAATCGACTCCGCGGAATGCCAGTCGCGGCGAAAGTGGATGCCCTCCAGGCTGAAGTCGGTCGTGACGAGGGTGTCGTTTTCCGGAGCTCGGCCACGACCCGATCGCGGAAGAAATCGCAGGACGGCGCAGTCGTCTCCAATTCCGCTCAGAACGGCAGGATTTTTCGCAGTTCTGGCTATGCGGTGGACTTGAGCAATCAGCGCTTTTTCTGCAATTACCACGCCACTACTATAAGCGAGGCTCACTCGCGGTGCTGGTCGTTGCCCTAGGAGTGTTATGCGACGAAGCAACGGACCTCCGTGGATTGGGACTACAAAATCGCATGGCCCCTTTGGCCAGTGCGGGCTGGTGCCCATCCGTCCCAGTAATCGGGCGCTGGTTACGTTCGATTACCGGCTCTTAAGTAACAGTTATTGAGCCGCCGCGTCGTTGACAGGGGGAACCCAGTTTGTTACCTTTTACCAGTCATTCACAAAGCCTTTGGCCGAGCGAAGTGCAGTAACCTTGGGGCAAGCTATAAGTTCTGCATCTTGTGGGAATTGCAAAGAAAGATGTTTTCGGCGAGGTCCTCGGTTCCGGTAGGTGAAGGGCACGTTAGAAGTCTCCGTTCCCAAGCAGGGGAAGCGTAGCCCGGAAGATCAGGTGTTCGAACAGGCTTTCTGCAACCTCAGAACTTTGCCTGGAATTCCGTCCCTGATCGTTAAACGCGGAAGAACATTTTAAAGCAGAAGAAGGAAGTCATTTGCGAAAACGCTTCTACATACTTTTTGTGGCCCGCGGGGATGATGGGCAGTTGCGCAAGATCCCCATCCCGGTCCACTACCTGTATGTATTCGTGGTCGGCGCCGCCATTGGATTCCTCAGCCTGACCGGCATTGCCAGCTCTTATACCCGTATGCTGCTCAAGGTGTCGCGCTATAACGAGTTACGGACGGAAAAACAGCAGCTCAAAGATCGTTATTCCCAGCTGGAACAAGTGGCAAAGGAACGCGATGTGCAGGTGGCTTCCCTGGGCTCGATTGCCAGCGAAGTATCGGCGCTCTATGGATTGAAGTCGCAGCCTTCACTGGTCACGGCATCGGAGCAGCAAATCCAGGATGCTGACGTCAGTTCTTCTCTCGACCAGCTAGGGGCTCTACGCACCTCCGCTCTTAGCGGTGCTACTACGGTCGGTATCAGCCTGGGCATGACTCGTAACGCCACTACGGCGGACTGGTTCCGGGCAAACTCCGCACCGAACCTCTGGCCGGTCGACGGCCAGATCACCGCCAGCTTCGGGGAGCGCATTGACCCGTTCAATGGCGAGGGCGCGTTTCACAGCGGGGTGGATATTGGCAGCACTTACGGCCACCCGGTGGTCGCTCCGGCCGATGGCGTAGTCACGTTCGCCGATTTCCTGGGCGGATACGGTAAGGCCATCATGCTCGATCACGGGCACGGCATCTCCACCCGCTACGGCCACCTTTCCGGCTTTGCGGTCACGCCCGGGCAGCAAGTTCACCGGGGCGATGTGATTGGCTACGTTGGCTCCAGCGGACGTTCTACCGGACCGCATCTTCACTATGAAGTCCGCATCAACGACACTCCCGTGAATCCTTATAAGTATCTCCGTATGACCGTCGCCCAGAGTGGCGGCTTCGAGACCGGCGGTTAGGACACGCCTCAGTTCTCAGATTCCTGCCCTTGCACTCTTCCTTCTCCTAAGCTAGGTTCATGTAAAGAGTGTTTTCTGTTCCATTCTCAGAAAAGCGCGCTGAGGCGCCGGGCTTCACTGAGAACCTAGAACTGGGAACTGAGAACTGGGCTATGATCAGCTTCTTCCGCTCAGCCCGCGAGGATGTTGCGGCGGTCTTCGAATCCGACCCTGCCGCCCGCTCCTACGCTGAGGTCCTTTTCTGTTACCCGGGTCTGCACGCGGTGTGGGCGCACCACTTGAGCCACTGGCTCTGGGGCCACCGCATGCGCTTTCTGGCGAGATTCGTCTCGCAGGTGGGGCGCCAGCTCACCGGCATTGAGATTCATCCTGGAGCGGAGATTGGACGGCGTCTGTTCATCGACCACGGCATGGGTACGGTGATCGGCGAGACGGCAATCGTGGGTGACGACGTCACCCTTTACCAAGGTGTGACTCTGGGTGGAACCGGAAAAGAAAGGGGCAAGCGGCATCCTACGATCGGTAACAGTGTATCGATCGGATCCGGAGCAAAGCTGCTGGGGAACATCACAATCGGAGACAACTGCCGCGTCGGCGCCGGCTCGGTCGTGCTACGGAGCGTGCCCGCCAATTCCACGATCGTGGGCGTGCCCGGACACATTGTGCTTCGCGACGGCAAGCGCGTCGTCATTACCGATCCCAAGGATATCCGCGACCCGCTGTCGGATGTGATCATTAAACTGGCAGCGGAGGTGCATGAGCTGCGCGAAAAATTTCAGCAGCACTCGCACGAAGCGCTGGGCGCTGAGCCTGACGTAACGATCGACGAGGGAACAACGGCAGCGAATATTTCTCCGCAGGAGTTGTTTCAGGATGATTATCAGGATTACCAGATCTGAAAGGCGGAGGTTTCAGAGTTTCAAGGTTTCAGAGTTTCAAGGTCTTGAAACCTTGAAACTCTGAAAGCTTGAAACTTTATCTTCTACTGCCTTAATCCCATCCAGTTTTCCGAGACCACCAGCGAGTTGCCGGGATTGTGCGGGTCGTACTTCACCGACGTGGGCAGGCCTAGACGGCAGGAGTGCAGGTTGATCCACTGGCGCAGGTAGGTTACGTCCTGCGAGCACTCGTAGGACACGCCCGCGACGTCGTATTTATAAATAAGCAGCACGGCGGCGTGATGACCGTCGTTGACCGGCAATTCCTGCACATCGATGACGGTGCCATCGGTGATGCGCCCGATCCCGTCGAGCCAGGTGCGGCGTTCGCGCTCGAGCTCTGCCGGCGTCTTGGGCTTGCGCCGCAAGAGAGCGTATGCGCCCAGGGCAACGACGCTCCCGGCAGCTATCAGCGAATAGAGATGCAATGAATCCATAGCGAAAGGAGTCCCGCAATGGCGTGCTGCCGGTTGCGGTTTCGTTATCAGCATATGACGGAAGCAGCGTCTGCGGAAGTGGGTGGAGAGTTACCGAGGTGCCAGCCTGTGGAAAAAAGCGGTGGTCAGTGATCAGTGGTCGGTAAAGGCAAAATCCGAGGCGTTCTGTGCTTGCTGGCCACTAGCCACTGGCCACTGATCGCTGCTTCTATTTCTGCTTACAAACAAAGTCTTTGGCGATCTCGCCGAAGTCACCTTCCGAAGTCTGCCCGAACTGATCGTCGCGGTGAGCCTTCTTGCTGACGACCAGTTTCCCGCCGTGGTCCCGCGAGTAGAACCATTCCGAATTCGCAACCACGCTCGGCGTCATGCCGCGGCTGGCGCAGTTGAAGCGAACCCGCGCGCGAAGTTCCACGAACGGACCGCCCTGCGGCAGTTTGGTGGGTTCTTTGTACTCGACGCGAATCCAGGCGGTGCGTAGTCCGTTCTTCTGGGCGGTGACCGAGCTGACCAGCACCTGATCGCCGCCGGGAGTTGCGCCGATCTGTCGCCAGTCCCCCGCCGCCAGCGCAACCAGTCCCACCAGCAGGACCGGGGCCAGCACCACTGCAAAGATGATGAACAGGCCCTTCTTCATGGGGGATGGGGGTAAGGCCATAAGCACGCCGCACACACTTTGGGGCAAAAAGCGATTTCTGTCAACTGCTGCGCGGCTTGAGAGGTACCGAACAAAAGCGGGTGCGACCGAGCCCATCGTCTGCTATTGTGGTTTGCTGCCGGGGGATCAGGTCCGATGGAAAGCCTTTACTGCACCAATATGAACTCGACGATTGGCCCTTTGTTTCTGGCCGCTTCCGGCCGCGGGCTGGTTGCCTTGGAATTCGATGCCAGGTTGCCGGGACAGCAGTCGATTCGCCCGAACCCACGGCATCTTCGTGAAGAAAAGAACGGGGTTGCGTTCGAGCATTCCCCCCGCCGGTTGCGGCCTTACATCAGCCAGCTCGAAGAATACTTCGCCGGCGGCCGCCGCGAGTTCACCTTCCGGCTCGATCTTCGCGGCACGGATTTTCAGATTGCCTGCTGGCGGGCGCTGCTGGCGATTCCTTATGGAGAGACGCGCAGCTACGCCGACATCGCCCGCGCAGTAGGCAAGCCGAACGCTTTTCGCGCGGTGGGCATGGCGAATAATCGCAATCCCGTCGCGATTGTGGTGCCTTGCCATCGCGTGATCGCTTCCGACGGTTCGCTATGCGGTTACGGCGGCGGCCTCGAAGTGAAACGAAAGCTGCTGGAGTTGGAAGGCGCGCTCACCGGCATTCTCGCGGCTTAGAAATTCCATCTTTGACGACTCGACCCAAATCCTCCGCGCTCCAGAAGGCCGGACTCTTCTATCTCGTCTTCGTGATGTTTTCCTACACGACCGGCGGGCCTTTCGGACTTGAAGACATGGTCACCACTTCGGGTCCGGGGATGACGCTGATCTATCTGCTGGTGCTGCCGTTTTTCTGGTGCATTCCGGTGTCGCTGGTTTCCGCCGAACTGACTACAGCTATGCCGGTCGAAGGCGGCTTCTACCGCTGGACCCGCGCCGCCTTCGGTGACTTCTGGGGATTTCTAGCGGGCTGGTGGAACTGGTCGGCCTCGTTCCTATTGGGCGGAGCCTACGCCGTACTTTTCACCGATTACCTGGTTTATTACTTTCCCGGAATTACGGGCTGGAAACATTATCTCGTTTCCCTGGCGCTGATCACCGTGATTACGTGGATCAACGTGCGCGGCATCCAGATGGTGGGGCAGGTTGCGACCGCGCTTGAAATCTTCATTTTTCTGCCGGTGACCACGATGATCGTGATCGCCTTCACCAAGTGGCATCACAATCCGTTTGTCCCGTGGATTCCGCCGCACCAGCCCACCTTCAAAATCTTCGGCGTGGGTCTGGCGCTGGGCCTGTGGCTGTATTCAGGGTACGAACAACTTTCGACGGTGGCGGAGGAAGTTGAGAACCCGCAGCGAGCGTATCCGCGGGCCCTGGCGGTGGTGGTGCCGCTTTCGATTGCGGCATACTTCTTGCCCGCGTTCGCCGGGCTGGGTTCGGCAGGCGAGTGGCAGAGCTGGCACACAGGATTCTTTTCGGACGCGGCGAAGATCATCGGCGGATCTTGGCTAGGCACGTGGATGACGCTGGCGGCGACGGTTGGCTTTGTGGCGCTGCTGAACAGCACGGTCCTCACCACGACGCGCATGCCCTTTGCCATGGCCGAAGACGGCTACCTTCCCGCGGCGCTAACACGCAAACACTCGCGTTACGGAACGCCGTGGCTGGCAATCGTGGTGTCGGCGATGATTTATGCGCTGCTGGCGTGGCAGAGCCTTGGTCAGCTTATCTCGGTCTATATCTGGCTGCGCTCGGCGACGACTGTGCTGACTGTGCTTTCGGCGTGGAAGCTGCGGCGGACGCGGCCGGAGATGCCGCGCGCATTTCTAATTCCCGGCGGGCGTTTGGGATTGGCTTACGTGGTCGCTGCGCCAGTGGTGATGAGTCTGGTCGCGCTGCTTGGAAGCGACCGCTATGCCGCGATCGGCGGAGCGATTGCGCTGGTACTGGGGCCGGTGGTGTACGGAGTTGTTGCTTCGCGCTCGCGATAGATGCACATCGGCCGATGTATATCTTCAGCGCAGAAACAAGGCGGCTAATCCTGCGCCAGCGGTGACGCTGCCAGGGCCATAATGCCCGCTCCACACAAGCAGCCCCTAGCTTACCCAATCCAGAAACTTGTACCACATTCCCGCGAACGGCAAAAACCATGGCTTGCCGTTGTACAGGCCGAGCGGCGCGCCGGGGAATTCGATGCCTACAAAGGGATTGTCCGGCTTATCGCCAGCGATCAACTGTGCCATTTTCTGACCTTGATACGTGGCCATGGCTACGCCGTGGCCGGCATAGCCTACGGCGTAGTACATGCCGTCGAGTTGGCCGGCGTGGGGCATGATGTCGAAGGCGAAGTCGAGCGTGCCTCCCCAAACGTAGTCGATTTTGGCGTCGCGTAGTTGCGGGTAGACCTCGATCATGCCCCGGCGCAGAATTTCGGCGCTGCGGCGGATCGTCTGATCGGTCTCGGGAAAGAATGCAGCGCGGCCGCCGAACAGCATGCGGCGGTCGGGCGTGAGGCGGTAGTAGTAAAGATAATTCTTCGAGTCGTAGATCATGCGGTTGCGCGGGCTGAGCTCGTGCGCCAGCGCTTCGGGGAGAACTTGGGTTGTAATAATGAACGAGCCGATCGGGATGATTCGTTTTTGCAGAGCGGGAGTGGCTTTGCCGGTGTAGCCGCTGGTTGCGGCGAAGACTTCCCGAGTCCACAGCGGCCCACGCGAGGTTGTGATCTTCCAGCCTGATTCGCCCTCCCGGGATTCGCGCTGCACGTCTTCGACGCGGGTGTCCTCGAAGATCTCCGCGCCGGCTCTTGTCGCGGCGCGGCCGAGCCCGGCGACATAGCGCGCGGGATTTAGTCCGGCGCTGACTTCGTCGACCATACCGCCGTAGTAAATGTTCGAACCGGTCTCTGCACTCAACTCATTTCTCTGCACTACGCGAAGCCGGTGATTGAACTCGCGCGCGATGACTTCCACTTGCCGGGCGTAATCGTCGAAATGCTTCTGCTTGCAGGCCACTTCGAGATGGCCGCACCGGGACAAGTCGCAATCGATGGATTCCTCACGGACAATCTGCTCGACGCAATCAATCGTGGCAAGCGATGCGGCGTACATTCGGCGAGTGAGATCGCGCCCGTACGTGGAGATGAGCTGGTTCACGCCCAGCTTCATCCCGGTGAGCACCATTCCGCCGTTACGGGAGCTGGCTCCCCAGCCGACAGTTTCGCTTTCGAGCACGGCGACTTTGGCGCCGCGCTTCGCGAGAGTGCGTGCGGCGGAAAGTCCGGTGAAACCGGCGCCGATTACGGCGACATCCACGCGATCAGGTAGAGGACGGGTTTCTATCTTCGGGAATTCGGCGGTCGTGAGCCAGTAGTTGTGTTCTTGCAATGCCATGGTCGCTTTATAGAACAGCCGTTTCGTGAATCATGCGGCCTTCGGCGAAGCGCGTCAGACTTAGCCCCGAGGCGTCGATCAGGTCCGTTGTTCCGGTGAGAATTAAGTCGCTGAGAATCTTTCCTGTTGCCGGGGCGTGCATCACGCCGTGTCCGCTGAAACCGTTGGCGAGAAAAAATCCGGGCGCGCCTGGAGCTTCGCCGAGAATAGGGTGGTGGTCCGGCGTCATTTCATACAGGCCGGCCCACGCCCGCTTGGGATTTACCGGGAGATTGGCGAAGCAGGGAACGCGGTCTGCTGCGCGGGTCAGGATTTTTTCAACAAAGGCGGGGTCGAAATCCGTTTTGAAACCGAACGTTTCTTCGGGGTCGTTCCAGGCCAGGAGAAATCCGCGGGCTTCGGGACGAAAGTGAAATCCATTCGACATATCGACGATCATGGGCGCGGTGCGGGGAAATTCGTCGAACGGTTCACTGGGAACCAGCATGCGGCGCAGCGGCTCGACCGGCAAATCCACGCCCGCAAACTTGGCCACGCTCGCCGCCCACGCCCCTGCACAGTTCACCACTTTGCGCGTGGAGACAGAACCGCGCGTGGTCTCGACTGATAGAATCCCAGTTGCGTCCCGCGTGAGGCCGGTAACGACGGTGTTCTTCCAAAGTGTAGCGCCATGATCGGCGCCCCAGGCCATGAACCCATTCATGGCGCTATAGGGATCGACGAAGCCGTCGGTGGAACAGAAACTTCCTCCCACAATGTCGTCGGCGCGCAACTGCGGAAACAGGCTGCGGATCTCATCGGCCGCGACCAGGCGCACGTTCTTCAATCCCATCTTCACTTGCTGGGCGTAGTTCGTGCTCAGATACGCCATCTGCTTATCGTTGGTGGCACAGAACAGATAGCCTTGCGGCCGGTAGTCGCACGGGCTCCCGAGGCGATCCTCGAAGCTGGCGTAGAAAGGGATCGAGTAGAGCGACATCTGAATGCTGACCGGGGTGGAAAATTGTGCGCGCACTCCACCCATGCTTTTTCCAGTTGAGCCCTTACCCTGGGCAGATTCGCGCTCGATCACCAGAACGTTGCGGCATCCGCTGGCCGTAAGGTGATAGGCGATGCTGGAACCGACGATTCCTCCTCCGACGATAACGACATCCGCAGTCTGCATAGCGTTGGTCGATCTAGACGACCCAGCATTCTAGCGCACCCACGCCGAGGCATCCCTCAACAAGTGCAGGAGAACAAGATACAGCCGGGACTGCTCCGGATTCCGGAGGTACATGTACTGTCGGGGTCTTCAGTTGTCTTCGATATGCGAATTCCTTCGACCTCGGTAACTTGCTGCGGTTACTGGACCTGCCTACTCTGGACTAGTATGGCCTTGCGCTGCCTTCTGTTTTCGTCCAATGAAGAGATGGTTCAGCCTGTCTGGCAGGTGCTCTCCGACCTCGGGATCGAGGGAGAGTACTGCAAAAGCGCTGTAGATGCGGTAGAGAAGGTTACCACGCAAGTGTTCCAAATCGTGATCACCGATTGGGACGACCAACCGGAAGCGGGATTCCTGCTGAAGACGGCACGAGAACTAAAAGCGGCGCAGCGCCCGCTGACTCTCGCGATTGTGAGCGACGACGCCCGGCTGCCGGAGGCGCTGCAAGCGGGGGCCAATTCAGTTCTGGTGAAACCGATTCGCGGGGAACAGGTGCGCGACACGATGAGCACGGCCTGCGAGTTGCTTCGGGCTAAGCAGCAACCGGGAACGCTGCAGGCTGCACCGGCAGCCCGGCGGGAAGCGACTGAAACAGTGGCCTTCGCGGCCGCAGCAGCGGCGGGGACGGCGTCTGCGCCTTCCGCCGTGACCCAAGGACCAGAAAAGACCTTTCGGGCGGGAGAATTTCTGCAATCGTCAGGGTCCGCACCGGGCGGGCAGTTCGACACGGAGAATGAAATTCATAAGTCAATGGAGCAGTCTGCCGCTGCGGAGGTCGACTCGCTCACGGATCTGGAGCCGATGGCGGCGGCGGTGGAAGCTGCTCCGGCGCAGGAACCCGAACCGCAGGAGCCGCTGACGGGATGGGCAGCGTTGCAGGCGCGTTTGACGAAGGCGGCGCCGCCACCACGGGAGGATGCTGCGCCGGAGAAGAGTGAATTACTGTCATACGGGGAAACGCCATCCTACATGCCGAAGCCTGCGGTTCCGGCCGAAGAAGAAGGCAGGATACCGGCGAAGGCGGAGTCACGCCCGGAGTCTGCGACGGAAGCCGCGCTTTTCGCATACATATCGGGAGAGAAGGAGGAAGAAAGCGAACGGCCGGCGCGAGAGCCGCGGCCAAAGCTAGGCAAAATCTTGCTGGTCGGGGTCGTGGCAGCGTGCGTGGCACTGGCCGCCTCACCCCGAAACCGGCAAACTTTGCGAATCGCTTATCGGAATGCGGTAAAGGCGGGAGTGAGTTGGCTGAACCCACCGCCTGCCCCGGTAGCACAAGCCGCGCCACAGCACGACAGTTTTGGCGAAGCGGGTGACGAGTACAAACTTCCGACTGTGCCAAACATACCGGATGCGACAACGGATCCTTCCCAGATTCGCGTGCTCCCGGTGATTGATCCCACAGCGAAGCCGCAGAAAGGTGCGGACGCCAATGGCGGGCAAGCGACGACCGGCGACAACGGCGCGGCTGATCAAAACCAAACCAATACAAACCAGACCAGCCAAAACCAGGCAAACCCAAACCCGACGGATCAGCCTTCCGGGCAAGGCGCTAGCGGGCAGGCGCAGGCGAGTATCAGCGTACCGCCGGGAAATACGTCCCAAGCGCCGCCTGGTCCTTCCTCACCTGGTCCGGTGCCGGGCGCTGCATCGGCCACCACGTCACCACAGCCGAATGCGCTGGTTGCCCTGCCAGTAGCGCCGCCACGACCGGTTACGCCCCCGGCGCAGAGCTCGGCAGCGGGGGACCGCGCAAGCATTCCCTCGAGCTTGAAATCGCAGATAGCTTCCTCGACTCCGGATGCGAGCGGCGCCATGCCGGTCGAGGCTGCGATGTCCTCGATTGAGCCAGTGAACCTGCCCGAGTCTGCGGCTTGGGGGCTGCTCGCTCAACCGTTTGACCCGATCTATCCCGACGCGGCGAAAGCCAGCGGTCAGAAGGGCAGCGTGGTTCTGCAGGTGCTTATCGGGCGAGACGGTGTGGTGCAGGATGCCAAGTTTCTGCAGGGATCGCTGGTGTTTGCAAAGGCCGCCATTGACGCGGTAAAGCAGTGGCGCTTCAAACCTTATTCCATGAACGGCCGGCCCGTATCGGTACAGAGCGTCATCACTTTGAACTTCAAACCTCCGGCTTAGCGGCTGGGTGACAAACCGGGCGCTGGGGCGTCTTAACTATTGTCGGGAGCCGCGAATTCCGGTGAAGTTACCGAAGGGGATCGAGCCGGTGCAGCCCGGAGGGAAAAAGCAGCATCTACACTATATAATGTGAATAGCTCCTCAGGAAGTCACTCCTTTCCAGAAGAAGAATCGGATGTCGATGAAAATTAAAGCTGCGATTTTGGTTTTGTCCTTTGCCGTGTTGTCGTTTGTCGTAGTTGGTTCTTTTGGGGGCGTGCACGCCTCCTCGAACGACGGCGCCTACCGGCAGATGCAGGTTTATAGCGAAGTATTGTCCCGCGTGCAGAGCGAGTACGTGGAAGATCCGAACATTCCGAAAGTGACGGACGGAGCGCTGCACGGCCTTGTGGAGTCGCTGGATGCGAACTCCAGCTACCTGACGGCGGCAGCCTACAAGGCGTACAAGGCTCATAAGGTTGAGGGTAAAGGCGAGATCGGAGCGACCGTTTCCAAGCGTTTTGGATATGCCGACGTAGTTTCGGTATTGCCGGGATCCCCCGCGGAGAAGGCGGGGATTGAGGCAACGGATATCTTCGAATCGATTGAAGGGCAGAGCACCCGAGACATGTCTCTGCCAGAGATTCGCGACGCGCTGGCCGGCACGCCGGGCTCGACCGTAAATGTTTCGGTGGTTCGGGCGCGAAGAGCGGAGCCGGAGAAGGTGGTGATCACGCGCGACGTGGTGAGCATTCCTCCGGTCGCTGACAAGATGATGGAAGACAGCATCGGCTACATAAAGGTGGACGCTCTCACCAAGGGCAAGGCGCAGGAGATCGCCGCGAAGATCAGGTCGCTGGAGAAGTCAGGAGCCAAGAAGCTGGTCTTGGATTTGCGGAATACATCGGATGGTGAAGAGAGTGAAGGCATCGCAACAGCCAATCTCTTCCTGAATCACGGCACCATTACTTATCTGCAGGGGCAGAAGTTCCCGCGAGAAGCGTTCAACGCGGATCCTGCGAAAGCCATGACTACGCTTCCCGTGGCCGTTCTGGTGAACAAGGGAACGGCTGGCGCGGCCGAGATTGTGGCGGCGGCGATCATGGAAAATGCCCGCGGCGACGTAGTGGGTGACAAGACTTTCGGGGATGGCTCGGTGCAGAAAACGATTGATCTGCCGGACGGCGGGGCGCTGATTCTCTCCGTGGCGAAATACTATTCGCCCAGCGGGAAGGCAATTCAGGAAACGGCGGTAACTCCCAACGTGCTGGTAGCCGACGACACCGACAACGCAATCTCTGACGATGACGACGAGGAACCTGCCGCTACAGAGCCGGAGGCCAAGCCCAAGAATACTCCGGACGACCAGTTGCACAAGGCGGTTGAGGTGTTGAAGAGCCGCACGAGCTAGGCAGCCGCTGCCTATGTCTTTGAGGATGTCATCGCGCACCGTGAGGTGCGCGATTTCTTTTGTCGTCGGATTTTCTGCCTGGCGTCGGGGGGCCGTTCGCGTGCCCGCGCTTGCAACTACCGGGGCGAACGACGCCCTGCTATTCTGAACCCATCGCGCTATGAAGTCGCTCTATGAAGATCTTCCGCCGGTGGAGATTGCCGGGCGGAAGTTTGTTGGTACGGTGTTGTTCAGCCTGCTGGTGTTGGTTTCCGCGCTGGTGGGGGCGACGACCGGGCTTCTGCTGGTCTACACCACAGATTTGCCGCAAGTCGAAGCGCTGGAAGCATACCGTCCCAGTTCGATCACTGAGTTATACGACGATCACGGGCGCGTGATTGGATCATTTGCCCTGCAGCGGCGGGTAGTCGCAGGCTACGACGATTTTGCTCCGGTTCTCCGCGATGCGTTGGTCTCCATTGAAGACAAGGACTTCTACCGGCATTCCGGCATCAACTTCTGGCGTATCGTGGGCGCGGCGTACCGCGACATTGAGTCCGGCGGGAAGGTGCAAGGCGCGTCAACTTTGACCATGCAGCTGGCACGCAATTTGTTTTTGTCTCCCGACCGCTCGTTCCATCGCAAGGTGCAGGAGGCGATGCTCGCGATTCAGATCGAGCGGCGCTTCACCAAAACGCAAATCTTCGCCCTCTACGCCAATCAGATTTTTCTGGGACACGGAGTCTACGGATTCGAGGCTGCGTCGGAATTCTATTTCAGCAAGCCGGCCCGAAACCTTACGCTGACGGAAGCCGCGCTGCTCGCGGGTCTGCCCAAGAGTCCATCGTACTACTCGCCGATCAACCATCCCGACCGGGCGATGAAGCGGCGGAATCTGGTGATCAACGCCATGCTGGAAGATGGAAAGATTACCGCGGCCCAGGCGGAGGAGGCGCGGTCAGCTCCCCTAGGATTGCATTTGGCGCACGATCCCAACTCACTGGCACCGTATTTCGTGGAAGAGATCCGGCGCTACCTGGAAAACAAATACGGCGCCGATCAGGTTCATGAAGGCGGATTGAAGGTCTACACCTCGCTCGATGTCGACCTACAACAGGCTGCGAACCAGGCGGTGCTGGATGGTCTGGCGGCTTACGAACGGCGTCATGGATGGAAGGGGCATCTGGAGAACGTCGTGGCGGAAGGAAGCGCGATCGACAAATACGCGCATCCTGACTGGGAAGACGAGCCGGAGGTGGGTGGATACATCCACGCGCTGGTAACTTCGTCGGGGATCGGGATCGCAACGTTGAGGTTCGGACGCTACGCCGCGGCTCTAGGGCAGGCGGATGTGGCCTGGACGCAAGGCAAGATACAGAATCTGCTGCGGCCGGGAGACATCTGTTACGTGAAAATACTGTCGCTAAACGCCAACGGTTCGGCGCGCGTGAGCCTGGAACAGGATTCCGGCGCGCAGGGAGCGCTGATGGCGATTGACAACGCCACGGGCGGAATCAAGGCGATGGTAGGCGGGCGGGATTTCAGCGAATCCAAATTCGATCGCGCAACGCAAGCATTGCGGCAGGTCGGGTCGTCATTCAAACCCTACGTCTACACGACTGTTATTGACAAGGGCGCGAGCCCGAATGACACCATCCTGGATGAGCCGGTTACGTTCGAGACCGGCTCCGGGCCTTACTCGCCGCATAACTACGATGAAAAGTTTGAAGGGATCATCACCTTGCGACGCGCTCTGGCGCAGTCGCGGAATATTCCGGCGCTGAAGCTGGCTAACAAGGTTGGCATCAAGAGCGTGATCGACTACGCCGAGCGTTTTGGAATCACTGCGAAGTTGCCGCCGTATCTACCGGTGGCGCTGGGTTCGGCAGAAATCACGCTGATCGAGCAGACTTCGGCATACAGTGTGTTTCCGAACGACGGTGTGCGCGTCACGCCTCACTACATCACCAAGGTGACCGATTACGAGGGGAGGGTGTTGGAAGAGGACTATCCTGAAGTGAAGGACGTGGTCAGCGCGCGCACGGCACGAATCATGACCTCGATGCTGCGGGAAGTTGTGCTCCACGGGACGGGAATCGCGGCCGCGAAGCTGCCTTTTCCGGTTGCCGGAAAAACTGGCACGACCAACGATTTCACGGACGCCTGGTTTGTGGGATTCTCCCCCACGATGACTTGCGGCGTGTGGATTGGATTCGATGAGAAGAGATCCTTAGGAGCCAAGGAAACAGGAGCGCGTGCGGCCCTGCCCATCTGGATGAACTTCATGAATGCAGCCATGGCAGGGAAAGATCCCGGGCAGTTCCAGCCGGCGCCGGACGTGCCTGTGACTGTGGTGCAGAAAGTGGATACGCCGGATACATCGCCGGGCGCGGATGAGATGCATTAAGAATTCGCGATGACAGCTACGCTCTTTTTCATCGTTTGTCGAACTATGATTCGCATCCTCTTATGAAGCCTTTCTTCAAGTTCGCGATGTTGGCGCTGGTGTTGGTGGTTGTGGCATTAGTGTCGGCGTTGACGGCGATGCGATTTGCTATTCACGGACAGGTCGTTGAAGTGCCTGTGGTGGTTGGGTTGACGCCGGTCGAGGCGGAGCGCGCCGTCGCCGGGTTGGGATTGCAGATCGAAGTGGAGCGGCAGTACTACAGTCCGCAGATTCCTGAGGGACGGATCATGACGCAATTGCCGCTGCCGGGGTCGAAGGTGCGGCGGGGATGGCAGGTACGGGTGGCGCAGAGTATGGGACCGCAGCGCGTGGCGATTCCGGATGTGACCAAACAGAGTGAGCGCGCGGCGGAATGGAACCTGCAGCGGCGCGGTCTCGAACTGGCTTCAATGGCCGAGATGCAGCTGCCCGGGACCCCTGCGGACCAGGTGCTGGCGCAGAGTCCACCGGCGAACGCGAGCCAGGTGGCGGCGCCGCGAACCAGCTTGCTGGTGACCGTCGCGCCCGATCCCCCGGCGTATGTGATGGCGAATTTTGTGGGGCAAGCGCTAGGCACGGCGAGCCGCACGCTGCAGGATGCGGGCTTCAAACTGGGCACTGTGAGCATGGCGCCACCGCCGGCAGACAACGCGCAGATACCAGGTATCCCTCCCGTCGTGCCTCCTGCGCCGCAAGAACCGTCGCCTGCCAGCGTGATCGTTACGCAGTGGCCTCCGGCGGGACAGAAGGTTCTGGCGGGGGCGGTGATCAATTTCGAGGTGCGGTGAGATGTGCGGTGGGCAATATCTCCTCTGCGATCTAGCCGCGCTGCGGTTAGACCTTTTCCAGAATCGCGGCGAAGAAGCCGTCACATGGCTGAACGCCGGGCAGAGTGCGCAGGTAAGGGCCGCGAGTCAGCGAGACAGGGTCGGGCCAGATCAATTCGCGCTTCTCGTGAAGCTGTTCCAGCTCGGCGCGGCAATCGACAACGCGGAAGGATGAGTCTTCTTCCAACAACGCGCTCGATGACATCTTCGTTTTCTTCTTTTTCCAAAGAGCAGGTGGAATAGACCAGGCGGCCTCTGGGAGCGACCTGGGCCATGGCCGACCGAAGGATCGCGAGCTGCCGCGCCTGCAAATCACAAAGATCCTGAGGTGTGAGCCGCCATTTGATTTCGGGATTGCGGGCGAGTGTCCCGGTGCCGGAGCAGGGCACGTCTGCGAGAACGCGATCGAATCTTGTGGCGAAGGGGAGATTCCGCGCATCGGCGGCAACCACGCGGATATTGCGGGATTCGACCTCGGTTTGTGACTCAGGCGCGCTTAGCAGCCTTCGAAGGACGCGCGCGCGGTGAGGATGGAGGTCGACAGCAGAGATGTTCGCTTTCGGATTCCGGTCGGCGATGGCCAGGGTCTTTCCTCCGGGAGCCGCGCAGCAGTCGAGAATGTTCGTGCCGCGGCCGACAAGAGCGGCAACGAGCTGCGAAGCTTCATCTTGAATAACGCAGAGGCCCGCGCGGAAAGCTGCGGTCTTCGTCACATCTCCGTGCCGCACTCTACGTGCGGAAACCAACAATGACCCGGGAGCGAGTTCGATTCCTTCGGCTTTGATTTGCTCTTCGGTTTCCGGACGGCGCAGGCGGATTGCGGTCACAGGGACCGATTGATCGTGCCGACAGATACGAAAGGCGGAATCGGGTCCGTAGAACTGGGCCCAGCGTTCGACGAGCCACAACGGGTGGGCGCTGCTGCCAGCGAGAGCTTTCACTAAAGCATCGCTGATTTCGGATTGCGGGGAATTGTGAACGTGGGAGACGTTCGTGTCGAGCTTCCGCAGGACTGCATTGACGAACGGGGCAGCAGAACGCTTGCGGGCGCGCTTGACGAGCTCTACGCTTTCATTGATGGCGGCACGAGCGGGAATGCGGCTGAGCCAGCGCAGCTGGTAAATAGCGAGGCGTAGGGTGGTAAGAATTTCAGGATCAAGTTTGGAGAGCGGCTGGGCAGAAATATCGGCAATTTGTGAATCGAGCAGCGACCGCCAGCGCAGTACGCCCATGACCAATTCCGTTGCCAGGGAGCGATCGACTGCCGTGAGGCGGGCGTAGGTGCGTGAATGAAGAAGCTCGGATGCGTAAGAAGACTCGCGCTCGACTCGAAGCAGGATATCGAACGCCGCAGCGCGGGCTGGAGAAACTGCCGGGCGCGAGTCTCGAGCTTTTTGTTTCATCGTGTCACTGTGCCCAGTATGACGGAAGCGGTCCGTGCTGAGGAAAATTAGTGTTGTCTAGGAGCCGAGCTTCTCGCCCGGCGCCGGGCGGTATCCGCGGATGAAGTCAGCGGCAGAGGTCCGCTTCTTGCCTTCCAGTTGCAATTCGAGGAGTTCGATTGCGCCACCCTGCCCGCACCCGACAAAAAGACGATCATCCTCCACCTTCAACTCAGATGATTTCAGCTTCCTATCGAGCGCAGACGCCTTCCACACTTGCAGGTTCTTACCGCGGAACTTCGTGCATGCGCCCGGCCACGGTTGAAAGCCGCGCATCCGGTTCAGAATCTCTGTCGCTGGGCAGGAAAAATCGATCAGGCCATCTCCTTTCTTTAGAATCGGCGCCAGAGTGGCCAGGGTCTGATCTTGCGGTCGCGGATGGATGCTGCCGGCTTGCAGTCCGCGCAGGGTTTCGACCATGAGTTCCGCGCCCACAGACGCGAGCTTCGGAGCGAGCGTCTCTGCCGTGTCGTTGGATGTGATGGGGATTTCCTGCTGCTGGAGAATGTCTCCCGTATCGAGGCCGGCATCGATTTTCATTGTGGTGACCCCGGTGACGGTTTCGCCTCGCGCGATCGCCCACTGGATCGGGGCCGCGCCGCGGTATTTCGGCAGAAGTGAGGCGTGCAAGTTGATGTTGCCCAGCGGGGGAAGATCGAGCATCCATTGCGGAATGATGCGGCCGTAACCGACCACGATGATTGCGTCGGGCTTGAGGGTGGTCAGTTGCGCGCGGAAGGCCTCGTTGTTCTTGATGCTTTCCGGCTGTGCGACCGGCAAGCCTAACTGCAACGCGCGTTGCTTGATCGGGGAAGAAACAAGCTCAAGGCCGCGGCCTTTGGGACGGTCCGGCTGCGTGACCACGAGATGAATGCGGAATCCAGCGTCGACCAGTTTATCGAGCGTGGGCACAGCGAAGCCCGGGGTGCCGCAGAAAACGAGGTTGAGGGATTGAATCATTGACACATTGAATCATCGGTTCATTGACTCAATCTCTCAATGACTCAATTCCTCTACCATTCTCCCGCTTTGACCAGCTTGCGAATTTTGCGTTTGATCAAGTCGCGCTTGAGCGCGCTGATGTGGCTGATGTAGAGCTTGCCATTAAGGTGATCGGTTTCGTGCTGGAAGGCGCGGGCCAGCAGGTCGTCGCCGATCTTCTCAAAGACCTGCCCGGTCAAATCCTGGGCGCGGACCGTTGCCACTTTTGCGCGCGTCACGTTTTCACGGAAGTCAGGAATGCTGAGACAGCCTTCACTCTGCGCGTGGCGGCCTTCTTTGTGAATGATTTCTGGGTTGATGAGGACAAGTTTGGCGTCGGGGTCCTCTTTGAAAGTGACGTCAACGACGGCGATGCGGCGCGAGATACCGATCTGCGGCGCAGCCAGGCCCACTCCGCGCGCGGCATACATCGACTCGAACATGTCCTCGACGAGCTTCTTCAATTCTTCATCAAAGACCGTTACTTTCTCAGCCGGCTTTTCGAGGACGGGATTTCCGAATTTGACGATGGGATAAATCATTTCAGTTGCAATCAGTAGTTTTTTAGTTGCCAGCAGTAACCCTGGAAATTGCGCAAGGTTTCTCCCATGGAATCGCCGCCGAATTTTTCCAGAGCGCAGCGCGCCAAAGTAAGCGCAACCATGGCCTCGGCTGCGACGCCCGCAGCCGGGACGACACAAACATCGGAGCGCTCATAAGCCGCGCTCACGGGTTGGCGTGTGGCGAAATCGACCGATTGCAGCGGACGGCGCAAGGTGGAAATCGGCTTCAGGTAGCCGCGGACACGGATCTCCTGTCCGTTGGAAACGCCGCCTTCGATTCCTCCGGCGTTGTTGCGAGAACGGGTAAATGCCGTGAAACCGGCTTCCTTGCCATAGCCAATCTCATCGTGCACAGCAGACCCGGGAGACGCTGCTGCGGTAACGCCGGAGCCGATCTCGACCGCCTTCACCGCTTGCAATGACATGACGGCGCCGGCGAGCAGGGCATCGAGGCGCTCGTCCCACTGCGCGTAAGTGCCCAGGCCGGGTGGGGCGCCATGAGCCACCACCTCAAAGACTCCTCCAAGCGAGTCGCCGGTCTTGAGAACTTTGTCGACTTCGCCTTTCATGCGCTGCTCAGTTTCTTTGTCGGCACAATTCAGCAGGATTTCTTCCTGATTGTAAAGCGCTTGAATCTGCTCCCACGGGACGTCTTGCTGCAAGGCGACGTTGCCCACGGCGACGACGTGGCTGAGAGCTTCGACACCAAGTTCGCGCAGGAAGATTTTAGCCAGAGCACCGATGGCGACGCGCGCTGCTGATTCGCGGGCTGAAGCGCGTTCTAGCACATAGCGGGCCTCGGGAAAGTTGTACTTCAGCGCGCCTGCAAGGTCGGCGTGTCCGGGCCGCGGAGATGCGACTCGCTTGTGGCGGGCAGGGTCGCCCTCCGCGACGGGCAGGGACTCCTGCCAGTTTTTCCAATCGCGGTTCTCCAGCTGAATCGAAATCGGCGAGCCAATCGTCATGCCGTGACGCACGCCAGAGAGAATGTGAGCCGTATCGCGCTCAATCTTCATGCGACCACCGCGGCCATAGCCCTGCTGCCGCCGCCGGAGTTCCCGGTCGAGGAAGGCCTGATCCACTTTGAGCCCGGCGGGCAGGCCCGAGAGGAAAGCGACCAGAGCTTCGCCGTGAGATTCTCCGGCAGTGAAGTAGCGCAGCATAAGTGCTCGATTTTACCTGATGCGGCGTCCCCCTGGAGTTTTCCCGATCGAGAAAAAGAGCCGCATTTGCAGAGGTGGCAAGAAAAGGCACTCCCCTGCAGATTTTCATAAGCACAGGAGCGCAAATGATTGCTACAATGGCCCACATTCGTATTTTTGTGCGGTTCCGGTTCCGCCCAGTCGTCCGCGTCATTTTGCAAACTCTCTGGCCCCACAAAGGAGAACTGTGTGCCCCCACGCACAGATTCAAACGAAGTGATTTTTTTTGGCAGGAAGATTCGCTGTCTGCTTGCGCATGACCATGTCCTGTTGCGCCAAGGTCTGCGCCGTTTATTGGAAGATGAGCCTGACATGGAGGTGGTCGGCGAGGCCGGTAATGCGGCGGAGTGCCTGCGTAAGGTTTATGAGCTTAGGCCGGATGTGCTGGTCGCCGATACCGGTACGTTTGGGCTGGCTGCCCCGGAAGCAGGGATCCTTGTGACAAAGGAATCTCCCCAAACCAAGATAGTGTTCTTGAGCATGCAAGACCGGGATAGCTCTCCGTTTGCCAGCCTGCGGGCGGCAACGGGCGGTTGCGCCGTGCGAGAGACTTCGGTGCAAGAACTGGTGGAGATGGTCCGGAACTCGCGCGGCGGCGATCGAACGAATCCGGATGAGGGCTCCCGGCCCGGTCTGCAGATCCCCGCTGAAAGACTGTTTCGATCGCAACGCGCCCTCACCGCTCGCGAGCGCGAAGTACTGAAGCTGCTGGCGGAGGGAAAGACGGTGCGCGCAGCGGCCACAGTTCTGGGGTTGAGCAGCAAGACGGTGGACGCGCACAAGTTCAATCTGATGCGCAAGCTCGGCATCCACAACAAAGCCGAACTGGTTATGTGGGCGATCCAGAAGAGGGTTGTGAAGATTCCTGCCAACTTCTAGGCTCATGGTTTAAAGGCTCATGGTTGGGCGCAAGCGGTGGCAAGCTCCGCGAGGCTGGAAACTTGCAAGTCGGGATGTCCCTCGACTGCCTTCACAGCGCCAACGCCGGCTCGCGCTGACGGTCGGTTAACCCAGACGGTGGCCAGGCCGAGCGACTGGGCCGGCAGCACGTCGTGATAGATGCTCTGGCCAACGTGCAGAATGCGGTGAGCAGGAACACCGACCCGGCACAAGGCGAGTTCGAAAATTTTCAATGACGGCTTGTAGGCTCCCGCCTGTTGGGCCGTGATGATCTGACTAAACCCCACTCCAAACTGAGGCTTCGTGGCAGCGAAGAGATTGTCATCCACGTTGGAAATAATGGCCAATTGGAACCGGCTGCGGAGCTGGCGTAGCGCAGTTACGGTATCCGGCCACGGCTTCCATTCTTTCAATGACTCGGTCAGCGAGTGGATTTCCCTGTCGGTGGGCGTGAACCCGAGTTTTTCTCCGAACTCCCGCACCACGGACTGAAGAACTTCGCGGTAGCGACGATACTCCCCCTGCTCGGCGCGAGCTTCAAAATCTCCGTAGAGTCGCAGGATGGTCGCATCGTCTGTATCTTTTCCGTGAGCCGCGAGGATGCGGTGCAGGCTGCGGAGAATTCCTTCTTCCCAGTTGATGAGAGTGCCATAACAGTCGAAGGTGAGAAGTTCGAATCGGCTGAAGTCCAGCATGCGCTGTCATTTTCCTCGGGGCGGAAGCTAAGGCTTTAAGCCGGGTAGCGTCGGGGCTTCTTCGCTGGACTCGCCGGCGTATTCCGCTTCGACCTCGCCCTCAGCCACAGAAGATGCATCATCGGGAGGAGCGGGAGGCTTCGGAACAAGAAACTTGGCGCTGTTCAGAAGCGGGCGTCCGAGAGAAGCGTTGTAGCTGGTCCATGGACTTTCGAGGTCCGCCTCACGCTCGAAGTGGGCACGCATAGCCTCCATTTTAGAATCCAGGTCGTCCATGTAGTGCAGCAGGAGTGCTTCGGGAAACATGGGCAGCTTGGGCGAGCCGAATTCGTACTGTCCGTGGTGGCTGATGATCAAGTGCTCAAGCAGAGTTTTGAGTTCGACGGGAAAGTCTGGGACCATCACGAGTTTCGCTTGCAGCATCTCAAGTTCGATGATCATGTGACCCAGCAACTGACCCCGCGTCGTGTAGGAAAACGACCGATTATAGGTAAGCTCGTGAATCTTGCCGATGTCGTGAAGAAATGCTCCGGTCAGAAGTAAGTCCCGATTCACCTGAGGATAGTTTCTGCAGACCAGATCGCAGGAGCGGCACAGCGAGACCACATGGTCGAGCAGGCCGCCGATATAGGCGTGATGCAGGGTCTTGGCGGCTGGAGCATTGCGATAAGCGGCTGCAATCTCCGGGTCAGACATGAAGGTCTGCAGTAGAGATTTGAGATAGGGATTCTGAAAAGACGCAACGAAGCCAGCCAGGGTCTGCCATAGCTCGTCAATATTCTTCGTGGTTTTGGGAAGATAGTCGGAGAACTCGATCTCCGATTCGCCCAGCTTGCGCAGCTTGTGAATGGTGAGCTGGAAGCGGTTCTTGTATTTGTTGATGAGGCCTTTGATCTTGAGGAAGTCATCCTGCTCGAAAGCGTTGAGCACTTCTTCCACGTTGTCCCACATCTTGGCTTCGAGCTGCCCGCTGCGGTCGCCGAGGGTTAGAGCGAGATAGGGTTCACCCGTTTTCTTGGGCTTGATCTGCTTGCTGACCACGACAAAATTGGAGGTGACGATCTTGTTTTCGTGGCGCGCGCACTCGCTGATGTAGAACTCTTTCATGCTCTTGATCAGTGTAAATCAGAATGCACAAGGATGGCGTAAAGCGAGGCGCAACGGCTTGCCCGGGGGCTAAGAGACTTGGCAGAGTGCTAGAGGACCCCGAGCTTCTTTTTCTTCTTTAGCTTCTTGCTGTCCGTCGCCTTGGCTGTGGTTGTTTCAATGGGCTTGGTCTGGTTGGGGCTGGCGCCGGAATCGATATAACCTTCTTTATAGTCGATGTAAGCATCTTCGCGCAGCTTGGTCAGATAGGCGCGCAGAGCGGGCTGCAATTTTTGATAATACAAAGCGTCCTGGATTTTGGGCTCGACCTCTTTCAGCGACGGAATGCCCGCCATCTGGTGGTTGGTAACCTTCAAGATGACATAGCCCTGCTTGGTGCGGATCACGTCAGTGACGTCGCCGGATTTCATCGCGAACGTTCGGTCTTCAAGCTCTTTCGCGAGAGTGCCGCGCTTGAACGATCCAAGATCTCCTCCCTGCGCTGCTGACGGGCCATCGGAAAACTTCTTCGCCATGTCTTCGAAGTTGGCTCCGGCATGAATCTGTTTGAGCACGTCATTGGCCTTGGCCTCGGCCGCCGCCAGAGCAGCAGTCTCCGCAGCCTGCTTGGCTGAATCGCCGGCGCCATCTTGCGTCCTCGCATCGGCGCCGCCCGCGGCGGAAGCGGCCGGCTTCTGCGGAGCAATCAGGATCTCGCTGAGCTTTATCGACTCGGGCTGCTCCAGTTCACTCTTGTGTTCGTCGTAGAACTGCTGTTCTTCCTCTTTGGTAATGCTCAGGTGAGAACCAACTTCTTCGCCGATCACCTTTTGCGTAATGATCTGGTTGCGCAGGTTCTGCTTGAAGTCCTCGTAGGAGATGCCCTGGGCGGTCGCGGCCTTCTCCAACTCTTCCATGGTGTCGAGCTTCATGTCCTTGCGCATCTGGTCGAGGCGCTTGATCAGTTCGGTGTCGCCGGTGATGCCAAGGTCTTTGCCCTTCTCCAGCAGAAGTTGCTGGTCGACGAGATCGCGCAGAACGTCCTTTTCACGCTCGGCATACAGCTTGTCGGCGTTGGCCGGATCCTGCTGCTTGACGTCATCCCTGAGCTGATCTTTGCTGCGATCGTACTCCGATCGGGTGATGATCTGTCCGTTCACGCGTGTAACAATTTCTTCGACGACCTGGCCTGCGGCGAGCGCGGGTAGGTATGCCATAGCAATGAGTATCAGAACTAATTTGTTCATAAGATTTCGCGTGGGCCCGCCATGTAGCCGAAACTTGCTGGCGAAAGCTGTCGGGATATTTTACTACTTCTGGCCAGTCAATGGTCGACCGGATAATTTGATGCGGTCCCGCGTTGGCCAGGTTGCTGGAGCTTGTTCTAGGCGTTGCGCACAAAGGCCAGCGCGGTCATGTCGTCCGGAACCAGAGGTTCGCAAGTGAACTCGCCAACGGCATTCAAAATGGATGCGCTGATAGCCTCGGCGTGCTGAGAAGGATTGGCCTGCAAACGCTCTTTGACGCGCTCCAAGCCGAATTCCAGGTCCTCGGACTTGTCCTCTCGGCATTTGCCCTCAATAACTCCCCGCGAAACGAGCAGAAGAACTGCTCCTTTCTCAAGGCCAATCGTAGGCGCTTCGGAGGTGGCGTGAGAGAAAAGGCCGAGCGGGAGGCCCGTAGACCCCAGTTCGGTGGTGCCGGTGCTATCGCGGACGAGACCGGCGGTGTGCCCGGCGTTGGTGTAGCAGAGAGTGCCGAATCTCTCGTTGTAGCAGCCGATAAATGCGGGGCAGGAGTGAACTCCTGCCGCGGCTTCCATGATGCCGCGGTTCAGCCGCAGAGAAAGTGTGGTCATGGCTTCGGACTCGTTGATGTCAGGCGGGGAAAACAGTTCGGCTCCGAGCGTGCGAAATATCTTCTGCGCGGCTACCAGGATTTGCTGATTGTTTTCGCGGCGTCCGGCCACGTCGAGCAGGCCGAACAAAATTCGCTCCGGGCTCACTCGCAGGGAGTCGTAGAAATCGCCGGCGACCCTTTGCCCGTAGGTTGTGGCAGCAATCTCCGCGCCCTCCATCTTCGGAAACTCGCTCGGGACGGGCTCCACCGCGGGTGGAGGATCGGGCGTGCGGGTTCGAAATAGAGCGCACATTCGTGTCTTACACTCAAAGGGGAAGCTAGCACAAGAGATGGCAGCGGGCAAATCGGTCGAACGGGCTATGCCGGATTGCCGTCAGTCGCCGTACTTATCACTGAGATACTTGCCAAGCTCGGACTCGAGTTGGCCGTAGTCAGAGTGGATGGTTGCACGCAGCGCGGCTTCCGTGGAACTACCTTCGCTGAGGCGCTGCAGAATTCGCTGGATGTCGCCCATGCCGTAGGAATCGTTGATGTAGGAAACTGCGGCCAGCGATTCAGCGTAGGCAAGGTAGGCCTGGCTTCCTGAAAAACTCAGAAAACTTCCTTCCAGCACATTCAGCGGGATGTTGCGTTGGGTCTTGAATAACTGGGCAAGCAGATGTCCGTCGCTGCCCAGGGACTTCGGTTCCATGAGCTGGGCGATACCCTCGTGGAGCCAGGGCGGGCAACGGCCGCCAGAGAGCTGGTTGATGAACGAGTGAGCCAGTTCGTGCTTCAAAACCCGGGCCAGCTCGGGTGTCATTGAATTGAGGCCGCTGATGGGGATGCGGAGTTTGCCGTCGTTGAGAGCTCCCGACCAGGAGGGCGCGCGGGTCACGTCAAAGAAAGCCTGCTCCGTGTAGAGCGTCACAAGAATATCGTCGCGCGGAGGCGTGCCCAAATCGCGCGCCAGATCGTCATAATCGGATTCGAGCGCGGCTAGGATTTGTCCTCGGAAATCCTCCGACGTCTGCTTGCCTTCGTAGTGGAGCACGAAGTGGCTGCTTTCGCGCTGGGTGAAATCGGTCTCCGCACTCTGCTCCCGTTGCGCTTTCGCTAGGTATCGCTGCACGGCAGGATCGGGACGCAGATCAAGGGAATGCTTCCACGACGCAATGGCTTCTTTGGTGCGGTCGCAGGCCTGCTGCGCATAGCCGAGGACGGTGTAGGCGTCGGGCGACTCGGGCGCCGCTCGTACCGCACGTTGAGCATAGGTAAGCGCCTGCGAAGGATTGCCGGTGCGCACCAGCAGGGCGGCATAATAAATGAGGACGGTTGCGTTCTCGGGCTGAAAGCGAAGGGCGCTGTCGAAATAACGGCGAGCTTGATCGATATCGCCGTGCTCAAATTCGAACTTGCCGGCAATGAAGTCCGCGGTCGCGGCCAAGTCGGCATTGCCCTTGCCCTCGAGTTTCGCAACAGCGTCCGGGTCAACTTTGCCATCTTTAACAATTGTCTTGGGGAGGTCGCCTTCGTTCGCAAGGCTGTCAACTGGGACGAAAACCGGAAGATCGGCCGTCTTGGCAGCGCCAGATGGTGCCGTTGCGGGCATTCCGCCGGCGTCGACATGGTCTACGGCACTCTTGGGAATGGCATAGCTGTCGTCGCCGATGTCGTACTCGTAGTGAGCGCCATTTTCGCGGACGTGGTCGGCTACGATGGTACGCCCGTTCTTCAAATGGATCGTGTCAGCGGATGCCGCCGCCGAGGCGAACATGAGCATCATAGCTAACAGAGTAGTGACACGAAGCCGCATCGAAGCGCATTCTAACAACTGTGAGGGCACACACCCACGTAACGAAAGTACCAGCGATTTCATGCGCAGCGCGCGTGACTCTGGCCGCTTGCCTGGCGGCTTTGGCATTTCCGGGAATCTGTAGTGCACAAGCCGTGCCAGCCCAGACCGTTCCGACGCAGGCGACTCCAGCACAAGCGCGGCAACCTGGACCGGCTGAGTCCCTCTACCTGCAACTCAGTGGCGTCGGACTTGATCCTGACCGGGTATTCAAGGTGCGGGACGCGTCTCTGGATCGAGGAGCAATCCATATCACTCTGGACGATGGCTCCATTGCCTTTACCAACGACGTGCTCGGCAGAATTACGGGAGCATTTTTTGAGGGCGACGGGGAAGTGCTGCTGGTCCCGCCCAATGACGTAGAACGAAAAGCCATGAGCCTGTTTACAGGCATGGCAATTTTGGAAGAACGCTTCTCGACCGCCTATTTCCGTTTCAACGATAATACTGCCGCCGATTTGCAACCCGGTTTCAGAGCGTCGGAAGATGCGCAAGGATTTACCGAACGCTGGGACCAGACCGCCCGCTCCCTGGCGCAGATAGACGCTATGAGGTTGTTGGCCAGTTTCAGCGCGATTCTGCCGATCGCAGGCGAGAGCACCCCAGAGGATTCGCCCCCCACACACGTTTCGGATCCGGACGATCACATGTTTCATGCCCGGCTGCAAGGAGACAAACTTGGCGTCTTCGACGTCTATTTCGATTCGACCGCCGGGGAACAAGTCGAGGCCGGGCAAAGCAAAACTGGCGAGGACGGAAACGTGTATTACGACGTCTGGACTTCATTCTCGACCGAAGCTGCGCGACGGAATTCCGTGGCGCGCAAAGAAATTCCAAAAGCTTTGCCGGCGGAAACGGAGTCGCGGGAAGATCCGGTTCGGGTGCGCAGCTACGTCATCAATGCGCATGTAAAACCACCCAAGGAAGTGGATGGTGATGTGACATTGCAGCTCGACGTGGTGCGCGGCGGTTCGCGCTTTCTGGTTTTCGAACTGTCGCGCTTTCTGCAGGTCCAAACCGTCGAGGCGGACGGGAGGGCGGTGGAATTCATCCATAACCCTGCCGTGGAAGGCACGAGGTTGGCACGCAGCGGCAACGACCTGGTGGCCGTGATCTTGCCCCAGCCGGCGCGGAAAGGACAAAAGATTAGCCTGCATTTTGTTTACGGTGGGGAAGTGTTGGCTGAGGCGGGCAGAGGCCTGCTCTATGTGGGGGCGCGGGGCACATGGTATCCCAATCGTGGGATGGCCATGGCGAATTTCGATCTTACCTTCCACTATCCGCCGGGTTGGACCCTTTTGGCCACGGGCAAACCAGAGCCGCTTTCTGCACCGTCGACAACACCTTCCCGAGCTGCTTCGCCAAACGCTGATGACGAACAAGTGGCGCACTGGGTCTCGGAGCGGCCCATCCCGGTAGCCGGATTCGACCTCGGCAAATATGCTCGAGGAACAGCACAAGCCGGGAATGTCGTCGTAGAAACTTATGCTACGAGCGGCGTGGAACGAGACTTCCCCAGTCCTCCGCCGCCAACTCTGGAAATAGGTTCGAATCCCACTTCGCGGCCTCACGCCTCTCCCGAGCTGAATGCCCCGCCGCTTGCGCCTTCGCCGGCGCGGAATGCAACTGCGGTGGCGGAGTTTACAGCCCGGGCCATCCGCTACTATGCCGAGCGATTCGGTCCGTTTCCCTACAGTCAACTGGCCTTGACTCAAGTGCCGGGGCGGGAAAGCCAAGGCTGGCCCGGGCTCATCTTCCTGTCGTCTTATGCTTTCCTCGACCAGGCAGAGCGTGAGAGCCTCCACATGAGTCCAGTTGGCGCACTTGTCGGGGGACAGATCCCGGCGCACGAAGCCGCACACCAGTGGTGGGGAGACTTGATTGTATGGGCTACCTATCGTGACCAGTGGTTTTCTGAAGGGCTGGCAAATTACTGCTCTTTGATGATGCTGCAGGAAAAAAACCCGGCGGCCTTCCGCCAGATCATGGAGAAGTATCGTCGGGATTTGATTGAAAAGAATAAAGACGGCACCCCTCTCGAAGATGCCGGGCCCGTAACCTTGGGAGGGCGCCTGCTTTCTTCTCACTTTCCCCAAGCTTACGAAGCCATTAGTTACGGAAGGGGGACGTGGCTGTTTCACATGCTGCGCTCCATGTTGCAGGAAGCTGCAGAGAATGTCGGGCAAAAAGACCAGAGCAGCGGGACCGTGGAAGAACCCTTTGTGCGGTCTCTGCACAAAGTTCGTGACCGTTACGCGGGAAAAACCATGAGCACGAGGGAACTGCTGAACGTCTTTGCAGAGGACTTGCCGCCCTCGTTGCGCTATGAAGGCAAACCTTCACTCGACTGGTTTCTGGAGGGTTGGGTGAACGGCACTTCTCTGCCCCGGCTGGAGTTGCAGGCAGTCAAATTCACGGCGAAGGCCAACGCTTTCACTGTAAGTGGAGTGATATTGCAAAAAGATGCGCCGGGAGATCTGGTAACTTTCGTTCCTGTCTATGCAGTCGTCTCCGGCAAGCCTCCGTTGCTGGTGGGGCGAGTGTTTGCCGACGGGCCCGAAACCTCGTTTCACTTGTCCGTACCGGCTGGAACACACAAGCTCTTGCTGGATCCAAACGGGACCATACTGACGAGTCCCAAATAAGCAAGCGGTTCTTAAGAGCAACGGTGGGCGAGCTTCTCCGGACGATCTCCCGGATCGGAACTGGTTTCGCGTTTGGTTTCCCAGAACGGGTGCTGACTTGCGCGAAAACCGCTGCTCACAGTATCCACGTGTGGACGCTAAGTCACGATTCATCTTTCTCTTGCGGCCCTTTCGCGCCGAGTCCAGAGGATGGCAGTTGATCTGCTGGATGAAAGACAACCAGGGAGCGATGTCAGGCGAAATGGTGATTGATGACACAATGTCCGGTGAGACGACGGCCGCCGTGGCATTCGCCGCCACTCGCCGGTACGGGCCAGAGACTATTCTCCTGGTCGAAGACGAGGCCTTTGTGCGGAAGGTGACGGCCGAAGTTCTGGAGTCCGCCGGCTACAGGCTGGTGATTGCCGGAAGCGCGGCGGAAGCGTTGGCATACTGCGGACGCCTTGCGCCGCTCGATCTTCTGCTCGCCGATGTGATCATGCCGGGGATGAGCGGCCGCGACCTTGCGGTTGAACTCACCAGCTTTTACCCGAGCACCCGGGTTCTGCTCATGAGCGGCTATGCAGAGCAGCTCACCGACCGTACCTTACCCTCCAACGGTCGAAAGTATTTGGCCAAGCCTTTTTCAATCCACGTGCTGCTGCGGCGGGTTCGCGAGGTGTTGGATGAGCCAGTTGAATCGGGAAGAAGCTCTAACCCGCGTGCGCCTTCCGATAATGCGTGGCTTGCAGAATCTCATGAGGAATTAGGGATAGTGGCACCACTCGGTCGAGAATTCCCATCTCCGCACACACGCGAGGCATACCGTAGACTGCACAACTCGGCTCGTCCTGACCGACTGTGAGACCGCCCTCGCGATGAATGGCTTTCATCCCTTGCGCTCCGTCTGATCCCATCCCGGTCATGATGATGCCCATAGCCTCGGAATGGAATGCGGAGGCGACGGATTGCATTATAAGCGGCCCTTAATTACAGCCTGATTCTAGTTAGAGAAAGCTCAGTTGAAACCGAAACCCATTCGCACAAAAGGGAGTGTTTGCAGAAACGGAGCGAGGTTTCAAAGCGGGAAGTCTGGAACTCACTGTCATCCAGATCAGTAGCCAGTACCCAGTACCCAGTTGTCCAAAAAGACTCGCTAGGTACTCGATACTGGGTACTCGCTACTGGGTACTGATCAGGATGACAAGATTGCGGCGACCGGTGTAATCTTCGCAGGAGAGAAAACGCTCGATGTGCTTCTCGGCCACAGCGAACTTCGTGGGCAGTGGTGTTCTGGGCGCCGTCGGCGTCGTTACTCTAACCCGCGTCAAGCACCGCCGCGAAATTCTCTTCGCCTCCCTGCCCGTGTTGTTCGCGATTCATCAGTTCATTGAAGGATTCGTCTGGCTCGGCCTGGATGGCATTCTCTCGCCTGCGGTCGCCCACAATATGGGCGCGGCGTTCATGCTCTATGCTCAGGGATTGCTCCCTTTCCTTCTACCGCTAAGTGTTTTCCTTTTCGAGCCGACCGCGGACAGCCGCCAGCGCATGCTCCCATTCCTCGTGCTCGGCGCGGGCACCACGCTTTACATCCTGTGGGCGCTGACCGCGTTCCCGACGGAGATCTACATCAGGGCCAACACCATCGTCTACATGAATCAGGCCACCAACAACACAGCCGTCGGAGTGCTCTATGTGATCGCAACCTGCGGATCGTTATTCTTCTCAAAGATCAGGCCAATGATCATCTTCGGCTTCGCCAACCTGGCAATCCTTCTGATCGTGATGGAGGTCAAACGCTACGCCTTCACTTCGCTATGGTGCGCCTACGCTGCGGTTGCAAGCGTGATCATCCTCGCCTACTTCTGGAGAAGCCACGCCAGCCGCCCGTTCGCCTACGCGTAGCCAGCTCGCCTCGAAGCTTCATATTAGGAGAAGCAAATGAGAACTAGATTAGCCCTCGCCCTGCTCTGCATTCTGTCAGCGCCCTGCGTCCTGGCCCAAACAACAGCGACTACGAAGGACGGGTTCATAAAAACTTCCGACGGCGTCCGCATCCATTACCTCGAGGCGGGCAGCGGCCGCCCCATCGTCTTCATCCCAGGCTGGACCATGCCCGCCTGGATCTGGCAGAAGCAAATCGACGAGTTCTCAAAGCACTACCACGTCATCGCCGTCGATCCCCGTTCCCAGGGCGAGAGCGACAAACCGACCTTCGGACACCTGCCCGAAACCCGCTCTCGCGACTACAAAGAACTGGTCGACCAACTTGGCCTGAAGCATCCGGTCCTGGTCGGCTGGTCGATGGCGTGCGGCGAAGTGATCAAATACGTCGAACAATTCGGCACTGATAATGTCGGCGGTTTAGTTTTGGTCGACGGCTTTCTCTCCGACAAGCCCAGCCCAGACATGTTCATCGGCATCTCCGGATGGATGAACCAACTCCAAGAAGATCGCCAGAAACAAGCCGACGGTTTTGTCCGCAGCATGTACAAGAAACCGCAGCCCGAGGATTACCTGAAGCGCGTCATCGACGCCTCCACCCAGGTGCCAGCCGACACCGCCGTGGTGCTCATCTACGACATGCTGGCCGTAAAGGATTTCTCCGCCGGCCTCGCGAGAATGAAGACCGCTCGTCCGCTGCTCTTCATGTACCAGCCTGAATCGCAACCCAGCGCCGACTACCTGAAATCAAAACTTGGCGGCAAGGTTCAACTGGAAAGATTCGAAGGCGACGGCCACGCTTTGTTCGTGGACGATCCGGAGAAATTTAACCACGTGTTAGAAGAATTCCTGCAAGGCCCGCGTAAATAATTCGCCTGGACGAGGCGTGCAGTCCAACCACCCTTTGTCATCCTGAGGCCCGCGGTTTTTTGCGCGCAGAAGGACCTCTGTACTTGCTGGCAGTGGCCCTGACGCCGGCAGGTTGCACAAGCGCCGAACCCGCCCGGTCAATTACTCCCATCTCGCAGCGCGGCGATAATATAAAGATATACTCTGCAGGACCTCTGCGAGCCTGAGGACGTTCCTCATCAACACCGGAGCCAAATCTCGATGAAATCGCTGCTCACCCCCGGCCTCTGTCTGGCGGTGGTTGCGATTCTGCTGCACACCGGCCTGGTCACCCCCAGCGTCGCGCTCATCGCCTACGCCTTCTATGCCATGGTGATCGCGGGCATGCTGCTGGCCTGGCGATTTCATTCCAGCCGCATCTTCTTCTCCTTGCTCGTCGTGTTCCTGGCTCAAGAAGCAATCTCCTACTTCTCTTTTTCACTCACTTCAGGACGAGTCCCCGCCGGCAGCCCCGGGAGCACGGCGCTCGCCGCCGTTGGCCTGCTCTTGCCGCTCAACTTTGTTCTGCTCTCGCTTCACAGAGAACGAGGATTCAGTTTTTCGAGTATCGCGCCTCCTACCTTATTATTGTTCGTTCAATCCGTGATTGTAGGAGTGCTCTGTCGGCCTCAGCCGTTGGCGGCGCGGGCGCTGCACCATCCTGCGCTGCCGGCGCCGTTGCCTTTCGCCACAGTGCTGGCCTTCGCGGCTGCGGCGGTATTGTTGCTGACGCGCTTTCTGCTGTTGCACAAACCTGCAGAGAGCGGCCTGCTGTGGGCGCTGGCCGCTTGCTTTCTCGCACTTTATTTTGGAGGCTTGGGACGAATTCCAACCGCGTATTTTGCAACTGCAGCCTTCATTCTGGCGGGCGCGGTGGTAGAGACGTCTTATCTGCTTGCTTATCACGACGAACTCACGACCTTGCCTTCCCGGCGGGCGTTTCACGACGCCTTGCTTCGACTGCAGGCACCTTATTCCATCGCGATGGTCGACATCGATCACTTCAAACGGTGCAACGACACCTACGGTCACGATGCCGGAGATCAGGTGCTGCGCATGGTCGCTTCACGGCTGGCGAAGGTATCGGGCGGAGGACAGGCCTACCGTTGCGGCGGAGAAGAATTTGCCATTCTCTTTCCCGGCAAGAGCACCATTGAGATCATGGAGCATCTGGAAAAGCTGCGCGCCGACATTGAAGCCAGCACGCTTCGCCTGCGGGGCCCGGATCGCCGCCAGGAAGCGCGTGGCCCCGACCGCCGCAATCAGCGGGTCCGCGGACGCGCCCAAACGGGCCATGCCATCCGCCAACTGTCGCGCACCGCGCCGTCTGACGATCTCTCGGTGACGGCAAGCATTGGAGTGGCCAGCTCGAGGGGGGCAAATCCTTCCGCGGAAGAAGTCATCCTGGCAGCGGACAGAGCGCTTTACCGCGCGAAGGCCGCCGGACGGAACCGGATCGAAACCGCGTCGGCTGCCCGGCGCCGGGTCCGCAGCAAGACGGCCGGGATCGCGTGAGCCGCGGGCCGAATGAAGGAACGTGCGGCCCGGATCGCCACTTCAAGGCGGGAGCAGGTGACGCCCCGGGCTCGTACGTTTTCGCAAGCACCACAGGCCGTGCGGTCAGCCCGTAGTCGTAGGAGGCCCGGATGTTTTCCGTTCGCCGCCGGCGCAGGTCGGACACTTCACGCGGATAAACGCGACGCCCTCGGATTTACCCTTGATGTCCACGGGCTTGGCAACATATCCGGTACCGCCGCAGCGCGGGCAGCTTTTCGGATCCACTCCTCCCCCTCAGTTGCTAGCCAGTTTTTCACCAATTTGCGGCGGCAGTGCGACAAAGTTAATCCTGTTACGAAACCCGAACAGGTTCAGAGATCGCCCGCGGCCGATCACGAGAGGGAACGAGCCATGGGGGAACTAGAATCAGAACAAGCCGTGCAAGCGTTACGCTCGACCCAAGCGGTTGCCCGAGGCCGCCGGCGCAAAAGCTGTGTTAAGCTAATGAAAACCGCACGCCGGAGAGGTGGCAGAGTGGCCGAATGCGGCGGTTTGCTAAACCGTTGTACGGGCTAACACCTGTACCCAGGGTTCGAATCCCTGCCTCTCCGCCATTACTTTTGTTATCTGGCACTTGCGAGTCGGTGATACCTAAACTGATACCAGTTTCAGTGAGGGAGCGCCGATGGCCAACCGCGAAGTCAATCTCACCAAAAGAGTCCAAACACCGCACGGATGGCGGTATTGCCGCGTTTTGCTGTCCGCCAACGGGCGTGTGAAGCCTGACGTTGTATTCGTGAACGGCAAGGAAGAACGTCACCCCGAAGGCGCATATTACCTGGAATGGCGCGAAGGCTTGACGCGAGTACGCCTGTCAGTAGGCAAAGACCCGGCCGATGCCAGCGCACGGCGGTTCCGCAAAGAGGCTGAGCTGAATGCGGTGAACAACGGCGTCTCCATTGTGCCCGACGGACAGAACGGGCATCGCTCCCTGGCGGCAGCGGTCGCTGAGTTTCTGGACGAAACGAAGCTCACGAAAAAGCCGAAGACTCTGGCCGCCTACACTACCGCGCTAAACTACTTCACCGAGTCCTGCCACAAACTAGACCTTGACAAAATTGAACGCAAAGACCTACTCAAGTTTTCCGCCTTCCTCAGAGACGAAAAGAAACAGGCACCGCGCAGCGTCCACAACAAGTTCGAGAATGTCATGACTTTCTTGAAGGCGAACGGGATTCGAGGTCTGGTTGGAAAGAACGACTGGCCACGCTACACCGAGGAGGAACCAGAGATCTACGAGCAGGAAGAACTCGACAAGCTCTTCAAGGCCTGCGATGAGGAAGAGCGCCTCTGGTATGAGTTCTTCCTGATGACGGGAATGCGAGAGCAGGAGGTCATGTACACGTACTGGTCGGATATCAATCTCACCCATGCGACCGTTGGTGTCAGCCACAAGCCCGATCGTGGCTGGACGCCGAAGGCATACAAAGAACGTGAGATTCCGATTCCTGCGAAGCTGGTGAAGAACCTGAAGGCGTGGAAGGCCAAAGCAGACAAGGCCTGCAATTTGATATTCCCAACCACAGGATGCAACCCGAAGCTCGATTTCCTCGACTGCCTGAAGGCCGTTGCAAAGCGTGCGAAGCTCGACGAAGACAGCTTCTGGCTTCACAAGTTCCGCGCGACATTCGCAACGCGGTGCCTCTGGGCTGGAGTTGATCTGCGAACGGTGCAGCAATGGCTAGGGCACTCAGACATGGAATCAACGATGCGATATTTGAAGCCGTCACGCAGCCAGCACGTCCGGGACAAGGTAAACGAGATTTTCGCTTGGTAGTCTTCTGAGGGCGGCCAAACGGGTGCGCTAAATCGTGAGATTAATGAATGTAAGGATGTTTCGCAAATGGAACAAGAGGGCTGTGGACCCAGCCACAGTGTAACCCGCTGCTCCTATAGGTTCTCTTGGATGAAGCGGGGACTGAGGTGAACGTCGAGTTGTGCCAGTAGTGAATCACCGACCGCCTTAAAGCTGTGGATCTCGCCGGCCTTGATGACAAAGATGTCTCCAGCGCTGCCCTCGAAGGTCTTGTCGCTTACTGCCCACAACCCGCGGCCTTCCCGGATGAACTGGATCTCGTCATAAGGATGCCGATGCGGACCCGGCCCCGAACCGGGCTTCCCATGGAATAGGAACACCGAAACACTGGTGTTTCCCTGCTCAGCTCCGACAAACTCATGCGAACTCCCAACGAAAGGCAAGTCTTCTTGGCGCACGTGATACATCTTTCGTTATCCTCCTAGCAGAATTTGATGACCATGGTCACGCTTTGGCTCCGCGAATACCAATGAGTGTAATGGGGATTTTGCGACAGTTAAGGGTCGGCTAGGGAACAACCACTTTGATCGCGGCTGACTTGCTGCTTTGATCGCCGTCGATGTTGACCGCTGTCACCGCATAACAGTATGTGGTGCTGTTGGCGACGGTGGAGTCGCTGTAGAGCGTCGAACCAATCAAGCTCGCATTCATCTTCGTCCATACGGCTCCGTCTGGACTGCGATAGACGTTATAGCCGCCGAGGTCGCCCGATGTCGAAGCCTTCCAACTGAGGTCGACGACATGATCGGCCGTAGCTTGGACGACGACCTTGTACGAAACCTGTGAGACGTGTCCGCCACACCCTGTGACTTTCACAACGAAGGAGTAGGTGGCTGCGGTGGTGGGTGTTCCGGCGAGGTCCAGCGATGTCGTCGTGCCGGACACCTTCGCAGTGACGCCGACTGGCAGCCCTCCTGATTCGATCGCCCATTTGTAGGGAGTGCAGCCATCGCTAGCCTGGATGACCGCAGAATAGCTGGTTTTTTCAATGCCGTTAGGTAGGTTGGTGGTGGTAATGGCAATGGTGGCTGACGCGTGCCGGGACGCGAAAACGACCAGTAGGCAGCAGAGTAGCCAAAGCTTCATAACTCCATGTTGCCGCGACTACAGGATCCCCGACAGATACGGAAGGTTTGAAGACTAATCAGAAGGTTTGAAGACTAATCAGTTGTGCATTCGGGCAACTCCTAATGGCGATTCGTCACCCACCGATAAGGGTGCAACCCGTGGAGGGTTGGACCACTAAAACTCACGGAAACTCGCCAGTACCTTCGTTTCCATCTTTTTCGTCTCAGGCGTCGGCGTGTTGTCATTCTCGTAGGGACCGTCAAAATCGATGACAAGGATCTTGCCGCGCAGGTTGTAGTAGTAGCCGTCGGGATATGAAACTCCTCCTCCGCCCGGCCCGTAGTAGTAAAAGGTGTGGTTCCCGATTCTAATTGATCCTGGTGGCGAGTCGATTCCTGTCGGGGCCATTGTTTGCAGAGCAGATAAGCGAAACGCGTCGGGCAGCACGCACACGCCGATCTCGGCCTTTGTCACTTCGTTTCGAAGTTTCGCTTCCCTACAAATGATTTTCGGCGGGGGAAGGGACCGATACGATCCTGGATATCGAAAGCAGAAGTGATGATCCCAGTCAGCGTACACACGCCAAGTGGAAGTCTCACGCTGAGCACTCGTTGAACATGGGCTCTTGCTGACTGTTTGCGCCAACGCGGTAGAAGAAGCGAGCAAAGCGGTCAGGAGAACCGTGGTCCTTCGCACGATGATCATGCGTTCATTCTGCCATAGTCGCAGGGATCGCCGCACGCGACTGATCCACCCAATGATCGCTGTTGTAATCAGGCGATTTCACTCATTGACCCTGGGAGCCGGGAATCCTGGTCAATGAGTGTAATGGGGATTTTTCACCAACTGAGGGGTAATTTTCAGGTCGGAACCTGTTTATGGGCGCTTCCCTGTTGGCAACAACAAAGCGTATTCGCAGAGGCTCTAGACCAGCAGCGCATTCGGCCCTGAACGAAACTTCTGCCGATAATAAGCTTTTGTGGCAAAGATCGCCGGCAATCCGATTGATATCGGAAGCAGCCACAGCCACCAGGCGCCATGCAGGAGGGGGCCAAGAGTGACAAGGCAAAAAGCGGTCCAGGCCGCAATATAGCTGCCGATCATGCCCTGCAGATGGACATGCCACCAGAACATCTTGTCCGTGGGCGGATGGGTAAAGCGCCGTATCGCCGCCGCGGAAATGCGCACACCGACCAATCCAAAGACGATGGATGGAATCCTCAGGTTTTGCACCAGTTGCGGCCGGATCGCTCCCAGGATCACAAGGGCAGCACTCGCGCCGAGGCATAGGATGGCCGCCGACCAGTCCAGCGCGCGGACAACCGGTTCCCCCCTCGACGCGGCCTTTTGCCCGAGCACACGGTACGCTCCGAAAGCCGCGTAGAAACTGAAGATGGCGACCAAGGCGAGAAACAGAACGGGTCGCCAGAGAGCCATCACCAGCGCCGTGGAAGCCACGGCCGCCATGCACCAGAAATAAAACTTGCCCCAGCGCCGGTGCGCCTTTCCACCTTTTGCCGTGATCAGAGCAAGTGGAGCCAGTACAAAGGCTGCTACACCAGAAACAATATGAGAAGCGAGGAGAAGATGCATCCACCAGGGATCGTGCATTCGACAACTCCTGCCAACTAGATTGTGCACACTCTGCCGTAGTTCTACGTCCTTCATCTTCATCTTGTTCCACAAAACTTTCAGAGCGTCTTAATCACGAGGCAGGCACGCCCCGAGCGGAATCCATCAATGGAGCTCTTGGATTGGCGGCGGTTAGCGGGCAAACCGGAAGTTACCTGCTGATAACAGCCGATTGCGCTCATTGAGAATTGGCCGGACCTTGGCGTCAACGAGTGTAATGGATCACTTCGGCGGGCATTCAAGAATTCCTTTCCCGGATTGTCTTTGCTAGATAGAGTTGTAATGGCAGTGAGTTGCCCGAAACCTTAGCCCTTATCGCGGACTACCAATGCTGGAGGTCTGAATGACGTCTCTGAAGAGAACGGCTCGCATCGCTGGCCTGTGGTATCTGGGCTTCACGTTGGGGCCATTCTACCTGCTTTATGTCCCCTCGCAGACAGTCGTGCACAACGACGCTACCGCCACCGGAGCCCGGATCCTAACCCACGAGACGCTTTACCGTTGGGGCATGCTTGCCGAGACGCTTGGTGCGGTCATATTCATCGGCCTAAGCTTGGCGCTTTATCGGCTCTTCGAGGATGTGGACCGCCGCCGCGCGCGACAACTTGTGGCTCTTGTGTTGGTTTCGTCTGCCCTTGGCCTGATAAGCGTGGTGTTCAGTGCAGCCGCACTCTTGGTTTTTCGCGGAGGCGATGCCTTCGCCGGCTTTGACGGCCACACTCGCGAGGCGGTCGGCATGCTGCTGATCCGGATGCATGGCCAGGCGAATGGCATCAACCAGATGTTCTGGGGATTGTGGCTTTTGCCTTTTGGATGGCTGGTCCTGAGGTCGCGCTTCTTGCCGCGCTGGCTCGGGTACTGGCTCCTGCTCGACGGCATTGCCTGGGTTCTCTTGAGTACGATCTGGTTCCTCGCTCCGAATCACACGGACGCTCTGTTCCGCTATTTCCAGCCGGTGTTTATGGCCGAACTTGCCGCCATGCTCTGGCTGCTGATTATGGGTGCGAAGGAACCGTCGCTCATTGCCCCTGTGAACACGTAGTCTCGGGCTCAGAATCGTAATAACTGACGTACCCAGGCGATTGCACTCATTGACCCCGGGAACGGGAAATCCCGGTTAATGAGTGTAATCAGGATTTTTCACCAATTGATGAGATTGCGTACACCATGTTGGAGCCTCAGATAACTTTCGGTTTGCCGACAAACCGGAAACGATCGCATATTGCTCAATCTAATTGCCGAGGGGAAGCGCTTATCGGGAGCCGAGCGAAGTGCGGAGATGGAGCATCTCATCCACTTTGCTCAGAAGGTCACCTCTTGATAGTGGCTTCTGCAGGAGGACGGCCCCCTCCGCGATGAGTTGTTGAGCCACGGGAACTTCAGCATATCCTGAAACGTATAAGACTTTGGCTTCCGGATGCAACGCCCGTACTTTTGCCGCAACTGAGGGTCCACTCATGTCAGGCAGCACTACATCGCTGACGATCAGAGCGATAGGTCCCTTGTATTGCTCGGCCACCTCGATGGCATGATTTCCGCGACCGGCCTGCAGGACGTTGTAGCCGTTCGTGGTGAGACACTCGCACGTCACTTGCCGCAGAGATTCTTCGTCTTCCAACAGGAGAATTGTTTCTGTGCCTCGTGGATACGCGCTTCGCTCTTCCAGGCCGCTAATCAGTGGCGGAGCTTTTTCATCCACCCGCGGCAAATAGATTTCGAATGTGGCACCGGCTCCTGGCGCGCTCGAAACCCAGATATATCCGGTACTTTGCTTAACAATTCCATAGACCGTGGCCAATCCCAGCCCCGTACCGCGCCCCTCTGCCTTCGTAGTGAAGAACGGCTCAAACACACGGTGCCGTATAGCATCCGTCATTCCCACTCCCGTGTCATTTACCGAGAGGCGAACGTACCGCCCAAGCTTGGCATAGGGATAGAGGGCCACATCGTCTGGCCCCAGTTCGGCATTCGCAGTTCGGATCGTGAACTTGCCACCGTTGGGCATAGCATCGCGCGCATTTGTGGCCAGGTTCATGAGGATCTGCTCGATTTGTCCACGATCAGCCCGGGTTGAATCCAGGCTCGTCTCCAGGTCGGTCACAATCTGCACGTCCTCGCCTATTAGGCGTTGCAGGATCTTTCCGACGTCGCGAACGACCACATTCAGGTCCAGTATGACCGGGTAAAGTACCTGCTTACGGCTGAAGGCTAGCAACTGCCGGGTCAATTCGGCTGCACGCCGAGTGGCTTTTTTGATCTGCTCCGTGTAATGCTGCTGCGCTCCGGTCGGCGCTGTTTCGAGGAGCAGGTCAGCATTTCCGAGAATGACGCCCAGAAGGTTATTGTAGTCATGCGAAATTCCTCCCGCCAGCAGCCCCACGGCTTCCATCTTCTGCGCCTGACGGAATTGTGCCTCCAGGCTCCGTCGTCCAGTAATGTCTTCCACGATGACTTCGAAGTGGCTGAACGAGCCATCCTGTGCGCGGAAAGCTCCTCCGCTTATACGCACGACGATGATCTTGCCATCTTTGCGTCTCCAATTGACTTCACACCCGCTCACGCGCCCGCTGGGGCCGTAGCTGTCAAGAATCGACCTGCGATCGGCCGGATCGTCATAGAGGTCACGGCTCAGGTTCCGCGTGAGCAATTCTTCTTTTGAGCTGTAACCCAGCATGGCTACCAGAGCCGGGTTTACGTCTAACAAAGCGCCGTCCAATTGTGATCGAAAGATGCCGTAGGTTGCGTTCTCGAACAGCTCCCGATATTTCTCTTCGGACTGTCGCAGCGCTTGTTCTGCCCGCTTGCGATCTGATATGTCGAGGAAAGTGACCACCGCACCGACCAGTTCACCGGCTTTGTACATTGGATAAGACCAATACTCGGCCTGGAAACTCGTTCCATCGGCGCGCCACAGCACTTCATGGGTGACGTGACTGGCCCGACCTTCGCGGACCGCTACATAGATTTCGCAATCTTGTTCCGGATAGGGGGTCCCATCCGCCCGCGTGTGATGCATGAGGCCATGCATGTTCTTTCCGAGCAGGTCTTTGGGAGCCCCGTAGCCAAGCAGACGCAGGCATGCAGGGTTACAGAATGTGCAATTTCCCTCTAAATCGAGGCCATAAATCGCTTCTGCGGCCGAGTTCAACAGCAACAGGTATTTCTCTTCACTCTCCTGAAGCGACTGTTCAGTTTTCTTGAGGTCGGTAATATCCACTCCTATGCCAAGCATGTGAGTGGACCCATTACGAACCATCACGCCGTGCGCGTCGACCCAGCACTTAGTTCCGTTGGGCCACACCAGTCGATACTGCTGTGCGTACTCGCCTCCGCCCGCGATCACCTTTCGGATCGCATCTTCTACTCTAGGCCGGTCTTCCGGGTGAATCCTTGTAACAGCTTCTTCAACCCGACCGGAAAATGTATCCCGCGTGTATCCGAACTGGCGGTAGGTCTCGTCCGACCAAATCACCGTGTTGGCCACTGCGTCCCAGTCCCACAGTCCAATCCGAAGGCCCGCCTTCTGTGCCAATACCAAGCGTTCTTGCCAATCTTGAACTGCTCGTTCTGCCCGTTTCCTATCCCTGATATCGCGTGCTACCACCTCGATCGCCGGTGCGCCATTCCAGCAAATCGGAATCGCAACGGCTTCGATCTCCACGGAAGAACCATCACAGGCGATCAGAACAGACTCCATGGGAGGAGACGCCGTTCCGCTCGCGTAACAATCCTGGATTCGATTTCTTATTGCCGGCAGGTCGTCAGGATTGACGATCTCGTTAATGTCCTTACCGAGGAGTTGCTCCGGTCCAGCGGCGCCCAGTAATCGTACACAGAATGGATTCACGAAGACTATTTTGTCTTCGCTATGAACGAGAATGGCATCAGGTAACGCTTCCACAAGTGTCCGAGATCTCTGCTCACTCTCGGCAAGCGCCTCGAGGGAGACGTTGCGATCGTTGAAAGGCGCATTCGCTTGTCCTGACGTGCCGACCATACTCAACTCCTTTGCGATGTTTCAGATTCGCAAGTGTCAAAGAACGAGCGGTGGCGCGCCGATTACAAATCCCGGGCTACGTCTATCCTCAATCTCGACCTTAACAGTCGCGCTGGCTGTCTTCCGGTCAAAAGTGCACACTCTTGCCAGGCCACTCTTCATGGTCTCCTGCACCAGGAGAGCTCTTTCGATAGCCAAGCGGCACACAACAGCTGGTAGTGTCTGAAAAGGGCTTCGCATTTCAGACATTACCCAACAGCTCTGCCGCGTAGCCTTTACAGCCGATTCGTAATAAGTAGGAAACCAGACATGTGGCTTCCTCACACCCTGGGGATTGCCCCTGAGTGACGGGCAACTCGGAAGCTAACTGTTGATAACAGGCGATTGCACTCAAAACCCCGTGAGGCGGGGTCAATGAGTGTAATAGAGATTGTTACGTCAACTGCAGACGGCTGGAGTGTTCAGAATCCGTACCGCTATGGGTTCGCAAGTAGTTCTTTCCGGCCCGAGGCCACTACTTCTTGGGCTGCGAAGTACTATAGGCCCACTTCGGGATCATCAGCTGCGCCTGCGCCGGATCGAGCGCTGCCAATTCCACCTGTCCATTGGGTACTCCCGTCGTCGTGCTTGCCGCCAACGACGTCGGAGTCGGTTGTGTCCGGAAGTAGTACACCTTGCCTTCTGCGGCCGTGAATGTAATGGCCGAGGCGTTATTATCCCTGCGCGACTTAAGAGAAGACTGCTGGCTTGTGCACAACCGATGCTCGCCAGGAGCAACCGAAAAATACATGTAGGATTTGGATCCATAGGCTCCGACCCACTCGCCATCGACCCCCACCCGAGTATTCAAGGCCCCAATGCGAATGGCAGTATTGTCCAGCTCCGAATCTCCAAATACGTACACCAGCGCCTTGCCTGTTTCCGGCGCACTGGTCGGATGCGAGTGAGCCTCCCGCTTAACCTCAAATTTAGTCTGATCGGGACCACAGCCCGCGGAATTCTCCTGAGCCCACGCCATTGTTGCGAGTATGACCACACCCAGAGCTAGTTTGTGCATAGGTCCTTCCCGGATTTCTTCAAAGACACGTTATGATGTACCAACTCAAGTCTACGCCGATCAGTCAGATACGCAATGACTGTCGTAACCAGGCGATTTCACTCAAGTTCCCCTGCCGGGGGTATTTGAGCGTAATCGGAATGTTTCACCACCTAGGCCAGCAGCGCATCCCGCCTTGAACGAAACCTCTGCCGATAATAAGCTTTTGTGGCAAAGATCGCCGGCAATCCGATTGATATCGGAAGCAGCCACAGCCACCAGGCGCCATGCAGGAGGGGGCCAAGAGTGACAAGGCAAAAAGCGGTCCAGGCTGCAATATAGCTGCCGATCATGCCCTGTAGGTGGACGTACCACCAGAACATCTTGTCCGTGGGCGGATGGGTAAAGCGCCGTATCGCCGCCGCGGAAATGCGCACACCGACCAATCCAAAGACGAGGGATGGAATCCTCAGGTTTTGCACCAGTTGCGGCCGGATCGCTCCCAGCACCACAAGGGCAGCACTCGCGCCGAGGCATAGGATGGCCGCCGACCAGTCCAGCGCGCGGACAACCGGTTCCCCCCTCGACGCGGCCTTTTGCCCGAGCACACGGTACGCTCCGAAAGCCGCGTAGAAACTGAAGATGGCAACCAAAGCGAGAAACAGAACGGGTCGCCAGAGAGCCATCACCAGCGCCGTGGAAGCCACGGCCGCCATGCACCAGAAATAAAACTTGCCCCAGCGCCGGTGCGCCTTTCCACCTTTTGCCGTGATCAGAGCAAGTGGAGCCAGTACAAAGGCTGCTGCACCAGAAACAATATGAGAAGCGAGGAGAAGATGCATCCACCAGGGATCGTGCATTCGACAACTCCTGCCAACTAAATTGTGCACACTCTGCGTAGTTCTACGTCCTTCATTTTCCTCTTGTTCCATAAAACGTTCGAAGCGTCTTAATCACGAGGCAGGCACCCCCAAGCGGAATCGATCAATGGGACTTTTGGATTGGCGGCTAACGCGCTAACCGGAAGTCGGCTGTCGAAATCAGTCGTTTACACTCATTGATCTCCGGGCGGGGCAGCGAGCGGGGTTCCGCGGTTGGGATTTAGTTCCTTGCGATCAGTGCTGCGATCTGATTCTCTAGTTCGATGGCTCGAAAGGCGCGGTTTGCTACGGCTTGTTTTTCAGTTTCCGTGGGGCACTCGCCGCAGGGCCATTTCTGGATTGCTTGCAGTTCGGCTCTGGGGGTTTCAAGCATACCCGCCGCCCTGCCGGGCCAGAACCCCCTCAGCCAAGTTGGGCTGCTTCCCTTTGGCATCTCAACTTGGCGGATGTCCCAGTCCGGCAACGAAATAATACCTCTTATGGCCTTATGTTGTTAACAGGCGTAGCACTCAAAACCCCTGAACCCTTCCTTCGTGCTCACGCTTGCAACGCCCCTACGGTCTACCGTAGTCCCAATGGTGCGGCATGGGAGGCCGTCGCCATGGGCTCACACAGAATCAAGCCGAATTACCGTCGCCGAGTGCTGCGGCTGCCGGATCTGGATCATTGCAAATCGGCAGTTCTCAATAGCCTCGGCTCGCCAGCTTCGCGCCGAGTCTACGAGTACGCCATTGACCAGTTCATCGCCTGGTACTGCTCCGAGCCTCGGCTGGCTTTCAACCGCATCGTCGTTGTGCGCTATCGCATGTACCTGGAATCGCGTCATCTGGCCGCCAACACCATCAACCAACAGTTGGCAGCCGTGCGCCGCCTCGCACACGAAGCTGCCGACTCAGGCTTGCTGAGTCCTGAGCTGGCTGCCGGCATCAGCCGAGTGAAAGGAGTCAAGCAGCTCGGGTTTCGAGCCGGCAACTGGTTGAGCACAGAGCAAAGCTCAGAAGTACTCAAACACGCTTGCGGCGATAGCATGCGTGCCAAGCGCGACTATGCCATGCTGGCCATGCTGTTTGGGTGTGGCTTCCGCAGATCGGAGCTGGTCGGCTTGGAGTTGGATGAGATCCAGATGCGCCAGGGGCACTGGGCAGTGGTAGACCTGATCGGCAAGGGCGGCCACATCCGCACCGTGCCCATTCCACAATGGGTCAAAGCGGCACTCAATCAGTGGATGGTCGCCGCCGGGGTTGGGGAAGGACGGATCTTTCGAGCCGTCGCCAAGACAGGAAAGGTGTGGGGGAAAGGCATCTCCCAGAATGTCGTGTGGTACGTGGTGAAGAGCTGCTGCGAGAGAGCGGGCTTGGAGCATATTGCACCGCATGACTTGCGAAGAACCTGTGCCAAGCTGTGCCACACGAGCGGTGGCGAGTTGGAGCAGATTCAGTTCTTGCTCGGGCATGCATCGGTGCAGACCACGGAACGCTATCTCGGCTGCAAACAGAATCTCGGACATCCGGTGAATGATCTTTTTGAACTCAGAACGGACGGGCCGCCGCATGAACACGATGGTGAATCTCCCACAGCGAAATCTGCCGACCCTGTGGAAAAGGCATCTCGACGAGGGGTAGAATGCCGCCACGGAGGATCGGACCATGAACAGCCCGTCTGCGACTCAACAAAGCTATCCCAACCAGAACGATCCGATTTGGTCGAAGTCAGAAAAGGCCCTTGCGCGCAAAGCCTTCGACGCTGCCTTGGGGCGAGAGCTTCACGAGGTTATTCAGGAAGCAAAGAAGATGGCCAGCCAGATCCAGCAATCGTCGGATCTGTGGGACTTGGAACATTACCTGACAGAACGCTGTAAAGAGATCAATCGCAAGTACGACTTTCGCGGTTCGCGCCTCGTAGATGTGTTGGGGACACTCTTGTACGAAAATCGACTCGGCAAGGAAGATCTACTCGGATTGCGGGAAGAGAAGATGAAATCAATCCGTTCTTTCGCCCAGTTTCTCAGAGACGAGGCAGCCTGATCTGCATTCTGAGTGCTATCGCCTGGTTGCATCAGTTGAGTGTTCCCCCCTGAATCCGGGCTTCCTCTGATATGGAACCATCCAACGCACGGCGAGCTAGTAGTTTTCGGCTATTTATTCAGCACAAGAGGGCGATAAAATCATAACGGCGTTGTTTAGCCCGAAGGAGGCACTCCATGTCTCCAGCTCGACAACCCGACGGTTCTCCACGCAAAAGGAAAGTCGCCCTCCAAACTCCGATCGAGCCGACCATCCGCGCCGACGGTAATGCCAAAGGTGCAACGGTAGTGCCCAACAAGAGGCTTTATTTCGATCCCGATGCATTCCTCGCAACCATCGGCGAGGGCAGAAGACTTTGTGCTTTCGGGAGGAAACAAACAATCTTTGCCCAAGGGGATGTTGCTGATGCGGTGTTTTATATCCAGGCCGGCAAGGTAAAACTCACCGTGGTCTCGAAAGCTGGCAAGGAAGCAACGATCGGCATATTGGGTGAGGGAAGCTTTTGCGGCGAAGGTTCGCTTGCCGGACAAGCTGTGCGCATGGGCTCTGCAACCGCAATGACGGATTGCGCTCTTCTGCGAATTGACAAGAAAGCCATGATGGAAGCGCTTCATCGGGAACATGACTTTTCCGACCTGTTTGTGGCGTATTTGTTGTCGCGGAACATTCGTTACGAAGAAGATCTGGTGGATCAGCTTTTCAATTCGAGCGAAAAGAGGCTGGCCCGAATCCTGTTGCTGCTGGCTCATTTTGGTAAGGAAGGCACACCCGAGACCGTTGTTCCCAAGATTAGTCAGGAGATACTGGCGGAAATGATAGGCACAACCCGCTCGCGGGTCAGCTTTTTCATGAACCGATTCAGAAACTTGGGCTTTATTCACTACAACGGCGGGATGCAAGTTCACAGCTCGCTGCTTAATGTCGTCCTGCATGACTAGAGTTAGGAACGCTGCAAGGCGAGGTCCTTCATCAGTGTGGAGTGTCATCTCGGGCTATGAATCGGATAACTGTTGCGATATCGCCATTACACTCGTTGACCCGGAAAAATGCGAGCTATACTCTCTCCGTCATGGAGGACACCGAGCGCGAGAAAGACCGGGTGTGGGCAGACCTGTGCCGAGAAAGCGGATGGGTTTGTCGGATTTGCAGCGCTGTGCCCGAACGCGGGCAGCGGTTCACGGATGATCTTTGCGACGACTGCCGCAAGATTGCTCGGAACGAATAGTGCCACAACCGCTCAGCAGCCAACGCGCCCCTCCCTGAAGAGGTCCGAAATGAAAAGTGAAACAAAGAGACGGCTGCGAGCCATGAGCAATGCCGAAAAGGAGAAAAGACTTGATGAGCTTAATCGGAAACTTGGAATCACCCAGCCCCAAGAGCTTATCGAATCTGACGTAGAAGAGAGCGAGGAACGGGAGTGGCTGAAAAAGAAATTGGGATACCAGCAACACTGAATTAGATCAGGGCCGAAATTTCGTGCTCAGCACACGGCAGAACACCGCAGGTCAAAGTTCCCAAGCTTGCCCGGTCCCCATTAGGGAATCGTCTCAACTGGTGAAACATCCCCATTACACTCATTGACCTTGGCTTGGAGGGGTTTTGAGTGTAATCCCATGATAGCGCCACTTGACGATTGCAGCTTTGCATACTCTGCCTTGGCGTGGTTTCAGGATCAGGACGGGATGTTGGGATCAGCGCTTTCACACAGTGCCAATAAATAGCAGTTCGAGCGTGAGCACGAGCCGCAGTCGCCACGCCCCCCGATCGGTCCCGATTCAGGTGCATCCAGCCTAGCCAGGCCGAGGTGGGCTAGCGCCCAATAGCGTGATATGGAAACGATTCCGCGATTTTTAACTTCCCAACGTGGTGCTACAACAGTAGGCGCTCGTCAACAGGAAATGATATAAAGATGCCCGCGTGTTATTACGCTACCTTTTACCCAGTATATGGAACATCCCGGAAACGACTCTTCTTTGTGGGTCGCGGCATTAACCGCGCTGAAAACCCACTCTATGACAGCGTGGTCGTCCATTTCGAAGTACTGTTGTACGCGATGGACGTTTCCGGGATATTGCTTCATGTTCGGCATGACCCATTTCTCGCCGACCGCCTGCTTCCCTTTAAGATTGTCACCACCCACAAGGTCGATGACGATGTCGTCGCTAAAGAATGCCAAAACCTTTTGAGGGTCGCTGCCATGCCAAGCTTCGAAATAGCGGTCGAACACAGAGCGGAGAGCCCCGCCGCTCGCCTGCGCTGACGTTCTAGGAGTGAACGCTAGACCGGTCGTCAACATCGTTGTCCTTATGAAGCCTCGCCGATTTGCGATGCTATAGGAAGTTGTTGGTTTCTGATCTGCCATGCAGAGAACCTTTCTCCTTTATGCCGTCTGGACCGTGGTGCTCGACAAGGATTTGCCCGCAAGTTGAGTCCGAATTACTGCCCTTGTCAAGACGCGAAGGTCAAACGAGAACTGAAAATCGTGATTCTGTTTTCTTAACCACCTGCACGAAACCTCCGCGAGGTTGAGTGTAACTCTCAAAGCGCCATCTCCGGATTGCCCGACGCAAACGGCAAGAAACAGAAGGACAGAAGCGGGCCGTGAGCCTGAATGAAGTCATAAACGTGACTCTCCCTGCGAGCGTAGCACGCGAGCAACTGTTGATAAATCGCCGTTACACTCATTGACCGACGGAGGCATCTGCCGCTTGCCTCGCCCCGACGAGTACGATTGCCCGCAGCGAAATTTAGATTTTGTCGTAGACGATAGTCTGGGCTTTCTGCTGGCCAGTGTTGTGAATTGTAAGAGTCAGCGTTTTTCCGTCTTGAGACAGTTCGTATTTCGTGTGATCCGTCACCTCGCCTTTCACTTTGTCGGTAACCTCCAGGGTGTGCGCGTTCACTCGCTTGCCAGAGGAAGTGGAACCAGGCGCAACGTCCGGCCCTTTTTCCTCGTATTCCTTCCCATCAAACTTCATGCTGAGAGTGTCGTGATACGCAGGCGTATTAAACGTCAACCCTTCACCCTCATAGGGTGCAATCTCCCACTCATCCGGCGAAGTAAATTTCACATCGGTCTCTTCCCACGTACCTCCCCAACCGGAACCGCCGCTCACTTTCTTCCACGTGACGTTGAAATCTGAGTTTGTGCCGTCGGGCTTGATCTCCATTCCCTTTATCGTCTGTGTTTTCCCATCCTCGGAAATCTCGTGCGTCATGCTGCTGATGACCCGGCCGTCCATCTTGATGACCATCTTCCACTCATTCGCTCCATCGGGAGTCATCGAGATGGTTCGCCCGAAGTGGACAGGCTGGTCGGTGCCATCGTAGGTGATTGTGTCCGACAGGTTGCCGACCGTCCACTTGTACTTTTCGCCACCCAGACTCTGAATCCGTATTTGCTCCCCGGTAAATTTGCTCTTCTCCTTGTTGAGTTTCCACTTCCCGCAAAAAGGATCGTCCGCGGCCCAGAGTGTGCCCACAAGCAAGCAGGCGAGCGCGAGTGAAACATAGAAGTGTTTCATGGTTACCCTCCCGGCGACGGATTATAGACCGAGGACTGCAAAGTGCAAGAGGAGAGTGCAGAGTCGCTCTACTCTTGTGCTGCTCGTGCGGTCATTGGCGCAGCTGGGTCGAGGCCGACTTTGGCAGCGCAAGGGACCGAAGGCACAGTGAGGATGCACGGCTCTGAGGGGATTGTTGGCGAACAATCCCCATTTCACTCATTGACGGGATCGTGGGAATGCCCCACAAAACGAAAGCGCCCGAAACTCTTTCGAGTACGGGACGCTTCGTTGAACAGCCCTCCCCAAAGCACTGCTCGAATTCAAATCTAGTCCCCCGTAACAACTTTCGTGAATAGCTCCTGCGTGCCACGTGACGACACCGCTGGGCCAGCTGTCGATAAATCCCGATTACATTCACTGACCTCGGTGCCAAATCTCAACGATTGGAATTGCCTGTGTTCCAACAGCTATCATTGCACCAGAGAGGTAGCCTGCTCATGCGGGGAATCGCTAAGAAAAAGCAGTGCAACCCGCCACTATTTTTCAAAGGCGGTACAGACAAGCAAAAAGCCGATTGGCTGACGCGACTCATCGCAACGAACCTCGCACAACAGTATTGGGGGAAGCAGCTAGTCTCGGGCTTCGTGTTACGCGGCAGTAGCAAGCAGCGCGGTCAAACGAATTCTTGACGTAACATCCCCATTACACTCATTGACAAAGACCAGACCCCGCTAGCACTTTGCGCGAAAAGGGTCCGACTAAGCGTGGCAACGCGGTGATCAAAATTGACCATTTTTGCGCTCCGGTCTTGAGGCATTATCTTCTTCGCCATGACAAAAGAACTAAGGCTGAAACAGGTACTCACGGTTCGGTGTCCGACTTGCGGCGCTCCGCCGGGGGAGAAATGTGAACTCGGCACTGGCGAGCCCCGCACCTCTCCGCATCGGGACCGCCGACTGACCGCAAAGGATTAGGCCATGTCGAGCTTGAAGTGGATTCCAGACACCACGGGATGTGAACACTCGTTCGAGCATCCGGTAAAGAAAAAGGGTGCGGTTGAGTATGGATGGTGCGCCGCTTGTCAGAGCCGCGTTGCCATCCAATTGAATCAACTCGGTAAGCCCACTGGGGAGTCGAGGATTGCCGAGTTTGTTGAATAGATGAGTTAATCCCACCGCAGGAGTAAACCCCGTGGCTGGCCGGAACTTTCGGTACGTCCTAAAAGTGCGGTGCCGTAAGGTCTAATGAGGGTTCCAGTACGTCAATGCGGCGCGATTTGAAAACATCTAGGCAGCCTTCTTCTTCGCCTTAATCTTCGCCCACCGCGCACGCTGCGCCGCCGCGATTCTCTTCCGTCCTGCCGCGGAAATCTTTCGGCGTTTGCGGATGGATGTTGGTTTGGGTTTGGCTCCGTAGTACGAACCGACAAAGGCAGACAGCGCCAGATTCAGTGCTGACAACTGCTTCTCCACTTTATCTTTTTCCTTCTTCATCTGCTTCACAATTGACGACACGTTCCCCATTGATTGGTGCCCCCTTTGACCCGTGAAGATCATAGCAGGCCGGATAAGTGGATGGCAGGCAGGTGGGCTGAGAAACGTCGGGTGCGTCGGTAAGAAAAGAGGCCAGACTCAAGGGGTTGAGTCCAGCCGGAGTTTGAACCGGTCGTGAGGGTCGAATGACGTACAGTCGCTAACCCATGACCGTGTTCCGTCTATGTGAAGCTACCAGCAGAATATCCGCTGCGCGGTCTTGGTGGCTGTTCAATATTGCACACAAATAGAAAGGTCCCGATTTCTCTCCCCCAGAGACTATCGGGACCTCAGTCTTGCCTTGCGCCGAAAACTATAGTCCTGCACTGATAACTGTGCAAGGAAGGAAAGCACAAGGGCTAGTGCCAACCGGGAACGCCGGGCATCCCGGATTGGTGATGCTCAAGGGTGAGCAAAACTGAGCAGCTAAGCCTCACGTCTTCCGACATACTTGGTACAGATTCTCAGGAGGGACTATGTTAGGTTACGGATTGTTGGGAACGATTGTCGTGATCGCAGTAATCGTGGTGATTATCCGCGCTCTATGAACTTCTCTGGACGTGCGAAACGCGCGTCGCGTGCAGATGGTCTATCACTGGACCAATTATGCCGCGGTCTAAGCTCTCTCGCTTGCCCTAGCAGTCTAGATCGCAGCGGGGGCAGACTGGCAAGGGGACATTAAAGCTCTTCCCGCTCGGTGCGGATAGCGTGGCGTCCACGCTGATCAGAGGGGACGAGCATTTGTCGCATTGTGTGGGCTGCGGCGTTTTGGCGAGACAATCGAGGAGTTGCTCGACGGCGACACGGACATTTGGATCAAGCATAATCCGCAAATGCTAGCCCGAAGTCTCAAAACGGGGCTGTCCAATATTGCTCACTTTTGTGCGGTTTCCAAAACTACCGTTGCCCGAAGAATCTGACCTGACTGCGCTAGAATTATACCCTACTGCATTACTAGACAACTGCCAGACAACGCAAACTCGGCGATGGGCTGAGCAAAATTGAACAGCAATGCCTCATCACCTTCGAGGATACTCGGCCTTCGTTCTTCACGGGGGGCCTATGCTAGTTTTTGGCTTGTTGGGAACAATTGTCTTGTTCGCACTACTTGTAATCGTTGTCAGCGACATTTAACCGCATCGCGCAGGACATAGTGATGTCTTGCTCGACAGTCTGGAGGACTGTTCGATACCAAACACAGTTGTCTAGTGATTCGCTAACTGCCGGCCACTGGTTGCGTGAACTGCTCTTCTGAGAGGTGCGACAACACCCCGAAAAGCCGCTTGTTTGCCCAGTACCCGTAATCGAATAAGACCTCAAGATCCTTCAGCGTCATCTCGTCCTCACGCCCCTCATCGTCTCTGCCTTATGGTTGAACGGGCATTCGAGCATCGCCGCCGGTAGTTGACGTAACATCCCGACATTGTTATGGAATCATTACACTCATTGACCCTCGATTCCATACTTTGTCGCCAAGAAAGCTCGAAGTTTCGCTGGCACAGCCCGTGCCACTTCCTGCCAGGTCGCGAGTCTTAACCGGATCCGGAGCGCAACCGGCTTCACACTCTTCATCACCGCGTACCACGCTTCGATCAGATCAGGCCTTCGCGCGTCAACTAGAACGCAGAATGAACAGTCTAGAGCATAAGCCGCAAGCACGTTCCTGATAAGCTGGTAAGAGAGGTAGCGGTTATTGGTTTGGGGAAGTTGCTGCCGGTCGAACAGCTCGGAGAAATCACGATATGCTATGAGAGAATCCTTCCTGGCGCTCTGGAAATCGCCTTCAGTGAGTTTCGCCTCGACCAAGAGGTCCCCCAGTCGTAGATCGATTTCCGTGCGATCAAATCGGCCGCTGAGAAGCGGAACGCGGGCCCTGTGCCCGAAGCACGGCGAAGCGCCGGGATCAGTTCCCAGGAGTGCTGCCACCTTGCCGTCTCGCAACGTGCCCGGATAGCAGAAGACATTCATCAATAGGGCGTCGGAACTTGTACAGGTATCAAGCTCCATCCAACGTCCCCGATCGGTCGCAAGCAGGGACCGTCGACCTTGAGTGTGAACCTTGGCCAAGCGTCGTCGCCATGCGGGATGGGCCAGTATCGCCTTGTAACTTCCCTGCACGAAGTTTCCATGCAGCGAGTCGTGCTCGTAAGGTGCGAAGCCCACGATCGGAGTTTCGCCGTAGCTAAGACAATGAGGCAATCCTTCAGCGTGAGCGTACTTCTGGGCATGGTCGGCCAGTTCGCGACGAAGAGCAGCAGCAAAGTTCATGGCGGGCGTCTCCCAGGAAGTCATCGCCACTTCCACAGTTGCTTCCAGACTTGTACCAAGGTCTGCATTTGCCGGGGGCTTGGTAGGCGGTCGTAGATCAGGCGGCAATCCTGGTAAGCCCGTTCGTAAAAGTCCCGCACAGCCGACACACTGAGGTGTGCAAGGTTGTGACGCAGTTCCCTCAGGTCCGCCTCGCTCATTGCGTCGGCCTTCGCGCGGTCCGGGCGTCGTGCCATGGGGAACGAGTCTAGCATATTCGCTCTTTGTTCGCCTATGACCGGCTTCGTCCGATCTGCCATAATCTTCTCATGTGCGGGCGCTACCGATTGTCGCGACGAAAGCAGCTCTTGGAGGAATACTTTGACTCGGGTCCCGGGGACGAAGATTGGGCTCCGCGCTACAACATCGCGCCGACGCAGCCGGTGCCGGTAATTCGCCAGAATCCGAAAGAGCCCGTTCGAGAATTGTCCCTGCTCCGCTGGGGACTTATTCCATCGTGGGCGAAAAACTCTTCCGCCGGCGCCCAGATGATCAACGCGAGGTCGGAAACTGCGGCCACGAAGCCCGCATTCCGCGATGCGTTGAAATTTCGACGGTGCATGATTCCGGCTGACGGATTTTACGAATGGAAGAGAACCGGCACAGTGAAGCAGCCATATTGCTTTGAAGTTGACGGAGGGAAGCTGTTTGCGTTTGCTGGGATATGGGATCGCTGGAAGGACGAGAGCGGCAATATGGTAGAGACTTGCTCGATTCTGACCACGACGCCCAACGCTGTGACCTCAGTCGTCCATGACCGAATGCCAGTCATCCTTAATCCAGACAGCTATGACCTATGGCTCGATCCAGGAATGAGGGATGTGAGCACCGTATCCGACCTGTTGAAGCCCTGCGATGCCAGGCTGATGCGTTGCTATCCCGTGAGCGCCCGGATCAACCACGTGGCCAATGACGACGAAGAATCTTCTGCGCCTGTGGAACTCACCCAGAGTCAGGGTCGCCTCTTCTCTTAGAGCTGTGACGATTCTCTCGTGTAACTTCCCAGAAGCCGACTTCTGGACAACGTCGGAGTCCGCCTAAACGTAACTTCCGGTTGGCCCGTGATCCGGTCACGATCGCCGGATCGCAAAGAATCTTGAGCCGCAGTCGGGCGTGCCGTGTTAGGTGCGATACCAGTCTTCCCGGGTCAACGGCAGACCGCTGTTCCCCCGCACCGGCTTGGCAAACAACGTCTGGTATAAGTTCAGGCGGCCGTTCCGGAATGCATGCGCGGCGCCGGCCATTTGCATTCGCCACGTACGATAAGCCGCGTCGTCAACGATATTTCTCACTTGATCGGCTCCAGCCTCCAATCGCTTCAGCCAATGGTGCAGTGTCAGCCCATAATGCTCACGCAGGCTCTCCACGTCCCTCACCTCGAACCCGCTTTCTTCGGCTGCACGAAGGCTAGTACTGATTGGGACCATTTCTCCATCAGGGAAGAAATAGCGGTCAGTAAAGGAGGGACCCCGTCGGCGATAAGTGGCTGAGTACGCGATCCCATGGTTCAGGAATACACCTCCCGGTCGCACGAGGCTCCAGGCCCGGTTGAAGTACTGGGGTAGCAGCGCTTCACCCACGTGCTCGAACATGCCTACGCTCACAAGCTTGTCGTACCGGCGAGTGGGCTTGAGGTCCCGATAATCGCAGACTTCTACGCGGCAGCGGTCATTCAAACCTGATTCGCGGATGCGTTGCCGCGCTAAGTCTGCTTGTGGTGCGCTCAGCGTGATCCCCATTGCCTGCACGCCATAGTGCGTGACCGCGTACATGAGCAAGCCGCCCCAACCGCAACCGATGTCCAGCAGACAGTCGCCACGCCGAAGCCTCAACTTCCTGCAGATGTAGTCCAGTTTGCGTTCTTGCGCCGTCTCCAGGCTGTCTGCCGGCGTTCCGAACAGGGCGCAAGAGTAGACCATGCGCTCATCCAGCCAAAGCGCGTAGAATTCCGTTGGCAAATCATAATGGTAGCTGATGGCCTGTCGGTCCCGGTTCTTGGAATGAACCAATCCCCACAACTTAGCTGGCCGTCTTTCGGTTCGAGCGTGATCACTCTTGGGTAGCTTTCGCAGCCACTCGGCAAGCTCAACGTTCTTCCACACGCCTCGCTCCTGCCCCAGCAGATAGTCGGCCAGATCAAAAGCGGCCTCGACGTCACCCTCGATGTCGAAGTCGTCTGAAATGTAGGCCTCTCCCAGCGCTAGCTCGCTAGGATTCAAGAACATTGCCCGTAGCGCGCCGGGATGCCGCAGAACGACCGTAAAACGAGGTCGCTCTTGTACCCCCCAGACGGTGCCATCCCATAAAACAAGTTGGAAATCGCGCTTCGGATATTCCGCAAGCAAGTCATTCAGAAACCCGATGCTGATCTGGCTGAAAGATTCCCGAAACGCCAGGTTTGTCCGCCACGTCATGTCATCCTCCCTTTCCTCCCTCCACCAAGCCTGCAGCCAAGACAGGATTGTAAGACACTTTAGCCATGAAAGCGCCGCTCATGTCCTCTTCCAGGTGGTTTGTCGCCGACTCGGAAAATGAGCCGAAATCATTCGTTATCAACCCAGCTCTCTTGATAGGGCATCGGCAGCAAGCGAAGCCAGATCCCTAAAAAGCCTCTCCAAGGTCCCTTCCTTGTCAACCTCGGGCAAACTGAGTTGTCGTTCCACCCGCACTTCCATCTCGCGCAGTTGCGCCTCAGGTGCTCTCCCCACAAGATGCCGGAACAGCAACCTGTGTGCGCCTTTGCGTTGCATGACCTCCAACCCATCCAGCATCTGGCGATGCGATGTCCCTTCCCAGATCGCAAGGATCATTGCCTCGCGTAGCCAACGCTCCACGCGATATTCCTGCAATGTCCCCACCCCGCCGTACACTTCCATCGCCCATTTGGCGGTCTGCAGAGCAAACTCTGCCGTCCAGTACTTCGCGAGGTGAGCTACTAACCGGAACAGATGATAGCTCTCCGAGTACGGCGGCTTCTCCTGCCATACCTTGTCGAGCAGGCACACAGCTTCCCAGGCCAGTCTAGAAGCCGCGCGTAGCCCCCGCAGACGATCGTCGAACTGCCGCCGAAGTAAAGGATGTTTGATGATCGGCTTACCGAAGGCTGTGCGCCGTTCAGCGAAAGAATAGGCATCGGCGATGGCCCTTTGTGCCAGCGCTACGCTGCCCACGCTGTTGGCCACGCGCGAGAGGTTCAGCGCTTCGAGAATCAAATAGATTCCATGGTCCGCTTGCCCCAGCAGCCAGCCCTCGCTGTTACGAAATTCGATCTCACCGGTCGGTACCGAGCGAGTGGCGATCTTGTCCTTGAGGCGGCGTATCAGATAATTCAGCTGCCCGTCTTCCCCGCGACGCGGTACCAGGTACAGGCTCAGCCCGCGCACGTTCTGCGGTGCCCCCTCCTGGCGAGCCGCGACCACCGCCAATTCGGCCCCGGCATTACTCGCGAAGTATTTGTCGCCAGTTAGCCGCCACTTACTCCCATCCCGTTGCGCCGCCGTCTCTACCGCCGTGCCCAGGTCTGACCCACCTTTGATCTCCGTCATCCAGGTTGCTCCCTGCCAGACACTGTCATCGCGCTGCAACATGCGAGGCAAAAACCGTGCCTTCAGTTCTGCTCCTCCATATTTTGAGAGCGGGGAAACCGTGGACAGAGAGACCGTATACGGACACGCCAAACCCGGATCATAGAAACCCGTAGCGTAGAGAAGAAGGTAAGCGGGTATCAGCGAATTTTGCTCAAAGACTCGCCAGAGCACACCGGCCCTGTATCCATGTTTCAGCATGCGCCAGTATTCGGGCGGGTAAAGGATTTCATCTACCCGCGCGCCCCATCGATCGAACATGCGTAACCACGGTGTGCCGGCGCGATCCACCGCGTCTGAGATCCCCTGCCCTTCGCCTTCAAACCATGCCGCGTATTCGCGTAGCCAGTCCTGCTCGGCACAGATTCCGACATGCCGCAGAAACTGTACCGGAGAGCATAAGACATCGAAGCTCATAGCTAACGTTCTCTCACCCGGCTGCGAATTTTGCAAGACTCGGCCAACCGGAAGTTATCCAGAAACGGACTTGTAGGAAGTGATGGACGGGCCGTTAGCCACCATGATCGCGGAGCCAGCGGGCGACTGTGCGTGGGCAGAATCGCACGCAGCTACCGACACGAAAGGATGGGAGACGACCGGACTTGGCCAACTTGAAAACGGTCACCGCCGAGATAGACAGGAGTTCGGACAATTGTCGCGCTGTGAGGGCACCCTTGAAGCTCGCGATCTGATCGGCCAGAGTTTCCGTGTTCGACGGGTTACTTCCATGCGGAATTATTTGCAGTCGTGAGGGGCGTGACAGTTGAGGAGCGGGCCTGACCGTCTGCATTCGTTCCGAATTTGTTTCCGATTGGCGCTTCACAGAAACTCATTTCTCTCCCCGGTACGTTTGGTGTCCACCGCTCTCTAATCCAGAAAATTTATTTGTCCCAAGGCAAAGGCGGATTAGATAGAGCCTCATAAACGGCTGGAATCTGATGGTTGCGCCGATTGAGGATTGTGGCCTGGAATCGCTTGATCCACTTCGTTTCGAGACAGGATGACAGCCATACATCTGTGAAGCCGGACGGCGTGCGGCCTGATCCGGGTTTTCGCACCGCGTTAACCTTCACCCTCACCACGCGGTTGACCCCGCGCTCCAGGATGATGCGGTACGGGCGCAGGTAGCCGCCGAGCGAGTAGATCCATTCGCGGACAGCTTCGTCATGTCTGCTATGCGTTCTATCGCGGGTGCGCTGTTTCAGGTCGGTTGATTGTCCAACGTACTTGACTTCCAATGTGATCGGGCAGATTAGCCCGTAAATGACGAAGGGGCAGCCCTCGCGCTCCCGGTTCTGTTTTGTGGCGTTGCTCATGTGCTTCTTACTCCAATGTCTACTCATCTTGTAGACTTAAATTCAGATTTATTTTTGTTCGTGTAGACGAAACAGATGCGGCGGCCGACAAGGCTTTAGCTGTCAACATTTTTGAGTTCGCCCGTGGGAGTTGCCTTGTTACTCGCGAGCCGGGCAGCGTCAAGCCGCGCCTTCGCTCGGTAATAGTTGTGCCTGGCTTCCTTAGCCGTCGCACCCAGGCACAGCAGCTCACCATCCAGGTACACGGCCCACACCGTGCGCCCGCTGCGGCTGACATCAGTGCCGAACCGTACACTGCCGGCGTCGACCTTGCGGACATCAACATCGGCGTGTCGTACGGCCCATGTCCGCCGCGGGCCTGTTTGGTTCCTGCCGTGACGATGCTCTTTCTGGCTCCGCGTTTCCTCGTACCCACCAAGATTGTGTACTTTCACCACGCCGCCACCCTCCTTCTCCGCCGAGGCTCCTTGTAGGTGGTCCAGGACCACCGTCCTCTTATTGTTTGCGCCGTATCTCTTTTCTTATCTGCTTACTACACCACTAAACCAAAACAATACCCCGGACCTGGTCCAGCTGGTCCACGACTAAGCGACCCGATGTTTGCTGCCGGCATCTGAAGTGCCGCCGGGCGTTGACTGATCCTGCGGTATCACGCGGACGCCGAGAAAACCACGTATCTTCGAACCGTTGACTCGATGTCGTCCGTAGCTCCATCGGGCCCGTACGCCGTCCATGATCCGGTCGACGTCCGCGCCGTCCAGAACCAGGCCACCTAGCCACTTCCTGGCGGCTGCTTCGATCTCGGGTATCGGCGTGACCGCGGTGGGATCGTCGATCAAGCACTCCTCGATAAAGGGGCGCGCGACGTCGTTCTCGTCCATCACATCGTCGGTTGCCTCGCGGACCGCGGCGGGTGGCTCATCGCCCTTCGCAAATACCGCCGGCGCTGTCTTGATGAGCTGCCATAAGATGCCTGGCATTTCCTGCGCCAGGTCGTCTTCGACGGTGAAGTCCTTCGACTTGCTGAAGTCGCCGTCGAAAGGCACGAACCGTAGTCGCTCCCTGAATGCCACCGTAGGTGGTAACTTCGGTCGATCGTTCGTTGTAAGGATTAGTGTGTGGGATGGCCTGAAGCCCTCGGTGTTCTTATACAGCTCGGCGCCGGCCAGAGTGTCGCCGCCGGACAACGTCTTAAGCAGGGTCCAGTCGAGGTGCCCGCTCACGGTCTCGCCTGTGTAAGCCAGACGCTTTCCCCTCAGCCTTCCCATAAGCCGCTTGTTACGGTCCTCCGACCCGCGCCGATGTTCGACGTCTTCAGGCCGCAGGGCGATGGCGAACAACTCGCGGCCCAACATCTTCTCGATGAGTCGGAGCAGCACGCCTTTCCCGTTTCGACCGCGGCCGTGGAAGATAATCAGGAGATGGAGAGCTAGTCCTGTTATCGAGAGCGCCATCAATCGCCGGATGTATTCGGCAAGCTCATCATCCCCGCATGTAATTTCACATAAGAAACGATCCCATCGAGGAGTTGGAACATCAGCGGCCATGACCGGGAGTCGGCGGGTCTGACAGTCTTCGCGCTGCATCTCGCGGATCACGCCAACTCGTAAGTCGGCGACGTGCCCATCTGGGAGAGGCAGGATCGACGGGTCTCCGTCAAAGTCCCGGCTTGATTTAGGCGGGAGCCACGGCTTCACTTCCGATAGCACGCCGCTAACGAAAGCCGCTTGCTTAAGTGCGCGCCGTGCATCCCTCTGGCCCGGATCTGGTGCAGGATAACGGTCATGTAGTTCATCTAGGTATCGTCGGAGTGCCAGTCTTAGCAGAGCATCACCCGGATCACTCAGGGCCCAGCGCTTACCCGGAATCCAAACGCCGGTTGCATTTTCAAGGTCGTAGATGCGTACAAAGTCGTCGTGGGACTCGACAAACGCCCGCGCGATGTCGCTGTGCGTCATGGGGGGCAGCTTCCCGAAGTAAGGAGCAAGCCCAGCATTGCAGCGCTCCACCTCAGCCCTGAACTCCCGCCAGTGACGGTTCGTGCAGTGCGAGTGGAAGCAGCGGAAACCATTGCCCAGGCCAGCGATGAAGCTGACCACAGTATCTCGTCGTGTTTCCCCACTGTGCTCCGAAGCCCAGGGGCACTCGATCTCAACCTGCCAACCACCGGAGACCTCGCGCGCTGCAGATCGAATCGGAACCGAGTAGTAGTCTAGGAAGCCCAGCAGGCTGGAGAGTTTCACATCATCTGGTTTCGTCGCGCTAGCTTGTACCGTCGACGACGAAGGGATCAATGCTCGAATTTGTTGCTCCGATACAATGATGCCGCTTCCCTCCTCGACGATGGCAGATCGCCGCCAAGGCCTTTCCTCGGAGTGTTCGCCCTTCCGTGCCCAGCTACCGTACAGCTTGCAAAGCCTGGGAGCGTCGAAGTTGCCAGCGTCGACCATCGGGAACAGTCGTTTCAAACGTTCAAGGAATTTACTTAGGAGGACCTTCGACTCATCGTTGTTGGGCAGATCGATCCGGTACAGAAGATGCCAGCCATTACCGGAGTCAGCTAAAGCTGGTTGCGGCCAGCCCTGCAAGTCCAGCCATTCACGTATACCCTGAGCCTGCTCGCGCGCACCCTCCTTTTCCGCCGCAGTGGAATTTGTCTTCGGCGGCCGCGGCGGGTCACAGTCGACGAGCAGCCAGACGCGCCGCTCGATATCCGCAGAGCCCGCAGCATTTCGCGACGGGGTTAGTGTCCTCGGATTGATTGCTATTTCCGCGGGTAGTCTAAGAGGATTCAGAGTGAAGTACGCAGCCGTATACTGCGCAGGCTCATCCTCCACGGCATGCAGCGCGGCTTCCCAACTGTCGAAGTAACCAACGGCCACGCCCGCAGGGCGAAGCAAGCGGACTTCATGCACGCCACAAAAGATGTTCATAATTTCCCCCGATCTTCCAGGTCCTCAACTGAGGTAGTGCACCGGCCCGGCTTGCCGTAGTGGATGCGCCAGCGCTCTTTCCGCTTAGTTTCGTTTTGGGCCAGCCGAGGAATCTCAGAATCGGAAGGGGCAAGCAAGATGCGGGCGCATTCGACGCCTACATCTATCTGTCTTCCGTCCTCATTGTGTTCGAGGGTGTGAATGTAGCGAAGGTTTGTGTTGCCGCACGCGGCGCACTCGTAGGTGAAGAAGACACCACCCCTTCCGCTTCGGGTCTTCACGAGGCAATGACAGCGGACGTATCCCCATTGCCCAGTCGTCACCGCCAGTTCCGGCTTGACGCGTGTTTGTTCATTCATTTGATACTCCACTTCTCCCCCCTCTCTTTCCCGACGTAGTCCTGTTAGCTACCAACTAACGTCATAGCTAACAGTGTTAGATGTCAAACGGCAAAAAAAATTTAGTCCCCTACCTCGGTTTCGATCTTTGAAGTCACCGGCTGTATGCTCGGAATAACCGCGGCAAGTACATCCCGGCTCACCTTCTGAAGTTTTTCAACGATCGCCGTGCCCTTTTTAAGCGGCTTGTAGTACACCTGAATCGATGGTGCACGATTGCCTTTGTGTGGAGAACCAAAGACCGTCAGGCCCATAAAACCAATCGCGCCACCGATAAGTTCAAGGCGGTGCAGGATGACTTCATCCGTGAGGGTGGATCGAATGGTACGACCGTTCGCGCCCACGATTAACAAAATAATCCAAGGGCGGCCGTTGGGCGTATCTTTACTGAGATTCCGAAATTCCCACAGCAGCTCTTCGTTCGTGATTTTCACATCGTGCAGCAAGGGTCTGCGATGCGCCGCCAGCGTCGCTAGGAATCTCCGGCCTTCGCCCGTTTGATTGTCAGCGCGAGTTTGGCCGCCCAATTTCTGTTGTGCCTTCTGCAGTGGAGACGTCATACACAAGCATGTTAGCAGCTAACACACCTAGTTGTCCAACTGGTCCGAGGAAATCATGAAGGCGATCGACGAATGCTGGCTAGATGATCGACAATCTGGTTTTCCTGGCGCGATTGCAAGGCAGACTCGGGCAGGAAGGAGGTGAGAGTTCGCAACGAAAGAGGAGTCGTCATTACGCCGCGAGACTGCAGCGGGCAAGAATTGTCACAGCAGGTCGATTACCGTACGAGTTACCGTGGTACTTGGACCTGATCGGGACACATCGCGTCACAGTCCTTCGGTGACTGTAAGGGGCCCAGTGAGATCTCTCAACGTCGCCCAGAGAGACCGCGATCTTGCCCTCTCGCCACGGCGATGAGGGAAGCGTCTCAGTCAAAAGAATCCCATCGAATCACGGCGGAGCGGGGCGCAGATCTTACAGGCAGCGGAGAAGTGGGGTCAAACGATTTGGGGGATAGTGTGTGGGTGATGTCACGATGTACACACCCTCACTTTTCACGTTTCGAAATCGCCAGTATCCATGCGGCTCCGAGCGACATAACATGCGTCCCACCCGCGTCAAATGCGGGGATGGGCGAGGTGGAAGTGCGGGTGGAATGGGGCGATGTATACATTAAATCTCGATGTGAGGTCGCGCGGCACCATTAAGGGTGAAAATGCGAAATCCTCCCGGTAGCATTAAACTGAGCAAGCACTTTTGCGACTGAGAAAGGACGTGCGTGAATGGCCCAAATTCGAGAATTTACGGTGGAAGGGCTAGCCGGTCGGACTGACCCGATTTCGGCAGTGCTTAATTCCGACGTCAACGTGTTCTTTGGGTTGAATGGCAGCGGGAAAACGACGCTACTCAAGATCCTTCACTCAGCCCTATCAGCTGACGCCGACATGCTAAAAGAGCTGCCGTTTACACGCGCCGTGGTCAAAGTGTACCTGAACAAGTACAGGCGCGAGTTTATCCGCACATATACGCGGAGAGAGCAATCGGTTAGCGAGGAGGTAGACCTATCCTTGCCTAGCCTACAGCAGCCGCTGTGGTCCCCCTCGGATTTTCCGACTCCAGTGAGCATGTCCGATCTACCCACGAATCTCGTATTCGATTCCAAGCTCAATGCGTTTGTCGAGGGACCAAAGTGGTCCAGCGACCCACCGGAACCCGATGGCAAACTGACAACACATGGCTTCGGATTCCTCCCCATCTCTCGCCTTTATCGGAACCTCCGGACCGCTAGCGGAACCAACCGTTTATCGGATAAGGAATTGGACAGTGCCTTTGCGCGTGGGCTGCAGGCACAATGGTCCGAGTACTACGCCGATATCTCGAAAGAAACCGCGAAGGCGCAGGAGCGCGGACTCGCCAACATACTCGGGTTCTTCCTCACTGGAATTCAAGACCAGGGCGAGCTATCAACAGCCCCCGATGAGAAAGAGGCGTTCAAGCGAATCAGTAGCTTCCTCGAACGTCAGCCCGGATTCGGTCACCTTCTGCCAAGCGAGAGCAAATTTGCGACAATCTATGCGAAGAAACCGGAACTGCAGAACGTTGTCAAGCAAATCGAAAAGGTGGAAACGACTATCGCAGAGATAACCGCCCCCCGCGAACGATTCCGTAAAGTCCTGGAGTCGATGTTCACGGGAAGCAAGCACCTGGACTTCACGGACAAAGAAATCAAGGTGCAGCTCCCAAAAGATCGGGAGATCGGACTCAGTTTGCTTTCGTCTGGCGAGAAACAGCTCCTCTTCATCGCCCTGTTCGCCCTAACCGCCTCAAACCACTCCTTGATGATCGACGAGCCGGAGCTCTCAATGCATGTTGATTGGCAAAAGAAACTTGTCGCAACACTGCGCGACCTGAATCCCAACCTCCAGCTCATCATGGCCACACACTCCCCGGAGATCATGGCCGATCTTCCAGACAGCCAAATTTTTCGCATATGAGCTCCAGAACAGCCCACAGCTTCGGCGGCATGCGGAGATATATGCAGTTGTCGCGAACGCAGACATTTTTATTTGTAGAGGGCCGAGATCTTGACCCGGACATTTACGGCAGGATCTGTGGCCCAGTTTGCCGGGACTTGGGCAAGACGTATGAGATCGTAGTCGCCGATCGCATTGTTGGGGATGGAGGTGGCAAGGGAATCCTGACCCATTTCTTCGAGCACCTTCGAGATAACGGTTCTCTTGTGGACCGCTCGCAGGCTGACGCGAAGCTCGCCATGTTTTATCTGGATAAGGATGTTGACGACATTCTCCACGCCTTGCGTGCATCTGACCATGTCGTATACACCGTCCATTATTGCATCGAGAACCATCTGTTCGCCGAAGGCGACTTTGTGTCAAGTCTTGCCACCGCAGGCTCGATTGACGTGGGAGTAATTGGACCGCGAGTCCCGAATCCTCTTCTGTGGCGAAGTACCTCGGCGTTGTGCTGGCGAGAATGGGTCGCACTGTGCATCTTGGCTAGGAAACTTTCGCTGTCTTATCCTGCCAGCTACACTCTGTCTTCGCCGATCAATATACCCGCTGATTCTGCGACTGATGCCGCCAGACTGGCGGCTTGTGTTGCGCGGATGGAAGCCGGGTCGGGCCTGGCACCCGCTGATTTTCAGCGGAAGCTCGCTGCGGCGTACAGGCTCGTTGATGTAATTTATCGTCGCGCTAATCATGATCTGGTGTTCAAGGGAAAGTGGTACTGGCTTTTTGCCCTGCGCGAGCTTGAGCTTGCTTATCCAATCTTCAACAGGAATGGCGCTCAAGATCGTCTTTTCGGAAGTCTGATCGCAACGATTAACTTTGACGGACCGTGGGTGCAGCACTTCAGAGCGCCACTGCGCGACGCGTTAGCCCGGTTGTGAAGGTTAGAGACCTAGTCGTCGTTGGTCGTGCGCTCACACTGCTCTGTACGCTCGGACTACCCGGCCGTATTCACGCAACGCGGCAACATCGACAAGTTCCCTTCGGCAAATCTTCTCTAGGATGCGGCGCCCGAGGCCGAATTTGACAAGCTTCCGAATGCCCAAGTTTTTGATTTTTCGGATCAATCTCTCACTAGGACGAACAAGGCGAGAATTCTCCGTCTGTTCCCCTGGTTGCTTGTATTCCTGAGGTACAAACAGCAGCGATTCCAAATCATCGCCTTCTTCCCAGCGGCGATCACTTTCCTTGCCGAGTCGCCGGTGTTTCCCCGCGATGATATGCGAACGCCCGAGCAGGCCGCGCGTATCGGATTTACAGGACTCTCCGTCAGGGCCTAGGCTCTTCGCTTCGGGATGTTGCATGTAGCGATGGAAAAGCGTTTCGAATGTTTCAACCACTGCTTTCTTGCCGAACTCAGACGATGTGAAAGATGTTGTCAGTCCGTACCTTCGTCTATCTTTTGAGTCGCCAATGTTTATACACGTCAAACGTTCCCACTTCGTTTGATCTGATTCGAAGGGCGCAACCAGTCTGAAGTGTTCGGGGTTTACACTCGCCGGGTATCCGGCGTCTGCCGAAACTGGGAGTAAAAAGAAATTGTACGGGCGGAATCCTTGCCACTCATGAAGACTTTTCAAGACATTGAAAGTCGTTACAGTCATCCGCATCATTTGCGGTCGTACTCGCCAACGAGGAGGTTTGCCTTTAAGGTGAAGGGCTATCCTGAGAATGTATTCCCAAAACTCGTAGATCCAGCGCGGTGCTTCGTGACTGTCAAGCCAATTCTTAGGAGAATCAGCGGGAGGGTACAAATACCCGAGTCCGTGGGCCTTGGGATCAACAATCGCAATTTCATTACCCGCTCGTTCATACACCGTGTAGCGCTTCGCAGCGATAGAGAACCCGAGTAGTTGCCTTCTTGGAAGGCTCGGATCGAAGTTTTGATAGTTCGCATCAACCAGATTCAGGAGGCGTACCTCGACATCCTTCACTTCATAAGGATTAAGATCTTCGAATTTTGCTGTGATTTGTTCGACCGTCTTCCACGGAAGAGCTTTGATTCCCTTGCAACCTGGAATGTGGCGAAGGGATCTTCCCTTTTTCGAACTCACAATGGCCAAAGCATCGGTGTCCGCCCACGCGTGAGTGCCCCCGGCGTCCCTGACAGATTTTTCGAGCATAGCGAGTAGCAGTCGCCCGCCCGCCGTAATCAGCGACGCCAAATAAGGAGCGTACCAGTGCCCTTGCTTTTCTTTCACATGAATCCGCTTGGGAGGGATGTAGTCATCCTCCCCGGAATACACATGAATTTGGATGGGTTTCTGCTCAGGCGTTGGTTCCGGATTGATTTCCGCGAAGAAGCCATACATTGAATTTGCGAACACCTTGAGCCAGGAGTAAAGGTCCTCGTCCGATTTGTGGAGTTTTCTCTGTTCAATCGTGCGTTTGAACAAGTCATCTTCGTATGGGTAGATCTCGACCATTCCGCGCAGGTTCACCGGCTTCATTAGTTTCTGTTGGCCGCGTGGCACGATACGGATAGCGCGAATTACGTCCGGGGCACTACCTGTCTGAATCGATGACGCAATTAGGTCCGGTCCCGCAACCCAGATTGGCTTTGCGGACGTTAGGTAGTTGTTCCCAATATTCGGCGTTACTCCGTTGTACACGGTTCGTACCGGAAAGATGTGCTTCTTGGGTTTGACCAGTGCGAAGAATCGGAAATTGGGCCACAGCTTAGGTCGAAAGCATTGGTCGAGCGTAATGTTGCTTACGAGTTTTCTCACTTGCCGTGTCGCATCCGGAAACGATAGGCTCCTGGCCGTCAAAATGTTCCACAGTCCGAGCAAAACGCACGTGCTCGGGTATTCCGACGTGAAATCAACCGGGACAACCGGCACTTCCTGGAGGCGTAATCGCGTTTCCGATCTGCCTCCCATGAAACTTCCCATGGCAATGCCCAGATTTTTGCGCGAGACATTAAATTTCTCCTCGGGTGGTTTAATCTTCATTGCCTCCAGATACCCTTTTGCAATGCTTGCGGGCGAATAGGCTCTGTCAGGCGAAATTGGGATCGGGTGCAGGTCAAATTCCTGCTTAGCGGCGTTCAGAAGAGCTGCCGTGCAGCGGACATCCTGACGCGCGTACTTGATCTCTTCGAGAGTCACTTTGCCGGTGGGCGTATGCTCGATTTTCTGCGGTAGGTTGTGCTTTCTAAACGTCTCTAGTTCACATGCTTTCTTGAGCGACAGCGCCTGATTGAAGAGTGCAAAGAGCAGGGTGCGTAGATCCAGCAACCGAGATTCGTTAATCTTTGTTGGTTTTGCCTTCGGTCTTCCATTCTTGTCCTTGGGAATCCATTCCCCTCTAAAACTAATAAATGATTTCTTGCTATCGATCGGATCGATTAAGACTCGGGGAAAGTTCAGGTTCTCATTTCCGTCGGCGTAATTCACAAGCACGAGCGACCACTCGTTATCCTCTCCCTCCGGCCACCTGCGGGCCAAACGCGTGAGATCAAAAGGAAGATTGAAGCCAACAATGAGAGCACCCTTTCGCGCATACCGGTAGAAAACTTGTTTTACAAAGTTCGATCGTGGGTGCAGGGGGAACTGCGGTGGGAACGACTTGACTTCTGTCTCAGCAGTGGAGGCGTATGTCTCGATAACCTTGCGTTCGTGAGCCGGTAAATCGTCGTCAAAGAAGGCTCCCTCTTCTTCGAGCCGGTAGTTGGAGTTTTGCAGCCTCAAGAGGCGATAGAAGCCGAAGGTTAGACCTTGGCGGGTATCGACGCGAGTTTCGCAATCGAAAACAATTGCATAATTCGGCCAATTCTTAAGGTTACGCCGTGGACGGCCGCCACGGCGCTTCCTTTTGCCTTTCTTGCCCTTCTTGCTATCTACGACGACCGTATGAGCTCGAAGAAAGATGTCCAGCTTTTCGCTCATGCCGGTCTAGGTTAGCATTCTCCTTTTCAAGTCTGTCCAAGAGTTTGTCGAGGAAGAACCAGAGGAAATACACGATCGCTCGACACCCATGAATTGTTGAGCCTTTGGCCTTGCTTGTTTCGATCCGCAGCCGTGCAAGTCCTGTTGTTATGTCCAAGTGGCACGCGGAACAAAGAGCGATAAGGATGTTGAACAATCTCCCTGCAAGGTGATGCCATTGCATCCGCCGAGTGTTCCCGCAACATGCACATTTGGCTTTCTTCAGCTTTGGCACGCTCATGACGGCCTCGCGAGAGTGCGGTACAAGCCTTCAAATGGAGACTCTTTCTCCGCTAGGGCCTTGAGAATCCGTTGGACCTCATTTCTGCTTGTTGGAAGACGAACACCTCCAATCGACTTATTACGAGGAAACTTATCCATCCGGGAGAAGTCGCCCCGCCCTGCTGCGTTCAGTGCTTTCATCCAACGTCCGACAAAGCGTCGCTCGCTGGCGTTCTTGGTGGGAACAGGAATGTCCACGCCCGGTTGGGACCCTGGAATGAAGAGAGTCTGCCGTCGTCGACCGATCGAGCGAGCTTTGATTCGGCCCGACGAGTCTTTCTCGAAATCGGACCCAAAATGATGGAGGACGGTGCGGCGATCAATCTTCCGCTTACGCAGAGCCCGAGCAAAGCTCAGGGAGGGATTGCGGAGCATGTCCTGCTGAACCAGGGACGCTCGATTGTAGGTGGAGGACTTGCGGGAGACTTTGGCAGATCTTGTGGGCGGGGATTTTCGTTTTCTAGGCACCGTTCCAGCTCCCTTGTCGCGTCGTTCTGGCCTGCGCCCGTAATAAGTGCACTTCTCGTGCCACGAAAATGCGCTAACTGATAGATGGGCAATGGGTTAGCTTGGTTTTCTGGTGCTGGCTCGAAGATCAGGAACAAGTTTTCTGGCAATCGACGGCTGGGAAGCTAGAATTCACCGGTGCTAAAAGCAGCAATTTGGTTGCGGCTGGTGCATTTTCTCGCTGCTGTGCGCGAGAAATTTTTGCAGCTAATGGGTAAATTCCTTGACTGGCTCCTGAAGCGAAAGACCAAGATCACATCTGGAGGTCGGCACACTGTCGACAATGAATCGCTCAGTGCCCATAGAGATTGTATCGTCGATATGCTTTCTTCCTGGTGGGGAGAACTCGGTTGGCAGCTCCCAAGAGCGACAACAAGACAAGAACTTAGGGCAGCGCTTGAACCTGTCAGGGACCATTCCAACAGGCATCGCATCAGTCGATTGCTCCTAGTGAGTTCGGAATCGGCAACTGCCGGTCAGATTCGTGCGGGAAGAGAAGCTAATGGACTCGCTATCGCAGAAATCTATGCGGCCCAAGAGAAACAACGCACGTGCATGGATTTAGTAAATCAAGCTCAAATGGCTAAAGGCCAAGCATCGCCTGAACAGATGAAAGTGGTGAAAGCACAACTGTCAAAGTGGCAAGCAGATCTAGAAGCGGCACGGCGGGAACATGAAGCTGCGTGTAAGGCACAAGATGACCTTCAGAAGAAGCTGGATCTAATGGAAGCTGGCTTCGCGCAAGATGAACTTCTGATGTTCATCGACAGCAGATTCATCAGAGGAAGATTCGCGCGGAATCCTGAGAATTTGGCTGATGCGATTGCAGGTCTGCCGTTCACTTATGGCGTTAATTTCATGGGCGTTTGGCAGTCATATGCTCGATGTTCCAAGCTAGATTGCCCCCCGCATCATCGGTTTCAGGTTTTCGAGACGATCCAATCAATTTGGAAGAAGTCGCACAAATCCAAACTGCCAACGGTGGAATTCTTTTATCAAGAAATCGCAGCCTTGCCGAAACAAATTAAGATCATCGACCCAATTACGAAAAAAGAATCTGAGAATAAAACTGAGAACGGCGTTCGATCCTATCTATTAAATTATTGGCCGGTTTGGAAACTGGCGATTCAGAAGAGCTTGGAGTCTCCAGTCGAGCAAGATCGTATGCCATTCTTGATTTGTTCTAACTTTACAAACGTCCAGAGAGACCCGAAAACAGCGCTCTACATGGTTCTCGGCGCTGCCGAAAAGACTGAGAACCAGGAAATGTAGCCCCCGCGTATCTTATTGATATAAAATAACATAAGACAGATGCGGGCTCATCGACTGTTCTAGCAGCCGACAAGCCCTGACCACCGTCGGAGGATAAGCTCCTATGGCAGCTTCCAGCACCCTACCGCAACACAACGTCTCCAGCAAATCCCCTATCGGCAAGACTGGCGTTCTCACTCTTTCCGGTTTCGGAATCAAAGTGCGCATGCAGCGCGGCCATCTTGAAATTGAGGACGGCATTGGCATGGACCGAAGAACGATCAGGCTTCCTCGTGTTGGGCATGGCCTGAAGCGGCTGATTGTGATCGGCTCTGACGGATTCGTTTCGCTCTCCGCCCTGGAGTGGTTGACGGAGCAAGATGCGTCGTTCGTCATGCTCGAACGCGATGGAAAAATTTCATGTGTCACCGGTCCCGTCAGACCATCGGAAGCAAAGTTGAGACGCGCTCAAGCCCTGGCCGCTGGTAATGGCCTGGGTCTCGAAATTGCCCGAACGCTGATCGATGCCAAACTGAAGGGCCAGGAACAGGTGCTGCGAGAACGGTTGGATCGCCAAGGCGCAGCAGACGTGGTCTCAGACTTTCGGAACAAGTTGGTTTCCGCAGACACGTTCGATGCGATCCGTATCGTCGAGGCAAATGCAGCTGCTCGCTACTTTCGGGAGTGGCGCGATATTCCTGTGACCTGGACAAAGGCAGATCTCCCGAACATCCCAGACCACTGGCGATTTGCCGGAAACCGTCAGTCGCCATTGACCGGTGGACCACGTTTGGCCGTGACCCCTGTCCACGCCGTATTGAATTATTGCTTTGCCCTGCTTCAGGCCGAGACCAGATTAGCCGTTTCAGTTTTAGGTTTAGACGCAGGCTTGGGCGTGGGTTTGCATACGGATACTGCCAACCGAGACTCCCTTGCCCTTGATGTCCTCGAACCCATTCGCCCCCAAATCGAAGCGTGGTTGTTGAATTGGATTGCGAGTGAGCCGTTCCGCCGATCCGATTTCTTCGAAACCGGCAGTGGCAATTGTCGGCTCATGTCCCAGCTTTGTATCAAGCTGAGCGGGACAACTTCAGTTTGGGCAAAACTGGTTGCGCCTTGGGCGGAGTATGTGGCGCGAGCCCTATCGGCTTCCACGAGATCGGGGCGCGAGTCCAATCGAACTCCGCCGACGCGTCTTACTCAACAGCACCGCACGGAAGCAAAGGGCAAAGTCTGGACACCTTCAGTTAAATTCTCTAAAGCCGATCATCTGTGTCGCGGCTGCGGAAAGAAAATACTGGAAGGAAGAACTCATTGCGGTCAATGTGCTGTCAGCAGTGCGACTGAACGTCTGATCTATGTTGCGCGTGCTGGGCGCCAAACGGCGAACAGTCCTGAAGCTCAACTGAAGCGGGCGAGCACGCAACGTCAAAACGCTCTGGCCCAGCATGCGTGGAAGCCGTCGGAGCAGCCGACGTGGCTGACTGCAACGTTCTATGCTGAGAAGATTCAACCCCTTCTCGCGTCCGTGTCGGCGTCAGCTATCGCTCGACAAATCTCCGTCTCGCGGTGGTACGCTGGCCGCCTTCGCGAAGGCTATCGACCGCATCCGAGGCACTGGCAGGCGCTGGCGGAATTGGTTGGGGTGTCGCCGCCCGCATCCACAACACCTGCTAAGGCTGGCGAGGGTGGTTAAAAAGTGTCCTGGAAGCTCAGAAACAAAGCGCAGAAACTGGAGCACCTACCCGGCCCTCACCGGCTGCCGGATCGGTTACTCTGCTCGGTGGTCGGGATCGGCGCTCACCCTGGCAGCACTATAACCTCAAGATCATCCGCACTAGGCATTCGCCTGATCGGCGTTCCGTCGTCCTTATAGACCTCCAGCTCTTTTGCGAAACCCTTAACCACGTGGAGCAGGAAGTGGATATGTACACCATCTTCGTCGACCGCGTCAGCTTCTACCGGTATTCGCTTTTCAACTGTGGCGGACCTGGCCCGATCGCTCAGTTCGAGTTCTAGGCTGCCCTCGTCGTCGATGATCCTTACTCGGCTACCGGCCAACTGTTTAGCGATCTCCTCTTTGCCGGGAAAGTCAGCAGCTAAAAGGCGTTGAATCACCTCTATCTCGGTAGGCGTTGGTTCGCGAAAATGTTGTTCAGTTTTCATGTAGGTTTGCTGCAAGAATGTCTTTTGCTGTTCGTATTGATAAACCGCCATTCCCGCCACTGCGAGCACGATGAGCACTAGCTTCCACACTGGCTCATTCTTTCCTTGCTTCGGTCGTCGTCCGGCCTCGCTCGCCGTTCCCACTCCACCGACGTTATGGAATGTAGTATGTTCCAACGTTGACTGTCCCGTTGGGCAAAGTGTACGCCCGGTACTCGATGGTTTGACCATCGACGTTGACCCTTCCCCAAAAATTTCCTGTCGGCTGTGTTGCATTCTCGACGGCTGTCCGAACATCTTGCTGGATCGCTGCTTCGACATCCCCCTGGTTCAGCCCAGCTCCATCAAGATGCCGCGCTCCATGTCCGAAGCTTACAGTGGCAGCGATTCCGATCGCGCTCAGTACGTGATCCGCGTTGGCTGCTGCCATGACGTCATGAACATAACCATATGCCGACTTCACGTCTCCGACTGACGCCTTTGACCAGTCCATCGGGACCTCTTTGCCCTCGGCATCGTGGCCCACAATCTTATTGTCAGAGAGCCACTGACGCTGGTCAGCGGTTACTTGGTCATTGGTCTTCCACCCGTTACCATTCAGCGCGTTACCAAGTTTTTCCCAGAATCCGCCCGAGCTCTGATTCTGCGCGCAGCGGCAGCTTCACCATGCTCGGCCTTCCTCTCTCGCCATCACAGCCGAGACTAGCAGCCACGCTTAAGAATCAACAAGTTCGCCTGCGTTAACTTCAGGTTGCTCGACAGCAACCGGATCGGCGGATTTTTCCTCTAGCTGTTCTGCTTTCAACAGGTTCGCGCACGGTAACCGAAAGTTACCGTGCAGCACCCTTTCAGGGGTGGAGTGTCACCCTTACTCCCCGTGCGCAGCACGGCTAAAAAACCCCCACCCCGCCACCGCACTCCGGGAGCGCGAAACTGCCAGCACAACCGTGCCGGAATCGCCACACTGCCCGGTCCAGATCGACGACGGATTCGAGGATCGGAAAGCACAGCTAATCGGACCTGGATCACGGCGCGGATCGGCAGGCTAAAGAAAAAACTGATTCCGCCCCAGCGCCCAGATTTTCAAGCTCTGCGCGCTCTCCTAGAGGCCAGGAAAAGTATCACATTGGCCACCAAGAAGAGGAGTACCGCTGCTATGCCGATCACGTACAGCGGTCGGCCCCAGTAAAGCTCAAGGAGCAGCCCGATAAGTATCGCGCAGTTGATGCAGACCGCCTTCGTAGCGAGTTTCATTTCCACTCCGGAAAGTTCCTGGCTGAGATTGCGGCCACTCCATTCATTATCAGCAACGCGATCAGGCTTGTGACTAGCGACTCCCAGGACGACGTAAGGCGGCCCGCCAAGGCTAGCGCGACAAGCGTGCCAACATTGAAAAGAATGAACCATTGTTTCTTGCTAATCAGCTCGTGTAATTTTTTCATGTTACTGTGGCGGGCCTGGCACTGTTTGAATGATAGGCGGCCCTGGACTAGGTGCAAAAGCTCCCGAGACTGCGCTGCTGAACGAGTTCCAGGCGCTCTTCAGCAAGCTGCCAGCACTGAACACGGTTCGACCGGCATCCACTGCCGTAGCAACGTTCTTCGTGGCCTCCTTCGGGCTCATAGCGAGGCTGGCCATGTCCCCTACAGTCGCCGCCGTTTGTCCGGCTTTCATATTGCCTCCTGTAGCAGCAGTGACCACTAAACCGGCTGCGTTGCTAGTTGCATCCAAGGCCTCCTGAGCTTCATGAACATCCGTCTTGGTTGCCGCCCCGGCCACATCGGCTACACCACTCACTGTGGTTACCGTGCCCCCGAGGACCGCACTGGAGAGGATTACAGCACCCGCAACACCACCTGGAACGTCTCCACCTGCTGCCGTCGCAATCAGTCCGAGCCCTAAAACGATCTTCCCGCCTCCTTTCACATACTGCATCGTGCTGCTCTGATTTTGCGCCGAATCAGAGGAACTACACCCTTGACTTGGACCCGCACCACCCGGACATTTACCTCCCGAATCATCACCCGGACCTAATCCCGTTGGATCGGTCTGTGAATTTGGATCGGTTGTGTAAGCATACAGATTCCAACCTACACCAGCCGGGTCTGGCGAGAGCCAGCGCCCGGCGTAAGACAACTCTCGATTCGGCGTGTCCCACATGATTGGCGTGGTGGTACTGGGGGCAAGATCGGCGATAGTGTCGGCAAAAACCTGATACTGACTATTGTTTGCGCCGAATATATTGTAAATCTCACCATACGGTGTGTAGGCTTGGTCCGCGACTACTGTGTTGTTCCCGATGTTGGAGACAATTCTTGAATTGCCGATCCAATCTTCATGCAAATAGTCGAAGTCAGACGTACCGACAGTTTCTGCCATCCCGTACGGCATCGGCCAGCGACCGTACGACAAGGTCGTTCCGCTCATGACCATCTTTCCGTCAGCCTGCGTATACCAGTACTCTCTCCATGTGCTGCCGTTGCTGGTTTCTAAGATTCGTCCGAAGGCATCGTAAGTAGCGCACCTGCCGCTGGTGCCACATGAAGGTGTGCCGCTAGTAGTTGTCCACTTTACCTTTGAGAACTCGTTCCAACCGTAGACATAGTTGCCATCTCCAGTCACATCGCCGTTCGAATCGTAGGTGCAGCCAGTGCATCGATTCGTGGTGGAGGAGTAGCCGGGATTCCAGGTGGTCCCGCTGCGTCCGGAAAGAACCGTCTTCGTCAAGTTATCATACTGGTCGTAGGCAAACTGCTGGCCCCAGTTGCCGCTACCGCAGTCGAACTCGACGAGCCGCCCCAGGTCATCGTAACCATGCCCCAGCGAGCCGCTCGAATTCGAGTAGCAAGTCTCCGAACCGCCCGAGTTGAAGCCATCGATGACAGACAAATAACCGAGTGTCCCGTTGGGATTCCAGTTGAGAGTGCCTGTGAGGTTATTGCCACCCACCGTGAACACAAACTCGGTCATCCTGCCTGTGTTCGTATTATAGGTGTACGCGTCGTTATCGGTGCCGGTAAGGCTAACCACAGCCGGGTTCGCCGCTGGGAAGTAGGTCGTTCCAGTGACTATGCTTTGGCTCGCCGTCGTGTCCGTGAGTGTGCTGATGCGGCCCTCCCCGTCAAGCCCGTAGGTCATCGTATAAAGGCTGGGGTTGGCCAGATCGACGGTCGCGGGGACGCCATTCCCGAAGAAAGTCGCGGTACTGTGGTAGTACTGGGTGCTGTGGGGTGTCAATTGCCACAGGTTAGTCTTGTTTCCGTCCTTATCGTAGGCGAACCACTCATCCGTGATGAGCGTCGAGCTGGTATGGCTTGCTACTGCGGTGCAGCCATCGGTAGCTGCCTCCACCATCCGTCCGTACTGGTTAGTAAGAGTGATCCCGGTTGGGACTGTTCCCGTGTAGCCCCCGGAGGTGGTTCCGTTGCCCTCGCCATTGTCGTAATAGAACCAGCGGCAAGTTGTGCCATCGGCATTGACCAGTGTGACTCGGCCCAGCGCGTCGTAACTGTAGCAGAGCGTGTTGCCGTTGGCGTCTACCGTCTCAGCGAGTCGACTTGTGGTGTTGTAGTAGCTCGACGAGCAGGGAGTGTCGTAAGTGTAGCTCCACGTCCCGCTCTCCGGCATAGCCGTTTGTATCGTCCTACCCATTGCGTCAACGGTTTTCGAGCGGCTCTGGGACCCACGGGTCGCAGTGGTTGTACTGCTGCCACTCGCATATGTGTAAGAATTTGAAGTCGTAACGCCGTTCGCCGAGCCGGTGCTCTGATTGCACGCAGTGGTCGACCCGTTCCCGATCGCACAGGATTGTGCGAGCCTTCCCAGTCCGTCGTATTGTTTTTGTACCTGTTTGTTGTTCTCTCCTGAGGGGGCCGGGCTCAGCACAGCCAGATCATCGTTCTGGGTGTAGGTGTGAGTCAGAGTCTCATTGCCAGTGGTTGTTGCTGACTGCATACGCCGTAAAACGTCGTACTGACGCGTGTGGACAGCCGTACAGCCTGAACCCAATGGCTCCGTGCAACGTTGCGAAGTCGCCACCGAAAACGAGGTTCCAAGCCAACTGTAAACCGTTGAAACCGTATCATAGTTGCCGCTCCCCGGGGCTTGCGCTGTTTGCCGGTTGACGGGCCTTCCATAACCATCTGTCGTCGTTGTAGTGCTCTGAATTGAAGCCCCACCATTAAATGCAAAACTGCTGCTCGAAATATCTGGCGAAGAACCTGACGGATACGTCTTGCACGTTTCATTTCCTAGCGGATCGATTACTGACATGACCCGCCAGAACGGATCGATTGCACCTCCAACGCATGCAGAATATCCATATGTGGTCGTCGCGCCATTCGCATCTTGATCCGTGAGTTTCACGGCACCATACCCGTTCCAAGTACTGTAGGTCGTGACCCCGCCCTTCGACACCGATGTTGGGAAGGGATAGTTTGTACAGCCACCACTGGGGCAACCGCTATAACTGGCAGAGTTGTAGGTGTAAGCCGTTTGGTTGTTAGCCAAGTCATACGATGAAGCGATCGTACCATTCGCGTTGTAGCTGTTAGCAGTTAGGTTGCTTAACCAAGCGGAACCGGTCCAGTCATGGGTAGTGAGAAGGCTGCCCTTCGAACTATAGCTACGGCGTGTTTCGCCAATTGTGCGTGAAGCATTATCAACAGTCTTGACATCACAAGGCTTATTGTTGATGTAATTTCCGATGGACACGCAGGTCGAGCCATTCCACGTGCCATAGGTTGTACTCGTCGTGAGTGTTGGAGAAGAAGCCCCAAAATCATAGTTGGCAACGGATGTAGTGTTTCCATAACTATCAAACAGTTCTTGCACCCGCGAGCTGGTAGACATTGAACCGAGAGTTGTGTACGTATCCCTCTCGTTAACTGAGTACGAATACAGAGGAGTCTCCGAGCCGTCTGTTGACCCAGCACACCCGGAGCTCTGTCCGTTATAGCAGATAACAACGGTTTTAAAGAGCGTGTAAGCAGGACTCGAAATGGTACCTGTATTTTGATAGTACGTAATCTGGGCTATAATTGGGTCCGGGCTGTCATTTGGGTTCCCGTCGTTGATCAGCTCAAAATGATAAACCGTTTTGTTCTTTCCGGGGTCGAGAACGGTAGTAGTTGAAACTTGTCCACCGACTCCGTTGTCGGATGTAAAGGTGGTCGTTCCATAAGCATCTGTTCTGGCAAGATACCCGCCGTTGTTAAGCATACCAGTGCCGCACCACGGATTTCCATAGCTGTAACTGACTTCACCACCTTGCCTAGTTGTGAAACTTCCAATTCGTCCCGTCGTCGTTCCAGTTCCTGCATATCCAACTTCCGGCGTAAACGTTATGGACGTGCCGTCTGGAAAAGACATGGACGCTGTTGCTATCCATGTTGAACCGCTTTCTTGCTCGACCTGGGGACAACCCGGCGAGTTAATAGTGAAATTTCGACTGAGCGTATCAGTTCCGGACGATGAAAAAGAGAGTTCCCGGATAGTGCCTCCAGTATCGGGATACGATACGGCGATCGGTACAGTAACTGTATAATCAGCAATGCCTAAGGTATCTGTATAAACCCCCGTTGTAGCGTTGTACTGGATCGTGTTTCCAAAGACATCAGTTTCTTGCCTAGTACTTGGAGAGGTACCGTTCACCCAATAGTTTCTACTGTTGCCGGACTTATCGTAGATAGTGATCGTTGGACTAGCAGCCCCACCAGTGATAACAAGTGTGTAGCCAGTGTTATCAACGGTTGTTCCTGTATAGGAAGTGGTTCCACATCCTGACGTGTAAATAGCGCCTCCAATGGAGTGGTAGGCCCCATCTGGTGTAGTGATATAAAAATTCTGCAAATAATTTGTGGAAGGACCACCATTACATGGGGCTGACATTAAAGTAAACCCAACAGAGGCGTCCATCAAGGTATTAGGTCCATCAATGTAGTATGGGATTGTATCGCAATACCAAGGCGTATCTCTTGCAGCTACAGCTTTGCACCCTTGGGTCCATCCCCAGTCGAAGGAAAAAGGTAGCAACCCGTTCTTCTTGATCATCGGCGTTTTGATCGTTGGAGCGGCGTTATATAAATTCACGTAATCTGTCCCGTAATCTATGGTCATGTCGTACGGTTGAGGGGCATTTAAATAACCGGCATTTTGGGCGGACACACCTAGCGCTGTACTGACTACCAGTTCCGCTGTCAAAAACAGCTTCTTATACCAATTCATTGTTCTGCTCCACATTCGCAACGATCTTTGTAAATGATTCCGTGAATGGAAATGTGTCAAGATTCGTGGGAGCATCCCCAGTTCTGTGCAGAACATCGGGAGACCATGACAACGATATTGTTGTGCGAAGCACGAAGCACTCGCGGAGATGGCAGAATAGTGATGTGAGCGAAGCTGCAGACCATGCAGGCTCCTCCTGACACAACGAACAGAATCGCGCAACCCCTCTAGAAATGGATGCGACCTTGCGAAACGCCCAATCCATCTACTTCTATTCAAAGTTCAGGGAGGAAGCAGCTAATCATGATCACCGACGGAAAATGAGAATCCTTTGCCCTTCCTCGCTGATTGCGCCACACGGTACGCTGGATTATGCGAAGGGTCAACAACAAAAGTATTTTGTCCGGATTCCGTAACAAGCTGCGTTTCCTATCCTCTGGAAGCTGATTCAAGCTGTCTCCGAGAGAAACGCTGGTGGAAGGCGGATCGTCCACGCCTCGTCTGGATATCGCGGACACGCAGGAATGACGCGGGTGGGACGCATGTTATGTCGCTCGGAGCCGCATGGATACTGGCGATTTCGAAACGTGAAAAGTGAGGGTGTGTACATCGTGACATCACCCACACACTATCCCGTCAAACGATTTGGGGGGGTAGTGTATAGCCCCGGCAAAAGTGCTACACCCCCCACCCCTCCACAAAACCCCAGGGCCCGCCCCGCCCGCTGCGCCGGGTGCTGCGAGGGTGCGGCAAAGCGATGCGCCGGTAATTCTGAATGAGTGGGATCGCCTGATAGCGTCAACCATCCCAAATGGGCTGTATTCCTTCGGACTTTTGATTTATCGTTGCGAACGATGGGAACCGCTATAAGTTCGACGCTTGACCCGTGGCTGGAATACCGGTCAAGAAAAAGGATCGTGCTCGTACTCTTCATTACAACAGTGCTTGTTGGTGCAGGCGTAAAACTCGCCCTTCTTCGCTGGGCGCTCCCTCTAGTGGTACGGCGCACCAATCTCGCCGTTCTTCTTTGGGCAATCCCTTTTATTGCTTGTTTCGTCGCTTGGTTTGTAGCGGTCGTTCGTTTTTGGTTGTGGAAGTGCCCGAGGTGCGGGCGTCGGTTTATCGGCGTGTACGATGCTTTTGCCTTACTGCGAAAGAAGTGCTTTTATTGCGGCCTCCGAATCGGGAGCGATCCCGCCTCAGTTGGACGGCTACGGGCTGAAACGTAGGAGGGTCTGCTGATTGGCGAAACATCGCTATTACACTCATTGACACCGGGCTGTGGGCAGCAAGACCATTCTCGCAAGAAAAAGCGTCCCAGACTTAACATCAGTCGTGGGACGCAAGTTTGGAGCTTAGCCGTGAAAAACAGCGACTCTGAACAACCCCCATTGTTCATCCGCCGTTCGACAACAGGCTAGATGAGCGCGAGGCACTGACAAATGGCTCCTGCGTGTTAGACACCAGTCACGTTCAGGCCATTCTTTCGATTGTGCTTGATTTGGCTGGCGAGGGAGGCTGAGATCATGAAACCTCGATTCACGCAACTGGAGTGTGCTTTTGCAGCATGCAGATCATCCTCGGACGATTCGAAATTGAGCGACTAGTTCATCCCTGATGAATGACTGATTTCCAAATGGCAAGCGCACAAAAGAGGCGCATATCATGAATAAACCTGAAAACCCGACAAACTGGGCTGCTATTGTAGGGCGGTGGTCTTTTAGCGGGCAGCAGGCCACGTATCTGGGGCCAGATCCTGAGAGTCCTGCATCAGGAATCCCAGTGGGTATTTGTGTAACGAACTTCCAGCTAACCGAGGGAGAGATTTCCTGCCGCGTCAAGTTAAGCGACTCCGGGTCCGAAGGCAGGATCTTACTCGGTTATCGATCTCCCGACGAGAGGTACATCATGGCCGGGATAGGGGGTTGGAAGCGTGCTTACTCTGTAGGCGAGCGCGATCCGACACTTGGTTGGCGCGGCCTTGCAGGCGCAGGGAGCGCGAGCAATCTCACACCTGGCCAGTGGTATACCCAAACCGTCGAACTCGCCGGGCAGAGAGTCCGAGTCTCAGTTGATAGCGTGCGGGTTTTGCAGCATGTCTTTGACAGACCTGTGACAGGTGGACAAGTCGGTCTCTTCGCAGTGAGTAGAAATCAGATCGAGTTCGAGAATCTCACCGTCGAGCGACGACCGGGTAAAGTGTTTGTTGTTATGCAATTCTCCGAGCCGTACCAACAGCTATACCAAGAAGTTATCCGACCCGTCGTCGAGAGCTTCGACCTCCGCGCCTACCACGTAGGCGAAGTGTTCGGCCCAGGAATCATCTTGCAGGATATCGTTCAAGGGATTGTCGAGTCGGAGGTGGTTATCGCTGAGATTACCCCAGTAAACCAGAACGTGTTCTACGAACTAGGCTACGCGCATGCTCTTGGTAAACCGACGATACTTCTGGCTGAACGCGGAAAGCAACTACCGTTCGACGTAAGCGGATATCGCGTTCTAATCTACGACAACACTATTGCAGGCAAGAGACAGGTCGAGGACGGTTTAAAAAAGCATCTCAACGCCATCCTATACGAGTAGGGCTACCGGGGACAGCGTTGCTTCTGCCCTATAATTCACCGTGGCGTTATGGGATCGTTTTAGGAAGTCGCCGCGCTGCTGGGGGCTCAAAATGAATCGCACGGGAGTAGCTGTTTTTTTAGTCCTGTTAGTTGCCACCTACGCCATTGGTCAGGACAATCCTTGTGCCAACCCGAAGACGCCCAGACTAGGGATCCTCGTCGGTACGCCCCGCACGGACATGACTAAGGCAGGTCGATCCTCTCAGGATCTTGAAGGTCGTTTTGTTGATGCACTGGCGAAAGTGAAACTGTTTCAGCCCTTTAGTATCGTGCGCGATGCCAAACCTTTCGGTGATCCAGCAAACTATCCTGCGATGAAAGGGAGTGTTCTCATAAAACTTTCTTCAGAACCCTCCATGAAGAACTCAGCCATTGCGGCGATCGCAGTTGAGATAGAAATTGTTGAAGGACCAACAGTGTGGGATGGCATGTCTCTCGCTACCGTAGCAGTCTTAATCGAATCTCCTGCGGACTTTGATAAGGGGGCGGAGAAAGTTGCATTTTTCTATTCTGACATCATCCCGAAACTCTCGATCAAATGACCCAGTGGAGGGCTTATCCTTACCCTCGCCCACTCCGTCAGTCCCTAGTATGGGGGAGGGGGCATTTTGCCGTCTGTATACACCACCCGTCAAACGATTTGGGGGATAGTGTGTGGGTGACGTCACGATGTACACACCCTCATTTTCGTCGTTGCGAAATCGCCGCTAGTCATGCACCTCCGCGCTATGTGACATGCGTTTAACCAGCGTCATTCTTGCATTTCCGCGATATGCGATATTGGTTAGACGCGGGGTGGGCGACATGCGTTCTACCCGCGCCAACTGCGGGTGGGAGCGAGGTGGGACTGCGCGTGAAAATGGGGAGCGATGGCGGGTGCGGGGCTGCTTGTTTGAGAATGCTCCAAACCCTCTTCGTCTATCGCGAAGGTTCTTGTGCCTACGTGTGTCTCCAGAGAAACCACTCAGCCATGACGCAACATCTTGATACAATTCTTCGCGAGGGGAGACTCAAATAGATAATTTAGCTGGAGTCGCGCGGTTGTTGAGGAAGGAACAGGATCGGTTGGGGGGATGAACAAAGAAGGCAATGCGGCGGTGATCTGGTTCCGAAGATCTCTGTTGTTCCGCAGGCTAAGGCCGACCGACATCACTTCAAGTGAGGCCTTGGGAGAGGGATTTAAGAGCTTCTTTGTAGGCCTCAGCTTTTCCCTTGCGGTACTCGCCATCATCATTTTCATCCGCACCAACTCGAAGCTCGATATAGGTCAATTCGCGGAGCTTTCCGGTTTCTGCGTCATACCCATCATTAATCTGGCGGTCCTTTCGTGTTTGCTCTTCTGCATCCTGGAACTTTTTCGCGTGAGCATAGATTTTGAGAGCGTTGTTGTATCGTGTTGCTGCGCCCTGGGGGGGTTGCTGCCGTTGGTCTCGGTTGGAATGGGTTTTTTCTTAGACCGCGCGGTTCAGCTTGCAATCGAGAACGGGGATCCGTCGCTCCCATATCTGAAGGCTGCGCTGTATCAGGTGCTTTTCGAAGATGAACAAGTGCGGTCTGCCAGAGCAATTGTCTGGCTCGGGGTTCTTACATCTCTTCTCGCCATAGGGTGCTATATCTACTGGCTGATCGTGCTGGTGTCGAGAGTATCGGGGCATAGTAATTGGATGCCCGTTGCGGTAGCCACGGTTTGTGCATGGTTACTCGACAGTCTGGTTGTTAAGGGCGTGCTCGACCTAGTTTTTTGGCGGATTATAATTCAGCAGGCCGGCGGACATCATGGCTAGGATCCTAAGCTCCGCTTTCGGGCTTCTACTCTGCATGAGCCTGCTCTCCGAGGCGCAGGGGCAGAAGAAAGAGCCGCCCTCCATAAGCGTTCGGAGCTTAGACGCTGTGAAACTCGTCAACGAGAAACACCAGCCAGTAGAGATAGAAGAAAGGGTGCGCCTGCAGACCTCAGGCACGGCAATCTCTAGCCTGCGCGTATTCTATCGACGTTCGGCAGATGCCCCGTTCCAAGAATCGCGCTGTGAGTTGCTGCCCAATCTCCAGTATTACGTGAGGCTCCCCTACAGTCCCCTCATAGAGTATTACTTCGTTGCCACTCCGCTCAGGGGCAACCGAATAAAGTTTGGCGAGGGCACGATGATGGGCTCAGATCTTGAATCGCGCGGGTGGACCCAGGAGGGACCGATGGCTCCGTACGTTGCAGCGGCCGGAGCCGGAATAATTGCGACTGTGGTCTCTGTACTTGTTAACAGCGACCAGCCGGCCGTGACCGGCAGCGTTCGATCTGGACGGAATGGTGCAGCCTTGTATGTCGGCGTCGGCGCGCTCGTGGGGGGTGTCACCGCCTCAGTGATCTACCTTAGGAACAGGCACAAGAGACGCAAGGAATACCTCGGCGGCAATCCAAGCGAACGCCTGTCCGGTGTCCCGTGATCGGAGTGGCAAACGGGTGATCTTATTGAGTGAAACCTGTCCAACTCTATGGCGAAGATACTAAAGGGCAAGCCCGTCCCGCACGTTGTGATTGTGGATACGAACATTCTGTGGTTTGAAGACAAGGCGCCTGCTGTAACTCCAGAGTTTGACAAGTTCTGGACAGAACATCAGGCTCTAGTCGAACTTGAGTTGAAGATTCCTGAAGTTGTGCGAGGAGAACTGCTGTTTCAGCAGGTTTCATCTTGCACAAAGATCCTTGATAAAGTGACCAAGCACATTGGTGAAATATCTCTAATTACTGCAGCGGATCACAAGCAGAAAATCACTCACGACAAACTCCGCGGACAGGTCACCGAGAAAATGGACAGGTGGATTAAGTCTAAGGACGCGAAGATACTGCCCATTCCAATCGCGAGTATCGACTGGATGACTCTCTGCAATGCGGCCATTTGGAGGCTTACACCTTTTGTTCCGGACCCCAAAACGCCTGACGCTGAAAAGGGCTTTCGAGACGCCCTGATTTCCGAGACGGTTGTCGATTTCGCAAAATCGGAGAGTCGTAACGTTAACATCGCTTTTGTCTGCAACGATTTCGTTCTTCGCGGAGCAACCGCAGAGAGACTAAAGTCCGACCCGCGTTGTGCGTGCTACGAGAGCCTACTGGACTTTTCGTCGTACATTAAGCTGACCCAGCAGAGGTTGACCAACGAGTTCATCAAGAAAATAGTTAGACGTGCTGCTGAGAAGTTCTATAAAGAAGGCGACTCGAATTGCCTCCTTCTCAAGGAGAGCGTTATTTCCAAACTGGAGAGTGACAAGAGCCATTTTGAGCTGCCGGACTCCGAATACCCGCTAACATTCTTAAACACAAGTCCGATCAGTACGTTAGTAAGCCCCGTTCAAGCCTACCAATTTCCTTCCTTGTATCCACAGACATTATTACCCACTTGGACGCCTGACACGCGCAGTACCTGGTTTTTAGGAGTTCAAGAATTTCAGAAAATAACTGGAGAACGCACCTACCACTGGAAAACGACTCTGACCTACGCCCGTAAATACACATCAACCAGCAGCGTGACGGACATCGGTTCCGTAGGAGTCAAGACTGAGGAAAGAATGCTGACAGTCAAATTCAATGTATTTTGGGAGGCAAACGTGAAGGATGATGCTCGTTTTCACGATGTTGCCCTAGAGAAAACGGAGTTTGATACAAAAGACTTCAGACCACCGACTGATGCAGAGCGACAGCGATTCAAGCTAGACGAAGCGACCCCAACGACCTGAAGGACAGTTTGGGCGAGAACGACCCCTCGGAGATGCGATGCCGGTTTCAACAAACTCACGTTTTACGCTCCAACTACGCACAATTGCGAATCATGGATGTTAATGCCGTTGAGATACCTGCCGATTGGGTAATGGAAGTTCAACTCCGCCCGTTCAAAAACTTCTCCACGCTCCGCACGTAAACCTCAGCGAAATCAGCAACCGGCCGTTTTGCCTGTATGAAATCCATCGCATCATTCACCGTCCACCCTATCACACCCAACAACGCCAGCGTCATCATCGGCGCCCGGTGTTCACCCTTCGCGGAGTGGACAAACAACTTAGCCTCCGGCTTTTCCAGCGCCGCCAGCGCAAACTCCACTCCGCGCGCAAACACCTTCGGAGGCTTCGGCTCGAAGTCATCGTCCACCGGGTTCCAACAAACCACGATCCCGTGCGGCTTCGCCAACGCTGTATCGTCAAACTCAATCTGCATGTCGATGATGTGCGTGATCCCTGCGCGTGACACCTTCGCCATGTTCTCCGCCGACCAGATTCCGCCTCCGACCGCCATCCGGTCGTCCAACCACGTTATATCCATCGACGAGCCACCTGCGAGGGCTTTTTCCATTTCACCTAAGCCACCTTCCGCCAATGTCCAGTAAAACGATGGACTATGTCTTTCAAATTGCACCACCGCGACCATTTTTCGTCGGTAAATATTAGGTCTGACCACGAGGTAAGGCCGGCCCGGAAACCCATAAAGACGCTGACTGGTCTAAGTTCGACCTGTTTGATGATGCTGTATATTGCCGCCACGCGAAATGGTCCGCCGAGCGCACCTTGGACAAAAACTATATCGTCAATGCATGGGATGCGTTCTGGCTCGGGCTTCTGCTTTAGGGACATTGGTCACTTCCCGGACTTCTTCCCACCACGCCGCAAGCTCGTGTCAGAATCGGGGCGATGTCATTCCTAGCCCAATCAGGGATGCTTCCCCCCGTTTAACGCTGCAACTGCCAGGCGTGGTCGACTCGATCATGTGGCCGATCCTGCTGCACTGTTGGCGGCGCAAACACACGGCTAACGAACGTCAGGATCGCCAGCAAAAGCGGGAGGTAAAGCGGCGCCAGCAGGAACAGCAAGCCCAAACGTCGGAGTCGTTTTGCGAAGTCGGGCGGGTGCCTTGTCTCCATGAGGCTAGAGCGCTTGTTGGCCCTGCTGGTAATGGCCGTGCTGTGAACCGGAGGCCATAGGAGCGGGTTCCAGCCCTGCCGGTGCTTACGCCGAAGTTTGTAGATACTGCCTTTGGGTGTTCGAATATTCGAAACAACCTCGATGGTTGCGCCGCAATCACGGCAGATTTCCTTCGTCTCGTTTGTCTTGATGGTTGCACCGCAGGAACAGTGAAGATGGAATCTCGGCTCGACGGCGCGCTCCGAGACGACGGAGAGGAACTCGGAAATCCACGGAGGCTCTGTCCGAGTCACCGGCGACTCCTCCAACAAACCTGTTGGGCTCAAGGATACGCCCGCACCAAGGGAAAGTGTACGCTCCGGTTTTGAAATTTGCCGTGCGGCTCCAAGTCACCGCGTGTGCGCGAGGGGGCTGCGGAGTACGACGAAGGCAAAAGAGGCATCTTAGAGGCACCTCGGTGTTTTCGGGCTTGAGGTTGCAGGGGTTAACCAGAACTGCCGATCTCCGAATCTGATGTCAGCCTTGGACCGGGGCAATGAGTGTAACACGCCTGTTCTCGACAGTTATCCTCCGCGTCGGTCACTCCCGCTAGCGGTTAATAATCCGGATTGTTGACACGCTTCGGGTTGTTGACAGTGCGCCCATCCTGCTGGTGGATCATTTGCTTTTCCTCTTGCTGCGATTCCAGCTTCGTACGCGCAGATAGGGCAGCGAAGAAGCAAACAAGGGAAAACACAGCTATCAGGAACAGCCCGAAGTAATCAGGCGATCTTCGCTCATGGCAGGTTGGAATTACCTTGGCGCTTGATCTTGTGGGCCATACTCCGCGCTGCTCAACAGCCCAGTGCGGTCGGCGCTTGCTAAGGCGAACAACGTAATGCTCGTGTCTGGGTGACTCGGTACACAGTATCTCGGCACTCCTGCCGCAATTCCAGCAGGTTTCTTTGCGCGAAGGAGTTTCGATGAGGGCGCCACAGGAACACTGAAAGCGGAATCTCAGCGCGAGACGATGCTCCGAGATGACGGAGAGGAACTCGGAAATCCACGGAGGCTCTGACCGCAGCGGAATTCGTAACGTTTCTCGAAGACGCCTACCTCAATGTGGCCGGAAGCGCAACCGTCGACGCCACTTTAAGACCGGAGATTCGACTCCGCGTTCAGCAATTTCTTGATCAGATCATCGCTGCCGGTTCCAGCAGTCGTTTTGTAAGCGAGGTCCTGACGCCGAAGCCGATGATGAGCCTGCGTGATGTCGACAAGGCAATCACAATAGAACTCGACTCAGCGGGAACACAGTGGGCAAATCGTACTTAAGGGAAGGTACCGTGGGAGCGACTACAACAAAAGGCAAACAACAAATTCTTCTACGTTTCTTGCCCGGTAAGACATTCGATTTCCCCGGTGCAACGATAGCGCGCATCAAGGGTATTCGTGGTTTCCCGCAGACCGATCTCAATGCAGAGGTTGTTCTGCGGCGTGTTTCGGAAGATGCACGAGCTTGGCCAGAAGAATACCGCCCCGCATTGCGGGATGACGTGCTTCGGGACGCAAGCCGCTTCGTGTTGCTCGACCCTCAGGAAGTTCAGGCTGAGCTCTTTCCGAGGGTGTTTTGGTGCGACAACCGCACCTGCGGCCTTGTTTTCGACCTCGCACAGCGGTCCGTGCCCACTTCATCTACGTGCGCTTCGTGTAGAACAGGAAGGCTGCAGCAACTCCGGTTTGTAAAGATTCACAGGTGCGGGGCCCTGCAGCCATTGGTCCCGCCGCGCTGTAATTGTGGTGCGCCCACGATGGCTTTGGACACTCGGGGAAGTGAGCGCATCGCCAATTTCCGATGGGTGTGTCGGCGCTGCGGAAATGCGATGGCTGTTTTTGGCGGACCTTGTCGAGAATGTCGACGGTGGCAGGGAGTCCAGAACATGAACAACATGGACATCGAGGTTCATAGAGCTGCACGAACGTTTTACGCTCACTATACGGTGCTCCTGAACGTTCCTAATCGGCAGCTGGACGCGTTCTTCAACCTGCCTGAATGGTTCGCGATCTCCGCTGCCAAATATCTAGAAATGCCCGAAGTCGCGGGCCGTCGCTTGTCGGATTTCGCGCGGAGTGCGGCAGAAGTCCCGCAATCAAGCCCTGGCCTTTCCGGCTCTGACCTCGATGTTCTGATGCGGCGCCAAGCATCCGGCGAACTCACGCCCGAACAGCTCGTTGTCGAGATGCAGAGGCTTCGTCAGGAACGAAGTCAGGAACAACAAGCGGCATCGCCGTCAGGGATCGCCGCTGCCTTAACAAGGAAGACGGGAGTGCCGTTGAGCACTTGGTCCGATGCGGGTCAGGAACTGCTCGAAATTCTGCTGCCGGTGGAGAACGGCAGGCCGGTTGAGCATTCAAGAACCCGGATGCAGGAAGTCGGACTGAGCAGATTTACGCTCCTGAATGATTTCCCCATCGTCACCGCGACGTATGGCTACAGTCGGGCTGAAAATTCGCCACGTCGAGCGAACGATAATACCTATCAATGTCAGCTCAACCCGTTCCCGTCGGAGCCACAGTACGGGGGCAGGTTCCCGATATACGTCGATCAAGTTGAGGCCGATGCATTGCTGTTGCGATTGAATTGTGACGCGGTTCTAGACTGGCTTGCAGCGAATGGCATGCCTGCTTCGGTTCCCTCGGGTGAGGATGCCGCTCTCTCGCGCCAAGCTTATTTTGTGAGTCTGTTTCAGGATGCGCCGCTTCGGCAGACGCTCGAATCTGATCGACCACAGGCGAGAATGGTGTTCGGCCTGCTGCATACGTTAAGCCATATTTATGTGCGCCAAGCTGCACTCCTCTGCGGGCTGGAAACCACGAGCCTATCTGAGTACCTGTTCCCGCGAGCACTCTCCTTTGCCATCTACTGTAATCACCGATTTGGTGCCACGATCGGGGCTCTGACTGCACTGTTTGAGCAGTCCCCGGACGAGTGGCTGCGCTCCATCTTCAACTCTCGCCAGTGCGTCTATGATCCGGTCTGTCGAGACACAAGTGCAAGTTGCCATGCCTGCACACACTTGGCGGAAACCAGCTGTCGGTACTTCAATCTGAACTTGTCACGGTCATTCTTGTTTGGAGGGCCAGATATTCAGGTCGGTCGCATTCGCACAGGATATCTTCAAGCGGTTGCTCGATGAACGATTCCCGGGATATTGTTCAGCTCGTCGTCTCCGCGCCTGCGGACCATGTTGTTACGCTGACGTATAGGGCCCAGTGCCGCACGACACTCGGAGTACTGACGCAGCTGATCGCGTCGGCGCGTAAGACGCTCGTACTGGCAGCCCCTTTTCTCCAGGCCGAACAGGGGCTTTCCCGCGGGCCCATGTCGGATGCGGTTCTCGCGGCACTGGCCCGTGGTGTTGAGGTGCAAATCCTCAGCACAGGCACGAGTTTGGGAACCGTTAATGTTTTAAGGGCGCACCAGGCAGCGGGCCGGTTGATGCTTTTGCGACCGCAACTCAATATTCACAACGAAGGAGCCCTCGGGGCGCACGCCAAATTCTGCGCAGCCGATTGGGAATCTGCATACATAGGCAGCGCAAACTTCACGGGACCTGGACTGTCGAATCAAGTTGAGGTTGGCGTCCTCGTCGCCGGTCCGATCGTGAGACAGCTGCGGGCTTTTTGGACGTATTGTTTGGAAGAAGCACTATTCGTCGATGCTGAGGCATGAAGATCCTTGGTCAGTGAGGGCAGAACTGAGTAGCAGCGTTGCCGAAGTGGTTGGCGCTAGGAACTCAGGTCGATTATCCATGTCGTAAACATCGGGCATGTCACGAGGACCACATCACTTCCTCAGGCTTCACTCTGAATCGCTACGGCGCACGCTTGAAAGCAGAGTCGGGATTTCTCCAGGGCCATTTCTTACGTCATCCTGCGACATGAGTGGGAGAACGGTCGCACATCAGAGCGGATTGGAGCAGCTTTGGAACCTAGTCTTCACCTTACACCTTGAGCGGAATGTGCTCCGAACTGGAAGATTGATCGGCATTCCCGCGTATGTTAGAAAACCTCTTCAACATCGGCTCCCTCTCGACCGCATAAACATTGATTTGTCGCATCGGGAATCTCGGCGTTAGGAACGTGTAGTTTTATAATCTGGTTATATAGAATCTGGTCACTGAGTTTCAGTCGCCGAAACATTCGCTTGCAGGGTGGCCGACATACGCCTCGGTGTTGGATGCGAGCGCAAGTCCCCAATTCTCGTAATCGGGCTTTCCCGCAAACCACTGTTGCTGTTCCGTCATCGCGGCGGAGCACAACTGTCCGTCTGCCAATTCGATTTGCCAAACACACTCGAGACATAGAAAAGGCTGAGCGTCCGTTCATTTGGAAGCTCAGCCTTTGGACAGGCTTGAACAGACAACTCGGTGTTCTAGCTCTAGCCATGTCAGCATTCTCCTCACTGGCAGTAAGCCTGGAACGTGAAGCCATCCGTTCGAACCGCAGTTGTGTAACCAAAAGCCGGCCCAACGATTCGTCCGATAACGAACCAATTACCGAAGTTATTAACAGCCCAAAGAGCATTGTTGGAATCCTCTGGATAAATCACTCCGTTTACATTGCAGCGGGCAATCACTGCCGTTTGCGCTGACGCGTTCGGAATGGTTATCAAGGTTGCCACTGCGAGCAATGCGAATACCATCATCTTCTTCATGACTATCTCCTTTTGTTGAGGCGTCTTAATTTTCGACTGCCTTCACCTCCTAATGCGATATGAGCCCGAAATTGGGGTCATTGTGCTGTCCGAATTCTGAAACCTGATGTCGTGCTCAGCCTAGATTGTTCTAGGGTTCATGAATGCCGCGGCCCGACAGCAAACATCTAGTGAACTTGGGACTATCTCTTGTGCCTGAATTGACATAAAATTGCGCACCAAGTGCTTAGGACGTTCCTGTCGGAAAAGGAGTGACGCAGATGGAGCGGGCACCCCAAGATGCAACCGTTCTCCTGGCGGAACTGGCTAAGGGTGACCGACAGGCAGCCGTCAAGCTCATACCTCTCGTTTATGACGAGTTGCGGCGATTGGCAGGTCGCTACATGCGTCGTGAGCGGTCAGACCACACCCTTCAGGCTACCGCTGTAGTGCATGAAGCTTACCTCAAGCTAGTGCGGAATCCGCCGGTTGCTTGCCACGACCGCGTGCACTTCTTTGGAATCGCGGCACAGGCGATGCGGCAGATTCTGGTTGACCACGCACGCGGTCACACCAGAGAAAAACGCGGAGCGGGACAACAAGTTGTGTCTTTAGAAGAAGAATTAGTGTTTTCTCCGGAGAAGTCGGGTGAGCTGCTAAAGCTGCATGAGTCTCTGCAGCGACTGACGAAGCTGGACCCACGTCAAGGCAGAATTGTCGAACTGCGCTTCTTCGGTGGGTTGACAGTTGAGGAGACCGCCCACGTGTTAGGGATATCGCCGAAGACAGTTAAGCGAGAATGGAGCATGGCCAAAGCATGGCTCCATGGTGACCTGAAATAAGACCATGGCAACCCAACCGCAAGACTGGGAGGCGATTAAGGCGTTATTCGCAGAAGCGCTGGAACTGGACCCCGCTGAGCGTGCAGCGTTCCTGCTGAAGAACTCCTCCGACCCATTTGTGCGTGCTGAGGTCGAGCGACTCCTCGCCGAACACGACCAGGCCCGAACGTTTCTGTCGACACCGGTCATTGGCGGGTTGACTCCCAACGCCGCATCTGCACTGCCGATGCGCAATCTGGCTGAGGGCGCCTTGCTGGCCGGAAGATTTCGCATTGTCCGCTTCATTGCCAGCGGTGGTATGGGAGTGGTTTACAAGGCCGAAGACAGCCTTGCAAGATTGTCTGCGCCATCCGAAGAGACTACTTCCTGGATCTGTACGATCTCGGCGCGACAATGGGCATCGATGTCAGCCCTACCCTTGTCTTGCACAACTTCAGTGTAGAGGAGGCCAAAGAAGTCATTGCCGAGTGTGCAGCCGCGGAAGGACTTAACTTCACGGAAGAGTTGGTTGGGAAGATTGTCTTTGATCTCACAAAGGAAGCCCAGATTAGACCGCCGGAGTTGCAGATCGTGTGCACCGCACTCACTGCAAATTTCACCTTGCGCCATTACAACGAGCTGGGCGGCGCCAAGGGCATCTTAGAGTCATACCTCACGCTCACATTGGAAACTTGCATTGATCAACACCTAGCGCGGTTGATTTTGCGTCAGATGTGCGATTTCGGACGGCAAGCTAAGGCACAGCCAAAGACTGCGAGTGAGTTAGCAAGCGCAATCGCGGCACCACAGGACGACTCGGGAGCAGGGGAACGCAAGGTGCAACTCGTTCTGGATCATCTGGTTCGCTCTCGGCTAGCGGTAACGGTCAACGGGAAAGTCAGCTTAATCCATGACTACTGGGTGTCCGTGATCCGTGACATCACGGCTCACGACAGGTCGGAGCAAGAGAAAGCCGACGAATTGCTCCGCCGACACCTTTACGAACTAGAAGCTGGGTTCTCGTCAACACTCAATTCCAAGCAGCTCAGTCTAGTGCGCCGTTTCGCAAATCGCGAGTTGTTAAGCACGGAGGAAGCAACCCGCCTCTTGCGAAAGAGTGTCCTGCAATTGTCCGTTTCTCGTGGCGTCGCCGTCGGCGTACTCTTGATTCTATTCTTCGTGGGAATGCGGTCGAGCCATGTTGTCTGGGAGATGACAGTGCTTTCGGACCCAGGCCCGGGCCACGTTACCAACACCACGTTTCTTAGAGACATTGACCGGCTCGTCGTGCTGCCACAGACATTTGGACCACAGAAGCGGTCCTCAATCTCGGTCTGGAACACGAAAAATGGGAGGCGCCACTCCGAGTTGACAGCGGATGCTTGGGAGGTGTCACGCGAGGGTCAACTGCTGCTCTATTCTGATGCAGGTCGAACGTACTTGACTGACCTGAAAAGGCTCATTACCGCACCGTTCCCCCAGTCGTTCACGGACGGCTCGGTGAGTTTTTCCCGATCAGCTCATTGTGCCCTATATAACTCACATCGGGATGGCGGTAAGGATTCAGCTAAAGGTCCGCTTGGCGTCAGCCGACTTCAGTTGTGGTCGGTACCGGAAGGCAAATTGATCGGCAGTACCGAGCTCCAAGCAACCGGCATTGAATCAGTATTCGTGTCGAACAGCTGTGATCGCGTTGTATTCGTGTCACAAGAAGGAGCTTCGTTGAGCGTTACAGGAAATATCACTTCTACGGCAGCGAACGGCAGGCCGTGGATATGGAACGTTAATGAAACGAAACCCAAACCATTGAGTGCGATAAGTCGTGTCATGGCGTCTGTCAGCGAAGAACTGAAAGCGCTGATCACTCTCGAAACGGATGGGCAGGGCTCTGGTCAAATCGCGTTGTGGGACTTGGAGAAGGGCGTAAGACGACTGGAGCGTCCAGTCGACCTTGGAATACATGATTGGGGGAACATCGGATTCGGACCCGATCAAAAGTACGTCGTCATTACCAGCTCTACTTTCTCAGACTCTATGGCAGAGCTGCCGCCAAGAGTCCGTGTAGTGCGGACGTCCGATCTGCAAGAGCCGCAACTGACCAAAAACCGCCGTTTGATCCAATGCGAGTTTCAACAAACTGACCCTTACTTAAACTTAACAGGCTATTTTCTGTGGTCGATTCGTGGCCAAGGTGGTTACATCTGGGATGCAAGCGGCAATGAAGCTTTACCCTTGATGGGATTGGACGTGTCAGATATTCGCGCGTGTTCTGTATCTCTTGATCGATCTAAATTGCTTGTGCTGCGAATGGGAGGGTCAGCGGAGTTGTGGAGCTTCACTGGGAGAAAAGTGGCAGACTTACTCGGAGGGGGGTCATCAAAGAAGGCTTACTGGACCTTGCCAGGGACAGCTGTCGAACTGATACGGAATGACGGTGAAATTATCCTTTTTGATCTAGCCGGACGTCTTCTCATGCAGCTGACGGTACCAGGATCGGGCGGAACTAGGTTCGCCGAACTTCCCGATGTTTCTTTCGAACCATCGTGCAAGCACGCTTTCGTTTGGACGCCTGATGGGCGATTTATCAAGTACAGGAAAGCGTTGAGGCTTTTTGATCTCCCATACTCGACGCCATTTTTCTGGCAGCGTGCCAACAGTTCATGCGAGGAGTGAACGCCGGTTTTTCCGGTGCCGTCAGCGATGCAAGGGTTGCCCAGGGATCTTCACGATGAGGCAAGAAATAGAAGACGAATGCGAACAAGCTGGAGCTGAGGTGGAAGTCAGCGGGTGTGAGGTCGCTCCGGCCACCGTAGTAAAACTGTAGTGGTTCCATGTTCGGAATGGGGCAAATCGGATCATTACGGCAGGAGTCGGAGTTCTTGTAAGCGCTTGAAGAATCAAGTAGAGTAGAGAACTTTCCTCGAGGTTCAGAACCGACAGTGGAACTCAAAATCCGCCGGTACCATCTGCAATATGCCCGATTGGAGCTGCTAGTGACGCTTTGCGGATTCCTCGGCTGACGGCTGGCCAGACTCTTGTTTGTTACACGCTTCGGCGTTTGGTGCCGAACCCTTCATCCACGCTGCTCCTGGACGTTTAAAGTCGCTTTTCGACACGCCGATTATTGCCAAATCTTCTTCAGGGTCATTAAACACGGGCGGCTCAGGATAAACAGGGCCCAGGTAGCCGAATGCGCTGAAGGTACTTCTGAGCACCAGAAAATGAAGCAATCAAAAGAAGCGCCCGGACGTTTATCCGGGCGCTTTCTTAACCGAATCCAGCCTTCCGGTTAGAAGGCCGGCCCTGTGAGTTCAGCTTCAGCCTGATCAGCCTGTCTGCGTTCATCGTCCAACATAGCGCTTGTCTGGGCGGGGGGTATTGTGTCCACGCCGACCAGGGTCGGTTGAGGAGGTGCGGCGACAGAGGGCGGTGCCGCCGGGATTCCGCCGTGCCCTTGCTCGGCCTGCAACTTGCCCAGCCCAGCTTCAATCTGTGCGCGGAAATTGTTGTGCATTTCCTGCAGATCCGACACAGCCACCGTCACCGTCACTCCGGCGGGGCAGTCAGTGCGCTTGCTGCTGGCGACGCGAAGTTCTGCTAGAGCGGAACCCTCCGCCGGCGGTGCTTCAAGCTGCAGGATATCGCCAGCCTCAAGACTGCAAGCTTGCTCATCCACGGTCGTGACTTCGAGGTCGCTCGATACCATGAAGACATGATGGGGGCTTCCCAGGACCGATTTGACCTCGTCATACGAAGTTTCCTGGGCTTTGGCAGTGCTGGCAGCATTGTCGTAACTGAGCTCCTGCTTCACCTCTTCGGCAATGGCAGCTTTCAGCTCCGGCGTGATCGGAGTCGTTGCCTGCGCACTAACGGTGTCGACCGGGTCCGCCTCATCGGCGATCGTCGAATCGTCCGCGTCAGATGGGTAGTCGTCGGCCTGGTTGCGGGCCAACTCGGCCTCGGCGTGCATCTCGTATGCTTCGGCAAGAGTCTCACCGATCATGTAGTCGGTTAGCCAGAAGGCCGCTCCCGGATAAACCGGGTAGGCAACGAAGTACGGGTTCGGTCCGATGTACCAGGGAGCCCCGAACCATCCGAACGTAAAGTGGATTGGCGCAACCCAGGGATAGAATGCCCATCCGTAGAACGCAGGCGCGTAAAATACGGGCGTTACCAATCGGGCCATCGCGATTCCGCCGTAGGCAAAGCCAACGTAGTGATTGGTAACGATCCGGTTGTTGATTACGGTCGTGCGCTGAATGTAGGTCTGGTTGCCCACGACCACATTGCGCTCCACGTATCCGCTGTGCGCACCCGTGCTGATCAGTCGGGTGTTGTCGGCACGGCGACTGATCACAGTTCGTTGTCCGTTGGCGCTGTGACGAACTTCAAGGTTAGAGGTGCGGAGCGATCTCACTTTACCGCCGGGAGTTAAGCTCACGGTCTTTGTGCTGTCACGATAGGAGGAGATCGTCCCATCAGGACGAATTCCATACTGCCGTCCGCCGTCAGCATTCACGGTCAGCCGGCCGTTGGCGTGAAGGGTAATGTCTCCGGCTGGAATCGGTTTCCGATTGATCCCGCTCATCTGCAAGCGAGCCGAATTCACCTGCTGGAGTACCGAACGTGAACCTTCGTGGCTTAGCTTCGTCGAGCCGCTACCCGTTTTGCCGAGCGCACTGCCTTCGGGGACGTGGTAAGCAGATGCTGTATGCGTTTGTGCGGCGTGCACCGAATTATTCACGGCTTTCGGTGCGCTTGAAGGTTGCTTCGGCTCATTCGCCGGTTTTGTAGAATTCTTTTGCGAGCGTGCCTTCTGCTTCTGCTGCTTTTCTTGCTGCTTCATCGTCTGTTTTTGCTGGCGAGCTTGTTCCTTCTGCTGTTTTTGCTGTTGCTTCAGCACCTCCTTCTGTTGACGGGCCTGCTCTTTTTGCTGCCGCTGTTGCTGAGCGGCCTGCTGCTTCTGCTGCGACTGGCTTTGCTTCGGGCTGTCGCTCGGGCTTTGGCTGTGGTTCTGTTCCACGGCTGGCCGGGACGGCGTCGAGTAGGACGGAGTTGAGCGCTGCGGCGCGGAGTAGCTTGGCTGCGAATTGGTCTGGTGTTGCGGTGGCGGGGAAGTATGTTGCGCCGGCGGAGTGTAAGTCTGCGCCGGACGACTCGGCGGAGGTGTGTATGTCGGTGTGAAGGTTCGCCTTACCTGTGCGTGCATCGACGCGAGAGTAGCGAGGTTGAACACAGCGACAGCAACCAGCAAAGCGGATTTCTTTTGCGATTTCATGTGCGGCCTCCAATCGATTTGTTTCAGATGAAAGGCCGTTCCAACCTCAGGGTGGATCGTCCTCACTTGGATAAGCGATGTATCTGCGGAAACGGGGTCATGGGGTCTCTGAGTTTTGAGCCCTTTCTGAATGGGTATACAATTGCGAGCATTCGGGGAGGCTCGGGGGAGCGATGGCAGACCCGGCGCGCGAAGATGTCACCATTCTCTTGGGTCAACTGGCCGATGGAATCGACGGGGCGGCGGCGTCCAAGCTGATCCCGCTGGTTTACAACGAACTGCGTCGCTTGGCAGGGGGATACATGCGCCGGGAGCGCACCGACCACACTTTGCAGCCTACTGCCCTGGTTCATGAAGCCTATCTCAAGTTAGTCGAACAACGGAACGTAAACTGGCAGGGCCGGGCCCATTTTTTCGCTATCGCCGCGCAGGTGATGCGGCGCATTCTCATCGACCACGCCCGCGGTCATCTGCGTGAAAAGCGTGGAGCCGGAGAAAGACCAGTCCCGCTCGACGAAGCGCTGGTGTTTGCTCCAGAGCAGTCTCTTGAACTGGTGAAACTGGACGAATCCCTGGAAAGGTTGGCCAAGCTCGATGCGAGACAGAGCAAGATCGTGGAACTGCGATTCTTTGGCGGCCTCACCGTCGAACAGACCGCGGAAGTGCTAGGCATCTCTCCGAAGACCGTGAAACGCGACTGGAGCGTAGCCAAAGCATGGCTCCATGGTGACCTGAAGGCGAATCATGGCGACAGCGCCGGAAAATTGGGAAACGATAAAGCAGCTGTTTGAGGCTGCGCTCGAACAGGACGCGGATCAGCGTTCTTCTTTCCTGCGGAATCATTGCCCGGATCAGACGATTCGCTCTGAGGTGGAGCGTCTCCTCGCCGAGCACGAACAGGCCGGAACTTTTCTGTCCAAGCCTGTACTCGATGCCTTAGCAGACGACGCCGTTACCACTTTGGACAGATTCAGCGGAGGAGAGCTTCTGGCGGAGCGGTTTCGTGTCGTAGGCTTTATCGCCAGCGGCGGAATGGGCTCCGTTTACGAAGCGGAAGACCAGGAATTGCGCGAGCGGGTTGCGCTGAAAACCATTCGGCCAGAAATTCTTGTTCAACCCAATGCAATTGCGCGTTTTCGTCGGGAAGTCCATCTTGCCCGGCAGGTGACGCACCCCAACGTTTGCCGCATCTTTGATCTGTTTCGCCACAAGACTAAGGACGGGCGCGCACCGGACACGGTTTTTGTCAGCATGGAGCTTCTACATGGCCCGAACCTTGGCCACCGCCTGAAGAGTGGTGGGCCGATGACGCCAGAGGGAGCGTTGCCTCTGATCCGCCAGATGGGCTCCGCCTTGGCGGCAGCCCATGCGGTGGGGATCGTCCATCGAGATTTCAAGCCGGGAAACGTGGTGCTGGTGGGCGAACCAGGACGGTGTCGGGCTGTCGTGACGGATTTCGGTCTGGCACTGAGGTCGGACGGCGGAGAGAGTCGTTCCATTAGTACTGGCCAGGGTTTGGTGGGTACTCCGGCTTATATGTCCCCGGAACAGATCGAAGGTCGCGCGGCAACCGCAGCCTCCGACATTTACGCGCTTGGTCTTGTGATTTACGAGATGGTTACAGGGAACCGTCCCTTTCAAGGAGACGCCCCGATTTCAGCTGCCATGAAGCGGCTGTCGCAAGCCCCAATCCCACCACGAAAGTTCAAGTCCGAAATCAACCCTGTGTGGGAGTCCGTGATTTTGCGGTGCTTGGAGCGCGATCCCGCAAAGAGATTCGCCCAGCCCGATGACATTGCTCGCGCGCTCGCCGGTGAGGCCACGACCGCATCGCGGGTCCTTGAGTCGCCTGGAAAGCCTAACCGCACGATCATCGCTGTTTTTGCGGCCTTGTTGCTCCTGGCTGGTCTGCTGGGATACGAAATCCGTCATCGGCGTGCAAATAACTGGCAAACGGTGGCAAAGGTCAACCCGCGCCGCTCGGTTGCCGTTCTTGGATTCAAGAATCTGTCAGGAAAACCGAATGAAGCATGGTTGTCCACCGCTCTCTCGGAAATGCTGACCACGGAACTCAGCGCGGGCGAACGATTGCGCACAGTGCCGGGGGAAACCCTCGCTCAAATGAAAACCAGCCTGGGACTTCAGGATGAGGACGGCTATGGGAAAGATACACTCAACCGCATCAAGCGAGCAGTCAACGCCGATGATGTGCTCGTGGGCTCGTATCTGGCCCTCGGCGGGGAGACGGGTGGCAAAATCCACCTAGATCTGAAGCTGCAGGACGTCGGCGCTGGAGAAACCATTGCTGCAATCGTGGAAGATGGCACCGAAGATCAACTTCCGGAACTGGTCTCGCAGACGGGCGCGGCTCTACTGCAAAGGCTGGGAGTGAGCGAACTCACTGCCGCTCAGAATGCTGAACTTTCCGCCTCGGTCTCGCACAATCCGGAGGCCAACCGCCTTTACGCAGAAGGTCTGGCCAAACTCAGAGATTTTGACCCACTCTCCGCACGCGACACGCTGGAGAAGGCAGTGAAGCTAGACGACAACTTTGCGCTCGCTCACTCCTTGTTGTCCCGCGCCTGGTCGCAATCGGGCTATGACCAGAAGAGTAAGGACGAAGCAAAGCGAGCATTCGACCTTTCTCAAAATTTGTCCCGAGAAAACCGGCTTGTCATCGAGGGCCGTTACGAAAGCGCGGTTAAGGATTGGCCCAATGCGATCGAGGCTTACAAGAGTCTATTCACATTTTTCCCCGACAACCTAGATTATGGTTTGCTGCTGGCTTCTGCCCAAACCTCAGGGGGAAAATCCCAGGATGCGCTCGCCACCATCGAAGAGTTGCGAAGGCTGCCGGCACCTGCCAACGACGATCCCAGAATTGATCTACAGGAGGCAGCCTCTGCCGGCGATATGGGCGACGCCCGGCGACAGATGGCCTCAGCGGAGCGTGCCGAGCAGAAGGCCAAGTCGGCTGGGCTGCAGTTGATCGCCGCGAACGCGCGCCTCAGCAGCGCCATTGCCTTGTATAACCTCGGGCAACCAAAAGATGCCATGACGGGATACCAGGAAGCACTCCAAACCTACGAACGCCTGGGGGATCGTGTCCAGGTTGCCAATGTCTATTACGACATGTCGCAAGCATTTGACGATATGGGCGACCGAGCGAAAGCGCGTAAGGCAGGAGAGCAGGGCCTCGCGATTTTTAAGGAGATCGGGAACATCAAGGGACAGGCGTTGTTGATGAATGAGATCGGCATCATCATCCGACATGCCGGCGATTTTCACGGCGCCATCGCTGAGTATGAAAAGTCCTATGAGCTTATGAAGGGGATCGGCGATAAGGGCGGAATGATCGCTGCTCATGGCAACGTTTCCAACATTCTTTCCGATCAAGGCGATTTGCGTGCATCCAACGAAAAACTGGAAGAGATAACGCAATTGTCCGTCGAGATTGGTAACAAGCGTTACCAGGCTCTGAACCTGTCAAATCTCGCACGAAACCGTTTTCATCTTGGGGAAACTCAGCGAGCCCTTGGGGACCTTCAGCAGGCTTTAGTTCTTTCGCGCCAAATTGGCAACAAGTTCTCGACTCTTGCGAGTCTCGATTGTCTAACGGCGCTATACATCGAAACGGGTGATCTGGCTGCAGCTACGAAGACCGACGCCGAGGGCATAGAGATTGCTCAGCACGCGGAAGAAGGTGCATACGTGGCTTCGTTCGTTGCATATCAAGGCGAGATGGCCTTCATAAAGGGCGATCTCAGCGGAGCGCGCCAGCTTTATCGGCAAGCTCTGGAGGGAAGCCGAAAAAATGGCGACCAAAACGCCGCTGCCCAGATCTCCTTCCTTTTAGCTGACTTAGCACTTGAACAAGGAAGCCTCGCTGAAGCGGAACAGTTCGCACGCCAGTCTGTTGCCGAGCTCGACAAGGAAAAGGCAGCGTCCAGCGCGGTTGCCCATGCCACACTGGCCCGTGTCCTGCTTGCGCAAAGCAAAATCAAAGAAGCGCAAAACGAAATCCGCCAGGCGCAAGGAATAATCCGTTCCGTGCAAGATTTGGCCGTATTGCTACCGGTGCAAGTCGCTTCGGCTCTCGTGCAAGCCGAATTCGGTTCATCGACGATGGCGATCCAGAGTCTTCAGAAGTTGATTCGAGATTGTGACAGGCGCCGGTTTGTCGATAGTGGATTGGACGCTCGCCTGGCTTTGGGTGAAATTCAGATGCGGTCAGAGCCGAAAGCCGGGGTTTCGACACTTCAGAGCCTTGCACACGACGCAAGTGCGCTGGGTTTTTCGCGGGTGGCGAACAAAGCTGCGGCAGCGATGAAGAAGATTCCCAGCGCAGAGATTCAGTCGCGCTTTCAATCTTCGTGCAGCTGACAGAGCGAGTGTCGCGGGCTCGCGCTGGTTGCCCAGGCACCAACCCGCCCCCCTTCTGCTGCTGTCACGCTTATCTCCCCACTTGACAGAGCGACTTCACCATTGCAGTACAAGAGTACTGCATGTTGCCGTTGCCATCATCTGATGTGGTACAGAAGCTGCCCGTCGTCTCGGTGGTGACCACCACGCCCGTGCAAATCGCATTCGCCTGCTGAGTGGCTTGGTCCACAGCTTCACTCATGGCAGAGCCACGGTCAGACTCGGTAGCACTGCCGGAGCCGAAGACCCATACCTGCACCGACATTGCCGCGGCCAATGTGACTGCTGAGAGTCCCGCGGAAATTACCAAAAGTTTGTTGCGCATTGGAATATCTCCTTTTCTAGACCTAACCGGGAAAGCATCGCTTACGGCCGGTTTGTGTTCAGTCTGATACGCGACGTCTCGGGCAGAAGGGGGTCACAAGAATCTATCTGAAAATCTGCGAGCCACAAGTCAGCGCTGCTCGAGGCAGAATGTTGAGCTTTAGGAGATGCTCCAAGAAACCGTTCCTCACGAGGACCTAACTTTAAAGAGGGCGAGCAGAAAGCAGAGGCTGGTTGAAGTTCTTGACTGTGGCGGCGTTATGGCCATTAGCATGATAAAAAGCGGAAGACGTGTCGTTTTTCGCGTCCTCCGCTTCGAGCTTCTCCAAGACTCACTGGTCAGCGCCTGGATTGCAGTTTGGTAATGCCATATTCGTCGCTGTTTGGACATCACCGCCGGCGGCCGCGTACGCCATCCCCGCGATGAAGCCGATCTTACTGACAGCGCAGGGATCGATCACCTTCGATCCGTCAACCTTCAGCACTTTGTTGAGGGAATCGGGCGAGTCGGTCTTGGGATCGCCGGCGAACGACCACTGCGCCTCGATCTCAACCGCCTGACCCACATAGGGGCGGAGATACCCGGCGGCAACGTTCGGCGTGTCCGCGCAGAGTTGACGGTCGCCCCAAGACTCGTCCGAAACGGAGATTCCATTTGCACAGTTTCCGTTCTCCTCAACTATGACTGTGAGCTTCTTCTTTTTCGTTTGTTCGGCAGATGCCATTCCAAGGCAGACCGCGACAAACATCAGGACCACCAGCATTTTCGTAATCTTCGTGCTTTTCATGACAGCCTCCTTTTCAGTTTTGCACCGCTTTTGTTCTGCGAATCTGTGACTGCAGCCGGGGTCAGTGGCGCTGTCCGGTTCTGCCTTCAATCAGTAACGCGATGAATACATAAGGGAGGGGTCATGCTGACGAAAGACAGGTTCAGTAATTTGTGATCCGAACCTGTGAGGCGGGGAGTTTCTACCCGAAACCTCGCCAGGGGTTCGAGCTTGCGTTGACCAACATCGTTGACCACGGGTTCGCGCCGCTGGAGTTCCATTTCAAAACACAAGGGAGGGCAGGTTTTAACCTGTCCTCCGATTGCACATCGGGTTGCTCACCTGCGGCAGCGGTCCGCGAAATATCCGCGCTTCGTTCCTGGAGGAACTACTTGCGTGGCTGATCCTCCCAGCGAATATTTAGACTTTCAACTGCTGGTCCAATCTTATAGACCTTGTCCAGCGCCACCGGAATGTTGCTCTTCCCGTCGCCAAGAAAAGTCCATAGCGCTTCAACTTCGACTGTGGAACCCGCGTACTTCTGGAGGTCGTTTACAACTCCCTCCGGATAATCTGCGCAGAGTTGACCCCCGTCCTGCCTGTCCCGGGACACAGATATCCCATGATGGCAGTTTTCATCTGATTCGACGACGACCGTCAGTTTGCTTCTCTTGATCGTGAATTGCTGGGCTGACGCCATCCCCATGCAAAACTCCAGGACCAGAACCAGAGCCCCCAGTTGATATGCACCCTTCATAACCGCCTCCTGATTAAGAACCTCACTCAGTAACGCGATGTCGGGTAGCTTTTCGGGTCAAATGTGCACCAGTAGTCTGTGACAAGACGTCTCAATCCCATCGAATCTAGTGGATGCTTCGCGCTACCCAGCCTTCCTAGGCGATCGATGACCCCATTGTCTGCCGCGCGTCGCGTTAGAGAGTGAGGGACATAAACAATTAGGAGGCAGCTATGAAACCGCTCGACACAGCAGGCTTGGCAATTGTCCTTAGAAACCCAGAACCTCGGCGAGAGCCGCAATATCCAGACGGATGGATGTTGCTCACTTCCGACCGTCAGCTCAAAATTTTCGTTTGCCGCGATGTCGTCGGACGTCCCCGCGTTGTCCGGAAAAAAGCCGCCTAGGGTGCTTTGATAAAAACGTGATAGTTCGATGATCAAAATGGGTCAGAGTCGATCAGGACGCATCAGAACCAATGTTCTGGTAAGGGAATTGAAGAATCAGATAAAGTAGTGAATTGTCATAACCCATCAGAACACACTAGGTGATCTTCAAACCGGTGTTTGCTAGCTGTCATGAAATTGTAATGGTTGCACAATCAGAACGAATCATTTCCAGGCAGTACGGATCAAATCGACTGAGTTGTAAGCCGTTGGAAAGAGGAATAGAGTAGAAGATTTTCATAACGGTTCAGAACCCACTTGCGTATTGCTAAACCGTTGTACGGGCTAACACCTGTACCCAGGGTTCGAATCCCTGCCTCTCCGCCAGTTTAAACTCAGTGACTTGCCTCATCGCTCTGCCCTGCTTTATCAGATTCGATTTCAACAACTCACGAAATCGTGCAGCGATTGTGCAGTAATTTGTGCGGTGAATCAATGCCCTGATTCGGCCTTGCACTATCGTAAGCAAACCCTCTGAAACCGGGCAGATTTCGAATCAAAAAGCGACGAAACGGAACTGCCGCAAAAAACTGCCGTAATCGCTCTCCATTCGCTCCTGAAATTGCCCCGCCGCTTCGAAGACTTCAGCAAGATCGTCGGGTTCATACGATCTGAGAGTGGAGCACTCCGTCTGGAGTCGGCGATGCGAAACTTCAACCGTAATAAAATAATCTTTTGGCTGTTTCGTTCTGTGGTCGGTGGTCTGGTCAGTTACGGCCTCGGCCCGAAGGGAGCTGATCGCCCGCACGACATATCCCGTGAACACTGCGAGGTGCAGGGCTATGGCCCGTCAGCTCCTTGGCGTCCCGAGTACTCTCGACTTTTGCATGAGCGATATGGAATCGAGTTCCGCACTGTGGCTCTCTGCGTTGTTTCTACAGGTTTGCTCGCTTACGTCGACAGCTGCAACGGTGTGAGCATCGCCGCCGCCAACCGCAAGTTCGGACACGATGTCTTCAAGGAATGCTCGGAGGAAGCCCGCAAGAACTGGGAGCACGGTCGCAAATTGGCCAAGAACTGATTCTCGGGTTATGGTCTTGCTCTTTGAGCCGTCAGCTTGAGACTCTCACGAAGCTACACCAATGATTCCGTATGCGAGACGGCGCGTGTTCTTCCGGCTTCAAGTGGTCACCCATCACCTGCTTGTCGAAACCGTGCCCGAAGCGAGATCCAACGGTCCGGGCAACCATCTTGTTTAGCATCTCGCGCGAACTCCTGTTCATGTCTTGGGGAATAGAGGAACTCGTGCCCGGTTAATCGCCCAGGGATATACCACTTCAGCAGCGCTTCCGGCTTTTAATGCGGCCGCTCCGCGACGGGTCTTTTGATGGTTACCCGTCACCGACCGTGACCTCCCCCACCACCTCCATGAAAGCCACCGCCACCTCCTCCGCCGTGAAATCCGCCGCCGCCTCCATGAAAACCACCGCCGCCGCGGAACCCTCCGCCACCAAATCTTCCGAAGCCTCGGCCTGAGCTAGCCATAGCAGGCCCGGAGTGGAAACCGCGTCCCGTGGATCCCGCTCCGTGGTAGATTCCATGGGCGTAACTCCGTCCCGTTACGTAGTGCGAGCCAGGACCCCAGTTGCGGGCGTCGGTACTGAAGTGATGATAGTAGTGTCCGTGTCCGTAGCCACCCCACCCGTAGCCACCCCACCCATATCCGTAGCCGAAGAACGGAGCGTCATATACCCACCACGGGGAATAGAAACCCCAGCCGAACGGGCTGTAGAAAATTCCGTCACCCGGAATAAAAGTGAAGGCGTCAAACCATGGGTCCCAATACCAATCGGCTCCCCACCAACCAAGTCCACCCCATCCGTTCTCTGCATACATGTCAGCCGCATCCACGTTGGCTTCGGCCAGATAGGCCGATCGCAAACTGCTCCAGCGAAATAGATCGCCTTCCTCATATGACTTCTTGTCAAATTTTCGCGCTTTCGACAGATCGTTGCTGGCGAGTGTGACTTCGTGGCCGCCTTTTACATCGACGTGTTCGCGGCCGCTCTCGACAAACGCCTTGCCGTCGAATACTCGCAGCTCCCTTTGATTGCGATTAAAGTCATAAAGCCCGGTCTTCAACAGCTGCGTGGCCGTGCCATCCTCGTCAACCCGAAGGCTGTTCTCCGGATAGATGTCGGTCACTTCGATCATCGCGTGACCCCGATCCACTTCAATCTCCGTGTCTGTGAGGCTGGGTGAAATCATCTTTACCGAACTGTTGTTCCCGATTCGTAAAAAGACACCGGGCGTCAACAAGACCTCGGCTTTGCCTTTTTCGGTAACTAAGGATTCGCCAGGCTGCAACTCCGCCGCGCCGATCGACTTCGAGTTGAGAGCTTGATCGCCAATCGAGGCTTGGCCTTCAACATAATTGAGAGTTCCTGGCACCGCTGTTTTTGCGCTCGTAACGTCAGCCCATGCGGGCGCAGATAGAAGGGCGGCCAGGAAGAAGCCGAGGAGCCATTCTTTCGTCGCTCTTGCCCCCAGCCTTGGCGCTTTCATATCTCACCTCCACAAAACTTCCTGGTGGATTAGATGAGACCGGCGAGATGCTATCTTCGCGAAACCCAAAAGTTCAGAAAAACTTCAGGATTCTTCAAGTCCGTGACAGATCTGAGATTCCTGAAAGAAATAGGTGCCGGAATGCTGAATTACCGTGAGGAGTCGCCCATCGCTGTGGCGATTGGTAGTTTCATACAGAAGATCGCGCCAGTGGGGAAAGAAGATTTCACGTTAATGCTGCCCCCATGGGCTTCAACTGCCCATCTGGCGATGGGCAATCCGAGACCGAAGCCGCCTGAGTCACGCGAACGGGCTTCATCCAGCCGGTAGAAGCGGTCAAACACTCGCTCTTGGGCACCCTCGGGAATTCCGGGGCCTTGATCCTGGATAGCGAGTTCCACAAACTGCGCAGGCCCGATGTCCGATCCAACAATATGCAAAGAAACATGAATGGTACTGCCAGCCGGCGAATACTTCACCGCATTGTCGAGCAGGTTGACAAGGGCCATCCGCAAAAAGGCGCGATCGGCGTGGACCAGGGTCCCTTGGCAGCCTGTGACCGAAAGGGTTTGTTGCTTATCCTCCGCCAACACTCCGACGACCGCCACCGCCTCTTGAACCAGGTCCATAAGAGCGAAAGTGGTTTGTTGCAATTGAATTGCTCCTGAGTCAGCGTGTGCGATGGTGAGTAGCGTGTCGATCATGGCAGTAAGTTTGCCGACTTCCTCCAACATGCTTCCGATGATGTCGCGATATTTCTCGGCATCACGCTCCTCCTGCAGTCCCACTTCTCCAACACTGCGCACGGCGGCCAACGGCGTCCTGAGTTCGTGCGAAACGTCAGACGTGAAACGCTGCAGCTTTTCAAACGATTCCTGCAGACGTTCGAGAAGTCCGTTGAGGACAAGCGCCATGTGACCGAGTTCGTCTTCTGCGTTCTGGACGGGGACGCGTTCGTTGAGCCGGCGCGCCGTGATGCGCTCGGTAAGACTCGCCATCTGTTCGAGAGGGCTCAGGACCTTGATGGCGAACCGGTAGCCCGCAAACCCGGCAGCGATCAGCGCGATTGGGAGAATAAGAGTGAGTAGGCCAAGCAACCGAAGTGATTCGAGTCTCAGTGGCTCCGTGCTGTACCCCAGGCGAATGAGAACTGGAGTTTCCTGGAGAACATGGAGATGACTGATAACTAAGACGTGCGTCCCGTCCGCGAGGCGAAGGCTGCGCGGGGAAAAGCCGTTTACGCCTTCGTCGGGTAGAAGCCGGCCGCCCAGTGTGTCTCCATCGAGCTTGCTGTTGCGGAAAAGCAGGTGCCCACTTGAATCGAGAACTTCCAACAACCGGTCGAGCAAGCGTCGCGACGCAGGCCGATTGAAGTACTCCTCATGTAACGAGAGGTGTCCGTCCGCGGTGAAGTATAGAAGACCCTGCACGGTCTCCATGTCCTGTACTTCGGCATGGTAAAGCTGTTGCTTCAATTGCCAATACTGAAGAAAACACGCACTGCAAATGTAAGCGGCAAACAGGAGACCGAAAATGGCGACGTACCAAAGCGTGAGGCGACTTCTGATATTACTAAGCCGGATGGTCACTTCTTCGCGCCCTCCACCCGCATCACAAAGCCTACACCGCGGACGGTGTGGAGAAGCTTAACCGGACAAGGATCATCGATCTTTCGCCGGATACGAGCAATGTGCACGTCGATCACATTGTCCATCGAAGTGTAGCGCAACGTTGTCTTCCATACGTCGCGGGCGACCATCTCTCGGGAGACTACCGATCCGCTATTAAGCAGAAGATATTCGAGCAGATCAAATTCCCGTTCTGTGAGCTCGATTACCTGATCGCCTCGCGTGGCTATTCGCCCGCTCACATCCATCCTCAGATCCGCCAACTGCAACACTGAAGCCGCCGCGGGACTGGCCCTGCGATGAAGTGCGCGCACGCGGGCGAGCAGCTCGGGGAAAGCAAAAGGCTTGACAAGATAATCGTCTGCGCCGGCATCCAGACCGCGCACACGGTCATCCACGGAGCCCTTCGAGGTCAGGGCCAATACTGGCATTTTGAATCCATCGCGACGCAGTTCACGCAGGGTCTCAAGACCACCCATCCGCGGCAGCATGATGTCCAGGAGAATCAAGTCGAAGTTGTGATCACGTAGTTGCTCGAGTGCTGATTCCCCGGAATAGGCGACCGAGACTTGGTAGTCATTGCGACGCAGTCCCTCCGCAATTGCGTTAGCCAGTTTGTGCTCGTCTTCGACCACCAGAATGTCGAGCGCTTCTGTCGGGTGAATGTTTTCTGCGCTAAACATGACTCACACTTTACCCCAGGTCGTCGGCTTTGGAGCCTGCCGAAATGAAAAGTTCAGAAACACTTCAGGATTTCTTAATGCTCTTCTGTGTTGAGATGAAAAAGCGTAAACGCGATGTTGGGTAGATGTCGAATATCTCCTTAGCACAAAATAAATCGTGAAGCGCGACTCAGGTTCGAGTAACAAACATGCAAGCCAACTCGCAGGGAGAATTCGCCTCGATTCGGATCTCGTTAGACGCGTCTCTACGCACGGCCTGATCGAGCTTCACGCACACTCGGCTGCGCCGGAATTGGAGGTTCACTTGGCTCGTTTCGACAGACCGCAAACCCGAACTGTCGTCGCCGGGAGAGTAAAGCCTCGCGTAATCGTCGTGTCGGTGGTGGTTGGGCTGGCGTCCTTTCTTGTGACGGAGTTCATGCATCGCTTCCTGGTTGCAGATCTCGGCCGTCACTGGGAACGACTGTTGGCCGAGAGCGTTTTGGCGATCGTCGTTGCAGGGTTGACCGCGGGATTCATGGATGCGGCAAACCAGCGACAGGAAGCTGCGCTGCTCAGAATGCAAGTGATCTCTGAAATGAATCAACTTATTCGGAACGCTCTGGGTGCCATTTCCCCAACAACGGACTCGATCCAAAACCGGCAGTGCGTTCAAGTCATTTCCGAGACTGTCGATCGCATCGAATGGACGCTTCGAGAGGTACCGCTGCGAAAAAAGCCGATTTCAGAGAAAGAACTTCGAGAAATACTGCTGCGGAGGCAGCCGATTTCAGAAAAGGAAACTGATCGGCTGAGATACACCGCAACGAACAACCCGCGCCGGACAAGCTATGCAGGTCAGGAGGAGACCAATGAATAACGTCAGAGTTCTTTGTGTAGAAAACCACAAAGAGTATCTCGATGCCCTGAAGTACATGCTGGAGACGGCTGGGTACGAGGTTTTGTCCGCAACCACGGGAAGTCAGGGTCTCTCAATTCTCATGAAAGAACCCATCCACGGCGTGCTCCTCGAGTACGACCTGCCCGATGCGACTGGCAGCGCAGTTCGCGCCAAAATGAAGCGTATTAAGCCCGAAGTTCCAGTTCTACTGTTCGCGGGGATAGGGAGTCAGACGCCTTTCTTGCTCCGATTCTTCGATTCCTATCTCCGAAACACTGAAAAGGCGGAGTGGGCGTTCCAAGATCTCGATGCGTAGGAGGTGCTTATGAAAGGTATTGATTTCCGAACAACTCTACAGAGGAGCAATGCAATGAATAGAACGAAACTGATCCGAAAGAGACAAAGATTCGAATACTTGCTCCTGGTAATTAGCGCACTTTTCCTGGTGACGAGCGCCGAGGCCTCTCCTGGGGACTTCTACACCTCGACCGAGGCGAAGGTCGTCGGCCACCTGTCGCTGCCGGGCAACCCGGCACGGCAAATGTTCGTACAACAAATAGGCAGGAAAGATTACCTGTACGTACGGCAGTCTTCGCGATCAGGTTTCACAGTTGTTGATGTAACAAAACCGCAAAAGCCCAGAGTTGTTAGCCATGTCTCTCAGGGAGACCTGACCCTGCTGAACTCGGGGCTCGCCCTTTCAGAAACCCCGGAGAAGTCAACAAACGCGAAGCTATCCCGCTCGATACGAGACCAATCCACTGGTTCCGGCGCGAGCAATGTTCCCGAGTCGGTTCGCCTGTTGAATATAAGCGATCCAGTCCATCCGCGTACGCTTGAGACCTTCGATGGCGTCACCAGCATAGCGCGCGACGATGCCCGCAGCCTGCTTTATGTGGCGAACGCCGGGGGCATCTGGATCGTCTCTCACAAACAAGTGTTGCGAAGGCATCTCTGTGACTCGTCGGACGCAATCTCGTCGGCGATCCCAAATTGCGATTAGCGAATGAAGAACAAGGTCTTAAGAAAATATTCTGAACAGCACGGCCCATGAGGAAAACGACGATGAAAGAAATCCACATCAACCAGCTTAGGCGAAAGCTTGAACTTCAGAGCCATGAGACCCGGCAGTTCTTGCGCCGTCTGGATCAGGAAGCACAGTCTCTGGACGTCGATGCAACACAAGACAGCGCAGACCGGAGGGTCATCAGTCTCTCAAAGGAATCTTTGTTCGAGCGGAGCAGCCAGCGAAGAACGGTTCTGCGCTTGATTGAAGCGGCTCTCGAGAGAATCGCGGATGGCTCCTTCGGAATATGTGTGGGGTGCGGTGACGAGATTCAGGATCAGAGGTTGCAAGCATTGCCGTGGACGCAATTTTGCCTTCGATGTCAGGGCGAACTCGAACAGAAGATCGGAGCTAGCTTGTCGACGAAGACTCCGGTAACAGCAACGACTGCGTCGAGGCCTGCGGGATAACGGATTCTTGCGGTCGACAGGTTGAGGTCGTTCGGACCGAACTTAGAAAGAGAGTAATAGAGTGCCTGAGAAAACAGCCGTGGAAGACGTGCAAGGAGAAAGCCAACCTGCACAACAGGTGCCCATGGCGACCGCAACTCGATCGGCCTTAAAGCTGAACCCCGCGCAATACGTAGGCACTCCGGCAATCGGGACTTCGAAAGCAGTAGCCGCAGCCGGCGTGTCTTCCGTCGGACCGACGAACACCGTCACGGACCGGCGGCGCCGCAGATTTGTTTGGAGCTGCGTGGTGGCCTTTCTGACGGCGTGGTTCATCGCGTTCTTCCGATTCTTTCTGCCACGTGTGTTGTTTGAGCCAGCCACCGTTTTCAAGATTGGGTATCCGGCCGACTACGTCCTAGGGATCGACGAGAAATGGCTGCAGAAGTATCGGATTTGGGTCGATCGAACTCCTGATCGGCTTTTTGTCATTTATGCACGCTGCACGCATTTAGGTTGCACTCCCGATTGGAAGCCCGCGGAGAACAAATTTAAGTGCCCGTGCCACGGCAGCGGCTACGACAGCGAGGGAATTAACTTCGAGGGTCCGGCTCCCCGACCGATGGACCGCGCCCAGTTGGCAGTGGCTCCTGATGGCCAGATCATCGTGGACGTTGGTCATCTCTACTCGTGGCCCAAAGGTCAGAGAGATCAATTCAACGACCGAGGGGCCTATTTATCCGCATGACGCGTGCCGACAGAAAATCGAGAAGTTCTGATGAACGAAAACTACCACGGTCTTGAAGGCTTCCCCCCAACCGGCAGCCGCGTGACCATCGACTGTGACCTAGCCCTGGTTCCGGCTGCCAGTTCGCTCTCTCAACGTTGGTTATCGGCAGGCTGCAGACTGATGATGCGAAACAAGGGGGACGACTGGAACGCAATTCCTCTGGAATAGTGATTGCTGATGGAGGACAGATGAGAAAGCTGATTGCAGTCGCAATTACATGGTGGATTTGTTCTTGGGCCCCGATGGCCCATGCGCAACAGATTGACGTTGCCTTCGCTGGAGGATCGCTTACCTCGCCTGGCAGTACTTTCAGTGGCGGGGAATTGCTGCCGGCTGAGGGCGGTGGTGCCTTCGTGGGGTTCAATGGAGATGTTCTCTTCAAGCCTTTCCTCAAGGGAAACCTGGGCGTGCAAGCCGAAGTGAACTGGAAAGCCAGCCAGGGCTCGTACGGTGGCCAAGTGCCCTTCCGGCCAATCTTCTACGACTTTAACGCCATGTATGCCCGGCGTTTCACTAAGTATTTTGGAGCTGAGGCGCTGGCGGGAATCGGTGGAGAAAGCGTTCGCTTCTACTCGAACAGTTACAACAATTGCGATTTTTATGGAGACTGCACCAATTACGTCAGCAGCAACCATTTCATGGGTGACTTTGGCGGAGGGGTTCGCTTTTACCCATATGGGAATTTCTTTGTGCGGCCTGAGGTCCGCCTGTACCTGATTAACAACAATTTCGAATTCAGTTCCAGCCACCTGGTTCGCTACGGCTTCTCGATTGGTTACGCGTTCGGTGGCGGCAAGTAGGGTTCGCAATGCAAAACTGGATGAAGGAAACCGCATCGGAGGTGATAGCACGAAAACGACGGTTATCGTGCTTTTGTGGCCGGCAGGATCGTCTTCCTCGGAATCGATCCCACGAAAACGGTCCTGCTTCTTCTTGGGACAGCGTGAGGCTCTTCTCAAGATGCCGGTGGAGAGTCCAACCGATGCCAAGCGAGAACTGCGGAAAATAATGATGACTGAAACGAGGCGCCACTTATGACGTAACTCCGGAGGGTATTCGGTATGAAACAGTTTTTGTTCGTCACTCTAATCGCGTTCTCGATGCAATTGCTGGCGCAGGACAAGATTCCCGCAGGGACCATCCTACCGGTTCAGTTGAATTCTTCCCTGCGCTCGGACAAGGCGCGAGTGGGGGAGCAAATCAGTGCCCGAGTTATGCAGGATGTGCCATTGCCTGGAGGTCGCAAGATTCATGCTGGTGCCAAAGTCATTGGACATATTGTGTCTACCAGACCTGCGGCTAACGGAATGATAGCGGACCTCTCCTTGCGCTTTGACACGTTGGCAATGGGAAAACGGAGCGTTTCGATAATAACGAACCTGCGGGCGTTGGCGACCATGATGGATGTATCCGAAGCTCAGATTCCGGAGAGCGGCCCGGATCGAGGAACTTCCGAAAACGAATGGACCACTGATCAGATCGGCGGAGAGGTTGTCTATCGCGGAGGCTTTGTGGCAAACAGCTCAAATATCGTTGGGAGATCTGTGCTTGGCAGTGGCGTGCTGGTTCACATCAGTTCAAGACCCGGTATGAAATGTCGAGGCGAGGTCGCGAGCAACGACCAGCTGCAAGCGCTATGGGTGTTCTCTTCCGATGCCTGTGGTCTTTACGATTTGCCGAACTTGACCCTTGCGCACGCAGGTCGGAGCGATCCGGTTGGTCAGATCAAGTTGTTATCGGTCAGGGGCAACGTAAAAGTTCCAGCGGGCAGCGGAATGCTCTTGCGTGTAATCGGGACTGCGCCATGAGGCTACTGTCGAGCGCCACCGAATTTACTTGTTGTCTTCGATAGTGGGGAAGCGCTGTAGTAAAACTGCAGTGATTCCATGCTCACAACGCGGCAGAAACCGCTCATAACGGGACAATTTCGGCTTCTTGTAAGCGGTTGAAGAATCAAGTGGAGCAGAAAATTTTCCAAACGGGTTCAGAACTCACTGTGGGTGGCGCGGCGGGTTTCCTTTGGGGACTTTGCGTTTGAGATGCGAACAAAAAACCCTCTCTCTGGGATCGGAGAGAGGGTTGGTTACAGTCGAACGGCGTTTTAGTCGTCCGAGTCAGCGGTGGTGGGTGCTGGTTTGTTGAAGTCGCTCGCCGGGCGAACCGTCTTCTCGCCTGGGAAAGGGACCTTGTATCCGGTGGCATCGTACCAGTCGTAATGGCTGACAGTGTCCGGATCTTCGGAGTCGGGAATGTGATATTTGCCGGCGGAGATCTCCGCCTTCTTCTGGAGCCAACCCGCCCGCAGGGCTTTGATTGCGGGGCTATCCTGCAGGGCCGCAGTTGAGACGGAGCTGCAGGTGTTGAAGCTGGGGCTGATGTTGGTTGGAGGCACATACCCTGCAACGCCATAACATAGCGGGACCCCGTTTGCCACGTGCCTCCACGGCAGGAAGTTGTTCGCGGGCGGATTGTCGACGAAGAGCGTCCTCATCGGCGAGGCCACGAGGTCGAACTGGTTCATGGGAGCCATGCCGAGAATCTGCTCGATCGTGCGGGTCATGTTGACCTGCGTATAGAAAGTGCTTTCCTCGGTTACGCCGGCTCCGGTGCCATCGGAGTTTACCTGCTGCGTGACGTAGGGGCTGATGATATAGCCCGGGCTGCGGTGACCGTCAACGTGGTCGACGCCGTTCTGCGCGTCATCTTCCTCGATGAAGATCGCCGAACTGGACCAAATGCGGCTGTGGCTGATGTAGTCGACAATGCGTCCGATAGCCAGGTCGTTATCGGCCTGTTCGGCTGTCGCGTTCGGCGGGCCGGTGGTGTGATCGGACATGATCCAGATGAACTCGAGCTGCGGCACCGTGCCTTTGTTGACGTCCTTCTGAAAATCCTGCTTCCAGACGTCGACGCGGTACTGGTCGGGAATGCCAAGATCGAACTGCGGGAAGTTCTGGACCGTGTGGCTCATCAGGTTTGGGAGTGGGGAGACCGAGCCGATGGCGTTGTAGTACTTGAGCTGCGGCTCCTTGCCACTCTCATATTCTAATGTGTCGTTGTAGAACTGAGTCCAGCTCGGCTCACAGCTGTCCGAAACAAGAAACGGCAATGGAGCGGCATAACCGGGACCGTTATAGCCGTTTGCTTGCGTAAGGTGAGTCTCTGCACAGTCGAACGTATTGTACTCGATGTATTCGCCGTAGTTCTTGAACGAGACGCCGGCCTTCACAGCCTGGTCCCACAGGTGGCCCTTCTTCTGATAGGCAATCACATCGCCGCCGTTAGACGGATAGTCGCGCAGCCAGTCCGGTGACTGGATGTCGTCGGCGTAGGGCGCCATGGCCTGCGTGATCCAGTTGTGACCGTCGGCCGACTGGCGGCTGGGGTCGTAGAAGTTGTCCAGAAGCGGGAAGCGCTGTATCAGCGTGTGGGCGTTGGGCGTTACGACGGGGTATTCGGCGTAGGTCGAGTTGTCGCCAAAAACCGCCAGGGAGGCGTCGCCATTGCCTTCCGTGACATCACCCAGCATCTGGTCGTAGGTGCGGTTTTCACGGATGATCAGGAATACGTGCTTGATGAGCGAGGGATCGCCGATCTTTTTCGGGATTGCGACCGGCCTCTTAAACCGGTTGCCACCGGAGGCACTCAAGATATTCTCGAAGAGATCCCAGTGGTTGTTCTGGAACGTCTGCCGCGTCATTGCCCACAGGGTTGCGGGGTTCGGAATGGGAACGATGCTGACAGTGCCAAGATCCTGGTGGGTGTTGAAGTCGGACACGCCGTAGTATTTTGCGTACGAATTCTCGGCCGTATCCGTCGGAGGCGGCTCCACCCCGTAGCCCGTGGTGCCGATACCCTTGTCGTTGGCCACGAGCAGCGCGTTGTCTGCCGTGTCCAGAGCAACCGAACTCGGCGCATAGCCTACCGGAATCATGCCCAGGACGGGATTCCACGTGTTTTCCCTGAGATCGACCACAGCGATGGCGTTAGCATTGTAGAGCGCCACGTAAGCGACATTTCTCTCGGCATCGACGGCGATCGAGTTCGGCCCAGCGCCGTAAGCCGGTCTGCGTTCCCCGGGCAGGCCGATCGGAAGCCCGAGATCGATCTTGCGCACCTCCTGGTTGCAGGTCGTGTCGATCACGGAGATGCTGTCGCTATAGGTATTGGCGACCAACAGGTACTTACCCCAGAAGGCCATGCCGGTCGGGTGCAGACCGGTGGAGATGCTGCCGGTGAGTTTAAACGTGGACAGGTTGACCACGGAGACGGTGCCGGTAGCGGTGGAGCCAGTCGGGTAGTCAGCAACAACCGGAGTGCCGTTGGAGTATTCCTGGAAGTCGTTGGCGGTGGCAATCCGGCCAGCCTCGTTGGAAACGTAGGCGGTTGTACCATCCGGCGAAATCACAACGCTGTGCGGGACGTTACCGACGCGGACCTCCGGACCCTCGACCGGCGTCGACGCGGTCAGGTCGATCTTCGTCAGGGTATCGTTGTTGTCCAGAACGACGTAAGCGGTCTTGGCATCCGGCGAGATCGCGATACCCATGGGATAGGACGTCAACACGGCATCTGAGAAAACCGAGACGGGGTAGCCGCACGGAATGTCAAAGCTGCCAGTGGTCCCTCCAGGGCTGTTCGAGAAGCAGGTGACGTTGCTCAGATAGCCGAACTGGGGAGACGGGGGAACTTTATAGGTGGAGTTGAGGACATCCATCGGAACGCTGACTTGAGCGTAGTCCGAGAGCAGGCCGGCCGGGCTGACGCGGGCAATGCCAACAAAGCCGCCTTGGAGCAAGCTGCCATAGTAGGAATTGCCGTCCTGGCTGAACAGCAGGTACTTGCCGTCCGGCGTATAGCTGATGCCGGTGGTGCTGCCGTCTGGATCCGTGCCCCCCACCGCTGAGTAGGTCTGCAAGATAGCGCCGGTCTGAATGTTGAAAATCGTGACGGCTTGTGACGCGCCCATTTGAAGCACGGCGGCGGTGTGGTTTCCGGTGGGGTTCAGAGCAACGGCCTTGGCGCGGGTCGTGGTGCCGAGGTAAACCTGCGTGCCGGCGGGGGTAAGGATTGTGCCGTCGCTGACGACCCACGGGTTGGACAAGGGCTGCGCATAGGTTGGGCCGGTGGTCGCGTTCGTGTTCTGGCCCGGTGAATAGGTCGGGAACGGCACGGATTGCGCGAGCGCCGGAACGCTCAGTCCTATCGCCAGCAGGGCGATGAGCAAATATTTAATGCGAGATTTGTTTGGAGAGTTAGTTCGAGACGCGATTCGAGACATATGGCATTCTCCTCTAGAATTTATTTCAATCACGCAACCGGAATCGGCCGTGCGACATCGGACGGGAATACGACCAGCGCCGCTTGCACACCGCAGGTCGAAAGTAACGGACCAGCTCTAACGGCAGCATGACGCGGAGATTACATTTTTGTCATGTTGGATCGGGGTCGGGTTGGGGGCTTGGTCGGGTTGGGGCTTGGTCATGTTGGAGCTTGGTCAGGTTGGATCGGGCTATGCGGCGGAGGACACGGGTAGCCGGAGAGTGACCCGTGTGCCTTGCCCAACTTCGCTCGCGATTTCCACATTTCCACCGTGCAACAGCATGATGCTTTGAACGATGGCGAGTCCCAGCCCAGTTCCGCCGGAAGCCTGAGAGCGCGACTGATCCACGCGGAAAAAGCGGTCGAATACACGCGGCAACGCTTCCGCAGGAATGCCCACACCGTCATCGGAAACTTCAATGCGGACGGCTGCAGGTTCGACGGAGGCGCCGAGCACGACGGATTTCCCGGAGGGTGTGTGGGCCAAGGCGTTCGAAACCAGGTTGCCCACAGCCCTTTGCAGAAGAGAGCGGTCCAGTTGCGCGATGACGGGTTCGCTCGGCACGGCCGTGGAAAGAGAAACGCCCCGCTCGGCGGCGGGAGCTTCGTAATATTCGCGAATGCCCGAAAGCAATTCGCCGACGTTGATGCTCTCTCGGCGCGGGTGAGCTAGCGGACTTTCTGCCCGGGCGAGGAACAGGAGATCGCCAATGAGGTCGGATAGCCGCACGGCTTCTTCCAGACACGAGCCCAGAACATCGCGGTATTCCTCCACCGTTCGGGCCCGGGCCAGGGCCACTTCCGCCTCACCGCGGATGTTGTTTACCGGAGTTCGCAGGTCGTGGGCAATGTCGGCGGAGAATCTGGAAATGCGCTCGAAAGATTCTTCCAGGCCATCCAGCATTCGATTGAAAGTGGCCGCCAGAGACGCAAGTTCGGAAGGATATCCTTCAGGCTGGATGCGTTCGTTCAGGTTGGTGGAACTGATATGGCGGGCTGTCATCGCTATCTCTCTGACCGGGCGAATGCCGCGGCGTGCGATCTGGTAACCGACCAGGGGAAAGATTGCGAGCGTACCCAGGAGGATGAGGCCGAAACGGTGGCGATACCGTGCCAGCAATGCTTCCTGTTGGGAAATATCGATTGCTATCTGGGCGGTGTCGGTTTGCGCGGAACTGCCTACGGGCATCGCGGCGCTCATCACGAGAAACAACCGGCCGTTTCTCCCCGGAATGGTCTGAGCACGCTGCAGGTGGCTTTGGGTTCGAGCGATCAATTGTGGCAGATCTAGTTGCTCCGCCATTCCCGGAGTCGTCAAAATTGGAACGTTTCGTTCGTCCAGAAGACGGATATAGAATTGTTCGTATCTCCTCGCGGCCGACTCCAGTTCAATCTCCTCGCGCAGTCCGTCCCGGTCGTCGGGACGCTCCTGCAGCATCGTGCGCAGCACATGGATTTTGTCGGCGAGAAACAAGTCTGCGCTTTTTTTAAGTTCGGTGACCAGCAGGAAATAAAGACTGGCGCTGGTGAAGACGACCAGGGCCAAGCCGGCGAGCACATACCAGGCGGTTAGGCGGAAGGCAAGACTACCCCAGAAACGCCTCGCCTGCGCGAATCTAGCCCTCGGATTCCAGGACATAGCCTGCGCCTCGGACGGTATGAATCAATTTAAAAGAGAAAGGATCGTCCACTTTGCTGCGCAGCCTTCGCACATTCACGTCGACGACATTGGTGTCGCTATCGAAGTTCATATCCCAAACGGCTTCGGCGATCTGAGTTCGCGAAAGCACTTCTCCCGCGCGCCGTGCCAGGAGGGACAAAAGAAGGAACTCCTTGGAAGTCAGCTCCAAGCGCTGGCCGGCGCGCGTTGCACGCTGGCGCAACAAGTCGATTTCGAGGTCGGACAAGCGAAGCGTCTCTTGCGGATGCGGAGGTCCACGGCGCAACAGCGAGCGCACGCGGGCCAGCAATTCAGAAAAGGCGAACGGTTTTACCAGATAGTCATCCGCTCCCAGTTCGAAGCCTCGTACCCGCTCGTGCACGGCATCGCGGGCAGTCAGAAAAAGTACCAGGGCGCGCCGGCCTTTTTCGCGCAAGCGAGCGAGCACCTGCCAGCCATCCAGTCCGGGGAGCATCACGTCGAGAATGACAAGATCGAATTGGAATTCCTGCGCGAGGTAGAGGCCGTCCAATCCGTCGGCGGCGACGTCGACGACGAAGCCTGCCTCTCCCAATCCCCTCTTCAAAAATTTGGCGGTCTTAGCTTCATCTTCGATGACCAGAATTCTCATAAGTAGCCAGCCTTAGAAAGTGAATCGGGCGGAAAACTGCAACACGCGAGGCAGACCGTTTGGGCTGATTTCCTGAAAAGTTCCAAAATTGCCCGGCCCCGAATTCGGCACCAGATAGCAGGTCTGGTTTAGCGTCCTGCCGTCGCCGCAGTTGTTGCCGATGGGGTTGTACTGTATTTGGTTGATGCCATCGCCGTTCTGCACGTAGTAATTGGCGTGGTTGAACAGATTGAATGCCTGGGCCTGAAATTGCAGTTCCTTGCCTTCCCGGATCGCAATGCTGCGAGCCAGACCAACATCGATACGCTCCAGCCCTGGGCCGTAAAAAGAGTTGAGGCCGATGCCGGGCGTCGGGCCGGCGCCATTGATGCCTCCTGCGGTGGCTGCGGTGTCCTGGTTGAAGGCGGTGTCGTTGAGGTTGTCATCGGCGCCGCCACAACCGTAGTTAGCGAATGGTGTCCCCGGGTGCGTAGGACTGAGAGTGGTGCACGCGGTGCCCAACAAACCCGCGTAGGGACGGCCGGAGGAGAACTCCATGACACTGCTCATCGTCCAGCCCGAGAGCAACACGCGACCGGTGCCGGAACTGGCCAGTTTTTGCAGCTCGGGCCGGTAAACGGCGGCAACGCTGATTCTTTGGCGCTGGTCGAGCAGCGAAGCAGCATGGGTATTGCTGAAGTCGAACTGATTGTTGAAGTCCATGCCATCGAGCATGATGCTCTTGGCGAAGGTGTAAGAAACTTGCAGCGAGAGACCTCGTGACATGCGGCGCTGCAACTGCGCGAAGAAAGAGTTGTAATAGTTTTGCGCCGGGCTGATGAGCTCCTGGATCTGGCCCAGGTTGGGGTTAATGCGGCCATCGGTGAGCAGACCATTGTCCATGTTGGGTAAGGTGTAGGTTGGTCCGTTGCAGGAAGACGCCGTTGTGGCGGCGGAAGGACAGACGATGAACGTGGTTGTGCCTTGCAAGGGCTCCAGGTTCACGTCATAGGCGCTGCCCGAAATGATGTGCACCCCGTGATTCCACATGGTGCCGATGCTCAAAGTTGTGTTTTCGAAAATCTCGCGCTCGATCTGCAAGCTCGCCTGCAAAATGTAGGGCACCCGGAACTGCGGAGAGACCAGGGAAATATCCGGGGAAGCTTCGAACCGAGGGGAATTGGCGGGGAGGATATTGGGAAACGAGGGCGCCTGTTGATTTGGCGGACCCGAGGTGTAACTGGCCCCTACTTCTGACTGCTGCGAGGCCAGCCCATTCGAAATCACTGCGTTGCGGTAGTTCAATCCGTTCATGTTCGTATAGAACATGCCGAAGCCTCCGCGCACGACCGTTTTCGTCGCCGGCTGCCAGGCAAATCCGAAGCGCGGCGCCAGACGTTGAAACTGGTTCGGATATTGTCCGGTGAGCGGGAAGGCGGGATTTTCCGCCGGTTGCGGGTACACCTGGAAGTCCTCGCGCAGGCCCGTTTCCAGCGTCAACTTCGGCAATGCGCGGTAAGTATCCTGCACGTAGAATCCGTAGTAAGGCACGGCAAAAGAGAACGTCGGATTGCCCGCAGCCTGGCTGAAATTGATGTACTCTCCGAGGGCAAAAGCTTCCAGATTCGGAAACTCATAAAGACCGAGTGGCGAGCCAAAGTCGACAGCCTCGTTGGGGTCCGCGCCGCCGTCGTCGGTGTCGGCATCCCAAGAGCGGTTCCAATCGAAACCGAATTGCAATGTGTGCTTGCCGATCACGTAATCAATGCGATCGGCTACAGAGTACTGTCTTTCAAAAACTCTTCCGATGGAGAACGCGGAGTTTCCTAGGGTAAATGTCGCAGGACTGTCCAGCACTACCGTCGGCATGTTCGGAGTGAAGCCGGTCGGTGTCGCGAGTTCATGGTCTTGCGAAGTGCTCGCGTGAAATTCATTCAGCAGTCTTGAAGAGAACGGGTGCGTCCAGCCTACGCTGGCCTGAAAAGTACGCACATAGGCGTTGGCCAGCGTCTGGGTACCATAGTTGCCCACGGTCGGGTCAAGGATGACACCTCCGGGTGAATTGAAGCGGTTCAAGTTCAAGCTGAGGAACAGGCCATCCCGGGAACTGGGCTGATAGTCGAGGCGCGGCGTCATCACCCAATCGTTGCCTTTTCTCGCCTTGAGGCCGAGATTGGAGTTCAGGGCGTTAATCGTGTTCGACACTTGCTGCAGGTAGATCTGGTAGTACGGGTCGCCCGGGACTTGGGGTTGGGTATCGAGGTTCGGTACCGGCAACGGTCCGTTCGGCGGAGGCAGGGTCGGGGCCGTTGTTACCGAGGGTGGAAAGAAATTAGCGAGCACAAAGGCTTCCAAATTCGAAGGGTTCGTGGCCAATGCCGAATTGATGACGGGAATCGGATCGTTGTGCAGTTGCTGCTCGTAATCCACGAAGAACCACAGACGGTCGTGCTGGATTGGCCCGCCCACCCCGGCGCCAAATTGCTGCAAAGCATCTTCCGGCTTCGGATAGCCGGCGGCTTTATCGAGGGCGTCGTTAGCCCCGGTAGCGGAGTTCCGGTTGTAATAGAACGCACTGCCGTGGAAGGCGTTGCTACCCGACCGGGTCACGGCATTCACGAAACCCGCTCCACCGCCATAGACCGCCGTGTACGGGCTCACCGCGACTTGAAACTCCTGGATCGAGTCCTCGCCATACAGATACGGAATGCGATTACGGCCGACAATGTCGGCGAAGTAGTTGTTGGTGGCGTTGCTACCGTCCACAGTGAAGGCATTGGATCCATTTCCGTTGGCGTATCCCGAGTCTTCACCACCTTGCTGTCCAGCGACGCTGACGAGGCCGGTGTCGCCGTCGTAGCTGGTGTTCGGCGTCAGCGTCATAAAGTTGGTGTATTTACGTCCGTTGAGCGGCAACTCCTCAATCAGCGACCGATCAATGACCGTGCTGGCGGAGGATTCCTCCGGCCGCAGCAGCGGCGTCGTTCCGATGACTTTGACCGTGTCTCCGCCCGCTCCTACTTGCAGCTTGATATCCTGCGAGGTGGTATTTCCTACACGCACTTGCACCAAGGCCTGGACATCGCGAAAGCCATTGAGACTTACAGTGATGGAATAGGTGCCGGGCATGAGGACGGGAAACCGGTAGAGTCCGGCATGGTTGGATTCGGCAGATTCCTCGACGCCGGTGGCGAGGTTCCGCACGGCGACCGACACCCCCGGCACAACTGCTCCCGTCTGATCGATTACGCGACCACCGATTGCGCCTGTCAATACAACGTTCTGAGCTGGCGACTGGAGCATGTTGGTTAGGAAAAATAATGCAGCGAGAAGCAATCGGGGCATGAGCTGAATTGGTGTCGCCTTGGGTAGAAAGAGGGATCTCGTTTTCGAGCTGACTTTCATGGAGCCGATCTCTTGTCTTGCCGCCGGCTGGATCTCGGCAAAACTTCGAAGAAACTCAAAATGCGTGTGAACCAATAGACTCTACGTACACATGATTACCGGGATTTTACGCAATTGTGAATTTCGGATGAAAACATTCGCGAGCGGCGCGAGTTAAAGCATGCAAGATGCGATCTAAATCACCGGTAATAGGTTGTTCGACATTTTACTGTACGTTGACGCATCCTCGAGTATCAAATTGGCGCGCTCTATCCAAGGAGCCTGGGGTTTACGCTGCGTGCGGAGTGGCGTGCGCCGCTGTCGAGGTGCGGCAGCATAGGTAAAGATAGGAAGCCAGCTTTGCAGTTATGTTAAGGGAAAATAAACTGTTGGTAAATTTTTGTTGGCATAACGCAGGCGTGTCGGAGGGGGATCTCAGCGGCTGCTGCGACGCCGCTTCGTGCCGCTCTCTGCCGCATCGTTCTCGCGTCGAGGCAACGTCCCACAGATACAAGCGACCGTCCGTGCGCAGGCGCTCATCACTGAGTAACGGTTAAGATATCGAGATGACGATAACGTCCGTCGAGGCGCAAGCAGCGCGGCGAAACATTGCGTCGGTTGCCCTGCGTACGCCGCTCATCCAGTGCAATGCGGACGCGCCTGCGAACTTGTATCTGAAGTTAGAAAACCTGCAGCCGATCGGCTCGTTCAAAATTCGCGGAGCCGCGAATGTTATGGCGCGGACCCCGCGCGAGCGGCTCACGCGCGGTGTCTTAACCGCTTCGGCCGGCAACATGGCGCAAGGCGTGGCTTTCTGCGCTCGGCGAATTGGGGTGGGCGCGACGATTATCGCTCCAGACACCGCTCCGGCTACGAAGATTCGCGCTGTCGAACGCATGGGCGGGCGTGTAATTCAAGTTCCTTTTGCCGAGTGGTGGCGGACTTTTGAGACTCGCGCCTACCCGGGCATCGACGCCACCTTCATCCATGCCTTCGACGATCCGGATGTGATGGCGGGGAATGGCACGATCGCGCTGGAACTGCTGGAAGACTTGCCTAATTTAGACGCCGTGGTAGTTCCCTGGGGCGGTGGAGGATTGTCATGCGGGATCGCCGCGGTATTGCGAGAACTGGCGCCCGGAGTGCGTATCTACGCCGCCGAGATTGAGACTGCGGCCCCGCTGGCTGCATCGCTTGCTGCCGGTGAGCCGCAAGCGGTCGAATATAAACCATCGTTCGTCGACGGCATCGGCAGCAAGACGGTCTTCCCCGGTATGTTCGAGTTGGCGCGCGAGTTACTGCATGGATCTTTGGTGGTGACTCTCACCGAAGCGGCGAACGCCATGAAGATGGTGGCAGAACGGAACCGGATGATTATCGAAGGTGCTGCAGCTTGCGCGGTTGCGGCTTGTTTGGCTGGCCGTGCCGGCTCCGGCAAGATCGTCGCCATCGTGTCTGGCGGCAACATCGACCTGGACAAGTTCGCTGGACTTGTCAGCTAGCGGTGCTCGTCGACCGGGGCCTATGCACAGAACGACACGATTGTCATAACAGACCTTGTCTTTATCCTTGTCTTTATCCTTAGTCTTTATCCTTATCTTCATTCTTCCTGCTACGTCTAACCAGCAGAGTCACGCCCTGCTCGGTGAGCGGGAAGCCTGGCGCGTTCAAGTGCGACATCTGGGAGCAGCGCACGCTTCGGAAGTAGGTACAATGTTCTTGATTATGCGGATGATCGTGGACATTTTCGGGCAGATCTTCCGCACCCTCTGGGCGCATAAGCTGCGCTCGTTCCTGACCATGTTCGGGGTCGCCTGGGGTGTGGGATCGTTGCTGCTGCTGGTCGGACTGGGCGAGGGTTTCCGCTCGGGAAACAAACGTGGGCTGGCCGAATTCGGGGAGAACATCATGTTTCTCTTTCCCGGCCGCGCACCGACGGTGGCGGGCAGCATGAACTCCGCGCGCAACTACCTGCTTACTTACCAGGATTATCTGGACATCCGCGCAGAAGCTCCGCATGTACGCAGTTCTTCGCCGGTGCTGTCGCGCGATGACATGCACGCGGTGAGCGAATTCGCCAGCGCCAACGGGCAGATCGTGGGCGTGGAGCCGCAGTACAGCGGGATCCGGTTTCTTCCGCTAAACCAGGGGCGTTGGCTCAATGGCTTGGATGAAGGGCAAAGGCGCAACGTGATTGTGCTAGGCGACGAACTGACGAGGAACCTTTTCCCCGGGCGACCCGCGCTGGGAGCATTCATCCTGCTCAATGACATAAGGTTTGAAGTGATCGGCACGGTGAAGCGGATCGGCCGCGGCGACGAAAACATGACCAACATGCGCGGCTACATTCCTTTCCAGACGATGGCGACTTTCTTCCCGCTCAAGGGCGAGAATCATGAAAACTCCATCTCGCTCATCAACTATCAGCCGCGCATGCCGGTCGAGCACAGGCTGGCGCGGGAAGAAGTCCATAAAATCATCGCGCGCAATCACGGCTTCGACTACCACGATGCAGACGCATTCGAAGACCTGGACACGGTTGAGCAAGCCGAGATGATGGGCAAGATTTTCGACGCCATGAACATGTTCCTGGGAACGGTAGGGCTGGTGACGCTGGCCCTCGGCGCCATCGGCGTTATCAACATCATGCTGGTGGCAGTGAGCGAACGCACGCGTGAGATCGGATTGCGCAAAGCTCTGGGGGCCACGAACCGCAGCATTCTGCTCCAGTTTTTTCTGGAAGGAGTTCTGCTCACGTTGCTGAGTGGATTGATTGGCATGGCGCTGGCGGGCGGGCTGATGGCGCTGCTGGGTACGCAGCAATCGCCGGGGAATTTTGATCCTCCCAAGCTGGTGCCTGCGTCGGCGATTCTCGCGATCGGCTGCTTGACTCTGGCAGGCGTGGTGGCCGGATTATATCCGGCCCGCAAGGCGGCTATGCTGCCGCCGGTCGAGGCGCTCCGGCAGGAGTAAGAGTTAAAGAGAGAGTTAAAAGAAAATGTTCGGTGATTTGCTTAGCGAGGCTTACGGCGCCATGCGGCACAACCGCCGCCGCACCACCCTCACCATGCTGGGCATGGCTTGGGGAATCGCTACGGTTGTGATGCTGCTCTCCTACGGCAATGGCTTCGGCCAGGCGTGCGCCAACATCTTCGCCAACTTCGGCACCAAACTGATGATCATGGCTCCCGGCCGCAGTTCAATGCAGGCTGGCGGCCAGAAAGCGGGCGTGCCCATACGCTTTACGCTCGACGACATCGACACGCTTACCACCAACATTCCGCAGATTGCGCAGATCACTCCAGAGTCCGACAAGCAAGCTAACATCCAGTACGAGACGCGAACGTTCACGTTCAATGTTACGGGCAACTATCCCAACGTCTTTTCCATCCGCGCGCTCAAGCTGGCGCAGGGCCGCTTCTACAACCCCCAAGATGAGACTCAGCACGCGCGCGTTGCCGTCATAGGCTCCGAAGCCAAGGAAAAGCTTTTCTCGGGACGCAACGCGTTGGGCGAACGGATTCGCGTCGATGGGCTCAGCGTTGAAGTGATCGGGATTCTGGGCCCCAAGATGCAAGGGGGCGACGACAACGTGAACCGCGTGATCTATGTCCCCTTCACCACCATGAGCGACATTAAAGACACGCACTATCTCGACTCCATCTGGTTCAACTACGAGACTCCTGCGTATGAAGATCTGGAACACACCGTGCGCTCCGTGATGGCCATCGAACACAAGTTCAACCCTATCGACCGGCGAGCCATGTATGTATTTAACCTGATGGAACAGATCCACCAGTTCGAGATGATCACTCTCGGCCTGAAGATTCTGCTGGGCTTTATCGGTACGCTTACCTTGGGCATCGGGGGGGTTGGCCTGATGAACATCATGCTGGTCTCCGTCACGCAGCGCACGCGGGAGATTGGCGTGGAAAAAGCGCTGGGCGCGCGCCGGAGCCACATCCTGCTTCAGTTCCTCGCGGAATCTCTGACTATCACTTTCCTCGGCGGCGCGCTGGGAGTCATCCTCGCCTACGCGGTTTCGCTTTCCGTTGGAAGGCTCACGCTGTACAGCGCAATGGCGAAGAACGCGGAAGCCGGTGACATCCGCCTGGTCATTGCTCCGGGTACTCTGATCATAGCTACGCTTATCCTCGCGGCGGTTGGGCTGGTGAGCGGTATGGTACCCGCCGTCCGGGCCTCGCGTTTGGATCCTATTGAGGCTCTGCGGTACGAATAGTTTCCGCCGCCCCCGGCTGTTGGCTGGGTTCCTGGTGAACTGATTACTCAGATGGATGCCAGTAGAGCGCCACCAACACAAAGATGAGAGCAACAAATGCTCCAATCCCCAGAGAAAGAAATATTCCTTGACGAGTTGTGAGCGACGATTGCTTCTTCCTCTTCGTTCCTGCCTTCATGACTCAAGCCGTTTGCCCATCGCCTGCGCCCGACTGCGGTGGGAAGTTCAGGGTTGAGCCCCAATCTCAAAGTTCAGGGTTGAGAGAGATAGCCGATACTGGTACCGGGCGTTGACGTATCCGATCGCGGCGTCGGTTTGCTGCAACTGTGCCTGGCTGAGTTCAACGATTGAGCCCAAGCCAAGGTGGTACCGCTCCTGGGCAAGACTCAACCCCAGGTCGGCTTCTTTGGAGAGTTCTGCTTCCACATCCTCGCGCTGAAATGCTGTGTTGGTTGCCAGCCATGCCGTGCGCACATCGCGCACGACCCGGTCGCGCAGATCGCGGGTGCTTTGCGTGGCGGCGTTGGCCCGGTACCTGGCTTCGGAAGCCTGCGCCGTGAAAAGAAACCCATTAAAGATGGGAACGTTTACATTCACGCCGATGGCGCCGTACCAGCTGGAAATAAAATAGTTGGGAAAGCAGCCGCCAAAACAGTCAGGGCGCACCGGCGACGCTCCGGCTATGCCGAGGGCGCTGACGGTGGGCAACAGCAGATCGCGCTGAGCGCGGCGGAATTTCTCGGCTGCCTGTTCGTCAAAGGTGAGCGCCTGCAGATCGGGACGCTGCTGCAGAGCGGTGTTGATGAGCACATCCACATCCGGCGGCGGGGGCGGGGATGGCGCATCGTTATCGCTCAACTCGAATTGCACTGATTTGTCGAAGCCCAGAACCGCGGTCAGAGCGGCTAGGGTGGAATCGACATTATTCTGCGCGTCCAGCAGCAGCAGCTTGGCTTGCGACAGATTTACTTGGGCAAAGGCCAGATCCAGCGTGGATTTCAGCTTGCTCTTGGTCAGTTCGTTAATTTGATTTTCTACCGAACCCCGCGTGGTTACAGTTTGCTGCGCGACCTTAAGCAGGGCCTGAGCCTGCAGCGCGTTGTAGAAGGCCTGGTCGGCGGCCAGAACGATATCTTCGGTGGTGGCCAGGGCATTGGCGTTTTGAGCTTTCTCCAGGAGCTTGGAAGAGGAGACAAGGTTGACAGTGCGGCCGAAGTCGGTAATGAGTTGGCTGAGGGTCACTCCCGCGCCTGCGTGTTCAAGCACGCGGGACGCGGTGAGCGATCCGGCACCGATGCGGCTGCCTTCATTGGCGTCGACGGCCGTTATGGCGCCATTAAAATTGGGCAATTCCGCCGCCCTGGTTTCGCGAAACACCTGATGCTGAGCTAGCGCAAGCAGGCGCCCCACACTGATCTGGGGATTGTTCTTGATGGCCAACTGTTCTGCCTGGGTTCGGTTCAGATGCAGGGGACCGTTGGGCAGCTGTGGCGACGGCTCGGCTTGAGGAGCAGGGGCAGGCATCTGCGATGCGGCCCCGAGTGGGAAGCTGGCGACCAGCGCGACTTGAGGCTTCGAAGGCGTCACGCTCGGAGCCGGACTTTGTGCGAACTGCGGCTGCGGCGCCGCGGGCAGGTCTTCAGCAGACGGCTTGGCGGGAGTTTGCGCCGCGGCACACAGTAGCAGAACAGTCCATACTGATAACAGCAGCGTGCAACGAATCAAAATGCTGGCCCTGGTCATCGGGTTCCCTGTTGACCTCCTTCATGACGCGTCGCGCGGGTCTGTGAGCGACACCAGTAAGCGAAACATTGCTGCTTCATTTCGCGATCTCCGGCACCGGGGTTTCGGTGTTCTTCGCGCCGCCCTTGCCATAAACCAGTAGGTAAGCCGCTGGGACGATGAAGATGGTCAGGAAAACCGACGAAGTGAGGCCGCCAATAATGGCGCGTGCCATGGGCGTGTATTGCTCGGCTCCAGTCCCTAACTTCAGCGCCAGGGGAATCATGCCAATGATGGTGGCCAGCGAAGTCATCAGGATCGGACGCAGGCGTACGCGGCATGCGTTAATGACTGCATCGGCTGGGGACAATCCCTGCTTTTCCAGATTGTGGGCAAAATCGACGATCAGAATGCTGTTGGAGTCCGCGATGCCGACCAGCATCAGCACTCCCATCAGCGACATCACGTTCAACGTGCTGTGGGTCAGCGGCAGGATAATGAGAACGCCAACAAATCCCATCGGGATCGCAAGCATGATCAGAAAAGGATCGATGAACGATTTAAACTGAGCCGTAAGAATCAGGAAGAGCAAGACAAACGAAATCAGAAAACCCAGCGCAAAGCTTTTGAAAGAGGCTTCCATGCCTTGCACCATTCCGCGAAGGTTCACGCGAACATTGCCGGGAATCTTTTCCTTGGCGAGAATGTCGCGAACGGAACTGGTGACGCGTCCCAGATCTTCAGTCTTTGGAGTGACGTAGATGTCGATGGCGCGCTGAATCTGGTAGTGGTCGACTTCCGTCGGGGTCAGGATCTGTTTCACGTTCACCACGTTCTTAAGCACCGTAGTCGGCCTGCCCTGTCCGAGGCATGCCCACGAGGAATGGCCCGTGCCAGGCTGCGGCGGGCCGGAGGGGCCGCAGCTCATTCCCGCTCCGTTGCTGGGATCCCGCAGGGGAATCTGTCCCAAGTCCATCATGTTGTGAATAGCGGCGTCGCCATGTTCGAAAAACTGCACTGTCAGGTAGTAGTCGTTGCCGCTCTTGCGATCGACCCAGTAATTGGGAGCGATCATGTAATTGGAATTGAGCGCGGTGATGACGTTATCGACCACGTCTTTTTGCGTAAGCCCCAACTCGCCAGCGTGCACGCGGTCTACGTCGAGCCGCAGAGCCGGGTAGTTCATGTCTTGGGGAATGTAGATTTGGCCTACGCCGTGCACTTCGCGAAAGCGAGAGGCCAGGTTTTGCGCAATACCATAAATCTGGTCAAGATCGGGACTGCTAACCTGCACGTCGATTGGAGCCGGCATGCCCATGTTGAGAATGGCATCGACCATGGAGCCACTGGCGAAGAACGTCCGGATGTCTGGGAACTGGCTCGCCATCGCCTTCCGCACCCTGTCCATGTATTCAAAACTGCTGAGCCGATGCGGATCGTTTAACGCCACTTGCACGGTCGCGGTGTAGGGACCGGAGTTGGTGGTGTAGAGCGCTGAAAAATCCGGGACTACGCCAATGTTGGAGACAATCAGCTTGAGATCCTTCGGCTCTACGGTATGCCGGATCAGGTCCTCAACTTTCGCGACGTATTGGTCCGTCATCTCGATGCGAGTGCCAGTGGGTACTTTGAGGGTGATGGTGAACTGGCCCGCATCGGTCTTCGGGAAGAATGCCAACCCCAGCAGCGGATAAATCGCCAGGCTCGCGAGAAACACGCCGCTCAGCACAGCCACTGTCAGCCCGGGACGCTGCAGAGCGCGTCGTACCCAGTATTCGTAATAGTCAAGGATCCTGTTGAACATCCGGTTGAAGCGGGCGTTGAACCGGTCCATCCAGGACTGACTCTGGGGCGATATGGGTTCGACTTCATATTCCTGATCCTGTCTTTGCTCCGGGACGTGGGAGACCGCTTTGAGGAAGCGCGAGCAGAACAATGGAATCACCGTCATCGCCACCACGAACGAAGCCAACAACGACAAACAAAACGCAAGCGCCAACGCGGAAAAAAGAAACTTGGCGACGCCGTACAGAAAAACGACGGGGAAGAAATCGACGACATCGACCAGGGTAGCGGCCAAGACTGCGAGGGCCACTTCCGACCCGCCGACTTCGGCGGCCGCCATGGGGAGTGCTCCCATTTCCAGATGGCGATAGATGTTCTCGAGTGAAATCACCGAATTGTCGATGACGCGGGAGAAGGCAAGCGCCATCCCGCCGAGGATCATCGTGTTAACTGTTCCACCCAGCAGGGCGAGGACAACGAAGGCTGCGAGAGCTGATAGCGGAATCGAGAGCAGAACCGCTGAAGTCGCGCGAAAGCTTCCGAGAAAAATCAGGATCATCAAGCTGGTGAGAATCAGCCCCAGAAAGCCCTCGTGCAGTACGGTGTTGATTGCTTCCCGAACGTACACCGACTGATCAAAGACGATGCTGGTCTTCATCTGCTGGGGAATGTCATACAGATGTTTGGTAAGCTGGCGGACTCCATCCACGACCGCGATGGTGTTGGTATCGCCCCCCTGCTTCATGATGGGAATATAGGCGGATCGCTGGCCGTCAATGCGCACGATGTTGGATTGAATTCCGTGAGCGTCCTCGGCTTTGCCGACGTCGTTGACCGTCACCCAGGAGTTGCCTTTGACTTTAAGAGGGACCTTGCCCAGTTCATCCATGTTATTGACCAGGCTGTTGGAGTAAACGAAGTAGTCGTACGGTCCCATCTTCACGTCGCCGGCGGGCAGGATCAGGTTTGAGTCATTGACTGCGCCGACTACGTCCATAAGGCTCAGTTGACGCGAGGCGAGCTTGTAGGGATCCACATAGACCATGATCTGGCGATAGATTCCGCCGAACACGCCCGGGATTTCAGCGCCCGGCACGACTGCGATCTGGTTGCGAATCTGGAATTGGGCATAGTCGTGGAGTTGAGTCTCGTTGAGTCCCTCGCCTTTAACCGTGACCAGAGCCACCGGCAAGCTGGAAGCGTCGAACTTCAGGACCACCGGCGGGAGGGTTCCCGGTGGCAGGCGTTTCAAATCGGCGAGAGCCAGGTTTGACAATTCGGTTACGTCGGCGTCTGCGCTGGTTCCGGGCTGGAAGTAGACGCGGATGATGCTGACGCCCAACAGGGAGCGCGATTCCATGTGGTCCACGCCAGATGCAAGCGTGAAAAAGCGCTCCAGCGGATCGGTAATGTCGGTTTCAACATCCTCGGGGGGCATGCCAGAATAAAACGTAGCTACTACGACCTCAGGCAGATTAATGGGCGGAAACAAGTCGACCGGCATCCGCGCCAGACTGGTCACCCCGATGACCAGAAGAACCAGACAGATCACTATGATGAAGTACGGATTACGAATTGAGAACCCTGGCATAATGTTTGTCCTGTTGCACTCGGACTTGTTTCAGGCACCCGCGACCTGCGGTTCTACTGGGTGTTCTCTTCGTGGTACCGCATTACGGGCACTGCCTGGGGATGCACTTTTTGTCCGGTCTTCAGGCCGCTGCGGTCGCTCACTACCACTTGGTCTCCTTCATTGAGACCGGAAACGATCTCGGCATCGCTGGCGGTCTGCAGTCCTAGCTCCACGCCACGGTCCTCCAGTTCGTCATTCCGATTCACGACGAAGACCGTAGTCTTGTCGCCTTCGTGATTCAACGCCTGCACCGGCACCGTCGGAACATCCTCTTTTCGGTCGAGTGAAAGGTCAGCATCAGCATAGAGACCCGGAAGCAAAACGCGCTGCGGATTCTCAACGTCCACTTCCGTATGCATGGTGCGCGTGTCTTCACGCACGTCGACCGAGAAGCGCGCCACCTTGCCCGGAAAAGTCCGGTTCAGCGAGGGGACCCGAACATCCACGTGGTCGCCGACGTGGATGTATCGAACGTAAGATTCCGGCACAGGTATCACCAGCCGGAAAAGGTCGTCCTGCGAGAGCCGGACGATCGGCATGGCTTGCGTGCTCGATCCCGTCCCCGCCTGCACGAGAGTTCCGAGGTTTGCGTACCGTTCCGTCACTACTCCGGAAAACGGGGCGGTGATTCGGGAATAATCAAACAGGCTCTGATCATGAACCAATTTCGCCTTGGCCACCGAAAGCTGACTCTGAGCCGCCTCCAACGCCGCCTGACCGGCATCGACCTGAGCCGATGCCGCCATATCTTTCCCCTGCGCGTCGTCGACTTCCTGTTGCGCGACAATGCCGGGCTGGCTCTCGAAAACTCCGTTTAAGCGGGTGTACTGCAGATGAAGAGCCTTGTACTGCGCCTGGTAGCGATACAACTCATGCTGCGCGCGGCTTACCTGATTCACCGCATTATTAATTTCTGCCTGATCTTCCTGAAGCTGCGCCTCCAACTCGGGGATTTCCAAAATCGCCATGACTTGGCCAGCCTTTACGTGCGTTCCATAATCGACATCCAGCTTCTTCACGTAACCGGACTCTTTGGCGTAAACGTCAATCTCCTGAAAGGGCACTAACTCCGATGACAACGTAATTTGCCGGCCCAGCGATTTTTTCACCACTTTGGTTACGCCGACCGTGATCGCCGGCCCATTGGCTTGAGCGTTTTCGCTCCCCGAACAGGACGAAAAAACGATAGCTACCGCGGCTAAAATTGCGGCGAGAGCACAGGCGCGCAATCTGGCGGAGGTGCGAGCTCGCGTCTTATCGGATCTGTTGCGATCTTGAGTCATGAAATTTCCCTTGACCAGCATTGCCCAACCCGTTCCTATCTTTGCTTTTTCATAACCTCACGTAGTTTTGCCACCGAGAAATCTCGGGATCGGCAAAAATCAACGATCTTTTGCTCGGCACTTTGCAATTCTTCCGCAACCTTGGGAACTTTAGCTGCAATTGCCGCCGGAACCGTGAGAACACCATGACGATCTCCGTGCAACAAGTCTCCCGGCCGGACTTCCATTCCGCCCACGCTGACCGTTGTCCCAACGTCAAAGATGTGGGCGTAGGCATGGGAGACGGCCACGTGGCCAGCGAACAGCTCAATGCCCCCCTTGCGCACCGCGGGCAATTCACGCACAGCACCGTTGGTCAAGTGGCCGACGCAACCCAGCGCCTTCAGGATGGCAGCGTGGACGTCCCCAACGAAGGCGCCGCGTCCAGGTGGATGATCCATGTCCTGTAATACGAGGATGCGGGGCGAGGGAACTTCGAGAATGCTGTTCCAGAAATCCGCGCGGTCGTGGAACGTGCCGACAATGGGAGGTTCACCGCTGCGCAGGCGGGCCGTAGCCGCGTAGCCCACCATGGGGGGCGCGTCCGGGAACATGCAGTGAACGCTCGCGTCGGTAAACCCTGTGTTAGACAGCCGAACGTGAAACGATTCGATCGCGTTTGCGACCATGCAGGTGCTGAACTGGCGAAGGGCGTCGAGCTCTTCTTCGGTCAACAAAGGCGCGACCCCCATGCGTGTTTCCTTTCCGGACTTGGCCTGCATCCATGGATGCGAGCTCGTCTGTTCAAGTTCAGCAATCTTGCGTTTCTGGAGGGAGCCCGCTGGCCGGCAGTGCTGGCCATTTGCGTCTGGGTTCGATTCCCGAGCAGGACTTCCTCAGCCAATTGGCCGACGACAGAATCCAACTATCGAGAATCTTACCTCGCGTACAGGGCTCGCTGTAAAAGTGCTTATGAGAGGAACTCAGAAGAAGGCGGAGGCCGATTGTATAGGCTTTGTTCTAGAAGCAGGCTTGGTATGGGAGGCCCAGCGGGCGCGATTCGAGGGTAAGAACTGGGAGAGCGCAGAGCATCGAAGCAGACCAGCGGCGGCGCCCAGTCAGCGGCATTCTTAGCGAGACGCTGCCGTTTCGCGTCCGGCGTTGTGTGCGTCCGCACCGTCTTGACCGCCGGCGACGAAGGATTCAAAGGAGAGGAATAGCGGGTCGCCACGCTCACAGTCAGCGAGCACACCGCTACCAAAACAACCAGGCCACACCAAGCGCGGTGCCATCGACCTTCGAAATGTCTGAGAGCTGACATCTCTGCAGCGGTTCGCATCTCCAAATTGTTTTGTAGCATATAAACTCGCTCGCCGCAAACGGGCGAAACATGACGACAGTAACAAGGCATGACCTTTTCGTTGGATAGCCTGGAGTGAACGTTGGTTGCCCGCCGGTTTGCAGGCGAGCAGGTTGCACGGTTGGTGCAGTTCCGAGACAAACGAGCGACTACTTCGCTGGCGTCTTCGCAAACCATTCCTCGAACCACTCAAGCGTGCGTAAGGAGTAGTCATGAGCGTCGGCGGGTTTGATGAACATGTGCCCCTCGTCCGGATAAACTACGAGCTCTGTGGGTACCCGCAAAGTGGTGAGTGCATGCCACCATTCGACCGATTGCTCCATCGGAACTTCACCGTCTCGATCGCCAACCAGGATAAGCGTCGGCGTCTTCACCGCCGTGACGAAGTGCATGGGATCGCTTTTGGCGTACACCGCGGGATCGTCGTACACGGAAGCGCCGAAGAAGGGGATCATCCATTCGTCGATATCGTTGAGACCGTAGTAGCTCAGCCAGTCGGAAAGGCCAGCGCCCGCCACTGCGGCGGCGAAGCGGTGCGTCTGGGTCTCGGCCCACATAGTCATATATCCGCCGTAGCTGTGTCCGCGAATGCCGATGCGCTTGCTGTCGATGGGATACTGCTTCGAAATCGCATCCACGCCGGCCATGATGTCGCGGAAGTCGCCGCCGCCGAAATCTTTCACGTTGCCCTGCGTGAATAACTCTCCCTGGCCGTAGCTGCCGCGCGGGTTGGGGCAGAGAGCAAAGTACCCCATCGCCGATAGCGGGCCCATGCCCCTTTCGTCCCAGCGCGACATGCACGCTGACGACGGACCCCCATGCACACTGACGACGAGCGGATAGGTTTTGCCTGGGGCGAAATCCTTTGGCAACATCAACCATCCTTGCACACGCGTATCGCCGTTCATCCAATGCACATTCCGCATTTCGCCCCATGCCGGTCTAACGTTAGCATTCAGGTTGGTAAGTTGCTTCCAATCACCAATCGGGCCCGCCCAGACTTCTGGTGGAGTGCTTGCTGATTGACGCACGATGACAGTAATTAATTTTTCGACGGCCTGGGGCCCTGAAGCCCATGCCGCGCCCGCTGGGGGCGCCGACTCTTCGCCCGTCCAAAGCGTCTGGACCGCGCCACTTTTCGTGCTCACGCTGCCGAAGCCGGAATTCCCATCCACGTCTTCGACGAACGTAACGCGGTCAGGAGCTGTCCAACTAAGCCTGGAGGCCGATGCCTTGAGGTTAGGCGTGAGATTTCGCGCCGTACCGCCGGTGATCGGGACGACGTGGACGTCGCCGCCCGTGGAACCCTCATCGCTCATCAGTCCTTCAATGAAGGCAACATTCTTTCCATCTGGGGAGACGCGCGGGGCGGCGATTTGCAGCTTTGGTTTGTAGATCTCGCGCATCTCGCCGGTCTGGGCATTCACCAGATAGAGACGCGCGATCCACCAGTTGGCGTCCCCAGAACCATGCGCGGCGATCGCCCCCCACGCTTGTCCGTCGGGGGTCCAGTCGTATTCGTAGACATACGCGTCCGCGGGCGTGACTTGCGTGAGACGGGCGGCGCTCAGATCATCAGTGCTCAAATCGATGGTTGCAATGCGCTGCTCATAAATTTTCTCGTCGACGACTCCTGCAAGTGGGGTCATAGGTTGCAGCGGGCCGGCAACGCGAGGCATGCCTTCGATAAAGAGGAGCGCAAGCTTCGAACCGTCGGGAGAGAAGCGCGGGGACTGGACATAACCTTTCAGCTCAGCATGCTTTAGTTGAGCAGTGCCGTCGGCTGCGGCGGTCCAGACTTGAGCAGCGGGAATATCGCCGGGAAGATTGGCGATGAATGCGACGCGCTTACTATCTGCGGACCAGGCCACATCGCGGAGCGGAAGATTAGCCTCCACGGCGATCGTGTGAGAGGAACCGCCGTTGGCGGGAATTACCGCGAGTTCTCCACTTGAGATAAAAGCGACCTGAGTCCCGTCTGGTGAGAGTGCAATCTGATCGATCCTCTTGGCGTGCGGCATGGAATCGAGCACGGCTACAGCGTGAGAAGGTATTGCTTCCTGGGCGAACAGGGAAGCGCAGGTCAGCATCGAGGCGAAAGAGAAAAACAGAACTGAATAAGGGAAGCGTGGGTTCGTTCGTGCATTCATGGCGGAAGGAGTATAGCTGGTTCCGAGGCCGCCTGCCGAATCGGTCACACATCCAGGTAATGTTTCGCGGGCAGATCCCGCAACCATTGCGCCGCTGTTTCGGCGGTGATGTCGCGTTGCGGCATGGCGAGCATTTCGTATCCCACCATGAATTTTTTTACTGTCGCCGAACGCAGCAAGGGCGGGTAGAAATGCGCATGCAGGTGGAATTCGGGATGAGCCTCGCCATCGGTCGGCCGCTGATGAAAACCCATGGTGTAGGGAAACGAAGTCTTGAACAGGTTGTCGTATCGAACCGTGATTTGCGAAAGCATGTCGGCAAGGGCGGTGCGCTGCTCATGATCGAGTTCGTGCATTGCTGACACGCTTTTTCGGCTGACTAGCAGCGTCTCAAAGGGCCACACTGCCCAGTACGGCACCAGCACTACAAAATGTTCGTTCGCGCAGACGACGCGTTCCCGCTTTTCCAGTTCCATCACAAGGTAATCTCCCAGCAAGGTCGAGGCGTGCGACCGGTAGTACTCCAGGACTGCGGCTAATTCTTGCGCTGATTCGTTGGGCAGAGTTTGGTTGGCCCATATCTGCCCATGCGGGTGTGGATTACTGCAACCCATGATTGCGCCACGGTTCTCGAAAATTTGCACCGACACGATGTCTGGCTGACCTCCGAGTTCGCGGAACTCTTCGGCCCAGGTATCGACCACGCGACGAATTTCCGGCGCGTTCATTCGCGCCATCGTGACATCGTGCCGCGGTGAATAACAGACGACACGACAGCGCCCCGCTTCACTCCGCGCAACCAGAAGCCCTCTTTCCTGAATTTCTGCCGCCGGAGTTTCTGGTTTGAGAGCTGCAAAATCGTTGTCAAAAACAAACGTCCCGGTGTAGGCGGGATTTCTCACTCCGCCAGCTCGCGCGTTGCCGGGGCAAAGATAACAATTTGGATCGAACCTCACCTGCGTCTCGGACGGAACACTCTCAAGCTGCCCCTGCCACGGACGCTGCATCCGGTGCGGCGAAACCAGCACCCACTCCCGCTTCAGCGGATTGAAGCGGCGATGGGGGTGCGCCTTCAGATCGGATAAGCTCATCAGCGGATATTCTTCATCTTTCGTCCTGATATATCACACTGCGTTTCTTAGGCGACACGCCTTACTCCGTTCGCAGCCGAGCAGACGTAGATTTCAGCCGCACGGCCAGTCGAACGCCAGTACCCGTCTCCTACGCGCGCTTTGAACTCCGCTACACAGTCCTTGCGAACCAGGTTGATGGTGCAGCCTCCGAACCCGCCGCCTGTCATTCGCGCCCCATAAACACCTGGGGCATGCTCGGCCAGTTCCACCATCAAATCGAGCTCGGCGCAGCTCACTTCAAAATCCTCACGCAGGCTTATGTGCGATTCTCGCATCAGGGTTCCGAAGGTCTCAAGGTCTCCCCGCTCCAGAGCAGTTGCGGCCCGGAGCACACGAGAGTTCTCGCTGATCACGTGACGGCAACGGCGCACGATCGTTTCAGGCAAATCTCCACCGTAAGTTGCCAAATCGTTTAGCGTCATGTCCCTCAGGGCGCGGACGCCCGGCAGATGCGCTGCAAGACATCGCACACCGGCTTCGCATTCAGCGCGGCGCCGGTTGTATTCTCCGCCTGAAATGTTGTGGCGAACCATCGTGTTGCAAATCACGAGAAGAGCCTCGTCCCCGAGCGGCAACAGCCGATGTTCGAGCGAGCGGCAGTCCAGCAGCAGGGCATGGCCGCTTTGCCCATGGCTGGAAATAAACTGATCCATGATTCCGCAGCGCGCCCCCACAAACTCGTTCTCGGCTTTTTGGCACAGCAAGGCAAGTTTTGTGAGGTCGATCGCATCTCCTGCCAAATCGAGCAGCGCATAGCCGACCGCGACTTCAAGCGAAGCCGATGAGCTTAAGCCTGCACCCTGCGGTACATCACCCTCGATCAGCAGGTTGGCGCCTGCCAGCGTGCTGCCTGCACGTAACAGGGCTTGCGCCACTCCGATCACATAGTCGCTCCAATGACCCGAGCCTTTGTCGGGCAGTGCATCCAGGTTGAACTCAAGCTGTTCGGCGAAATTCTCAGAGCGAACCGCCAGCTTCCGGTCATGGCGCGGAGCAACGGCTGTCCGCGTACAAAACCCGATCGCCGCAGGCATAACGAAGCCATCGTTGTAGTCGGTATGTTCGCCGATGAGATTCACCCTGCCCGGCGCCTCAAAGATGCGCGGTGCCGCTTTAAACAGCTGGGTAAATCTTTCTGCCAACCCTTGAGCTTGATTGTCGATCTCTGGATTGCCGCGACGCATGGCAGACTCACTCTAACAAAATGAACTGACGCGCGCTTAGCCGGGCAAGCGCGAGAGAGTTGTACAATGCGCGTGAAGATATCGGAAACGGAGGGACGTGTGACATTCTGCTGCATTCATCCACGCTTGAAGTTGGCGCTATTCCTGATGTTTCTCACGTGCGGCCTGTCCACCGCTCAGGTGACTGGCGGCTCGCCGCAAGCATCGCTTGCTCCCACTCCACCGATGGGTTGGAACAGTTGGAACAAATTTGGTTGTAACGTGAGTGAAAAGCTTATTCGAGAGATCGCTGACGCCATGGTCAGCAGCGGGATGCAGGCTGCTGGGTACCAATACGTCAACATCGACGACTGCTGGCAGGTAAGCCGCGAGGCGGACGGAACGATTGTCGCCGATCCCCAGCGCTTTCCCAACGGCATCAAGAGTCTCGCCGACTACGTCCACGGGAAAGGATTAAAGCTTGGCATCTATACCGACGCCGGCCGCCTGACCTGCGAGAAACGGCCGGGAAGTTTCGAGCATGAGGTTCAAGACGCCAAGACTTACGCGTCCTGGGGTATCGACTACGTGAAGGTGGACTGGTGTAACGCCGAGGGACTTGAACCGGAAATACAGTATGCGAAAATTCGTGACGCGCTGGCGCGGTCGGGCCGGCCAATCATATTCAGCATTTGCAATTGGGGAGTAAAGGCGCCGTGGCGCTGGGGCCCAGCTACGGGAAATCTCTGGCGCACTACGGGAGACATTAGTGATCATTACAGTCGCATGTCAGAGATTGGATTCTCACAAAATGGCCTGGAGAAATTTGCCGGCCCCGGACACTGGAATGATCCCGACATGCTGGAAGTTGGCAACGGCGGCATGAGCCGCGACGAATACCGCACGCACATGGCGCTTTGGGCAATCCTCGCAGCACCGTTGCTCGCGGGAAACGACCTGCGAACCATGAACGCCGAGACTCGGGAACTCCTGACTAACTCTGAAGTAATTGCCGTCGATCAGGATAGCAAAGGCGCGCAAGGCCACCGCGTGTGGGAGGAAGGACCTCTGGAAATATGGGTGAAGCCGCTCGCCGACGGGAGCCACGCGGTCGGACTCTTCAATCGCACCGAAGCTGCCTTCACAATGTGGCTCGATGCAAAACTGATCGGCGTGCCGCCTTCGGCGAAGCTACGCGACCTGCTCGACCACAAGGATCTTGGCCCGATCAATGATTCGTACGCGGCAGAAGTCCCGGGGCACGGTGTCGTCATGCTCCGCGTTTCTAAGTGAGCGGGTCAGCGCGAGCTGACGTACTTAATTGTGGCCAACACCGCTTGCTTGATGGTCAATCGCGGACGCCAGCCCAGGGCGCGGATGCGCGAACAGTCGAGCAGGATGAAGGGACTGTCCCCAACCCAGCCGCGTTCGCCGCCCGAATACGTAAGTTTCGGATGCAGGCCCAGATGCTCGCAAATCCAGCCAATGGAGTCGTTGACCTCGCAATACTCGTCGGTCCCGAGGTTGAAGATGTTGACTTTTTCCTGTGCGCGATCGATGGCGGTAAGAATCGCGTCGATGCAATCCTGCACGTATAGGTACGATTTCCGCTGATGCCCGTTTCCCAGCACGTAAAGATGTTCCGGGTGTTCGGCGAGTTGTTGATAGAAATCAAACACATGCCCGTGCGAGTAGCGTTCGCCCAGAATTGAGACGAAGCGAAAAATATAGCCCTGCATTCCAAAGCCTTCGGAGTAGGCCTGAATCAGGCCTTCCGCGGCCAGCTTGGAAGCTCCGTACAGCGAAGTCTGGATGGGAAAGGGACAGGTCTCCGGCGTGGGGAAAATATGCGGCTCTCCGTAAACCGATCCCGTCGAAGAAAAAATGATGCGTTTGCAGTTTCGCTCGCGCATCGCTTCGAGCACGTTCCAGGTTGCGATCGTGTTCTGATCCAGATCCTTGCGTGGATGTTCAGTGCCGAAACGCACGTCGGCATTGGCTGCGAAATGAACCACCAGCTCCGCGCCCTCCATCGCCGGGGCCAGGCTTTTCCCGTCGAGCAAGTCGGCCTGATGGAGAGTGAATTCAGGATGCGCCAGCGCATTTTCCAGGAACCTTATCTGTCCCGTCGACAGATTATCGAACCCAACGACGCGATGACCCGCGGAGAGAAGGCGATCGACCATATGACTGCCGATAAAGCCTGCCGCACCAGTGACCAAAACGCGCAAAATAACCTCCGTGGGAAATCGAAATTAGGATAGTTCTCACACGCTGACGCAAAGGAAGTTTATCTGCTATCGGAAGAAGTCTGCCGCAGCGCGATTCGCGTTCCCTTCAACTCAAACCGGCTATCTCGCCAAACATAACGCAGATTCAGATAACTGGCGAACCACACCAGAAAGCCAAGCAAATCGCGCAGGGGATACAGCCACGGCGCACGCCGTATCTGTGGATCGCGAACGACCAGCCACCCCACCAGCCACGCTTCAATCAGGCGATTCAGCACGGCCACAGCCAGCAGCAGCGCTCCTATTGCCCAATGTCCCAAGAATCCGGCCGCAAGCAATCCGAGCAGGCCGTACGGCATCGCAAAGATCAGCCCACTTCCAAAGTGCCCCTTGGGGCGCGAGTAGCGTGTGGTCTGCGCCCAGCGCAGCTGGTTCTGCCACATGCGGCGAAACGATGGTTGATTCACCACATGATCGATGACGTGGCCCGAGAGCACGACCTGGTAACCTTTCTTCGCCATCAAATTGCCGATTGCGAAATCGTAGGCGATATAATCCTGCAGAGCAGTGTAGCCGCCGATGCTGGTCAGAGAGTCTTTGCGAACCACAGTCGTCGGCCCCAATCCAAACTTCATGCCTTCGAGCAGATTCGCTACGAGCACTCCCGCCGTCATTTCCACCGACATGCCGATGGCCGTGAGGCCCGAGAAAAATCCTGCGGCATTCTTGCCGCGATACACGCACGTCACCATACCGACTTGCGGGTCGAGCAGCGGCGGCACAATTTCCCGCAGATAGCGGGGGTCGACTTCCACGTCGCTGTCGGTTGTAACCAGAATGTCGTGGGCAGCAACTTGAGCCATGGAGTGAAACGCGTAAACCACCGGGTTGGGCCACGGCGTGCCGGTTACCAGCACCCGGCTTCGGATGTGAGGATAGCGGGCACAAACTTCGCGCACTATATCTAGAGCCGCATCGTTCGCTTCGTCGGCAGCAAATAAAATTTCGTAATCGGGATAGTCCTGCCGGAAAAAGCTCTCAATGTTTTCCTTCAGCCGCGCTTCCAAGCCGTGCACCGGCTTGAGCACCGAGACCGGAGGCAAGTGCGCGTCTTCAACAACGGATCTGAGCCGCTTCCGCGCATCGGCTCGAAACCGGATTACTCCCAGCGCGGCAAGACCGAGGAAGACGGCCGAAGATGCTGTGCCGATCAGCGCCACACTTAAAACGAAATAGAGAATCAGATCGATCAAAGTTTGTATTTTCCGCAGGAGTCGGATTCCTGCGCTAGCTCGCGACGGCAGCAATTCACACTATACATTTTCGTGGCACTCAGATGTGAGCTGGGCAGCTCAGGTCAGTTTTGAGTCTTCGCTCATTTCGATGCTTTCTCATTTCGATTCTTGGAACGCGGTCTCACTGCCGCTCAGGGGTGTAGCCTTTGTGATCTTGTAATCTTTGTATTCAATGGAAAGGATGGCGCGGCCTCCCAGCCGGATCAGGCTCTCCGTATGGTTTTCAGCCGGAAGCCAAAAGTCATTCACCTTGACATATCTGTGCTTCACTTCCGTTTTTTTGATCCACCATGACGGATTCTTAGCCGGTTCACCCTCGATTCGCACGACGGCAAAGTCTTTGGCATCAACCCAGATTTTCCCGCGATACAGAAATTTATTCTTGGTTTTCGGCACCAGGTTCAGGACGTACTCCGCGCCCTCCGGCGCGTTTTCGTATCCCGCCGAAGTAAACTCGTAATTCTCCGTGGTCAGCGCGGAGTTCCTGCGGTTTTCCGAATCTGCTGCTTCCTGCTCGCCCTCCAGTAGTTTCTTGAATACATGGTCGATGATGAACTTGGAGCCGCTCTGAGACACTATTTGAAATTCTTTGGCATCGGGGGCGCGATAGGTCACGTTGACCACCATCTCGGCGTCCCGATCACTCGGGAACCCGCGGTACTGCATGCGGTAGAACCGGGTGCCTTTGAACTGATCCAGTGCGGCAGCCCGCTCGGCATTCCGCTCTTGAAGTTTCTGTGCTATCTGCCCGGCCGGCGGGGAGGCGTTCTGTACAGAATACGAAGACCGTGCCGAATCCAATGTTTGTAGAGGCGTCTGGCAGCACGCGGCGAGACTCCAACCCAGCAAAACACTAATCCCAACTCGAGTTCCAACTCGCCCACACTGCATTTCGACCCCTGGATGCCGAAAACCCACTATAAGACTAATTCTCCCAGTCTACCCCGGATAAGTAACCACTAAACTTGTATTTCACTGCATTCCGATGCTCATTCCCGCCGCGGAACCGGACGCAAAGGCTGTACGCCGGTGGGGCTGGTTACCTTCGTGCCTCACTCGTCGGAGCTATTCCAAACCCCGCGGGATTGCTGCACACTGTCTTCAGGCCCCAATTATGCAAGCACCCACTGTCAAGACCAACCGCCGCCGGCAAGATCGCATTCAGGCTGTACTTCCCGTACGAGTTCGGGGCACGGACTCTTCCGGCAAGGCGTTCGAAATCCTGGCCCACACCCTCGACCTCACGGCGAACGGAGCACGGCTGGGGTCGATCCGCCACCAACTGAAGGCGCTCGACACGCTAACCATTTTTTACCGCCAGCGCAAAATGGAATTCACCGTGGTGTGGACAAAGTTGCTGGATGGAAGAGGCGAGTACCAAGTGGGCCTGCAGGCTTTTTCGCAGGAGAAGGAAGGCTGGGGGATGAATCTTTTCATTTCCAGCATACAGCCGCTAACCAGCGCCTCGGCCGCGCCGGGAGCGGTGTGAACCGGAACATATTTATGCGCCATCTTCTATTCAAACTCTGGTCAAACGAAGACGGACAGGACGTCGCTGAGTATGCCGTCATGCTGGCCGTCGTGCTCGTCATTGTGGTCAGCACCGTCCGCCTGATTGGTGCGAACGCGAGCAACGTGTTCTCGCAGGTCGGCAGCACCATCCAGTAAGCGGGCCCTACTCGAAATTTCTGCGCTCGTCTTTTTCCCTGATATCCTGCGTTCGTTACGATCCGTGGGAGAGAAATGCAATAGCTCTCAGGAAATGTTGCGAAGAAGACTGGCTGGAGATCTCGGAAGTTCCCAAGCCTTCGAAGCGCTCAAGGGCGCGACGAGTTGCCCATCATCAGTGCAAACAGCAACGGAAGATATATGACGGTGGCTTGTAACACATGACGAGCTAGCATTTTCGATCGCGGCGCATTAATGGGTAACTTGAGAAAGGCGAGCCGGGCCCCAAAATAGAAAAGTGCGACGCCAAGGAGCACCGCACCCACCAGATAGATCTTTCCTGCCATCCCGAAAACACTGGGCAAAACGCTGAGCGGAATCAAAATCAGCGAGTAGGCCACGATGCGCCGAGCCGTCGACCGTCCATCCTCTTCCACGACAGGCAGCATGCGAATTCCACCTGCCGCGTAATCCTCCCGATAGAGCCACGCAATCGAGAAAAAATGTGGAAACTGCCAAACAAAAAGGATGGCAAACAATATCAATGTGCCCCACTCCAGCCGTCCGCGCGCCGCCGCCCACCCTAAAACTCCAGGCATAGCTCCAGGAAAAGCGCCCACGAACGTGCAGACCGGTGAGACTCGTTTCAGGGGCGTATAAAGCGCCAGATACACCACCGAGGTCAGGAAAGTCAGCAACCCGGTCAGTGGATTCGTAAAAACTGCCAGGTAGATTGACCCGCCCACAGCCGCCAGCAGACCCGCCGTCGTTGCGTGAGCGAGACTCATACGGCCGGCCGGCAGCGGACGCTGCGCGGTGCGGCGCATCTGCCCGTCCACCTTGTGCTCCATCACTTCGTTTAGTGCCGCGGTTCCACTTGAGACCAGTCCGATCCCCAGCAAGGCATGCAAAAGACCCCATGACAGCCAAGAAACCCCAGCTTTCTGCGCGCCAAAATAGTACCCACACCACGCCGTCATGACGATCAGAGTAGTCACGCGCAGTTTCATTAATTCAGCATAATCACGCAGAAGAGACGACGCTTGCTTGCGGAACAAGATCATTGGTTGGGTCATCGCGCTCATGGGAGAATCACTGGTGTGGTTGTCGTGCCACTTGCTTCACACTGCGAAAACCGTCCGCGCCTAATAAAGCTCAATGAGGGCAGCGCCCACAGCGCCGCCCAAAAATACTCAAGAATTGTATGGGTACTCCGATGGCTTTCGAAAGTCAAGTCGAAATTCCGGATCGACCGGCGCGGCGAGCCGTTGATCGAGACCTTAGGCCCCGTCCGCAACCACTACTGGCTGGCCGAAGCCCCCGATGCATTGAAAGTTTCCGGCGGATCAAAAAAGCATTGATGCCACAGAGCCGCGTCGGACAATTTCCCGGCCTTCCATTGCTGAAGCGTCTCGTAGGTGGCCGCGAGCATCCCGCCGTCGACCGCATCGAAAATCACAACGACCCCGGCAAGCTCCTGCGGCTTCTGCGCCAGCTCCGCATAATCCTTGTCCAGCACGGATTTCGCGAACTCCAGTCTCAGTTGAGGACCCGCGTTCTGCTTGTCGTCAATTTTTTCCACCGAAACGATTCTTACGCTTTTACCCCTAAGGGGCGCCCAATCCCCCGGAAAAGGTGCGCTTTCCTCCCGCGTCACATGAAACAAATCCGCCGCCACCGATCCCGGAGCCGCACTCGCTGGCGCATCGCCATCCGGAACGCTGTCGGGCATTTCCAGGCTGTTACGCCAGATCCATCCTCGCGATAGTCCGGAGATCCTCACATGCACCCAATCCTGATTGAAGTCGAGCATCTCGAACTCATCGTGGGCGCTGGCCAGGAACAGAGTCTTAGCCGTCAGACTGGCGGTCTCCACCACCGGCGTTCCCGACTTCTTCACCGCGACAAGATTCTTGGGATGCGCCTGATTTTTGAGAATCTCTTCCAGACTCTCAGCCTCGGCTCGCAGGCTGGAATCTTCAGCGGGGTTCTTGCCCGCCGCGCCAGCTTTTTCTTGGTCTGCCAAAGTCTGTGCCAGAGATGACGACAAACCCCCATTCGTATCCGGAAGTCTGGGCTCCGGCGCGGACAGTGCAGGTTGTCCTGCAGTCGGCATCTTCGCCTCAGGTACAGCGGGTTGCCGTGCCAGAGATTGTCGCGCGGAAGTTTGGACCGGCGGAGCTTGCGTCGACAAGGTTGGTGCGGGAGTTGGTCCGGGAGAAGATTTTTGTGGTGTGACCGGCCGCCGCTCCGCGCTCACCGGAACGCTCGCTCCAACTTGCTGTCCCCCGGCAGCAAGCTGATCCGCCAGTTGATCCAGCACGTCCACTTCCAGCCGGCCATTTGAGGTCAACACCTGATATCCGGACCGGGCCGCGACGGGATCCGCGTACCAAGCCGTAACCTCCACGCTAACCCGCACAATCGATCCCCCGGAAGGCGCCGCCGTCACCTGAATTTTTGATTGATAGTAGCCCCGCCGATACCGATCGAGGGGATGATCAGCCGAAGTCGCGAAGCCGTCGAGCACCGGAAGACGTCCCGCAGTTGCGGCTTGAATTTCTTGCAGAGCCTTTTCCACTTGGGCTTTTGACTGTGGGAAGGACCGCTCTAATCCGTTGCCTTGTGCGTAGCCTCGCGGGACGCAGAAAAAAACAAGTGCCAGCAAGATCGCCGCCGAGAACACCAGGCTGAATTCTGCTCTGCGACGTTTCATTTCTGCACCAAGTCGTCGCGCATCATCCATCCGTGTTGACCATCGTGCGTTTCCACGCCATACCAGTAGGGTGTTGAAATCACAATCAGGACTTCCGTGCCAGTGGGCAACGACTGCAACGTAGTCGCGGTGTGGAAGGGGGCGGATTTCAGCGGCGCTCCTGGCTCCTTTACCAGCCGCTCGAGCTGCCGCTGAAGATCTCTTACATGCTCTTCCAAGCTCTGACCGGACGAGGTCACCCCGGGGGTGCTTTGACTGGGCAGACTCTGAGCAGGCTGAACCTGATTGGGCTGACCTTGAGCCGGCTGATCTTGACCCGGCTGGTTTTGAATCGGCTGGGCCTGATCAGGCGCGTTCTGGCTTGCAACCTGAGTAGTTCCACTGGGAGCCGCATCTTGGTGACTCTCAACCGGCGCTGCCTCCTCTGGTTGCTCGGATTGCGGCACCGGCCAGGGGCCTGCCTCCACCTGCGAGGAAGAGGTTTGCTTCTTCTCCAACCTTTCCCGCCGTTCGTTCAAGGCCTCAGCGTTCTGCTGCTTCATCAGCTTGATGGCTTCAACGTGCTCCCGAATATCCTGGTACTCGGCGGCTTCCACTGACCCGTCTGATTGGTGCACCATATGGCGGAAATCTTCCTTAAAAAGCGCATTGATGCGCAACACTGCGTTCTTCTCACCTTGAGCCTGCACTATGTAGCGCACAACGAGGGTGCCTGAGTCGCTGCTGTCCTTGAAGTTCCGAGGGTCGAGCGCATGCTCCCGAACTTTGTAGAAGACTTTCCCGCCCTCCCTCCAAGGCGGAAAAACCTGCGAGGATGTGGCGGCTATCGCGCCCGCGACAAACTCGTCCCTGTTGTACTCTTTGGTTCCCCGGATCACGCCGTTCTGCACAACATCTTCCACCACTTGCTCTACTTCGCGCTCCGGCAGGGGAATGCTGACGATCAGGCCTTCCCCGTAGTCGACCTTATCTTTTTTGCGACCGGCAGCAGGAAGAGCGACCGCGAACAGCAGTAGAAACAGGAAAACTAATCGACCGAACCAATCCTCGCCAGGGGCGAACAGGCCGCGCGAAGCAGCGTCGACACAGCGCCTCGCAATGTTCCCGGCTACTTTCCTGGCAGAGGAGCATTGGCTTGTGCCTCGTCTAACCGTCGGTGTGCTTCGCATACTCTCCGCTTCCAGACTCCACAGAGTCTCGTACTCCGGGTGTAAAGCTGTCAACCCACGCCGAGCGGTTCGACCGCGATGTGACCGAGGGTCCGTTGACCTTGTAAAAAACATGTAAAAAACTTCTTGAATTTTTTCTTTCAACAGTAGTAGTATTCCGCCCCGGTAGGGTGGTAGAACCTTTCGTCCACTGTTCTGCTGCCGGCCTGAATGGGAGCCACCTTCTGTTCGAGCCCTTCATTGGTGGGTATCGCCTGCGGCTTGTCGCTTGGGGAAAAGCTTAGTTTTACGATAACAGATTTTTGATTTGATCTTTGCCGAGGAGTCTGGCCATGCACGTCTTGACCTGTTCTTATCGCCGCAAAGTGTCTTGGTCCGCAGCCTTGCCGTTTTCTCTAGCCTTTCCGAGCCGTAGAAGCTGGCGGTTGAATGTGCAGTCGGTAGGCCAGGCGACATCCGGTCGATTTGCTCACGCGTCTTTATGACTTCTTTATTTCTCGCGTCTAGTGTTTAGGTCAATTTGGTTTGCCATTACGATTTTCGCATTGAGGAGGCCTAGATGATCTCGTCCTGCAAGATTCTGGCGGGTCGCTTGCTGCTGCTATTCCTTGTCTGCGGCTGCTTCTCAGACGCTCATGCCTTGCCGGCTTTCGCCCGAAAGTATGGCTTGCGCTGTTCAGCCTGTCACGAGTCCTGGCCGATGCTCAACTACTTTGGACAGAAGTTCAAAGATAACGGCTATCAGCTGATGAACGACCGCGATGCCCCGATCTGGCAGAACCCGGGCTATTGGCCGGTGGTCTTCCGCATCACGCCGATCTGGCACCGCGTGAGCACAGGCAAGGTCGACGTGGACACTTACTCCTCAGTGGGCGGAGTCCCCACGCCGACCGGCACCGCGGTCCAACGAATTTCCAGTTCCGGCTTTGACTTGAGCGGCCTCGACTTCCACACCGGTGGCACTCTGGAGAAGAACATCTCGTTCTACCTGCTACCGTCCTCCGATCCCACCGGCGCCTTCCACTTTGAGCAGGTCTTTGTGCGCTTTGACAACATTTTTCACAGCTCCTGGTTCAATTTCAAGCTGGGCCGATTCGAACTCGACAACCTGCTTTCCGAGAAGCGCATTCTCACTCTGACCGGGAATGGCGGTATTTATCAGACCTATCACTTCATCCCGCAGGGTGACGGCAACATCTTCGGCCAAATCGGAGACAATCAGCTCGGCATCGAGTACCTGGGGCACTCAGCGGACGATCGGACAAGGATTTCCGCGTCTCTTATCAGTTCGAGTGATGGCAACGTGAACCTCAGCACGACCGCCAACGCGTACAGTGCCTTCTTTGCCGGAAGCCAGGCTTTTGATGCGGGCAGGCTGGGGGTGCAACGCATCGGGTTCTACGCCATGGCCGGAGAAGCGTCAACCTACTACCTGACTGCGGGCGGGCTCCCGATCCTGGGTTCCGGAATTGGCAACAAGGGCTTCAGCCGCGAAGGCTTCGTAGGGCAGTTCTATGCGGGCCCGCACATCGGTCTCACGGTTGTCACTCAGCATGGCTCGGATAACGCGTGGTTCGGACAGGGCTACGGCAATGCAGAAGCCACAGACGGCAATGGCGGCACAACCTGCACGGCTGCTCCCTGCCCTCCGAACAATGTCCCGGGAACGACTCTTCCGACGGGGTCGCAAGCTCCCAGCTGGAACGGCGCCACCTTCGAGGGTCACTACATCTACAGTCCGCAGCTCATCTTCATTGGGCGGTATGAGTTTGAGAAAATGTCGCAACAGGCCAACGGAGCCGGATATACCCCAGGCCCTCAGGGAGTCACCAACGGATTCGCAACCGCCATGCCTTCCAACTTGGGCAACATCTCAACCTACACCATCGGCTTCCGCTACAACCCGTTCATGACCAGCCGCGCCGGTTTGGCCTGGCATAACGAATACAACTGGCTGCATCAGGACGGTACCGGACCCGCAAATCTTACGACGGGAGCGCTTACCAACCTCAACACCAGCGAAATTCTGATGGGACTTGACTTCGATTTCTAGAGAGGGAACGACATGCGGACAAAATTGCGGAAGTGGTCGTTTTGGCTGGGTGGAGCTGCGGTTTTAGCGCTCTCGCTGCCTTCTTCGGCGCAGCTCTCGACCTACGACATAGAAACGCGCATTGGCATGGAAAGCCATATCGGAAACGTCACCGGTCACGCCAAGGACGCTGCACCCGACTACCGCCGGTATTGCGTCGGCTGCCATGGCCCCCTCGGCGATGGGAACGGCGAAAACGCTCCCTGGTTCGACACCCCCATGTACCAAAAGCCGCGCGACTTCCAATTGGGCGTCTTCAAATGCCGCTCCACTCCGACCGGAACCCTGCCGACAGACCAAGATCTCTTCGACTCCATCAGTCGCGGCTTCGACCGCTCGAACATGCCGCCATGGAACACCTTTACCAAACAGGAACGCGCCGACCTTGTCGCCTGGGTGAAACACTTCTCTCCGCGCTGGACCAGTGAGAAGCCAGGAACTCCCATCACCATTCCTCCCGAACCCGAAGTCACCGGCGAGCGCATCAAGGCCGGGCGTGAGGTATTTGCGCGGGTACAGTGCTGGAAGTGTCATGGCGTCCAGGGGATGGCTAATGGACCATCGGCTGCGACTCTTACCGATGATCAGGGCCGTCCGATTGCGCCCTTCAACTTCACCGAGGGGTCTCGGCCTAAGTGCGGCGACACCGATCAGGATATCTACCGGATTTTCATGACCGGCCTCGACGGTACTCCGATGCCGTCGTTTGCGGATAACATCAAGCCCGATGAGGCTTGGGACCTGGTTTTCTATCTGCGCACGTTCATGGCTCAGAAGAGCAAGGAAAAAGAGCTGGCCAAAACACTTGGCCTCAAGCCGGTGAATCCGAACGCCCCGGCAGGTCAACAGTAGCGGCGTCGACGCCAAAATTTTAGAGGAGGTCTTTTATGAGGAATCGGCACAATTTCGTGGTTGTACTATCGCTGGTAGTTTTAGTATGCTGTGCGGCGCTGATCTTGGATCAGAAAGTCAACGCTGCAGGAGAAGGCAAGATTACCGGGACGGTAAAACTCAGCGGCACGGCTCCGCACATGAGGGGCATCGACATGTCGAAGGACCCCTATTGCGTCAAAGCCAACGCGGGCTCGCCCGCTCATCTGCAAACCGTGGAGGTTGGCTCTGGCGACGGATTGGAAAATGTGGTCCTTTACATCTCTGACTGGAGCGGCCCCGCGACAGTAACGACAGCTATCCCAGTTTTCGATCAAAAGAATTGTATGTATACGCCTCATGTCTTGGCGATGGATGTAAATGAGACGTTCAAAGTGATCACCAGCGATCAGACCACACATAACATCCACCCGCTGCCTAATCCGATGACCGGCAACATCCCCTGGAATCAGTCGCAGCCCCCGGGAGCTGCCCCCATCGAGAAGAGCTGGAAGGCTGCGGAAATGATTCCGGTGCAATGCAACATTCACCCTTGGATGCACGGCTGGTTCGTCGTGGTGAAGGGGCCGTACGCCACCACGGACGACAAAGGCGCATACACAATCAACAATGTCCCGCCCGGAAGTTACACGGTGACGGCGTGGCAGGAAGATTACGGCACGCAGACCGCGAAAGTGACGGTTGCAGCGGGTGGGTCTGGAACCGCGGATTTCACCTTTAAGGCGAAGTAGCGAAGTTATCTAGGCTTCAGCGCAATTTCTGGAACAACCGAGTGCCAAAATCGCCGCAGCTAAAACCTGCGGCGATTCTAACGATGCTGGATCAAGCCGGAGGCGGGATATATGGCAAAGTTGCTCGCAGTGACCATCATAGTGATCGCAATTGCTTCGGCGATTCCCATCGTGATGCACATGTGGCCGATGCCAATCGACATCTCCGTCCACGGTCATCTGATTGACGAGCAGTATTCGGATACGATGCTGGAAGCGGGTGTTTCCTTCCTGGCCTCGCAGTTCATCCTGGCGTTCTTCATCTGGAAGTTCTCTCACACAAAACCTGACGCCAAGATCAAGCGCTTCCCCGGCGGCGCGGTGGGATTGGTGGTTGCCGGTTTCCTCTTGGTAGGGACGGAAGTTTTGGCTCTGGGAGTATTTGGTGCAAAGGCTTGGGCCAGCCAATATTTCACTGCCCCGGCGGCCGATGCGCTGCAAGTCCAGGTCCAGGCGCAGCAGTTTGCGTTTTACTTCCGCTATCCTGGCCCGGATGGGAAGTTCGGCCCCATTCACCCCGATCAGATCAACGACGCAAACGGCAATTTCTATGGTCTCGACACTACGCACGACCAGGATTCTAAAGACGACATCGTAACCGCTGAGATGGCAATTCCGGTGAACCGGGAAGTCCACCTGCTGATGCATTCCAGGGATTTGGGGCATTCCTTTTACGTTCCGGAATTGCGCGTCCACCAGGATTTTGTCCCCGGGTTGGATCTGTCGGTTCATTTCACAGCGACTCAGGTTGGGAAGTACGAAATCGTCTGCACCCAGCTGTGCGGCCTCGGGCATTACAACATGAAGGCGTATTTGGAAGTAATGTCCCAGGGAGATTACGAGAACTGGCTGAAACAACAGGCGGCATTGCAGTAGCCGCAGTCCGTCAATAAATCGGAACAATACATCTCGTTTGAGGTGAGCACAATGCACGATATGTCCGCACCAGCGGCCCACGGAGCTCCGACCAGCTTCATTCGGAAGCACGTCTTCAGCCTCGACCACAAAGTCATCGGTAAGCAGTATTACGCTTTGGCCTTGGTCGCTGCCTACGTCGGAATGGGTCTCTCCTGGCTCATGCGCCTCCATCTGGGATTCGCCAATTTCGCCATTCCTGGCCTCCACCTGCTCTCCAAGGTCGGCGCCCCGGGTGACGTCATGACGCCGGAGTACTATCTGCAATTGATGACCATGCACGGCACGATCATGGTCTTCTTCGTGCTCACCACTGCCCCTTTCGCCGCATTCGGCAATTTCTTTTTGCCCATCCAGGCGGGTGCGGAAGATATGCCGTTCCCCCACTTCAACATGATGTCATTCTGGGTTACGTTTGTTGGTTTTTTGGTTCTGATGGCGTCGTTCTTTGTGAGCGATGGTCCGACTCTGGGCGGCTGGACGCAATACGCGCCACTCAGCGCCGTGGGCTCGGGCGCCGGCCCCGGTCAGGGTCTTGGCGTGGTGCTTTGGGCAAGTTCGATCGCGATTTTCTGTATCGGCCAGTTGCTCGGCTCCTTGAACTTCATCACCACCACCCTCGACATGCGTTGCAAAGGCATGTCCCTGATGCGGCTCCCGCTCAGTGCGTGGGCCTGGTTCGTTACCTCGCTCATGGGTTTGACCGCATTTGCCGTGCTGATGCCGGCCTGCATTCTGCTCATTCTCGATCACGTCGCGGGAACCAGCTTCTTTGTTGCTTCGAACCTTCTGATTAACGGCCAGCTCTCGCCGCACTCCGGCGGGTCAACCCTCCTGTGGCAGCACCTGTTCTGGTTCTTTGGACATCCTGAGGTCTACATAGCAATCGTCCCCGGCATGGGCATCGTTTCTCACATTCTTATTACCAACATGCGCCGGCCGCTGCTGAGCCACCGAGTGATCATCGCCTGCATGGCCTCGATTGCCGTCCTGAGCTACATGGTCTATGGACACCACATGTTCGTCAGCGGGATGAATCCCATCTCGTCATTGGCCTTCTCCTTCCCCACGCTCATCATCACGATTCCGGCCACGATCATCGTGCTGATATGGATCGGCAGCCTGTACGGCTCCAAGTTGCGAATCAACTCGGCGTCGCTGTTCGCGCTGGGCTTCATTTCCATGTTTATCAGCGGTGGCATCAGCGGCTTTTTCCTGGCCCAGCCTTCGATTGACATCATGCTGCACGCCACGTACTTCGTGGTCGGCCACTTCCATCTGGTAATGGCGGTCGCTGCGATGTTCGGCATTTTCGCCGGAACTTACTTCTGGTTCCCCAAAATGGCCGGCCGCATGATGAACGAGACACTAGGCAAGGTCCACTTCTGGATGAGTTTCGTCGGCGCATATTGCATTTTCATGCCCTTCCACTACCTGGGAATCGCAGGCAATGTTCGCCGCTATCAGGCCTTCACCGACGATTATCTGATCCCGCTGATCCCACTGCATAAGTTCATCACGATCGCTGCGCTGTTCACGGGCGTCGCCCAGCTGATTTTCCTTTACAACCTGATCCACAGCCGGTTCTGGGGCGCAATCCCGCCGAACGACAATCCCTGGGAGGGAACGTCACTGGAATGGAGCACCGCGACGCCGCCGCCTCACAACAACTTCGGCGATAAGATGCCCGTGGTCTATCACGATCCTTATGAATACAGCGTAGAAGGTGCAAGCGCCGACTACATTATGCAGACGTCACCGGAAAACGTGCATAGCCCACACGAAGAGAAGTAATCTTCGAGCAGCACAGTCGGTTCCCGCAGGAGAGTAGAAGTATGGCAACCACGGTCCACGAACCGCCGAAAATCGAGATCGACCGCGTACCGAGCCAGGGCTCGGGCAACGGCGGCTGGCGCAATCTTGTTCCCGCCGATGGGGACTTGCGCCGGGTCAAGCACTCTTCCCCTCCTCCTGCGAGCACTGGCATCTGGGTAGCCTTGGCGGCCATCACCATGACTTTTGCCGCCTTCACCAGCGCCTTGATTGTTCGTCAGGGGGGCGCACCTTTGGTGCACATCACTTTGCCCCCTGTCCTTTACCTGAACACACTTTTGATCATCCTCAGCAGCGTTACGCTGGAGGTAGCGCGTCGCCGAATAGCGAGCTTCATGGGCGGCGGGGTGAGGGATCGAGCTGCGAGCCCTGCGCGCTGGCTATACGTAACGCTTGTCTTGGGTCTGCTCTTCGTTGCCGGGCAAACTTACGCCTGGCTGGATCTGAAGTCCCAGGGCTTCGGACTCGCCAGTAACATCAGCTATTCGTTCTTCTATGTGCTGACTGTAGCTCACGCCCTTCATGTGTCGGGAGGGCTCGGCGGTCTGGTCCGGGTGATCGGCAAACTGAATAAATCCGTCCTGCGAAAGAGCACCCTGGACGCCACTTCGCGTTACTGGCATTTCATGGGTGTGCTGTGGGTGTATCTGCTTTTGCTGCTTTGGATGAAGCTCTAAGCTAACGACACTCGAACCCCGTCAAAGGTAGGAGGCAACGTGAGTCAAGCCGATCTTTCAATTCACGGTCAGGTGTCGCGAACCGGGGCGACGGAGATAATGACCGCGCCCACATTCTCGGTCGCCGCCAAGAAAATGGCGATGTGGCTGTTCATCATCGCAGACACTGCGACCTTTGCCGGTTGTCTGGTCGCCTACGGATTCATACGCAACGCCACTCCCGATTGGCCAAGACCCTTTCACAGTATCTCTAACGTACTGGTGATGACGCTGATTCTTCTCACTAGCAGCTTGACCATGCTCATCGCGGTACGCCATGCCGAAGCTGGCGACAAAGGCAAAGCGTTCCGCTGGACCATGATCACCGCGGTTTGCGGAATCATGTTCGCCGCCCTCCACCTGCGGGAATGGATGGGCCTGATCGGAGAAGGAGCGACACTGTTTCACAATCCTTGGGGTACGCCCCTGTTCAGTTCTCTGTTTTTCAGCATCACCGGCCTGCATCTGCTGCACGTAACCTGCGGTGTGGTTGCTCTTATCGCCGTGGGGCTGCGCTACCAGGGCGGCCGCTACAACGCTGACGACCTCGAGATCACAGGCCTCTATTGGCACTTCGTGGACCTGGTTTGGATGTTTGTCGTGCCGCTGGTCTATCTTCTGAATCTATCCCACTAACGCGGACAAACGCAGGAGCGAACCTCTATGACTACCGACGCAACGCATAAAAACGGCGGAATGACAAAGGATCTGATCGTCTTCGTCTGCATCCTGGCCCTGGCAGGGCTGCAGTTCGTCATCGCGTATCAGCACATCAGCGGGTCTGATATGTTTGTTCGCATGCTGTCAGTCGCCGTCGTCGAGGCGGCGCTGGCCGTTCTGTTCTTTATGCACCTGGCGGAAAATCGCGGCTTGCTGTGGTTCGTTGGGATCTTCACAGTATTCATTCTGCTGGCGCTGCAATATGGATGGACCGATGCTTTCCGCCTGACCGATGGTGTACCATGGGCAAAGTAGCGAAACCAACCATGAAGCTCTGGAAAGCAATCTCGTTGGGCTGCCTTGCATTGGTGGGATTGGTCATCCTGCTGGCTCCGGCGCCGGCCTATGCCCAGAACTGCGCTCTATGTTATACCCAGGCCGCCGCGTCGGGCTCGCGAATGATCCAGGCCTTGAAAAGCGGCATCCTGATCCTTATCGCTCCGCCGACCTTCATGAGCATCGGGCTGATCGTCGTTTGCTATCGCAAACGCAATCAGACGCGTAACGACCGTCCCGGGTCGGACGGCGACTGGGGAAAAGTTGACGACTCTGACGATTTCCCATCCGCGAGTTGGTAATGGCGCTTCGGGGACGCTTCGGATCACCCGCCAAGTTCCAGACTCTTCAACTCATTCCCCAACGCCTTCTCCACCTTCCTCTGCATCTCTGCCGTGAGCTTCTTTCCCTCCGACGTCAAATAAAACGTGTCGATCGCCATCTGCCCCTCGGTGTCGATCAAGGCGATTTCGATATTGCACTTCTGATGCGAGAGGCACGAACTGATACGATGCAGCAGCCGTGGCCGGTCCTGCGCGATCACCTGCAACAGCGTACTCGTCGAGGAACAGAGGTCGTCAAAATCAATCCTGGTCTCTACCACAACCTTGACCCGGGCGCTCTTCTCACTGCGCTGCCGGTCGCGCAGCATCCTGTCCAGATCCGCCGATCCCGTCAAAACCGCGGCCACGCTCTGCTTGAATCGTTCCCACTCCGACATGTTCAATTCCAGCGTTCGGAAGCGGTCGGTAAAGTAAAGCGTATCTACCACGGTTCCGGCCTGGTTTGAAAAGGCATGGGCCTTCACGATGTTCATCCCCCACGCCGCCAGCACTCCGGTCAAAGTCGCGAAGAGCGATGCACGATCTTTCGTGACCAGCGTCAGCTCATACCAATGCCGGCCCCGTTTCAAATCCACCCGCACTGGATCGTGGCCAAACTCCTCCGCCATCTGCATGTGCCGCATCACTTCTTCCGCCGAGTGCACCCGCAAATATCGTTGCGGGAATCCCTCCACAAACTCCTTGAACTTCGCGCTCATCACCGGAGCGAGGCTGCGCAGCCGCGCCAGTTTTTCTCCGTTCGCATCGTGGACTCGCTGGTCAGCACTCCGGTTCAAGTAGTTGGCCGCGCCAATGTAGAGCTGCCAAACGTTTTCCGCCTTCCATGGCGTCAGCGCCTCAGGATTCACTGCTTTGATATCCGCATAGGTCAGTAGACACAACATCTTCAGGCGCTCCGGTGTGCCTACTTTTTCGGCAAAAGCCGCCACCGTCTCCGGATTGAATATGTCCCGCCGCAGTTGCGCCGACATCTCCAGATGGTTTCCGATCAAAAACAGCACCACCGCTCGTTCTCCCGCATCGACGTCGAGCCGATCCAGGCAGCGGCCAGCAATCTCCAGGCTCGCTTCCACATGATTGCCTCCGGGCACTCCTTTCCCTGTGTCGTGCAATAACAGCGCGAGATAAAGCAATTCCGGATCTTCCAGCTCTCCCAGCAACTCCGCATACCGCTTGTCCCATTCCGATCTCGATTCTCTCAACCGGTGCAGGCTCTCAATCGCGAGGATCGAATGCTCGTCCACGGTGAAGCGATGATAAAAATCCCGCACCACCAGCGAATCAATGGGCTTCAACTCCGGCAACAACAAGGTAAGCAAGCGCAGCGAATGCATGGCCCGCAGCGCCTCTGCGGCATGCGGCTGCAGAAGTGTCTCCTGCAAGTAGAGCCAGAGTTCCGCCCCGCGCGGCGGAGTTACTGCCAAGGCAGGCAGCTCCTGCTCGATCCTGTGCTCTGTAGTCGCACTCAATTTCAGTCCGTGATGCGCCATAAAATGAAACAGGCGCAGCAGCATCTCGGGGTCTCGTAATGAGGAAGACTGCTGCAGAAAAATCAGTCCATCCACCACGGAAAAGTCGGGACTCGCCGGCCGTGATCGCCAGCCCTGAAATTGCCGTCGCAGCGAAGACCACGCCTCCGGAATCTCCTCTTGCAACTGCGTCACCGTGCGCTGCACCGCCCGGGCATGCCCGAAGTAAATTCGCATCCAATCCGCAGCCGTCAACTCCGCCGCATCGGAAGCTCCGATCTTCCGCGCGGCGGCTTCATCCTGCGCCTCCCAGCTGAGCGCGTTGTCGTCGCGCCCATGCCGAAAGTGCAGAAAACACCGCGTCGCCATCACGAATTCCAGCGCCGCATCCAACTGCTTCCGCACCGGCGCCCGCAGCGAGCTGGCGTGCGGCCAGTCGCCCAGTTTGCCCATGGCGGAGATCAATGCCAGCCAGCAGGCCACGTTGTAATCGCGCAGCCCACCCGGCGTCTCTTTTAAATTCGGCTCGAGATGAAACACGGTGTGCCCGAATTTTCCATGCCGTTCCCGCGTGACCTCGGCCAGCCCTTGCAGCAATGGCTTCGCTTCCCGCATTACGAGCTTGGGGATTACTTTGTCGCGCAGCCGCGCGAACAGCTCACGATCGCCTGCGAGGTAACGGCAATCCAGAAGAGAAATGGTGAATTCGGTATTGTTCGGATCGAAGCGATCGCATTCCGCCAGAGTCCGCGACGCCGGACTCAACTTGAGCTTTAGATCCCACAACTCCTGCGAGAACCGCCTGATCTCCTCTTTGTGCGCTTCTTCGGCCCGGCGGTCCGCATACAAGAAAAGGAGATCAACATCAGAATAAGGAAACAGCCAGCCGCGTCCGAAGCCTCCGGTCGCGACCAGCGCAAAGTCGCCCGGGCCGGCCTCTTCGGGTGAAACCAGATCCTGCCACAGCCGCTTGAGAATGTCTTCGAGGAGCCGTGTCCGCCGAGCGACCGCGGCACGCCCGTCTCCGGCTGCCGCGAAGTCCAGCGCGATCCTCGCCGACTCCTCGGCCAGAGAACCCCGCAGTTCACTGATCAGTGAAGACGCTGCCGTCATGACCATGTGTCAATGAATCGACCATCGATGCACATCGAATCGAAGCTCGCTCCTCTCGCGGAGCATGTCATTTAGGAGAGGGCTGGTGACAAACTGTTGATGCCGCCCGGTTGGTTCTTCTCGTTTCCGCAGTTTGGTTACGATCTTTACTCAAATTGCTCTCTTAAAGAGCCCCCTCGCCGCGCTCCTCATTGCGAATGCGAATCGCGTCATCCACGCGTGTGAGGAAAATTTTCCCGTCGCCAATCTTCCCCGTCCGCGCCGCCACTAATATGGCCTGCACCGCCTTTTCCACCATGGCGTCCGCCAGCACCACTTCCAACTTCGTCTTGGGGATGAGGTCCACGCTGTACTCGCGGCCGCGGTAGACTTCGGTGTGCCCCTTCTGCCGCCCGTGCCCACGCACCTCGATCACGGTCATACCCTCGACGCCAATCTCCTGCAGCGCGCTCTTCACCGCCTCCAGTTTGGAGTTTTGGATGACTGCCTCAACCTTGGTCATGATGTTGTTCTAAACAGTCGTTTCCCGCGAAGAGTGCATTTGCCCAGATAAGCGCCGAACACAAACCGCACGCGCTCACTCTATCGTCTGCCGCCGCTTCACGGAAATCGAAACTATTTATCCTTCCTATCAGGATTTGTTATGCAAGGCGAAGTAGTACAAAGCGTTCACTTCCCCGGGCCCTTCTGCGCTTCGGGCGTCGCTGGAGGCCTGGCAAACTTCGCATCATCCACGGGAACGTTCTCCTTCACTTCATCGAGCTGAATCGTAAACCGCCCGCCCGGCCGCGCCAGGGTCCAGCGAAATGGAATTTTCACCCCGCCCGCTTCACGGTAATCCGCATAATCGATCTGCGTGGGCAACAGCCCCAGCGGCGTCTCTGCGTATCGAACCAGCCGCACCAGCAGCCCAGACTGCTCGTCAAAATACAGTCTCAGCGGCGTTTTGCCCTCGCGCTTCCCAATTACCAGGTAGGCATCGCGTTCACCGATCTTCTCCGTGCCTGATGCCTGCACTTCGTTGAACAGCTCCTTCAAGTGCGCCGCAAAGTGAAGATCCGCATCCATTGACGCCGCATCGATATCGGGTCCGTGCATCTCGTGTACTGGCCGCCCCGGAACACCCAGCCAACCTTCGTGCCCGTCAAACGCGGTCACACTGTCTCCGTCCGGCGTATGCGTGAACGATACTCGCTTGTCTGGATCCTTCGAAAAAATGTCGATCGGAACACTCCTGTCACCGAAGGTGATCGTCCCCTTCATCACGCGGCTCGTAATTATCTCAACTGCAGCGGCGCCGCCAACAGCCTGCAAATACTTGTCGAGCACTTGATCAGCCGGAGGCCCGCTCGCTTCCTTTCTCTCGCCCTCGCCGTTCGTTTCCGTAGCCTTCTTTGCTTCACCTGCGCCCATCGCCGTTTCCGCCATCACCAACGGCGTTCCGACCGGAGTCGGGCTGCCCCGGTGGCAGGAATAGCAAGTCACCTCACGATGTCCATCGAAGTTATTTTTATTAATGGCGAACATCATCTCCATCATTTTCCGCGCGGTCTGCTTCGTTTTCTTGTCGTCCTTCTCAAACGCACCCTCCACGTGGCAAAACTGACATTCCACCCCGAGCGACGCCGTGATGAACTGCATTGCCGGGATCAATTGATCGGCTGGGATTCCCTTGAGCGCCTGAATATTCTTGTACTGCTCCTCGGCTTTCTTCGGTCCGGCAGTAACCGGAGCCGCACCCGACTGCGCCTTCGCACCGCCGATCACGATTCCACCAAGCACCAGCAACGCGGCCGCGCAGAAGCCTGACAGCAGTTTGTTCTTCATCGATTTAGCCTCGTAGAAATGTTGGAAACAAGCGCTTGTTACGGCTGATTACTGTACACGTATTTTCCCGAAAGCTCCGCGATAACAAACTTTGCCGGCAAAAGTGCATCGACTTTTGCCTTTTCGTACGGAGGCACGAACAGGAATACTCGTCCGCTGCCCGCCCAGTCCTGCTGCAAATCCGCGTTGCTCAAATAGATCTTGGGCGCATCGGCAAAGGTCGAACCGAACCACATCGACGTCGTCCGTCCCTCCACGAGATCGATCGGCCGCCGCAGATAAAAGAGCAGCGAAGACCCAAACGCCTGATCGCCATAAATCATGACCTTATCTTCCGGCCGCACGCGAGCCGCGATCTCCTGCGCCAACTGTTTCGAAGAAAGATACGGACCAAACCTCCCCAGCGCAATATGCGCAGCCACCAGGAAAATCGCCATCCCTGCGCCCAGAACCCAGGTCGCAGAATAATGCCGCCGGTACACGCGCAGAATGAACGACGCCAACGGAGCCATCAGCAAAACCACTGCAGCCAGCGCCGCCGGAAGCCGCAGCGCGGCAAACGACGCATAGCTCAAATCGAGAATGTGCGACATCGAAAGCGTGTACGCGCTCAGATCCTGCTTGCCCAGAACATTTCCAATGTCCGCCTCGAACGGCAGGTTCCGCGACTTCCATAATCCGATCAATAATGCGGCACTGGCCGCAACTCCAATCGCTGCGAGAAGGCCGGCGGAGGTTGTCAACCAACCCGTGCGCACTCCGCGTTGACACTCCGTCCGCTCGCAGCTCGCGACGCCATCCGCCAGCAACAACAGAAGCGGCAAATATGCCGGAAACGTGTAGTACTCCTGGTTGGTCGACAAGGCAAAAAAAATCAGTACCACGCCCGCCCAAATCCAACACAGCATTCGAGTCCGCGATGCGAAATCGCTCAGCTGCGAGCCACTCTGTGCTGCCACCGAGCTGCCGCACCTGCCCCGCCACGCTTCCACGGCCGTCGTCACTGCCGCCGGCAGATAAAGACTCCACGGAAACAACCACACCAGATGCAGCGTCCAGTAGAGTGTTGCGGGAAGTTTGCTGTAATCCCGCGGATACCTCTTCCCCAGGAATCTCAGGAATTGTTCGTTCACAAAATAAAACCAGAAGAAACCGTGATGCTCGGCCGTACCCGGATTTCGCAATCCTGCAAGAATATGCCACGGCGCCGCGATCGCCAGAAATAGCGCCAACCCGGTAATCAAACGGAACTCCCGCCAGCGCCGCCATTCTCCCGTAACCATCAGAAAGAAAAATGCCGCCCCGCCGGGAAACACCAGCGCGATCAGTCCCTTGGTCAGCACGCCGAACGCCATCATCGCGTAGCCCGCGTACCATCGCCAAGCCTCGGCCTCTGGCTCCAGAGCCGTGAGGAAAAAATACAGGGCCGCCGCGATCAGCAG
>CAWAYA010000032.1:0-359577 GCA_963786075.1 uncultured Acidobacteriaceae bacterium | reverse complement strand
CAGCGTCATGGTGAGCACCAGCCGCATGCTCTTTAGCGAAGATCGACTGTACTTCGCCGCTTGCGAGTTCAACAGGTTCGTGATGTCCTCGCGTTGGATGCTGTCGATGCTGCGATCTTTCCAGTGGGGAAGAACGAGGGAGCGCAAGGCGTTGGAATAGTGATCCAGCGTTGGCTCGCTCATACCGGCTCCTTCACTCCGCTTCCACTTTTCGACCAGTTCGGAAAACTTCATCGAACTCGCGGTTTGGGAGATCGTATCGGGTTTGGTTATTTCGGCGATCTTCTCTCTTAGCTTGTCACGAGCGCTGACTTTCGTTGGCAGTTCTTGCAATGAACCGAGGGGAATGTTGATCGGGCGGCGTCCTTCAGGTGTGTCGAGTCTGTAGGTGCCGTACCACATCTTCTTCTTCCCTCGCAAATACACTCCTCCTCGCTGATACCGATTATTTGGCATAAGCCTCCTAGTCGGTTCCAGCGACTTCCGGGTGTCTACTCTACGCTTCAATTCGTCGGGATCAAAGCGTATCAGCCGCCCCTGTCGGCGGTGAGGAATTTCGAAGATGTGTCGCCGAACCCACGACTCGGACACACCGAGGTATTCGGCGGCTTGTTTTACGTCCCAGAGCGACTGACTCACCGCTGCTGAGGTGCCTGAATCCGGCTGCGAATTGGGGCGGCTTGCCGACATCGGGTTCGTTGGGCGGGTTCAAGGCGATGACCTCTGCCATCACTGACGGGTCGGTCGTTGTGGTCACTCGACCAAACGAAAAGCGCCATTTGCTTCCCACAACCACGCTATCGGGATTCTGGCGGGGCGACCGAGACAGAGCACGTGCGAACGTGGGAGTGCCTGTCTGGACGAACCGCAGGCAACGGGCAGTTGCCTACCTATGTACCTGATTTTTGCTCGCAGAGAAACGCCGCGTATAGACTCGCAGCATGAAGGCACTTACATCTCAACAAGTGCGGAAGCTCTCGGAGTCGATGAAGTCAGCCTTCGAGGACTACGCCCAGACCTATGGTGGTCTTCACCATATCGGCGCTTTGACCGACAGCGCGGAGAAGAATACGCACTCTCATTCGCAAATGTGGCGCTGAGTTCGTGCGTATTCTTGACGGGGAAACTGACTGGCAGGAGGATTTGCCGGAGTTAAGGGAAGACTTGTTCAATCTGATCGAGAAGGGTTGTCCTAAACTTGACCTAATTGATCTGTCGTTCGCCTGCACAAGAGGACGGACGCGTGCCATCTCAGATACCTTAAAAAGCATCGGACTTGCCGATCCTTCACTTCGGGTTCTGGCACAACTTTGCCATCTGGTATCGCAAAAAATCTCAGCGTTGAATATGTCGGGCACTCACAGCCCTGTTTCCTTTCTTCCACAAATGGTACCCGAGATTCCTCATGACGAAAATCGGGCGCAGCTTGTAAACGATCTATATAGGCTGCCTCAACTGCTCGGACTTTATGGTGATTTGCTTCGTCTATATCCGCCTCGAAAGGAACTCCAAGCAAAGATAGAGCCGATCATCAAAGAGTTTGAATTAGTTCTCTTCTACGTGTTGTTGAGCCATTTTGGTCTTGGATACCCCACACTCAGTCGTTTGCTGCGGTCAATGCGGCGTGTGCGGTACACCGCCGATCCCAATGCGAAGTATGTACGTCCGTTCCGCCGAGTTCGCACTCGCGGGGAGAAACCAACGGTGAAAGACCCATTCGGGGAATTGGCGCTTCAGCGACGCCTGCATAGGTTCTCTAAGGAAAATGTGAATTGGCACGATGGGATGGTTTGGACGGTCGAGCAGTATCTCTCCGATGAGTGCTCAGGACAGAGGGCGATTGGCGCAAGTCTCCTGACCCTAGCGCCCACTTTAATGAGACCAGCCGAAAACCGACAGTCCCAATAACACTCAGAGAGAAATAACCCGGAAGCCCTAGCAGTTCTCGAAGCTCGCCGTATCCTGCCCCGTCCCTTTTTCCCCGCCCGACTTCGCTCCAGACAACAGCATCTCCAAACTGCCCTCTCCTGTCTCGGTAGCTTTCCCGAATTGACCATAGGCTTGAAGACTAGCTAGACCGCTCGTGGCAAGCGCCCGACCGGGATTCAAAACTCAGCCGAGCGGGCTTTAAGCGCGAAGGAGACCTTTCATGAAGAAACAATCTGAACAGGAGTTGCAGGCAGGGACGGACGCGTCCCTAGACAAGAAACTCAACCTCGTGCCAAATGGCACGAAGTTCAAAACGCCAAGCTCGATGAACGCATTCGAGCTTGACGAGTATCTCCGCACCCGTGCGCGGCATCACGCGATGGAAATCGCAGCAGACCTTTCATATCTCGTCGAAATGAAGAACCTGCTTTCCAAGCAAGGCGCACGCACTGATCGCATGAAAGGCAAGGACGGGCAAGTGTGGGTGCTCGGATGGCAAGCATGGGCGAAATCCTATGCTGCCGAGATCGGCTCGTCACTCCGCACGATCCTGCGAAAGATGACCGAACTCACGGCGGGCGAAAGCAGCGCTCCGAAGCTCACGGACGGGAGCATAGTGAAGCTGTCCACGTCGGACGAGCCGTTCGTCGTTCTCGACGTTCACGAGAAGTCGAACAAGGTTGACGTGATCCCGGTGGAAGCAAAGACCGCGAAGGACATGAAGACGGTGAGCGCGGACGCCTGCAAGAAGGTAACCGTTCACACCGCTGAGGTCGGCTCGTTCTACATCCGCGATAAGGAGACTGATGCGGAGTACTTGTACAGCGGGCATGGCAAGCTATCCGTCGTCGCATACCCCGCCGTTCTGGAACAGAAGTGGGAAGAGGAGCGGAAGGAAAGCGAGCGGCACCTCAAGCAAGAGCGCGAGGAGAAGGAAGCGGAGAAGAAGCGCCGTGCAGCCGAAGCTGCCAAGCGCGACCTTGACAACATCGCCGAGGCGAAGGAGACCAAGAACGCGAAGCGCCGCAAGAAGAAAGACGCAGCTAACACTGTCGAGGCGGGCGGCTTAGTCAAGGTTGCCAAGCTGGAAGGCGAGGACGGCTGGGCGCTGTTCGAGGAAGCGGAGTCCGCGCCGTTCACTCTGTCGAAGGCAAGCAGCGGCAAGTTCCACACGCTGGTGGAGTGTGAGTCGGCACGTGACCGCGTAAACGAGAGACGCGCCAAGAAAGCGGATGGAGCGGTGGGCGCAAAAGCAGCGTAACTGTAGACCCAAGAGGTCGAAAACGCTGAACTTGGGAAGAAGGACAGCGTTACGCCAGTGAAGCTGGCGCTGATGAGACCGCGATGAAGTTCACCGAACTAGGGTAGCCGAGGAGACCACAGCTATGAACTTAGTAAATGTAATCCGCAAGGCGCGGAAGATATTCCGCGACGAGAACAACCCCATCGAGGCGATCAAGTCGATCCGCACAACTACGGGCTTAGGACTCAAAGCCGCAAAGGATTTCTGGGACTGGATGGACGCCAACGGCGACGGGCTGTCGGCACCGAAGCTGGCTGGGCACTGGTGCGAGGAGCACTGGCAGGACAACGAGATTTGCGGTTGCCCCGAAGGCGTCGAAGTCGTCGCCGACGAGCAAGCTCTTACGGCAGGCGCGGGCGCGTCCAGTGCAGAGCCTGTTTCGCCGAACCGCCGTGCCATGGGTACAACGCTTCCGGCTCCAGTCCCGGTGTTGTCGGAATCCGATTTTGCGCCCAGCGGTCTGCCCACGATGGCGGCGATGATCCGCCTGAACGTCAAGTGCGGCTGCGACGTGCCGAACTGCAAGAACGAGTACCACGCGCTGGCGACGTACTTGAACAAGACTCCCGGCGCGTGGGAGTTGTGGTACGCGGCTCTGGACAAGTACATCGAGCAACAACAGCAATGACGAAGGAAGAACGCAACATGATCGTGCGGGCGTAAAGAGCGAAGCGTGGAATTCCGTCCTAGCAGTATTAAAGGATGAAGTGAAAGAGCAGCAATAGGAGACAAAATCACATGGCAAAGAATAGAGAGACATCCCATCGCGGGACAGGCAGGGGGCAGAAACTTTTGTCGGGCACTCGCGACCAGCTAATCAAAGACCTTCAGCGAGTTCACAAAGTTTTCCCCACGGCGGAGCCGGACAGAGACTTTTACCGGGCGCACGGTAAGTACGCCGACGCTGCATGGAAAGAGCACTTTCCACGCTTCAAGGATTTCGCAGCAGCCGCCGTGCCGGAGATGACGCCGGATCAAGCGTTCAAGCTGGCGGTGCGGAGCCTTGACCGGGCAATCGACCTGATCCAGAAATGGCACCAAGACGCGGAGTACGGCGAGGGCTGGGTCAAGCACCAGATCGACGCGGTTAACGCCCGCGTTCACGAACTGGACGAGCTTTTCTACATCTGGCGGTACATCAAGGAAATGGACAAGGAAGAGGAAGCCGCGAAGGCTGAGCCTGAGATAAACACCGTGATGCTGCCTGACCCGGAAGTTTTGAAGGAGAAACAATGAACATAGAGAACATGAAATACGCAATCGCAAAAGTCGAGCACCTGCTGCTGGTGCTCAAACGAATGAAAGACGACCCGCAGGGCGACACTGGCGGTCTCTACGCCACACCCGAAGCCGCGCTGCATACTCGCTGGCAGGCGGTGGTGGGCGACTTCCAATCGCTGGTCGATGCACTAAACGAAGAACTCGAACTTGAACGCAAGGGCGTAAAGCTCATCTTCGACACCGAGGAGCTTGCTGACATGGAAGTCGAGGGGTTGATCCAATGAGCGCCGTCTTTTGCAAGCAGTGCGGCATGACCGACGGCCAGCAGGCGAAGTGCGACGACGGCTCCGGGGTGTTTTGCCAAGAGTGCGACGAGTTCATCGATGTGGAAGAGGACACCGAAGAGGGCAAGATGAACTACCGAAAAAAGGCACGGAGCGCCCCTCGGGCTAATGGGCAACTCTCGGGTGAGCAGACTGTGCAGGCTATTCCTCTCCGAGCGAGTACGTGCGCTAGATCGTGACCATGCCTTCCGCCTCCAACTGACCAGCAGTTCATTCTTCTTCAGTCGCAGCTTTCACCCGCTCGTGATAACCGACCAACTTCGACACGAAGTACGACTGCGGGCTGGCATCCTCGGAGTGCTCGTCGCATAAAAACTTAGTGATGCGCCCTGACAGCAGTTCCCATACCAGCACGCGGGTCGCGGGGTGCGGCAAGGTTCCCTTTCTCTCACACCTTGGTGGGTTCATCGGCTGCGGCATAAAGGGATCGAGTCGAATTCACTCCTCATAAGAGATTTTCAAGTTCATTCGATCCAAAAATCAGTATTTACAAGGTAAGCGCCTTAGTCAGCGCTCTGGAGTTCGGCGACTACCGATCTCTATATCAGGTGGGTGTCCGCTCAAGACATCGGGGCGCTGAATAAGCCCAGCGCCCCAGCATTTCACTAAGGCTTGTCGGGTTTCACCGCCCGTGATTGTGAAATGCAAATGCAGGTCGAAAGAGGCTTATGTTAATCGAAATTTACAATTTGGATTCATGCGCCCTCCTGAGTGAGGGACGCCATGAGCAGTAGCGCAGCTTACGCCGCCGAGAAAGCGGAACGCATCAAGGAACTGAAGAAGGCTACTGGAATCGAGGAGAAATCCCTCGCCCGCAAGATCGCCGAATCAAGTCTATATGACTGGAACGCCTCGGCGCGATTCCTATTAACGCAGATTGCCGTCCTTTCAATGGACGAAGACAGCACCTACCCCGACGACGCTCCTGAAGCGTTCAAGGCGGACAAAGAGGGTTGGTGCTGGATGAGCCAAGGTAAACTGGCGATCAGAATAGGCAAGTCCCTATCTACTGTCCACAAGCTCATCGCGCAGTTCAAGAAGGACGGCGTGATCCTACATCGTGAGTGGCGCGACGAGAACAAGACGCTTCATGGCGAATACAAGATCGTGGAAGCAGTCATTGACGCCAACCAGCGTCCGTCTCAACGTGCCGACGTGGAACGCCCGCCACGCTACGCCAAATCTCGTAAGGGAACAGCTTCCAGTCAACCTCGCAGCGTTAAGGGACAATTCATTGAAATGGTGGAAGATGATGAATAGACCATACGTAACTTCAACGGAGACCATACGTAAACTCAACGGTGACCAACAGCCATCTCAACGGACACCATACGTAACTTCAACGGATAGACCATACGTAAACTCAACGGTGACCAGCCGTTCAAGTTACGGTGTACGTAGTCTCTCAGAAGTCTTTGAATCTTTCAGAGGTTTTGCACGCAGTTGGACAGGCAGCCCCGCACCCAGTGGCGGCGTGCCGCCGCGACTAGCGGCTGTGCCTGCCCTTACTCAAGTCAAGAACATAAAACCTATAGGTCTTAAGGCGGTAAGAGCATGAGACCTAGAAAACAGGGAGTAGTGGTCATGCTGCCAGAAGACAAACCAGTAGGTCTGGCGGTTGAAGCCATCAAGTTCCTGAAAGAACGCGAACAGCGTCTCGCCACCGACCGCGCCAGAAAAGCAGCCATGCCAGTTCCGAACCGAATCTGCTACGCAGAGACGGCATTCAAGAACTGGAAACCGGGGATGCGGATTCCGCCATGCAAGGTCTGTGGTGATCTGCTGCATCCAGAAGAGAACCACGTGTGCAGCGGCTTCAAGCCGAAGTATGTGGAACACGATCAGGACTGGCACGACCGCCAAGACGCCAAGCGCGAAGAGATCAGGGAATCCAACTATAACCGTCCTAAGAAGTGTCTAGGCTGCCACGAAGTCATCTACGACGGACTGCCGTCTGAAGACGACCCCGACGCTGGTCTCGACGAAGCCATGTGGCACGAAGAACACTGCTGTGCGGACATGCCCCGTGGACACCACTGGTACACGGACTACGACCCTATCGTTGGCGACAACGACGGACACGAGTGCTACGAGGACGAACCAGAGGACGACTACTGCGAAGGTGACGATGACTGCTATGACTGCGACTGACTATATCTATCGCCGTCTGGGAATGACCGCGATCTCCGGATGCCCTCCACTTTAGATCGGCAAGGCAGCGTTGCAATGGAAGACACAGACGGAATGATCAGCATCGGCGTTCGGTCGTGGCACTTTCCGGGCGCACAGATCGACGGAAATTCGTGGGAAGGGGAGTGGCGCAGTGATGGCACAGTGTACCTGCGCGATGACGCCGGGAATACGGTCGGGGGAACTGAAGTAGATAATCCAGAAGTGCTCGCGGTCGTTCCCCTGCCATCGGCAGCGGAGCGCAAGCGCAGGGAGCGTCTTCTCGCAAGGTTGCTGCTCCTCGCGCTTGAGATGCTTCTGAGCGAGGCGCACATCAACTTGGGCGTTAAGATCGAGACTGCGAAGGAGTAATTTTGGAATTCAAGCACACGTATCGAGAGGCGATGAACATCTGACAGCCTCGTCCAGCGGATAGAGGCGAGCCGAAGCCGATGCCATCGCCGCTGCACGGGCCGGGCAGTACGTGAGTAATCTGGCACCAGCCGAGGCATGGCTGGTACGGTTGCTTCATGGCTCGGCGAAAAGAGAAGGGATTCACTGTCAGGGTTTCTCCCATCCTTGCGGCGGAAGAGGCAAAGGCGAAGGGTATCCACCATGACCTCAGCCGGGACGAAAAAGAAGCCAAACTCGGCAAGCTGCTCCAATACGACTTCTCAGAGGTGATCCAAGGCGGCGTGGTCAAGCAGAGGACGCATTACAACAGGCTTGCGTCCTGCTACTTTCCCCACATGGTCTCCGTGCAGGCTGGCGGCAAGCGCACCCCGCTAGAACTTTTCAATGACCATGCTCTGCTGATTAAGGCGATGGACAAGAGTCGGAAGCTGCACGTCGGCACCAAAAAGCGCAGCAAGGCGGAGGCTGAAGGGGAAAAGAAGGTAAAGTGGCTGCGGGAATTCCTGCCTGAGTCGCTCCTCACGCCGTCCAGCATCGAGAGAGCTTTGCGCACCTTTTCGGGCACGCAGAAAGTCAGCAACTTTTCTCCGGTGCAAGCGGCTTCTATTTATAACGAATATCTTCCAGAACAGGGTGGCATTGTGTTCGACCCAAGCTGCGGCTGGGGCGGCAGATTGCTAGGCGCTATCTCTTGCAAGCGAGTCCGCAAGTACATCGGCTGCGATCCCGGCACAGAGACATTCAAGGGTCTTGAGAGGATGCGCGACGAACTGCTGCCAATGGCGCAGAAGATGGACCGCAATCTGGACGTTGAATTGTACAGGCTTGGCAGCGAGACCAAAGAGATGCGGGCTGCATTGGAGCCAAACTCGGTTCATTTGGCTTTTAGTAGCCCACCTTATTTCGTGCAGGAACGCTACTCAGATGACCCTGCCCAAAGCTGGAAAATGTATCCCGACCAAGAATCGTGGCTTAGCCGTTTCATGGGTGCGACGCTCGATAACTGTGCCTACTGTCTCAAGCCGGGCGGTGTCCTCGCCATCAACATCGCAAGCGTCAGCAGTTACAAAGGCTCATTGGAGGACGACTTTCTTGTTTTGGCGAATCGCAAGGGCTTCGCGTACGTCGAAACGTTGCAGTTGGAGTTGAGCGCAATGCCCGGAGCGAAGCAAAAGCACGGCAAGCACAAGCTAGAGCCGATCTTCGTGTTTAAGAAGAAGTAGGCATGCGCCACGCGAGTCTCTGTTTCCAGAGGGCTTTGTTCTTGCCGCTGACGGATATTCTCTCGACAGCCTACCTTTCAAAAAAGTCTGGCGGCAACGGCGTACCCTTTTCGTGCCTGTCTATAATCGTCTGCACTCTGTCGCCGTGCTTTTCGCAAAACCATTGCTGATAAATTTTGATTGAGGCTGGTTTATCGCACCGCACCTCGTCGCAGTCTGGTTCTTGGACGCCGCCTTCGCAGGAGCAGCCTTTGAGCGTGTACTCGCAGTAGTGGTTCATATGTTTAGTTAATACTCATCTCTGGGAATCCGAGCATCTTGATGATCCTGATTGGACGTTTCCTGCCAGCGTGAGCTAGACAGCCGCGAACGACACCTATCCAGAGCTTGTGGACGAGTATCTGTGACCGATTCGGCGAAAGGGTATTTGCACCAGCTACAATGCTGGCGTGCGAAACCCTTGGACAGAACTTCCTGCTCAGAGTCCATACATCCTTGACATGGATCGGGACAGCATCGACCAGTACAATCGCTCGCGGCGTAACCCGGACAAGAGAATCGTCGTTGAGTCCATCCCTGAACCATTCATCGGGAACCCGCAATCCGCAAAGGTTGTGCTGCTGAGCCTAAATCCGGGTCATTCCAAAGACGACGCCAAAGCCCACTCCGACCCTGATTTCAGGGAAGCGATGATGCGCAACCTGCGACATGAGGCGCAGGAGTGTCCGTTTTACGCGCTGAATCCCAAGTTCGCATGGACGGCTTGCGGAATTTGGTGGAAGGCACATACCAGCAAGCTACATAAGGTAGGACTGTCGTGGGAAACAATCTCCAACGGGCTGCTCGTGATCGAGTGGTTCCCGTATCATTCCAAGAAATCTGGTTTGCCCATGACGCCGGTGTGCCCCTCGCAGGAGTATTCCTTCCAGCTTGCCAAGGAGATGCTCGCTGGCAAGATCGTCGTCGGGATGCGCTCGAAGAATCACTGGCTGAATGCCATCCCAGCGGTGCAGAACATTCCCTTCCTGAAGAACCCTCAGAATCCCCACGTCAGCGTCGGCAACATGGGCACGGAGTTGTTCGACCGAATCGTCGAGGTTCTTCGATAGAATTATCTTGCACGATATGAAGAAGTCGAAAGCGAACCCACACTGTCCAGTACCGGGCTGCAAGGCAAAAGCGCCGCATCTGACCGACCCGGTTGTCGCGGCACTCGTAGACAAGTTTTCTGATTTGGCGAATGTTGCTGGATGGACGTGCGCCTCGATAGCTGAGCTTGGAAAGTCAATGGCTGATGACGTAGCCGCTGGACGCCATTTCGCGTTGACAACGCGCACTCGCCAACTGGAGGAGCTATATATCCGCGCACTATACGCGATGTTCATCGCCGATCACGCCGAAGTGGCGCACATTATGTCGGACGCGACACCGAATAGCTTCAGTGTGATGTACCGGAAGGTCAACCAGACGATCTTTGGAGGGAAAGGACTACTGGAGGTGTCACAGCCCGGTCTTACATCTGGCACCTTTACAGCAATGGGCACTATCAACAGTGGGGCACACGCATCGTTCTCGACGATGATGATGGTAGTCGGACTGGTCAAGAATCCTCAATATCTTGCGGCGTTCAAGAATGGACAATACTTCGATCACGTTTCGATCTACTGTAGCTATCTCGACCACGCCCGCAAACGGTTTGAAGCTGGCAAGGACAGAGTTGCCGTCTTGGCTGAACTGAAGGAATTACACCTTCCCCAGAATCTCGCGGCGTCGATGGCGAAGGTAGCGGCTGGCAGGTTGATGAAAAAGGTTGCGGGGACTCAAGACCCCGGAGGCGAGGATGCAGCGAACGATTCACCGAGTTGAGGCAAGAAATGGACGCAGTGGTTCGACCCACGGCTACGGCTTCACGGGCTGGGAATACGAGGAGGGATGGCTGATCAGCTTTTGGCTGGTTGGACGTGATCCGGTCAAAACGGTCTGGGTGGATAGCCCGACCAGCTTCTACTCGGTTCCCCGCATCCAAGTTGGCGGACAACGAGTCATCGAGATCAGCCCCGAACCTATTGAACTAATGGCAGACGAAAAGGACGCCATCATCAGCATGGTGTGGCAATGGGAGATTGTGGAACCGTTAACCGTGGCTGGGATGTGCATGGTCGAGTCTTTGGCAAAGGCGTTGGATATGTCCAACGATGACATTCTCGAAATGTTCAGACGTGCTCGACGCGATCCAAGCATTCAAGATCACGCAGTCAAAACGCTCGAAGAGAACGGGTACAAGGTTCATGTCTTCGGCCCCGAGGGCTTTAGTTACCGTGAACGCCGACGCCTCGTGACCATGATTCGGAAGGACGATCCAAAGAAAGGACATGTGGTTCTGATCTACGAGAATGATGAAAGCGTTTTTGATTCAGACGGCGTTTTCAAAAGGGCTGGAGACCTTCTCTTTTCGGATACGCTGGGCTACAACAAAGGCTCAGTGTTAATCGTGGACAAGAAATAGGCACGGGAGGTTGTTGGCCGCACGACTAAGACACAGACGCAGCGAACGCCTTCGCCGCCTGCACCAGCGAGCGGGAGAGGTTCCAGCCCGGGATGGCTAGCGTCTCGCCATCCTCCATGTAGTAGCAGGCAGCCTTCGCCTCCTGCTCCGACGTGGGGATCACCTTCTTGCCCCCGTTGCTTGCGCCCATTCCCGCAGGGTTATGGAGCAGCAATCCCATCCCCGTCCCTTTGATTCTCACCTTGATAGTTTTCACTGCGTTCTCCTTTGAGTTTGATTCCCACCACGGAACCTGTTTGAGCTACCTGTCCGTCACACCCACTGCATGAGCCTGTCGGTCAACTCCGCGACCTTGTCCTTCGGGACGGCCATTCGTTCGTTGTGCCCGAATCTGATGAACACGGCTCGCCCTTCTTGGCACTCGCTCACAGTCAGCCTGCTAGCTTCTTCGAGCCGCTGCTTGTGCTGCTCTAGCCCTATCAGCTTGGCTTGGTACTCCTCTTCTAACAGCCGTTTCTGCTCGTCGTACTCCGAGAGCGTAAGCGGAGGCTTGGGCTGGCGCTGACGCGAGTTGCCCTCGGCTCGGCTGATTGCAGCACCGAACTTCTTGCGGTGGTAGCACACAGCCGCGTTACTGATGCCAAGCTGCGAGGCAATTTCTGTGTCGCTCAGCCCTTGCTCCCAGAACCGCTTCACCTCGGCTTCCGTTTCTCCTCTCGCCTTGCGCTTCGTCGTCGTCGTTCCCACCGCATTGTCCATCGCCAATCCCTCCAGTCTCTTCAGGTTCGTCCGTCCGATTGCATAAGCGTCGCGTGGCTTCGCCGTAAGGTGGTACGCTGGGCACGATTCGCACTTGTATGCGTACTGCTGGCTCTGCTTGGGGAAGCGCTCGCGGTTGTCAGCTTCGAACTGCTCGGCTTCCTGTTTGCTAGCAAACGGCTTTTTTCCAGTCAGACATTCGGACAGCGCGTGCCCGTTTGCGCCATTTCCGTTTGCCCCGTTCGGCTGCTGCCCTGAAACTGTGTCCATTGCATCCCCTTGTCTGCCGATCCGCCCGGCTCTGCGTCCACCCCCAAGTCTAGGCAAATAACAGCGAGGCCCACGGAACCGAGCACTTAAGGGCTTGATTCTCAGTAACTTGGAATTGTTCAAGAAAGCGAACATTATGCGGGGAGTAATTTGGTGCTGAGAACAGAATGAAGCGCGACGCATTCGACGACGTTTCTTGCCCGTTCAACTACGCGGCTGAGTTACAGAAAGCCCGCGAGGCTCTTAACACGAAAGTGGGGACGTACATTTCGGAGAATCCAGCGGCAGGCTATCGCGAGATTTCTAAGCGGTTCGGCATCTCATCTGCCACTCTCTGTGCAATCGCGAAAAAGCACAGCAGAAAACGTAAGCCGGGGCGCACGTCTCGCGGCAGGAAAATCACATTCGATGTTCGCCACAAGATTCTGGACAAGGAATTCATGACGAGGGTAACTGTCATGGCTGCGGATGTGCGGTCTATTTCCGTAGCCTCAATGCGAAACTTGGTCGCGACCTATTACAAGACAACAGACATCAAGAGTGCGAGCGACATGAAGGCTGAGCGGCAAGCGGGATTCACCGTCCGCGAGCTTGAGCAGCTTATTTTCGGCGCTTCTGCGCCCAAGAAAAGGCTGCCATAATCTCCCAACGGTCGCTACCGACTCTCGCGACCCCTGCGACTGAGTTTGTGGCCTACCATTCCCCTGCTGTCTCTGCATATACTCCTCGCCCATGAAGAGAGGTAAGCCAGTCGTTTGCACAACGCTGCTGATCGAAGTCCTCGGCCCGATGGACGCCAGTGTGAAGCGCATCAGGTTTGTCGAGGACATTCTTCGCAACTGCATCCGAACGCTCGACCGCGACTTCCGCAGGAGCCGTATCCCCCAGATGAAGGGCTTCTCCCTCCGACCAGAAAAGCAACGAGAAAGGAGACCCCGTGGCAGGAAATAGGCGGTTGCTGCGACACAGCAAGAAATTCAAGCGCGAGTTTGCCCTGTGGCAGAAAAACTTCGGAGTCGTGGTTCGACGACTCCGCAAGAAGGCGGGGCTATCGAGACCGGAGCTTGCTCGAATGGCAAAGTTCAGTCAGACCACTCTGGAACACATCGAGCAAGGGCACGGCAATCCGGGTCTCACGCGAATGATGAATCTCGCCCATGCGCTGAAGCACACTTTGAGTTATCTCTTCAGACTCACGCAGAAGTTGAACGACGAGGAGAAGCACTGATCACGCAGGGCAATCGCTATGACTTGCGGCGAAGCTAGAAAAGACGCCTCTCCTTCGCGGCGCGGACTAGCTTGCGGGATGCCCGGTACGGCAGCTTAACGATCTTGCCGTCGCGATCCTTATACCCGGCGTGCATGCGCATCAGGAATACGCGCAGGGTGTGGTACTTATCGCCGTCTTCCCGACTCCAGTCGATGCGACCGATCCGCTCGGCGATCTGGGCGATTGTCTTGCCCTCCGCCCAGAGTTTCGCAACGAGTTGGTAGGGGAACGGTCTTCGCTTTGGTCTATCCACGCTACCCCTCAGACATGTTTCCTGACACATTGATCTTCGCTCGGTAGTTGCGCAGTATCTTGGTGTCGCCAGAACCGACGTGCTGGAACTGAGGTCTGACGCTGACTGCTGGGAGCACGTCCACGCTCATCGCGGTGCCATCGGTGAACTCGACCACAACGCAGTTGTAGTCTGGGTCGAACTCCACGGTCATGCGCTTTACTTTCCTCCCGCGTGCCTCTTTCAGTTCGATCCACGGCTTGGGCATCGCTACTTGCCATCCTTCGGCTTGGTGATCGGCGTGGGGGTTATCAACTTCTCGTTCGACAGATCGCCGCCCACGAAGTCGGCAAGCTCCACTTCCTCGTCCACGAACGTGTGGAAGCGGAAGCTGACCATCGTGTCATCCGTGAAGAAGATGCTTAGGCAGCGGTAGTCCTCGTCAGGCTCGTTGTGCCAGTTGCAGCGGGCGATAGTCTTGCCTTTGAGGTGCTGCGAGTAGTCGGCTCGACGTAGGTTAGACACACTCCAAGGATACGTAGGCCGTGCGAGTGTTCGATAGGCCAAAAGGTAAACGCTTGGAATCTGCGTTGGGTAGAGCCGAACGGGAGGCCTCGCGGCCATGACCGGGAACTAACGGCGTGACTCCTAATGGCGAGCGGGCGAGAGGGCGAAAACTGCATAACTGTTCTCACATGTCTCGTGCTAATATCCCCGCTTGATGAGCGGAGTTTACGTCTACGAATGCGCCGCCTGTGGCGCAAGGTTTTCGCTGCTGTGCCTGTCCGAGACGATCCCGGAGGCGCAGACCTGCATCGCGTGCCATGCGAGGGGAGCAAGACGGATCGCCAAAGAAGGCGAGCAGGACGGCCCGCTGCACGTCATCCCCAAGAAGCAGCCGGAACTCATCGAGGGCGAGGTCGCAGGATCGGGGCATCCCAAGAGATTGAAATCAGGCCGGCACCGTTCCTGACAGCCCGCCCGGAAGTGCGGATTCGAAGTCAAGGATGCTGAAGCCGTTCGAGCCTTGGCTGATGCGATGCTATCCAGTGAGCAGTCGGATCAACCGCGTGGCGAACGACGATGCGGAGTGCTCGCGACCTGTGGAACTTGCGGAGACTCAAGATCGACTCTTCTCCTAGCGCGACTGTGGGGCTAAACGCACCCAGTGGCACTTCGGAGCCATTCCCACAGTGCAGACCCAGAATTTAGAGTGGTTGCGAGCAGCACTTGGGGGAGGGCTGTTCGAACGAGCGTCCCGACTCTAAACGGAGTCCGGGGCGCTTTCGTTTTTCCACCGGAATTTGTCCGATCTGACGATTAGTCGGCAGGTTGCCGAAATGTCGGCACGGCTTAGACTGTCTCACGTTGGTAGACGTTCATCGACATCCCGTTAGACGGTGCGGCTTCGGAATTCCAACTGCTGTGCTAATCCGTGCATGAGAACGGAATGCACGCCGACCGACACGACATTGGTCATCCGCTGCCCCTACTGCCTCATGGGAATCGAATTCAGACCGATGATTTCTTACAAGGACGGTCGATTCGTCTGCCGGACTGCGCCCACACGGTACGTCCCGGCCTGCCCGAATACAGATGTAGCTGCCGCCACTGTCTGAGGGCACCCGTCGATCTGCCATAATCTCCCCATGCTCGGACGCTGCTTCGCTGGCTGTTGTCTTGCCCTCTGCCTTGCTGCCCCTGCGTACCCGCAAAATTCAGGCTCAAACAACCTCGAAAACTTCAACGGCTGCGGCATGGAGGGCGATGCCCAGAGTGCCGGAGTGCCCTGTTACATCATTTCAGCGTCTTGACAACCACGCCGGAGCTTGGATTTGAGATAGCAATATATTGCTGTGAAGGCCGACCGCGTTGGAGGTTTGGGACCGTAGTCAGGAGTCGCAACAGTGCCGGGGCACAACGCGAGTACTGCCCCAAAAGCTAGGTTGACCACAGGTACGAATGCGAGTAGGACAGTACCACAGTCCCATCCAATGTCATGGCAACGGCGGGGCAAAAGGAAGAAAACGTCTACACCGAGGAGGCACAAGAGGCTGATTAGAGCAGCATGCGAAAATGTTGCCATGGAGAGTTCATGTGGAAACCCTGCAACAGCCAAGGCAACAAAAAAGATCGCCAAATTGGCTACCCGTAGTATTAGTACCCATGTGATGAATTCCAGTCTTCCCATTCTCTTTGGGAAAGCTTCGTGAAAAGTCATCGCTTCCTCCTCTAACACCCCCTATCTTTCCACCATACGCGTGCATGGTGTACGGTACTTCCGTAATCCCGTCTGAGCAGCCGCAGGTCGGCGACTTTCGTCCAACTTTCGACGTTGGTGCCGCTGAGGTTCAGCCCTCGCAGATTCAGCTTGCAGAGGTGGCGCGGCCCGAAAGTGATTTGGCCGGCGACAGTACATCTTCGGCTTGCCGAATTCCCATTTGGATGTCCCGCTCTAGGTCTAGGTGCGGGACAGTGGAGGCGGAAGCGTCCTTGTAGAGGCTCAGTGCATCGTTCGGGCGATTCAATTGCTTGAGGCAGAGTCGAGCCGCACCGATCTGTGCCAGAATCGCTTCCCGTTTCGAAGAGTGGGCGACCGCCAATTTCTCATACTCGCTGACAGCACGTTCGTACTCCTGCCGTTGCTCTGGTACGCGGCAGAGTTCTAGCCAAACTGACGGTGGCAGATTTTCGCCGCCTGCGTTCAAGAAATCCTCGTAATCTTGCCAAGCGGCTTCCGACTCCCTTGCCCTGAGATGTAGCTCGCAGAGCTTAGCCGTCGTCTCCCGGTACGCTGGAATGTTGCTCGCCCGCCAATAGACTGCACGGAGGAGGTTCCACGCTGCAAACGCGTCACGTTTCGTCGCGAGATATTGGTTGAGGACTACAGCGGCCTCATCCAGTTTTCCACTCTCCATGAGATCGTTTGCCTGAACGATTTCGGCCTCGGGCGTCCAAGACACTTTCTGTTCAATCGCCCGGTTTACCTTGTGTTCTAGACCGGAGTAGCGCAATGCGACCGCTGCAAGCGCACCAAATAAGAAGCCCCCAACGTGTGCCCAATGCCCAATACCGTCCCTCGGGCGCATCCCAGAGTTGATTTCAATCAACACCCAAAGGGGCAGGAGCCAATATGCCCGCATCCAAAACCGAAAATATGGAAACAATCCCAAGTCGAAGAGCCACATCATCCTGATTCGCATCTTCGGAAAGCCCACCAAGAATGCACCCATTAATCCAGCTACGGCTCCCGATGCTCCCACTGAGTGCACGATGCTTCCGGGACTCGCCCAAGCATCGAACTGGCACGCCATTGCGCCCGCCATGAGGTAGACAAGGAGGTAAAGCGGTCGGCCCCAAGCATCCTCCAACACAAATCCTGCCAGCCACAAGAACCACATATTGCCCAGTACATGCCACCAATCAGCGTGAAGGAACGTCGAAGTCAGATAGGTAATCGGCGTGGGATTCGCGGGCACAAAGGCGTACCGTTCTGTGATAGACGAGGCGGTCAATCGTGAGTATTGGACTCCGAGCGAATCCATTTCTGCCTGTAAAGCCGCCGGGTCGTCGATCTGCCGAATTCGAGCGTGCCAGTCGTCAATCGCCTCAGAATTGGGGTTCTGCATCTCAGCCCATTCGTCTGAAAACTGGCTCTGAACTCCGGTGACAAAGGCTTTTGCGTCTGGGGCCACAAGTAGGCTTGGGTGGGTAGCAGCAAGAATCAGAATGTGCTCCCGTACCTCCCAAAGCCGTGAATCTTGCTCGTCTACGGCACGATGGGTAGCAGCAAAGACCACCAAATTCACGAGGATCAGCGCCAACGTCACGATGGGCCAGCGGCGAGCCGACATGTTCTCGTGCTGAATTGGAATGAACACTCGCTAAGTTTACGCAAAACCGTCAGACGCGGTCAGATGCCAAGCGGTGAAAGAACATAAGTAACCATGTCCTCGATCAGCTACGGCGGTGGAGATGGCGCGTTCGTGACATTCGTAATGATTCTGTTCTAGGCAACGCGGGCTAATATTGCGACAGAGTGTGCGGAGGTCTCAAGGATGTCGTCAACCGAAATCCCTGAACAAAAGGCAGACGACGCTGGGCGTTTAATCGTTGACACTCCCGACCCACAACGTCCCAGACAAGAACCCGGAATAGTCACGAAGCCTAGACGTTCGTCTTGGGGAGCAACGTTGCTGACGATTTGTGTTGCGTTCTGTGTCCTCAGCGGAATTCTGTACGTGCTCCGAAGCAGTGGGCACGATACTGCGGGTGGGGTCGGCTACGCGCTTTTTATGACTATATAGATGCCCATCCGTTAGCGAAGGGTAAGCCTGCTTGGGGCGTCCTCCAAGGTGTTTTAACGACGAATGGATTGGCTTCATTTGTTCCGCAAGAGGTGCAGGCGCAACCCTCGGCATTGAGCAATGAATGCAAAACCGGGGCAACCAACGTGATTAGTCAGTTCAATACCGACAGCGACCTCAAAGCAATCGACACTCCAACTCTGGTTTCCGTCAGCGGCAAATTGCGTGAGTGCCTAGACACGAAGGGCCTCACCGATGGGGATTCTGTTCTGCTTCTGTTCGCTCAGAACCAAGCCAATCTAGTTCTGCTCGACAGGGCTGTAAACGTGCTTGACCGTCATGCTCTATTGCCGGAAGTGAGGGCGGAACGCTCCCCTTCGAGAAACACGACCGTTTCACACGTTCCAAACGGGACAGGATCAGAGCAATAGCAAGTGCTGATTCTCTGTAGCAAGAAAAAGCCGTTGAGAAGACAGGGAGCCTTCAAATGTGGGATAACTTCATCGGACAACAGATACGGAGATGCAATCGTAACCTTCTCATAGCGAACCTTGTGTTACTCGCAGCAGTCATTGCATACGCCGCGACCAACTGGCGGTATCTGGCGAACTTCGTCTTAGCAGCAAACGATATTTCGAGTAACGAGCTTGCAGACCTCCACGACCCGGCGGAACGATTCAGATTCGTTGTACGCGTGCATGGAGAGAAATCGTTTCAGACTGGAATTCAGTCGGTCGAGCAGACAGTTGATAAATATTCAAATCGAGTAACGTCTACGACGGTGAAGGCGGAATACCGCATCCTAGCGGTTGGGGACAAACTCCTCGTCGTCAAAGCCGACCCATCTGCATCAGGCACCGTGTTCACCGGAGCACTAGAAACGATGCCATCTTCCGTGTACGAGAATGTCGTGGCCTCTGCGATTCGGGACGAGCCGCGTCTACAGGGCATGTTTGTTCCTGCCATGCTTAACGCGAACGACTTTGCCGAAGAAGGGTGGTGGACGCTCGGTATAGGTGTCCCGCTCCTGCTGCTGGCTATATGGAACTTGTTGAAATGGAAGAAACGAATGAACGACTATCCTGCCATGCGATTTACAGACGCGTCATGTGCTTTGGCAGCCCACAGGAAGTAACCCAGCAAATAGAAGCAGCAATGCGAACGACGCCCGCTGAAGAGATTGCAGGTGTGAGGCTATACGGCCCGTGGCTTTTCAAGAAAAGCTTCTTCGGACTCGCTTTCTTTCGAATCCCAGACCTCGTCTGGGTGTACCAGAAGGTCACGAAACATTCCGTCAACTTTATCCCGACTGGAAAATCCTTCGCGGCGTTGCTGCGTGACCGTCATGGATACTCCACCGAGATTCAGGCGGGCAGGGAGAAAGTCGAATCGCTGATAAAGCATATCGTTGAACAGTCCCCATGGATTGTCGCGGGATTCAGCAAGGACTTAGAGAACCTGTGGAGGTCGCAGAAGGGTGCATTCATTGCCGCCGTTGATGAGCGGCGAAAGGAAGCCCCAAAAGCGGCGGCAGCAAGCGCCGGGAAATGATGTTTGCGTGACGTGGAAACACTAGGCTCCGCATCTGGTAACCGAGGGCCCGCTGATAGCGGAGGCTTGCTAAGATTCGCGTGTGAGCGTTCGCAGGCCAATCGATCAATACAATCCTTAATCGGCTCGCAGTGTTTTCCATGCTGAACTTACGGATCATCGGCTATTACAGTGGCACCGAACCAGATCATCGCGGTCGCTACCTCCACGAGATTCAACGATTGCCAGACGATCAACTGGAAAGGGTTCACGACTAACATACAATGGCTCTTCCCCTTAGCCGACCCGAGCGGCTTCAATGTGGCAGCGCCCGTCCTGAATAGGGAGTCCATTGAAGCGTTCCAAAGCGCGTGCTGATCTGCAAGAGAAGTTGCGGTTCTCTTTCATTCGCATGATGAACTTCTTACGGGCTTGACGTTCGTTCAGGCGAGCGAGTGACGATTACTCGCGCTCCGAATTTCGCAACAAAATCGACTGTCTGGCTTACTCCGGGAAATCACAACCATCTGCGGCTCACGAGAATCCTCAAATGTTTGAATCTTCTCGGTCTAAAAGCGGAGGCGAAAGCACTCTTCGCCTGTTTGTCTGAGATCTATGAGGACGAACGGGACAAGGAACTGCCCGCAATCAGCGACGAGACCCTACGGTACTGGAGAGAAACAGTTGGCGACCCGGCGTAGCCGAATGATGTTCTAGGACAAAGCTTCCCCAGCCTTGTCCCGAAAATACCCGAACTTCCCGCCCATCCCGCGCAGCGCCCCAATGCTGTGACCGGGGTAACTTTTGGCCTTGGCAGGCCGCCTTCTACCATTGCGCTTGTGGGCCTCTCCATGCAAGCCAGAAGCTTAGGACGGGACATCCATCGAGGTCGCTATGGCCGCTGAATGGTATGGAACCGCACCCGCAAAGAGCGCGTGCGAGCAATTTCATATACGGACGGACTGGACTGTTCTCGTCGTCGAGGACACAGAGGATCGCATCTCTTGGTTTCGGCAGCGCATGCCTAGAGCGGTCTTTGCCAAAACCGCTGAGGCTGCACTCCGGGCTTTGAGCGAGCAGGAGTTCAAGGTCGCCTTCCTCGACCATGACCTGCATTGGATGCATGCCGACAATTCCATCTTCAAGGGAACGGGGAAGGAAGTCGCTCGCTTCATGGCGCAGCAGGGCTTCAAAGGAATAGTCATCATCCACTCCAAGCACGTAGAGGGTGCAGCGATCATGAAGAAGTTTCTCCCCAATGCTAGGCTCGCTCCCTTTGACACCTTTGACATTGTTACGGAGACAACCAGATGAACCTCGGCGGCTTTTCAATCTGGAGATTGATCGGGGTCTCTGCATTCAAGTCGAGAATTTCCAGAGCAATCGGCATTCCGTTGACGAAGAGTGGACGACTGTCGAAAACTGGGCGCATTCATCTTCAGAATGTTTGGATTCAAATAACACCGCATGTGTTGCGATGCGAAAGCAACGGGTGGGATTGGTGACAGTCAGCAGATCGCCCCGTTGATCCTCGGAAGCTGAAAGCGTGGTTTGTGGGGTTCGATGGTTGACCCTGCGGTTGAACTCTACCCTAGACGAACATTTGACTGAGCTTCCGAATGCGATTACGGAAGTACCGTTGAAAGCAGCAGAGCGAGGTTTGAGCATGTCATTAGTATCCTCATTTGTAACGTCGTCAAGCACAACCTCAAACCTGCGTGAGTAGGAGTAGAGACTGCATGAAAGAAACGGTTCTGTTCTTGCTCATCACGGGCTTTTCTCTCACATGCTGGGGACAACAGAAAGCGCAGCAATCCTTCGACGAACTGGTTACTGCCCACGACCCAGATGTCACGGATGACCTCAAGCACGATGTCTCTTATGTCTGCTTTGAGCCCAAAGAAGAGAAGTTCTTCATTGTCTTCTACAACCTCCCCGATTCGGCATCGTGGCAAAACGCCTATTCGTGGGAAACAGTGGCAACTACGTTTAGGCAGGATGCAAAGCAATTTGGAATTCACGAGTACACAAATGGGATGGATGACGACCAACTATATTTCGCCTTGGCCCACCCCAAGGCGGTGTGGGAAGCAAAAGGGCACCGCAACACACAGAAGAAGGTCGTGATAGAACCCTCATCCCTACAAATCCTCGATGATGGTGGCGATGGCTACTCCTTCGAAGTCGGGTCGGCAAGTGTGTGTCTGTCAGCACGGTATAACAATACTCAAAAAGACGCCGTACGGCGCTTTGTGGAAGTTCGCCAATCCACCAAGCGGTTTCGACAATTCTGGGAGGTGAACGATAGCAGAATCGAAGATATGACTGGTCGGTGCGAACTCTGGAGCAGAGGTAAACAGAGAAGCGGAGCCAAATGATTTAAGAGGCCACAGAGTCGGGGCGAGGAAGAGCGAACAAAGTTGCCCACGCTAGCAACATAAGAAACGCTGAATCGGGAACACAGTGGGTTGAATGGTTCTAATGCCTCAGCATGTTGTGCCGCGAAACTCGTCGTTGAAAGACAAAGGCTATGAAGAACTCTATCTTTGTGATTGCTACGGCCCTATTTTTGCTGCTTCTTGTCGGTATAGCCTCGCCACAACCACAAACGAAGGTCGCAGACGCGCAACCCGTGACCGACGCGAAGTCCTACATCACAATTGACTCATCGTGGTCATCTCTAAAGACAAAAGGCAAAGTAATCGGGGGCTGGACGCGGGCTCACTGGTCAAGCGGAACGCCCCTAGCGAGCCCGAACAACTTCGCGCTGCTATGTGCCGACCGCGATGACTGCTTCAAACTGCCGAAGGGCGGGACTTTCGAGGCACGATTGGTCGACAATCCTAACCTGAAATACTCAGGCGATCTGACGCTTGAAGTGAACCTTAAGGATGGAAGGCTAGGACGGTATCAGGGAAGCAAACTGGACGACTCGGAACTTCAGGTCGATGAACAAGTGATTTCGCCAGACCGTCATTACCTGCTTTTCAAAGTCCACTGGGCGGACGGAGTGGATGCAGGTCGGTCGTTTCACCTTTACTGCAATCGGTTTCTCCCTGATTGCAGATCGCTGAACGTCGGCTCCTACTACATAGAGACGCTGGCGACGGATGACGAAACAACGTACCAAGACCTCAGCTACAAAATCTACAATAGGCAAAACCCGAAGGACTTCGGAGTATACGGCTCTGGGATACTGGGTTCCGTCACGCCGACGCCGCAGGAAAACTGAGCGCCCAGCGTTCCCGCGCAGAACTTTTTCTCTAGCACAGAATTATCTGTCTCGAATTCGCCAGCCGAAAAAGAAGAACGGAACAGAATGCCGATGCAAACTCTTTGCCCTGTGATGAGGCCCTTGCAGATTTCCGCGTCACGAGTAGTCCGCAAGGTATACTGGGCGGACTAGCGAGTTCGAAAATTTCGCATCAATAGAATCATTCGTTTGCCGCCGCTGCGGGAGACCCCTTTTTGACCAGCGATTGATTCGCATGGGTTTAGCTTAGTGACGCTGGTTCGGGCTGTCACCTGCGTACCTTGACCCCGCTCGTTGACTTCCCCTTCCCCTCATCCCTACCATGTCAGAGCAGAGCGCCATGATCGGGCAGACCATCTCGCATTACCGCGTCGTCGAGAAGCTGGGCGGGGGCGGCAGCGTTAAAAGTCATCGCAGTGGCTTGATACCCGAAGGTATTACTACTTCTACGATTCGATTCCCGATATCACAAATAGCACACGCGGAGCGCTCTTTTTCACGGGAATAGACGTTCAATCGTCTACTTGTAAGTTCCCAAGAACCGTGCTCCGTGCCGGGATAGAGACTCTTGTAAATGTCACCGCTGTCACATAGGCAAGGTACATCGGGCTGTTTTCATGATGTACTCTGCGACGTAGGCAAGGTACATTGGGCTGTTCTCCTGACCCAACTCTGCGTTGATGCGGGCGATATTGGGTTCGATGATCCGCTTCGCTATCCGGCTAGCATAATCGTGCTCGGATTCTTTCCACATCCGTTCCGCCAGTTCGAACTCTTTGACAGTGCGGAAGTCGCCCAAGCTCGTAATCTTCGTAGAGCCTTCCCCTTGGGCTGCTTGAGCCGCCCGTTCATACAAAGCCTTCCAATCCCTTTTTCTTTCTTCAGACTTTCTTCTCAATTCCGCCGCATGTTTGATGTTTGCGGCTCTTGCCCGCTGTCTGGCTTCAACATAGAGAGCGGGATCATCGTCGTACAGTTCCCAAGGGCCAAATTCATACGTGCCATTGCCGTTCCACCCCCAAGGGCTGGAGGGGTGCGCCGTGGGATCGTAGAAGGACGGCAATTCTGTCACGTATGAGCGCCCATTGGCGTCGAAGTGCAACAGATTACCAGTAAACAGTTCCTCATTACATAGCACGTCCACTTGGCCCGACGGCGTAACCTTTACCACCTTGCCCCATGTACCGTATTGAGGTCCGCTGCGCATGCAAACGTCCTGACCAACCACCAGTGTCTTCGTGTCCATCATTGCCCCCTGTTGCCGGGTTGAATAACCGAGAGGATTCGGGAATCACCTCTCGAACAACCTCGTCCAATGGAACCTTGCCGCTTCCGTAGCCCACGGAATATCCATGTCGCCACAAACCGCGTGAAAATCCTCTATGGGCAGGATGCCAAGCCAATCGAAACCTCCCTGCCGCTCCATCCACGCTAAAACATTCTCTCTCGTAAATTCGCGAATGGGGGGGCACAATTCACGCCGACCACACACCACCGCTCCTATGAATTCAATGTAATGCATTCCTTGTCCAACATCAGGCTTCGTATGTTCAACATCAGGAGCGCGATGCACGGGCACACCATGACTGGTGGAAAAACACCGCGTCCAAATTAACTTTGCCGCTTCCGTAGTCCACGGAATATCCACGTCGCCGCAAATCGCGTGAAAATCCTCTACGGGCAGCAAGCCAACCCAAATGGGGTCGGACCAACTGCTGCTCACCCGGACGCCGTCAACCCAATTAGTATGCCAGTGGCTCTCCGTCCACTTTAAAACATTCTCTCTCGTGAATTCGCCGATTGATTGCAGATCACTATTGGTCAGTTCAAACCAATGCACTGCGATAGCGCCCACGATTTCAATGTATGCATTCATCGTTTTATCTCCGTCTGCGCAGGCAACACTGCTAAGAAAGCTCTCGCAATCTTGTCTCGTAATGCAGAGTTCTCCAGCTTCAAACGCCGATTCTCCAGCGCCCGGCGAACGGCAAAGATCAACTGTTCACGCTCGAAGGGCTTCAGCAGGAAATCGTATGCGCCATTGCGAATGCACGCGAGAGCAACTGAAATGTCATGCACCGCCGTTATCATCAAGACTGGAATCTCTGGGAATTTGCTCTTGATTTGTTCAAGGAAGCTAACTCCGTCCAGAGGCGCATTCATCAAGTCGCTAGTCACCAGATCGAACCGCTCCCCGGAATCGAGCAATTTTAGTGCCTGCCCACCACCAGCGACGGCACGGCAGCGATAACCGCTGAAGCCCAACATCTGAGCCAGAATTTCACGGATTGGTTCCTCGTCATCGACCATAAGAATCCGTTCAGTCGCCGGGGGTTCACCGATTGTTTTCGTGATTGCGGAAAGGAACCGCTTGGCATTGAACGGCTTCTGCAAGAGAACCACGCGCCGTGAGAGATCGGGATGCTCCTGAGACAGCCATATAGAGAAATCAGTCGTATTCAAGCTGCGTAGCTTCCTGCCACAGCAAACTATCCCCGCCACACGCCATGATGAGAGCAGGCGCACAAAGTCTGTTTCAGAATTTGTACAGACAACCGGGTAACCAGCACCTTCCAGAGTTGTAGCGAGCTTTTCCCCAAGGTTCTGGTCGTCTGCGATCACAAGCACGGGCAAGGGGGTACGCTGAGTGAGAGATCGTTCGTCCGATTCCAACGTCGTCCGGCTCGCTCTTCTGCGCTCATTCATGGGTCGTTTCTCTGTCGTCAAAACCTGTTCCCGCACTTCTCGCAGACATGGAAATCAATGCCCAGTTCGAAATGATATTTGTCACTTCCGCAAGCAGGGCAGCATGTCGCAGAAGGAAGCGGGCGCGGGGGAGGAAGCGACTGCGCGGCTTTGGGTTTACCTTTGGGGACGCTGGCTGTCGGTATTGCCTGTTCTCTCTGTGATGGCTCGGGCTTGTACCCCGATTTTGTCCACGCCTCAGCCAAGCGTCGGTCGAGATCGTCGTGCGCGGCATGACTCATCTCTATAACCCGTCCGCTGCGTTGATGAACGCATGAGAGAAACTTAGGCAAGACGAGGCGCACGGCTGAGTTGTGCCACGTGAACACGCAAATCCTCCTGCGGTCGGCATCTCAGATTCCCAAACAGAACTGGGTATCCTGCTCCCGCACTGTAATCGAATCTGGAGAGGAAAACTAAGACTTGGCACGGAAGGACATGACCGAAGTAACGTCCGGTGTCGAAGGGAGAACTGCGCGAGCGGCGTCATACTTGCAGGGCATCGTGGAATGCTCCGCTGCTTCCATCGGGGTGAACACGCGCTCGCAGATCAAGCATTGACGCATGCCATGCGTGACGATAAAGACCTTGCCGACTTGTTCGGAGAACCTGCTGTTCATTGAGCAGCGCCCGCCGCGCTGGCTTGCTCCTGCATGTTCCCGGTGAGTGCCGTAAGTGAGGCATCCGGGCTGGTGCTCGCCTCCTTCATCAAGCGGCAGACGGACGCCCGCGAGATGCGGTGCTTCTTGGCGACTTCCGTCAGGGACAGCCCAGAGCGGCGATCTTCAATGACTTGCTGCCGATTCACATCGAGCCGCGATCTCCCGATCTGTCGTCCCTCCAGCCGTGCCCGGCGCATTCCACTTTTGACGCGTTCAACGACGAGTGAGCGTTCCAATTCAGCAATCGCCGAGATGATCGTCACGAAAAGACGCCCCATCGCATCCCCCGTCGCCACACCTTCTCTGCGGCTGATGAACTCAATTCCCAGACTGTCCAGTTCGTCCACTACTTGCAGGAAGTTCCTAGTGCTCCTCGCGATACGGTCGAAAGCCGCGACGAGCACGACGGAGAACTTCTTCCTTCGCGCATCTGCCATGAGGGCGTCGAGACCCGGACGGCGTGCCTTCTTCCCACAGACACCACGGTCTTCGTATTCATGGACAACCTCGAATCCTCGCTGTGCCGCCAACTCTCGAAGATCGTACAACTGAGATTCGACGTGCTGGTCGGGAGTCGAAACGCGGACGTACAATGCAGCTCGCTTCATCGGCTGGTTTCCTCCATTGACTCTATTGTAGTACGTATGTACGCAAATGCGTATGGCACACTGGAGCCAGACCCACGGCACTTTCGATGGATACGCAGTTACGTAAATGCGTGTACAATAGGTCTATTCGAGATTACGTGAGAAGCAAGACCCCAACTCGCAGTCCCCGTTCGCGAGCGGCTGGCGCGAAGAAGGCTGGTGATGCAGGCGGCGAGAAGCCTGTCGCCCTGACGCTCAAGGTCGATCACGCGACCTATGTGCGTCTCTGCACGCTGGGAGCTACCGAGCGCCGCACGAATCAGGACATCCTCCAGCAGGCGCTCCAAGAGTACCTTGACCGAGCAGGAAGCTGACTCCCCCGTCAGCAAAAGTGCCTCCCCTGAAAACTAAGACTCTTTACAGGAGGTCGTCTTGTCTAGCAAAGCAGCCGCCGTCCCGTCCGCGTCCGAAACCATCCCGTGTCCGTTGTGTGCTGGGGCGGGCGAACTCAGCCGCGCCGAGATTCTCGACCGCCTCGGCGTCAAGGATTTCGCCCGCGTTGCGCAACTCAGCGCGGAGGAAGCGTTCCGCCTGCTCCAGAACAAGCACGACCGCGAGCACCAACACGCATGGTCACGGTTCGAGACAGAACTCACGAAGCGTACCGCCGAGATCAGGGAGCAGCCATAAGGACGAACTGCGCCTAGCGCATATCCGAAAAGGAGAGTCTCAGCCGCCGAGTCGAGGATTCGTTGAGGGAGGTCGCCCAGCTTCGCGAGCAGAACCAGCAGTTGGAAGCAGAGATGGCGAAGGTCGCGAGCGTCGGCAAGCGCGAAGAGATGGACTTCGCCGAGGAGGCGCGGACGTGGGCAGGGATTTGCATCAGCGACAAGCTGCCGCGCAACGGCGACTTCATCCTCTCCTACCGCGCTCCGAACGGCGACCCCACTGAGCCGAAAATTTTGATCGACAACAAGGACAAGTCGGTCATCGCGGAGAGCGACATCGACAAGCTCGTTCGGGACGCAAGCGAGCGCTCCATCCGTGTTGCCGCACTGGTCGCCCGCAATGAGAACCAGCTTCGGCAGGTTGATCGCGAAACCCGCTGGAGCCGCAAGGACGGGGTCTGGCTGCTCCGAACAACACGCCAGTGGCTACCGCGTGACCTCGACGTGCTCAAGCCGATCTTCGAGCGCATGCGAGTTCAAGGATTCGACCTTTTGGAGAGGAACGCGGTTCTTGCGGAGGAACTTCGTCGCACGTTCCCAGAGATCGACCGGATGGAGAAGGAATTGTTGAAGGCGGCGAAGGCGATCCAGTCCGTGTCGGGGCTCGTTGGGCGTTACAGGGAACGGCTGCGGGCACTCTGCGATACCGCCGCAGCGACCAAGATCGCCCCAAAGTCGGAACATGGCGGCAGCATTGCGGCGGCGCTTAGGCAGTAACAAAACTGGAGGAAACAATGGAAATCCTAAAGAGCCTTTTCCGCAGCATCGTTCGGTTGGTCGCTATTAACATCGCGTTGATTCTGTTCTTCGCCTCGGCTCCGCTTCTCTACGTGACCGTGCCGTTTTGGGTCATCCTGACGCACAAGAGCGTGGCGGACATGGCTACGATCTACATGCTCACCGGTCCGTTCGCGTGCGGGTTCTGGATGACTGTGATCTGCCACTGGCAAACTGTTCGTCAGGCGCAAGCGCAGGGTCGGGTGGCAAGAATTGGCGCGATAGCGAAGGCGGAATGTTCTGCACGGTTGGAAAGTCCATCGGGTTCATGGTAATGGGTTGGTTCGGATCGGCACTGGCGGAATTCGCTTTCTGCGGTGCGGCAGGAAACCTGCTCCACAGCACTACGGGTCGGTTGGAGTTCTTCGCAATGGCACCGTTCGCGGTGTTTGCGCCCATTTGGTTGGTGCTGTTGCGCCGCTGGATGCGAGAGCAGGAAACGTGAGGACTTCATCAGCCGGGCGAAGGGCGACCGCGAACTGCGGGAAACATTGCACGCGATCTCGATCCGCGCCAAGAGCATGCGCAGCCAGAACGCGCACTGACAGGGCGATGACAGGGAGGAAATGGACGATTATTGCCATGTGTTTGTGCTGACGTCCTTGTCTATTGATGAAAATGGCGATGTCAAACGTCGGAATGTCGCTGTGACGTTTGATTTGTTTGAAGCAGAAGATCACCGAAACAGAGGCGTCGAGCACGAATACGACGTTTTTGTTGTGCCGGCGACTGGCGCGAGGATGCAGAACAATCGAATTTGGTCAAAGTCCCTCCGCGACCTTCGAGAAATGGCGCGCAGAGGCAGGAGGAACAATGAGTAGAACGCTCGGCATTAGGTCAAGGAAACAGTTATGCAGCAGGATTGATGCTGAAGCTGATCGAGACGGAGCCGACGCCGGAGAACCTCGAACTGCTGGCAGACATTTACATGAGGCAGGGCTTTTTGATCACGCGAAAGCGCTGTACTTGCGCGTAGTGAAGATGGGGCTGAAATGAAGCCCTTAGTGGACGAGGAGGCGCTGACATGAGCATGAGAATCAGCAAAAGCAAATTCTGTCGCTGGCGTGCAGTGCCTGAAACGCCTCTACTTGCAGGTTCACTCGCCAGAACTCGCGGAGCAGCCCGATGCTGCCGCAGAGGCGATCATCCAGCAAGGACGCGACGTCGGCATGCTCGCCCGGCAGCTTTTTCCGGGTGGAGTCGAAGTTGGCTGCGACGGAAGTCTCGATCAGGCGATCCGCGCAACACGAGAGCTAGTCGCCAATCGCGAGATTCCCGCGATCTTCGAGGCCGCGTTCGAAGCACGGTGGAGTGCTTGTGACGGGTAGATGTACTTCATCGCCGGGCGACGGTCGCTGGCGGCTGATCGAAGTCAAGTCATCAGCCTCGTCTGAAGGAACACCATCTCGAAGACGTCGGCGATCCAATATCGCGTGGTGTCTCGCTCTGGGTTGGATGTTGGTTCCGTGCTGTCTGGCGCACGTGAACCGCAATTTTGTTTTCCGAGGCGGCAACATCGACCCGCGACGATTCTTTCGCATCCGAAATCTGACGCGGCGAGTCCAGCGGTTGCAGCCGAAACTGACGTTCCAGCTTCGATCGCGAGTTCACAGTTCTCTCCATGCCGCAAGCACCGGACATCGCTCCGGGTCGCCATTGCACCGATCCCGTCACGTGCGAGTTCTTCGACCGCTGCAATCCGCCGCGCCCGGACGATCACATCGGGTTCCTGCCACAGACTCCACGCGAGCGCGATGGAGGAGCTGGAGGAGTTGGGCGTCGAGTCCATCCACGACATCCCTGACGATTTCGAATTGACCGAGATTCAACGGCGTGCAGCTACGTGCGTTCAGACGGGGGAGCCGTGGTTCAGCCGCGGAGCTGGCGGCGGAACTGGCAAGCTGGAGTACCCGCTCGTACTTCGTGACTTTGAGACAATAATCCGGCGATGCCTCGATTTGCGGGAATGCGCCCCTACGATCAATCTGCCTTTTCAGTTTTCAGTTCACTCGCAGAAGCGAACCCGGCGCGGCAGCCGGAGCATCACGAATTCCTTGCCACAGACGCCAACGATCCCCGGCGCGAGTTCATCACCTCGCTGTGCCATGCGCTTGGCAGAAAGCGGCAGCATCGTCGTGTATTCCTCGTTCGAGTCGCAGCGGCTCTCCGACCTTGCCAGTTGGTTTCCTGATTTCGCGGATCGGATCAACGCGATCCAAGCCCGCCTGTTCGATCTGCTGCCCGTCGTGCGGGAGCACACGTCTACCATCCGGCATTCGCAGGCTCGTACTCCATCAAGTCTGTGTTGCCCGCGCTCGTGCCGGAGTATGACCTACGATGGCATGGCAGGTCGCGAACGGGCAGGATGCCGGGCTTGCTTGGGAGTCGCTGGTGCGCGGCAGCTTGGATTGCGGCGAGCGCGAGAGGATCAGGAAGGCTCTGCTGGATTACTGCGGGCATGGACACGCTGGCGCTGGTCAGACTGCTGGATGTCCTGCGGGTCGTGAGCCGTTCCTAACTTCCTGCCGATTGCTCTACTGCCGTGGGCACGAAGAATACCTCTGAATGCAGGAAAACGTGTGCCACAAAAGAAATATATTCGAGGGCAAGCGGAATCGAACGCTCAGTGAATGATGGCACCCGCTTATCGCTGGAGTCGATTATCCTGTTCAGCATAGAGGCTAGTTCTAGCGTCGAAGTTGGATTCAACACTTGCATTTGAGCAGCGACAAACTCCTTCAGGCTCCCTCCCGTGTGAAGCCTCACCTTTTGCGGCTGCGAGCAGAAATAAGCCTCGGTGTTGTTAAAGACAATGCAATGCTCGTCATCATCGGCAAGATAGCCGATCTCAGCAGGATTGATGAACGCCGAGCGGTTCACCACAGTGTTGCCTTGAAATTCCGTGTTGAAATCAGTTTGTAGATGGAATATCGGAGCCGCGTAATACACCTGCTGACCTGCGTTTCCAAGGTCAACGAGCATTCGGTGTTGCTGAGACTGCCATCGGGGAGTGATCCAGAACTTGTAGTACGGCAGCCCAATCAGAGTGCGATAACGCGCTCGCCTTCCGTACATGAACTCACTGAGTTTGAACTGGAGAAAAACGAAAGTCCCGAAATTGAGCCTGACGTCGTAACCGCCGCCAGCCTGCCCTTCGCGGATGAGGGAAGGAAATTCGGGCGCAGCAACGACATTTCCTGAGTTCTGCAAAATGAGTTCGTGCGTGACAGCAAATCCGTAAGAAAACTCAGTGAATTCGGAGATCACTAGACCTACCTTCTCCGTCCCGCAGGTTTGGAATTCAGAGGATAACGATCCGCCGACATCTTGAGAAAATCTACGAAGTTCTCGAAGTGTGGTGGAATGTGTCCCCGGCGCAGATCGAGCAATCCTTGCCTCATCACTTCGGGTGAAATGGTCTCCACCCAATTCAGATGGTTGACGTATATCGTTGCTCCGTTGGCTTTCTGCAATTTCGTTAGCTGCTCATAGGCAGTCCAGACCCGGTCGAACCCTCGCTCTTCCTTCAGTGCGGCTGCCGTCATGTGCGTGTAATACTGGGCAAGCCCCTCAGTTATGCCTCGGTTGCAGCCCCAAAAGCCTTCTTCCCATCTGTTTCGATTCGAATCCAGTCCCAGATGCGTATAAGCATGTGCCAACTCGTGCGCCATGACTACGACCGTCAGAGCCTCGGTGTCCACACCGACCAGACGGGCTACGGCGCCGATTACAACCCAATAGATTTCGATCTTCCCCTGATCAGGGAATAGCGAGCAGTCGCACGTAGACTCCAAGGATGTCTTCTTCGATCTTGGTGATCTTTTTCAGCAACTCCGCTTTAGCTGCGTACTCAGCAAGTTCCTTCGCAACCTCACCGCTCTCGCAGCCTGTACGTGTAATCGTTGCCCGCGTATTCCCATTCTGGGGGTGGAAGAGAGCTTCACCGTCAGCGGTTGCAACTTTTCGGCAACTGAAGCCAGAGATGTTATTTCGTTAGCCCAAAGCCCGATGGTCTCAATTCCCCAGATGTTCGCCACTCGGTAGTTCTTCATTTGCCATTGGTTCAAGTGCTTGCGGTAGACCGGCACGACTCGGATTGGAACGGAGGTGTGCTGTGACTCGACACCTTGCCTATCGGAGAATTTGAGGACGGTAAGATCGCGAAGGACGCCGCGAACCTGATCCAAGTAACGAGTCTTGGCGGTTTCCACCGACTCCTTCGCGGTTCCGCCTGCTTGTTCGATGAGTTGTTTGACAGTTGCCATTGGCTCACGCAGGCACGGACGAGGCTGAACGATTGCTAAAGAAGTCGGGAGCGATTGCGACGGCTCCCGCTGAAATCATCGCGGCATTGGCTTGGCTATCGAAAGTGTAGACCCGCTTCCCTGAGGCGATCAGGTTTCGAAAGAGCGCTTCAGTCTTACTGCCCGGTGCGGCATAAGGGATCAAGACGTCGTCCGAGATTGCTGCGACGAAACGGTTGCGTTCGGTCGCGAGTTCGGTACGTCACACGCTTATTTTCTCTTGAAACGGAGAGACCAGCAGCAGTCGTCCGGCATCGATTGCCTTCTGCCAGTCCATTGGAAGGCGGGAAGTGCTCAGTCTATGCGCCTGAACGATGATGATGGGGTCCGAACCCCGGAGCAGGATGGGAAGGCAATCCTTTTCGATGGGAGAATGGAAGCCACTGACGATGGCAAGACCAGAGCCGCGCACCATCCGGGAGAAGTCGTAGGTCTTGAGGATTACATCGCCGGGGCACTTCTGCGAACAAATGATCCCTAGCTTTCGGCGACTGAATAATATCGGGTTCCCCGTGCAGGCGGCATCGGCAGTCACGGTTTCAATTCGCTGCTGCTCCTTAGTCCTCGTCTTGCTCATCTGCACCTAGCCGATACTTGTACTCGTAGCCGATGATGAAATCAATGGCTGCATCGCTAAAATTGAGGAATCTACCAAGTACCCTATCGATTTCATCGATGACATCCTTTGAATGTCGAGGAATGATGCACTGAACCTTGAGCGTTTCACCTCCGAATTTCATCGCACGAACTTCAGACGTCTTTTGTAGGCGAGACGAAAGTTGCTGAGCGAGCTTCGAAAGCTGGTCACCATAGGTTCTTACGAGATGCTCAAGGTTAATTGGGAAGTTCAAGACTTCGCGTCTGTTCAGATTTCGGCAGTCGCTGAACACTGTTACGAACCACCGAAATAGAGAGGAATTTAGTACACACAGTGCGGCGTGCGCTTCAGCAGCCGTTAGAAATTCCAGCGTTTTCTGCTCGGATGGATCACGTAGTTTGCCAGAGGCAGCCCTTACCTCTGGGACAAAATCCAGCACGTTGAGGAATGCGTGGATTTTTCTCGTATAGTAGATCACGTTTGGCGCACCTTCACTTGCGTATGAACCCAAGGTGCGGCTCTGCCCCCATAATGTGTCCAAGATTTCCGTTTCAATGCTCGTCCCGATCTTCGGTGTGCTGCAATCAAGGTACTTCAAACGACGTAACTCTGCGTAGCGTAAGGTTGGAAAGAGGATGTCGCGCTCGACAGCGCTCCATTTCATGCAACGAGTAACAGACAGTCGTTCTGGCATTCCAGTATTAACCTTGGTTTGGCAAAGTGTGATGGTTAGCTGGATGTGTTCCAATCCTTCGAATAGGCGGGCAGGTCTATCATCGAAATTGCTCAGCCAGAGACTCTCTTGCTGCCTGAATACTTTTTGAAGCGGTTCGAACTTGTCGGTTGACATTGACGATAGCGGAATTATGAACCCGAATCGGGAGCCGTGTTTTAGGAGTGCGAGACCACGCTCGCTCATGTACGCGTAAAGATTGTTGGTGGAGTCTGTGTTGTAGTTCTTAATCGAATACTGACCTTGGATGACTCGTCGCTCCACGTAGGGGGGGTTCCCGATCACTGTGTCAAAACCACCGTTCTTCATAATTCCAAAGAACTCGACTAGCCAGTGAAACGGTTGATAGTTATCCCTCCAAGCGTCGAATGCCTGCTTTGCGTCTTTTCGGATTCCATATTCTCCCGAAAGATAGAGGTCTAGCTCCGCTCTGAGTTGCGATATTCGCTTCTGAACATCCGCCTTCGCAGAAGCAAAATCGTCGGCATGAAACCCCTGCTGCACCTGCATCTCACGGAACCTCTCATACGCAAGCTCAGCCTGTTCAGCACGCTCGTCAATATCTTGCATCTTGTTGTCGAAGTCTAATTTGCTTCCAATGGCATGGACTACCTCAGGTCGGCTCGTAAAACCCACAAGAGTGTTACCCGGACGGATATTGAAGTCGATGTCAGGCAATGGCTCGATCTCGTCGTGTCCATCCACCTGTGCAACGAGCTTCAGGAAAAGGCGCAGCTTACAAATTTCGGTCGCCTCTTCCATGATGTCCACGCCGTAGAGGTTATTCAGGATGATTGACTTCAAGATGAAGTATCGCGGACTAGGGTGCCGTGCTTGTCGTTCATTTCTTCGAGCGTCTGCGGAAATCCTTGAACTTCTCCGGGCTGTGCTTCTCGCCAGAGCGGTCAAGTTCGTCCACAAACGCCTGCATACGGACGAGGCATGTGTCGTAGAGTCGTTCGAGAATGTTCAGAGCGGCAAAGAGAAAAGCCCCTGAACCGCATGCGGGGTCGAGGACCGATATGCTGCGAATCGCCTTGTAAAACGCTCGCAGCAGTTCCGGTCCTTCGCAGTTTGCGATCACTTCCTCGGCGAAGCGGCGAATGTCGAGGTTGTAGGTGATCAGATCGTTGATCGAGCGAATTTCGCCAGCCGCCAATTTGTTGCGAATCTCTTCGCATCGAGTCCGCCGGGCGACCACTTCGCGCCATGTCTCAGTCGGCAGTGCGTATTCCGGCTCAGCAGGTTTGTTCCATTCCCCTCGCTTGCTCACATCGTTGAGACCCACGCAACTAATTTGGGAAGTTCTTTGTCCATGCCCCAGCGCATCGCGGCGTGAATGTAGCGGTCTGGATCGTCCACGAGCAGCCGCCAGACGGAATGCTCACCCTCGAATGCAATCTTGCATGACTTCTGCGCCATGTCGAACAGCGCGGGAATAATCGTGTTCTTGCTGATGTATTCGGTGATGTCCTCCTTGGTGTAGTACGCACCCATTTCTTTTTGGTTGATGTACTTTTCGAAAACGTAGCCGAGCACGTCTGGATTGATCTCTCGTCCAGTGCGCGTCGGGCGGTCGTCGAGGTGCCAGTCGTACTGCTCGAAGAAATCGAAGATTCGCTCAAATGCCTTATCAGGAATTTCGATGTGCTTGCCGTGCAGTTCTTCGATCTGGTGCTTCAGAAACAGTCCGCCATTCAGGTACGGAACCCGACCCAGCAGGCGGTTCATTCTCAGACCGCGCTGTTCTTCGCGTTTCGCAAACCCTTCAAAGAACAACGGGCAAAGAAATTCCCGATAGAACTTGTCTCTTACCTCGTCTGCTTGCTCTCTGCCAGCTTGTTTGTGAGGTAGTGTTGATCGCCGCCGAGAAACCCTTTCTTCTGGATGAAGTAGATGAACATCAGGCGGTTCAGCATCACTGAGACGTACCACTTCTCCATCTCTTCGTCGGGAATGCCCTCAATGAACTTCAGGAATGTGTCGTGTTCCTTCTTGAACAAGTTCGTAGAACTTCTTCGTGACCTTCTCTACGTCGAATGCCGCACCGACTCGCTCCACCGTTTCAGCGACGTTCGCCTCGTCTTCCAAGCTGAATGCAATCGACTGAATCTTCTGGATGAGAGCATCGCCAGATTGCCCTGTGTAGAACAGCTGCTCGCGGCACGCAGACGGCTTTCCAGCCTCACGCTTTACCCATTGCCATATCTGAACGGTCTTCGCACGGTCGTGGAAGATGATGATATGTTCGCGTGCGGTCTTCGAGACCTGCGTGTCGATCTTGCGGCGAGTGGCATACTTCGGGAAATGCGCATCCGTTGGCGGCACACACTCGTAGACTGCCATGCCACGCTGAGCTACTGGAGTGAGGGTGTAGGTTGAGCCATCGACCTTGCACTTCCAAATCCCGCGTTTGAAAGTGGTTCCACATCAACTCCTGCGTGAATAGACCCTTGAAATCGAATTCCTTGAGCCGCTTTTGGAGGTTGGCAGACGAGGCAGTCATTTTTTATTGCTTACTCCCTTGGGACGAGAGTCCGAGCGAGCAAATGATCTGTGGTTCTTGCGTTTCGACTTCCTCTTCGATACGGCAGAGGCGACCCTCTCCGCGCAGTGCGACAACGAGGTCGGCAAGCTGCTGGTCGGTCGATGCCTGTGCGTAGCTGTCGGTTCAGCGTGTCAGCAGCGACTTGCTGCAGCGGATAGCGATAGATTTCGTCAATCGCCTTCGTCAACTCCTGAGTCGCGAAAAGCGTGCCCTGAATGTGGGTCAGATAGGTTTTGAGGCGTTCGTATGACTCGGAACCGCGCTCCGGACGGTCTGCCAAGCTGACCACCGATGGACTTCTCCTCCTTGACCATGTGTCGTACGCCCGCCTCCACTAGTTCGTGATGCTTTTCCTGACGTGGAAGGGCTGGCGTATCGGCTACGCACTCTGCTGCCTTAAGGATCGCAAGCTGCGATTGGGTGACGCTCTTGCCCTCGCTGTCGATCCATGCCAGAGAGTCATTGCCGTCCGCCGTTCGCATGTAAACCAGCACGCCTGTCGGGCTGCTCAGCGGTCGCTTTGTGAGGCTTGGTCGAATAAACCACATTCGGCAGATCGGCAATCAGCTTCTGGAGCTTCGGATCGCTGTCTATGGCGTTCTTCCAAATCTGGTAAGCATACGAAGCCAGATCGACTTCTGTATCCGATTCTTCCAGAATGCCAGACTTCTCGTTGTACAGGTCGATGATCGGCTGGTCGTTCGTGTCATCCTCGAAGAACGACTCGTCACTGCCGACGACCTCGGCATTTTCCTCGAGTCGCTGCCGGACTCGGCGACGGAGATTGATGATCCGCTCAACACCATCAGCAGGCATGAATGAGATGCAGTAAATCGTGTCCGATTTCTGCCCAATGCGGTCCACACGCCCGGCACGTTGGATCAGCCGAATGATCGCCCACGGCAAGTCGTAATTCACGATAACGTGGCAATCTTGGAGGTTCTGACCCTCGCTGAGGACATCGGTCGCGATCAAAACCCGCAACTCGTGTTCTGGCTTTACGACTCCCCGCTTCTTGTTGCTTTCCGGGCTGAAGCAGCCACGCAATCCCCGTGGGATTCTCGTCGTCGCCAGTCACCGATTCTAGGCGGTCGATACCGCGCCTTTTTAGCTGGTCTGCAAGATAGACCGCTGTGTCCGCAAATTGCGTGAATACCAGAACCTTCTCATCGGCATATTTTTTCGTGAGCAGCTTCGCAAGAGCATTTAGTTTGGCGTCCTTTGCAGCATCCCAAACACCGCACTTGTTTATCACCTTCAACAGAGCATGCGTGTCATTCAGCAAGTCTTGACGCAGGGCGTCCACGAACAGAGTGGGGCTGAGCCACTTGAACCTCTTCTTCATCTCCGTCGAGTATCGGTCGTAAACGTCTTTTGCACGTTGTCGGAAATCAGCCTCCTCGCGTAGGAAGGCAGCCGCATTTCCATTTGCTTTCTCTTTGTTTTCATCGTCATCTTCCGTGTCGGTTAGGAGATCATCAAGGTCTTGGTCTCCGACCTTCGCGTCGAGAAGTTCGGCTCCCTGCGTGCCGATGGGCAGCGGCTTCCCATTTTCGATTGCATAGAGATAAACGAAATTTCGCAGTGCGTGGCGCTCCAGTGATTGAATGAAAGCCGGGCCGCCACTCTCCAGCCGTTTGAACAAGTTCGTTCGACAGAAGCCCATCAATCGCTTGCCAGCGCGAGAGAGCTTCGCTAATTCCTTGGATTCAGGTTCGGTCGGCGGATGATGAGGCGAGGGTGCGATGTAGTTGCCGAGTCCATATCGAGGCAGAGTCAGACCGTTGACAGCATTCACTACTTCGTTCGAATAAAGCCGAGCATACGGATCATTCGGGTCTTTTTCGTTGAAGTCAAACTTCGCCGTTTTGGGGATGCGATCAGGAAAGTAGAACCGCTCGCCCGTGTCGAAAGTCAGGTACTTCCGCCCTGTCGCCTCATCGAGCTTTGCATAGTTTTCCTTGATGAAGCCACGGGTTCGGCGGACTAGATAACAATCTCATCAAATCACGCCAATCGTCCGGATACTGGCTCTTTTCAAATGCAGCAAGAGATCGAACTGGAGCCTGATGCCGTCGAATGAACTCAGTCTCGCCGATCTCTTTGATGTACCGCTCCGGTCGGATTCCGAGGTCTTCGTCTCCGGCGACGAACAACTGCAACTGCGAGGAGAGGTCGATATAGGTTTTGTTGTACGGCGTGGCAGAGAGAAGGATGCACTTGCTTGTGTTCTTTTGGATGTACTCCTGAATTACCTTGTACCGCTTGCCCTCCCGGTTTCGTAGGTTGTGGCTCTCGTCAATCAGGACAACGCGGTAGCGCGGCAGGTCGGGAAGGTCTCGCATCGCCGTGCTAAGCGGGACGATCTTCCCCGCCATGCGGTACTCGTGCATGTAGTCTTCCCACATCCGCACAAGGTTCTTTGGGCAAATGATCAGCGTTTCCGTCCCGTGGTCGTCTTGGAAGATTCGCGCCAGTGCCACGGACATCAGGGTTTTGCCGAGACCCACAACGTCGCCGATGACAACGCCGCCACGTTTGTTCAAGTATTGCGCTGCAATCTTCACTGCGGCTGTTTGAAAAGCCAGCAGCTTGTTTCCGAAGTCGCGAGGAACATGAAACTCGGAGAGTCCAGCCCTCGCCTCTTGGGAAAGGTGGTACGCCATCTTCAGATAAATGTGATATGGGGGAAGAGGCTCTTCGCGTGCCCAACTGTTATCGATGATCTGGATCAGTTCATTCGAAATGTCGATGCACCACTGATCGCTCCAGCGATCCTCGAACCACTTTTGCAGCTTGTTGCAGGCGTCCTGATCGAGGACATCGACGTTCAGTTCTCCCTGTTTCGAAAGACCGGGGAATGTCAGATTGCTGCTACCAAGAAAACCAGTCGCAGGGTTGTTGGGGTCAGTTCGATGAATCAGATAGAGCTTTGCGTGGAGAGGGTAGCGCAAGAAAAGTTTCACGACGAGCTTCTTGGCTTTAAGCTGTGCGCTCAGCCGCCGAAGCCCCGCTTCGTCCGTATTGTTCGGCGCTCCGAATACCAGTTGTGATCTGAACTCTTCTGCCGCTCGCTTCTTGAGTCGCTGTGCGGTCTGGGCATCGAGTTCATCTGGGGTCGATGCAAGGCTGAACGTCTTGCGAAGCTCGTCCTGCGGCATGAAGGTCATGCCAACGATCAGGCGACAGCAGGAGTCATCTCCTCCTGACCACGGCTCGATGAAGTCATGGACGAGCCGCCAGCCGCGAAGGTTAAAGTAGCCCACGCAAAAATCTGCCCGCTGAGAAATCTTCAGGGTGTCCGTAAGGGCAGGGTGGAGACGGAGGTCGATATTGTCGAAGATTCTTGGCACAGTAAGTTTCCCGAAATCAAGAACTTACCATTATTGCTCCCTCTTTGCTATCCCTCAACCCTCAGGTTGTGTTGACTTAAGCGTGACGAAAGAGGGCTAATCACATCCCCGCCCGCTCGTCAGATACACTTATCTGTTTCGAAGGAGGGTTAACGTGGCTCTGGAGCCGATCAAAATCTGGGAACTTGTTGATAGGGCAGTCTGCCACAAGTGGAGTGTGCCCGAATTCCAACGCGGATTCGTCTGGAAAGCGACGCAGGTGCGAGACCTAGCTGAATCGTTGTGGCTGGACTTTCCTGTTGGGAGTCTTCTTCTTTGGAACAGCGAGACCCCTCAGGAAGAACGGGTCGCTAAAGATGGTCTTACACCATCGCTCTGGATCGTCGATGGACAGCAGCGAACGACAGCGCTCGCGATCATTTTTGGGCGTAAACCATACTGGTGGGCTTCAGCGGATGAGTGGAACAAAATCCTGAAGCGGTACGATATTCGATTTGACGTCGCGGCGAAGAATGAATCCCACTTCGTGGTAGCGAACGCTGCAATCCGAAAGACTAAGGGAGACCGATACATTCCCTTGAGCCGTTTGTTGGTGCTCGATGTCAGCCGTGAAGGTGATCAGAAGGCGCTCGTGAATCTTGCCAAGGAGATTAAAGTTCAAGGATTATGTGATGGCATGGACGCGATGGAGGTCTACGCTCGGTTGGATCGAGTCCGTAAGATTCGCGACAAAGACATCCTTAGCGTAACTGTGAACCACGAACTGGAAGACGTGGTGGAGATTTTTTCCCGCCTGAATTCGCGAGGCACGCGAGTAACAGAAGCCGACATTTATCTCGGAGTAGTTGCTTCAAAAAATCCGGGCTGGGTTCGGGACGAGTTCCTGCCATTCTTGAGCGTGCTCGCTGACTCTGGTTTCCACGTTGATCCCAATTTGCTATTCCAAAGCCTCACGGCGGTGGGGATCAAGAAGGTTCGATACAAAGAGATCAACGACAGTTTCTGGAGCCGTGACCAGATTGAACCAGCGTGGAAGAAATGCCGCGAAGGATGGAAAAGAACAATTCACCGTTTCCAAGTTTATGGGGTTCTCTCAGATGACCCTCTGCCAACCCAAGCCGCACTCGTCACGCTTGTTGCCCTACTTGATCGTTTTCCTGAAGAGGGCGGTTTTGATTCAGCGTTCTACTGGTTTGTTCAGGCATCTCGATTTCAACGTTACAGCGGTTCGAGTGCGACAGCCCTCGAAGAGGACTTGAAGGAAGTCGCTACCGCATCGAATTTGGTCGAGGCGGTGACTGGATTGCTGAAGCGTTTAGCAGCAACTCAGCCAATCGAAGCGGAAGACTTCAAGAGAGACTACACGGACGGAAAATTCTGGCGGTTTTTGCTATATCTGCTCGTTTACAAAAACGGAGCGCAAGATTGGGACGAAGCAGGCACCCGGCTCGGATTCGATGGCAAGGAACTTCTGGCTGATTTCCGACCACAATGGCATCACATCTATCCTCAAAAGTTTCTGAACAAGAAAGTTGATGCAGAAAAGATAGACTCTCTCGCTAACATTGCCGTTATAGCACCGACCATTAACATTCGCATCAGTAATCAAGACCCGATGAAGTATCTCGACAAATATGCAATCTCGGATGAAAAGCTTAAACAGCAGTTTGTTGAATGGAACCGTGGCGAGATGACAGTCGAAAAGTACGGCGGGTTCTTAGATGCAAGAGCCGTCCGACTTGCGAACGAAAGCAACAAGTTTCTAATTGGGCTAAGCAAGTATCTGCCAGAGTCCTATCGCCCTACTGTGAAAGCGTCGGAGGGCGGCTAACAACGGTATCAAGCAAAGTGGAGGTTGACTCATGTGGATTCCAAAAGAGATCGGTCGCATGGTTACGCGCCTTAAGGAAGGGCACCGCGTCAACCGTATAACGGTTCGTGAGCTTTTGCGAATGTTCAAGGCAGAACGTCGCGGTCTCAACAAAGTACATGACATCAGAACAGCCTTGGACAGTTTAGGTCTGGTGACCGACCCGGATTTCGAATCCGTATGGATCGACGGGAAGATTCGCATTTGCCTCAAGGACGCCGGCAATGTTGTAGTCGATGCCGTTCCCACTGGCGGCACGGAGATCGTCGAAGAGGACGAACTCGACGAAGACCAGTCTTCGTCTGTCGAAGAACAGGAGGAGACTGATTCGCAACAACCCGGCTCCGACGAAGGCTCTCAACCCACGATTGTCGTGGCATCTGAAGGAGTCGTGGAAACCGTACTCAGCGAACCAGCAGACCCAACTTTCAGGATCGGAAGCCTTCCCGCAGCTAACAAGACTCTCACAACTGTGGGTCAAGACGACACTTTGAAGAAGGCTGTGACAATGATGTTGCAATTCGACTACTCGCAGCTTCCGATTATGCATGGTGAACGCGAGGTCAAAGGCATGATTTCGTGGAAGTCCATCGCCTCGCGGTACGCTATCGGAGGCGAATGCTGTAAAGTGCAGCACTGCCGAGAAGATGCACAGGTAGTTGATGGGAATGGCACGCTCTTCGACGCAATACCCACGATTGTGAAATATGGGTACGTGCTGGTTCGCAATCCCCAAGATAGGAAGATCACGGGAATAGTCACTGCGAGCGACCTTAGCCTACAATTTCAGCAATTAGCAGAGCCATTCTTGCTGTTGAGGGAGATCGAACTACATATCCGCCAACTGCTTCAAGACAAGGTCTTGTCGGAAGACCTTGATTGGCTTGCGTCAGCCGATACTACCGCTCCGAAGCCAAATTCAATATCCGATCTCAGCTTCGGTGGCTACATAAGATTGGTTCAACGTCCGGAGGTCTGGCAGAGACTCGCTTTGAATATCGACCAAGCATCTTTGACCAAACAACTGGAGGATGTGCGTCAGATTCGCAACGATGTCATGCACTTTGATCCTGACCCCATGACGGCTAAGCAGCTAGACGTGCTGCAAAACGCCTCGAAGTTCATGCAGCAGCTTTACGACCTATTGCCCTGAGGCGCACGCTTTAGTGACCTCCCGCTCGCGGCGGTTTCGACTCCGGTCTCCGAGGGTTAGCATTCGGCACTAGTGCAGGGTGTATGAAAAACAAGGCAATGACCCGTGATGACTGGAAATTACGCAAGATGCCGAAGTCACACTCTACGATCCCAGTGAGCCGTCACTTTTCAGCAGAGGAGATCGAGAAGATCAAGCTGGGATTTCGCCCGGACAGCATGGATGACCACTGGTTTATCTTTTATGAGAAGGATCGACTGTACATCCACAGGAGTTGGACGGGATACTGCATTTACATCGTTCGTTTTGGGAATGAGGCGCTAGACTGCGTGGCAGGCGAACTCCAAGCTAACCGCAATCCCAAGCAATACGAGGCGAGCGACGACACTTACGACGCCCAAATGGTGTTCTGGCTGATCGACCACTTCTTGCTGGGACGCATGGACACGCGAATGCCCGACTCGCCATGATTGAAGTGATGAGGATTGCTAGAGGAGAGCGCTCGATACGGCTCCTCCCAACATCGCAGCAAACTATGAGGACATTGTGAGCGAAGTTTTCATTCCGAAAGATCGGCTTCTCTTGGTTTCTATCAACAACTCCATCAAGCATCTCCCGGTCTATGATGCGACCCGTTATGCGTGGCGCGTGGATCGGGCGAGGGTGGAGAACGTTGAGTTAGTGCTCGGCTGCGAGAAGCAGATAGTCAAAGCGGTCTTCGTAGTGTCAAGATGGCTGGACGCTTCCCCCGGCGAAGCATCCAAGAGAAACTTTCCCGGTCTTAAGGCGACTCATCATGGGCAAAGGTGGGGATTCGAGGGTAGAGAAGCAAGCGAAACCGATCAAAACAATTATCTGGGTAAGCACGTGCCGGACTGCCTGAGAATAGGCGCGAATGGAGTGAGATACTCCGGGGTTTAATATACGCGCCAACCTTGGGGGCGAGAGTGAGTCCGGCTGGCGGCTCGGTCGTGGTGAGGGATCGGCGAAATTCGTTCAAGGGCATCATCAAGCTGTGACGAAAGAGCGATTGCAGAACGAGTCGTAAGACAACACTTCGGTCTCCAGTCCTGCTAAGAAGACAATCTCCCTCAAGCACTTCTCCTGCTCGCCGTTCCTCTCAGCAGTTACGAACTTGTTGCAGTAAGGGAGGTAGATGCTCATGAACAGATCGTTTCCACCCGCCCGGAACTTCTCGCCGACGTGAGGGTCGCGAACACCGAGGTCGTACCATGACATTATCATCGCGTAGATTAGGGCACGGAACGGGGGACAAGCCTCCGTGAACTGCTTGACGGTAGCTACGCTGGCATCGGTTTCGGCTCCGCGACCATAGAGAAGTTTGCCCATGCTCCATATCAAACTCTTGTCTGTATCTTGAAGCCGAGATACTGCCTCGCGCAGCGTAACCGGGGGTACCTCCCCGTGAGCGTCAAAAACTTTCCGAAGTTCGGGGCGCAAGTTGGAGAACATCTGTTTGTAGTTCTTCTGTCTGCTCTTGAGTTCCCGGCGCTGGTCTGACGCCAACTGTTCATCGGTTATAAAGAAGCGGCGGCGAATTGCATCCTCATACTCCCAAGCTCGGACATCGACAGCCGCCCAGTCGAAAGCAGAAGGATTCTTGAAATGTTCAACCACGAGAAGTCGAATCAGTTCGTTTTGAGGGTAGAGGCAATCTGTCGCACCTGATTGAAGGCTTGCGCACGACTCAAAGAGTGCAGTCCTTTTGATTCTGTCCGGGGTGGAAATCAACTCCTCGATGCTCAACCCTGCAAACCGGAAGAAAAATCCGGCTTTGATACGTGCCATGACAGGCTGGGAACGAGCGCCATCATCAACGAGTCTGTTGTGAGCACTCGTGTCAAAAGTTATGATCGGCAAGTTTCCTGTCACAGCGTTTGTGTCCTCTTCTCACATTCAGCCTGTCCTTAACCACTGCGTCTCTCGCTGCGAGATGATCGAGACGCCGCAAGATCGTCTTCGCGTTTCACAGAGTGCCGCTGATCTATTTCCTCCATGATCCGTTCCGCCCAGCGGACGGCATCGGCGATGGCGCTCACCGTCGCCGGAATTCGCGCTCCGCTGTCGTACTGCGCGAGCTTCCGAGCCGCGAGGATGCTGGCGGCGATCAGAAGCACGCGCTTGCGACCCTCGTCCACCGGGAGAGTTTAGCATGTTCGCTATTTATTCGCCAATAGACTCGCACCTGATTTCCCGGCGCAGCACTGCGCTGGGCAAGGCAAGCGAAGATTGTTGTGACTACACGCGGTATACTGACCTGAAATCAAGACCATACGGGTATTCACTACGTTCAACTTTCGGGAGCGCCATGCCGAAACCGCTCGAAGTGTTCGACGATCCGCAGAAGTACTGGAGCCTCTTAACTTCCAAGAAGGACGTGGATTTGGAAGACCAGTTTTTCGACAGGAAGGAAGCAGGTCACGCCGATGCCAATGGAAACGTATCAGGAAGTCAGATCAGTTCATTGATTGAGACGGCTAAGGCGACACTTTCTGCGTTTGCGAATGAAAATAAAGACGGCGGCTTGCTGGTGCTTGGCATCAGTAAGGTCGGGGAGGTAAAGGGACTCGCACATTTATCCGACGAACACCGGAACTCGATAACTCAGCCGGGAAATTGGTTGCTGAATCACAGCGCAAGAGTGAAGTTGCATGACTGCTGCGATTCCAAAGGCGATGCGGCAAAAGTTGCGTTCATCTACGTGCCTTACGTGCCCAATGCCATCTGTGAAACTATCGGGGCTTCTCCAGATGCGTGGCGAAGACAGGGAGCGCAGAACCTCCTTCTTACGACCGACCAGAAAGATCAACTGCGTCGCGACAAGAAAATCACAAGCTATGAGGAACAGTATTGTTGTCCGTTTGATGTCCGTGATGTTGATCAACACCTTCTAGCGGAGTTCAGAAAAATCTATCATTCCGATGCGCGGTACTCATACAGTGACGAAGAACTTTTGTTTCAAGCTGGCGCACTGATTCCCGATGGCAAGTCATTCAACTTTAACAACGCTGGTTTTCTGTTCTTCGCAGCCAACCCGCAGAGGCTCCTGCCTGCGGCGCACATTCGGCTTCTAAGATATGAAGCGATCTCAGGCAAGTCTGGAGAATCTGCGCTAGTAAGTTTGGACAAACCCTTCACTGGTTCTATTCCACAGCAGATTCGCAATATTCGTGCTTACTTTCGAGAGTCTGGGTTCTTCAAGAAGTATCAAAAGAGGAACGTCGCTGGGGGATTTTCAGAAGAGCCGGAATTTCCCTTGGTTGCAGTGGATGAAGCTATCGTGAACGCCGTGGCGCACCGGGAATACGCAGTAAAACTGCCAATCGAATGTAAAAAGTTCTCGGATGCCTTCACTGTTGCAAACCCCGGACGCGTGTTACAACGTGAACGCGATGTGCCGAAGGATTTCTCGCTTGCAGATGTCACGCTCGACCACGTTCCTCGTAATCCTAAGCTCCTCAATTGGTTGAAAATGATGCGCGACGAGAGTGGCGCTGAGTTTGTCCGGGCGCTCAGTGAAGGTACGCGGCGCATGCGAGATGAAATGCAGAACATGGGGCTGCCTGCACCTCGATTCCACGTCACTGCATTCCAAACTCTCGTGACGCTCTTCAACAATTCCGCAGAGCGGGAAGCACTACTTCGTTCTTCCGCTACGAGTGAACAGGGGACTGAATTCACCAACCTGTTCCCGTTGAAACTCACGAACGTTCACGCGCTCAGTGTGAATGAACTCGGTCAACTAAAGAAGGATATTACGTTCGCACTTCGCGGATCGCTTCAGTCACATGACTGGTTTCTGGACAGACCCGGCTTTCGCATTGGAGCGCACAAGCGGGGCACTGAGTTGCCTCTGCCGCGAGAAGTCGCCCGACTGCTTCGCTTCTACCCCGCATATTCTTTTCAAGTTCGAGAATATTGGAGCCTGCTCTACATCGCGATTGACTACTCGCTGGAGGTCAAGAATATCCGCAACGTTAACGAACTGCTGAGAGACATTTCGGCGGAAACCTTAGTCGGGAGGACAGCAGTCGCGTATTGGCAGGGTTGGCAGCAAGGGCGTATTCGCTCAGTGCAACCCGAATGGACTGAAGTGCATTTCTTTGACTTTGATCGCGTCGAAACAGTCCCAAGCGACAAGGTAATTCCGAATCTGCCCATCGGGATACTAGATGCACTGCTTCGCCAGCACTCGATCCGGTTCGATCTCAGCAAAGCGATAAAACAGTCCAGCTTGGCTTCTGAGCCAAACGCCTCGCGGACAAGGGCGGCGAAAAGTCAGGCAGTAGCCGACGAACTCTCACGTTCGGTCTTCCCAATCACTGCGGCAAAGAACATTTCCGTGACGCTCCAACCCACGGGAGCCGTGATTTCACGAAATCCCGAATCTGTCAGCGCCTTGCACGCTGCGAGCATTACAGAGCCTGTTGTCGAGTTTCATCATCGGCAGGAGTCACCGGACATACGCGATGGGATAACGCGATTTGGCGCATATGATACGGAACCGCATGGTGTGGAACTCGTACCACTCTGCACAGTGGACAATCGAGGGCAGATGGCAGCGCTTATCGAGAGACTCAAGTCTGGCAAATACAAGTACAAGGGGGCTGAGAGGACGTTTAGCACGCGGTTTAGCTACAGTTCCATTGTGACCGCAGCAGACGTTCCATCACTTCACGCAGAATGTGGGCGCGTGTTGTCGGAGCATCCTGACTGGCTTGGCAACGTTGCCCTTAACCGACTATTCCTAATCTACGCGCCGGAGCAGGGATACTCGCTTGACGACGAGAACTCGCCGTACTACCGCCTCAAGCGATTGATGCTCGAAGCCGGAATCCCTTGTCAGATGGTGGATTCCCCAACTTTGCTAAATCCAGATTGGAAAGACTTGAATCTGGCACTGAACATCATCGCCAAATGTGGCGTCGTGCCGTGGGTTTTGCCAGATCGAATGCCGGACGCCGACTTTTTTGTCGGACTGTCCTACACACAGAGCAACAAGTATGGGTCTACGCGGATGATGGGTTACGCGAATGTCTTCAACGCATACGGACGATGGGGCTTCTATTCCGCTAACAGCGAAGCATTCCCGTATGAAGAGAAAACCAAGTATTTTTACCAGCTTGTCAAATTGACGCTCGAACAACTGTCGCCACTCTCAGAAACGCCCTCGATTTATTTTCACTACTCAGCGAAGTTTTCACGAGATGATCGCGCAGCGATTCTGGAAGCAGCGCGGGCTGTGCGCCCCAAAGGGACGTACTCGTTCGTGTGGATCAACACGAAACACAATGTTCGCTTCTACGACCGCGCAAGCGAAGGTGACGGCAGCATGAGTCGTGGAGCATATGTGGTTACTTCCTCGCGCCAGATTTATATCTCAACGACAGGATACAACCCATATCGACGATCACTGGGCACGCCTGTTACCCTTGAGGTGAATATCCACACAGAAGAAGCGAACGGCAAGATACGCCAAGAATATGATCTCCGTACACTTGCGTTTCAAATCCTGAGTCTGACCAAATTGAATTGGGCTTCGACTGATTCGCTTTGTGGAGAGCCTATCACTACCAAGTACGCGGGGGACATCGCCTACCTGACTTCTGCGTTCCTGCGGCAGCAACAGCCAGCCTTCAGGCTACATCCTGTTTTGGAAAAGACGCCTTGGTTCATTTGAGAAAGTGAAGATCAGTGCTGCTAGGTGGGTATACCCTCGCCACGGTGGTCACAAAGGCTGCCTGCACCTCTGAAACGTCCCAGCCGACCGAACCCTGTCCGGGCGGGCAATTCGTGAGCGCTACAGATTCCGGTTGTAATTATCTACCACCGCGTCGAAGATGTCCTGCAACCGCGTGTACTGCTTTTTAGTGAATTTTGCCGGGTTGAAATTCTTCCTGAGTGCTACACCAGCGTGGACGTTGTTTCGCATACGGCTAATCTCAAGGATCACGTCTTCGACGGCGTGCTCTCCAAACTTGTCCTTGAACTTGACCGAACTCAACAGATCGAATTGCTTCGCGGCGTCGATAAGATCGAACAGTGCCATGTCGTCGGGAATCTTGTCATCCTTTGCCGGGTCGTTGCCCTCATCGCCAGTCCAGATAATGAAATAGGCGTACATCATCGCTTCGAGAGCGCTGCCAAGCGCCAAAGCAGCCATGAACCACGACCTTGCTTTCACTTCGCGTTTGGTCTGTTTGCGCCAGTAAAGGACAAGGTCATTTGCTTGGTCGCCGTGTATTGTGCAGGTGAACTTTGGCATGCGCTGATTCTAAACTTTAGGGGAGTGTTCTCGACCACACTGAGGACACATGTCCCGCTGCTCCATCTGAGTAAGGCTTTGACGATGCTCCCCCATTCCGCATCCAGCGGCTCCCAGCGCACGGGGTTGAATCTCCTCGCAGCCTTAGTCCAAGTCAATACTCCGCGCCCACTTGCGGTTCCGCAATTCAGAGGTTTACATGGTACTGAGACATAGCTATCGTTGCAGACCTAATGAAAGACGAACTCATTCGCAAGATTCAAGACGTGCTTGACCGACGAATTACCAACGAAAAACAAGTGGTGTATCTGCTCGTGGAAATTCGGAAGTTGATGGATCGGGATAAGTACAACGATCCGGTACTCCGAACATTCAGCAATTGGGTTGTTCATACCAGTCTGGAGTCTCAGCGTGAAGGGAGCACCTTCATCTTGACTGAGTTCGACCAGTGGTTCATTGACCTTTACGAGCGCAAGAAGAAGTCTTCTCACCTTAAACACATCTCATTGGTCGCTTTCCAACACGCACTCGTTGATTGCTTCACCCACTTCAGCCTAAAGGCTACGTTCGTCCGTGACCTCGTTGCTTGGAAGAAATTCACGCATTTATATTGCTCGATTGTGAGTGAATGTCCGATCACGTTCAGGGCGTCTAAGACGAGGTTGAAATACGTAAAGCAAGTTGAACTTACGGGTGTTTCTGAACCCATTTTCAAAGGAATACCGTTCGTTCATTGGCGAATCACACTTCAGGATGGGAGCACACAAAACTGGGGTTTTAATTTGTGGTAGAAGGTTTGCCTTCGCTCAGAGAGATTCCAACCACTCTGCAACCGGAAGGCGCTTTGTACGTGGGGACAAAGGTCGAAAACAGGGGTTGAGGCAGCGGAAAATGACCCTGAATCACCACTCGGCAGCCAAGTCGCCGTAGAATCGCCTTCCGGGCATCTTGGTAGAGTTCCGGGCGAGGGACTCCGCGCCCCCAGTTGGCTCGCAATGGGAAAATTCTCACCAACAAAGCAACACGGCGACTGCGAGGAGATCGCCAACCCCTCCACCGCTTACGGTCGGCGGCGACGCAACTGGATCGACGCCCACGGTTCCGTACCAAACGGACAAGTTGTCGATGCGTCATGCGGCAACCAGCGCTGCATCGCGCTGCGACACGCGTACCTCCGTCCGCGAGTCGAGCAGCCGGGCACGTACCGCAAGATTGCGGATCGCGTTCACAGACTGAAAGTGGGTCAGCACTTTGATCTTCGGGGCATCGGAACGGATGAGCGGAGCCGCAACCGATTCCGCTCCGGTTTGTACGCGGCTGCTCGGCTCGACAAGGTCTCGGTGCGCGGGCTGCCGGACGGAAGCGTGCGCGTCACGAGAGTCGGCTTGTGGCATAGGACAGAAAGCCAAGACTCTTGATCGCTAGCTTTAGGAGGAGATGGTATGTTTCGAACTTCGTGTGGGAGAAACACTCAGTTTCGATTTTGGGAGTTCTGTTCCTGCTTTTCAAAAGCAGCTTCGGCGGTTTTCCTCATCGTCGTCGTTGGTACGCTTGCGTGGAGCCAAGACCAAAATAGCGCAAGTTCTGCCCCTCCCACGGTGAGCACAGCCGCGTTCACGACCACGGCTGTTCTCGGGCTAAAAGGCGGGAAACTGCCCGCTAATTTCGTCATTGGGAACGGCTGCCTGCAAAGCTGGGACGTTCGAGCGCACGTTTTTCTAAGCGGGAACCACAAGATTACCTATCCCGTAGTTGGGGTCGTAGACTGCACGGACTCCGGTTCCAACGGTATTACCGTGCTTGCGGCAACAACGGTCTTTAAGGCAGACACCAGAGTCGAGTCCTCACGTTCTGGCGGTTATCTGATAGAACCGAAGCAAGTCGTTAAAGCAGGCGATGCTGTTCCATCGCTCCTATTCATAGGAAAGAACTTCAATTCTGTTGTTTCAATTGAGTCGGTGCCCGGACAGAAAGACAAATCCGACACAAGTACCGCACAACCGTGGCTAACCATTTTTGACGAACGACTGAAACCAAGTGAACGAACCGCTGTCCTAGACGCATGGCGAGCGGCGAATTCGTACGTTTCGACGGCGCTCAAAATGCCGGGTCAATTCAAGGTTTTGCCATAGCTACACGCTCTATTGGAGAAACCGCTGTATCGGGAAACGCTATGAAGGGATTGCCCGGCTTTGGGGCATAAAGCAGCCACGTAACCCAAGGAAACAAAGCCCGCCCATGAAAACCTTCGCCCAACCCGAACCCCTGACCGACGCCGAACTCGACCGCCTCGGAGACTTCCTCAAAAGCTGCAAGGGCGGCAAGGCGATGAATCTGGAAGAACTCGACGGGTTCTTCGCCGCCCTGATCGCCGCACCGGAGATCGTGATGCCGAGTGAATACAATCGCGAGGTCTTCGGCGGCGAGATGTCGGAAATCGTGGAGTTCTCCGGTCTCGACGAAGCGCAGGAAATTATGAATCTGATGATGCGGCACTGGAACAAGATTGCCTCAACGCTCTACAAGGGCGAAATCCACGTTCCGCTCATCTGTGAGGACGAGAAAGGCGAGCTTCACGGCAACGACTGGGCACGCGGGTTCATGCGCGGGATGCACATGAGACACGACGGCTGGGCTGAGCTTATCAACGACGAGAAATATGGCGGCTCCCTGACCCCGATGATGATGCTCTATCACGAGCACGACGAAGACCCGGAGATGCGACCCGACCCGATTACGCCTGACAAGCGCGAGCAGGTCATCGCTTTCATGGCAGCGGGTTTGATGAACGCCTACGAGTATTTTCGGAAAGAGCGGGAAGGCGATCTTGGCGTCGATGCACCTGAATCCCGGCGCAACGCTTCCAAAGATTGGTAGGAACGATCCATGCCCGTGCGGTTCCGGAAAGAAATACAAGAAGTGCTGCGGCGGGGCGACGGTGAACTGACTGCCGGATGGGAGCGTGCGGATCACGAAAGCTGGTAAGTGGACGAGCGTGATCAGCTAAGCGCCTTCGAGGACTTTGGTCTTTTTGACAGACAGCCGTCCTATAGTGCTTCACGCCACTCGCTTCTTGTGGAGGAAGCGATTCAGAACGGCGGCGGGAATCCTCAGCACTCGATAGCGCCTTTTGTGAAGGCGTTCGGGCGCTCCCAGATCAATCACGCCGGGTTCTTTCTCGAAACGACGGCTGACCATATCCGGGCTGACTTTTAGCATCTTGGCGACTTCACTCACCGTGAAAAATTCTTGCTCTTGCATGGCAATGTCCCCTTCGGATTTCGCGATTACCTCCGGTTCATCACTCTCTCACACTGCCGCAACGCCCCCAAACTGACAAACCTGACCTTCCGCCGATCCTTCGTCAGGATGCGTCTCCCCCGTGAACGGAATCTTCCTCAGAATCCCCGCCTTGTGCCGGACTGAGAACTTGCCAAAGCTGCCCAGCTTCAATGTGAACCCGTTCGTCCCCAGATTATTCAGCAGCGTGGCTTCAAGCGCCGCGACCACGGTATCCACGACCATCTCCGCTTCTTTCTTGGTCGGCAGCGCCAACGCCTGCTGAACCCTCACCACCAACTCTTCCCGACCTCTTACGCTTGCTCGCATGTGGTTCAAATCCTTTCGAAAGGGAGTTTTCCCATGCAGAGCAATACCGTCGAAATCGATAACCAACCGATCAATTTTGCAAGTATTCCTGTGGAAAACCGCATGCCCGATCCGTTCACGATTGTTGACGGGCGCTACGTCGGGCACGACGGGTACGTCGTGCCAAAGAACTTCGACGAATTCCACGAGAGATTTCCCCAATACGTGCGCCAGTGGGTGAGGAAGTACGCCCACAAGCTCGCCCAGCCCGAAGACTTGGAGGACTGGGCGCAAGACCTGCTGACCCACCTGCGAAACCTGCCTGCAACCTCCAAGCACCGGAAAGCTGGCAAGCAGGACGTCGTGCAGACGTTCGATCCGCGCAAGCACCACGGTGCGAACAGCGCCCGGTTCTTCAACTACATCAATCTGTGTCTGGCTAACAAGTTCAGGTCGATGCAGTCAGCCCGGATGAAGAACCCAATTTGCCGCGCAGGGAACGTCTCCCTCGGAGGGCGCTTTGATGAGAGCGATTACGGGCAGGTCGGCGACGAGTTCTGCCACGCGCACTCGGAGCACCTGCGGAGGAGATGCCAGCGGGAGGAGAGGCAGCGGGACGCGATTCATGCGCTGGCTGAATTTGTAGAGTTCCTGCGGCGAGAGGATGCAAGTGTTCTACCAGTGATGGGAGCGATTGCAGCGACCACAACGCCCGCTGCTGCCGCCGAGTTGCTTGGGATTGCGAAACCAGAATTTCGTCGTCTCTATAGTCGCCTTCGCAACTTGGGGCAGTTCTTCGTGAAGCCAGAAATGCCACGAAGGCGATCTACAAAACCCAAAGCTCAGTATGCCCAGCACTCTGAAATCGCTGCGACCCATCCCTTAGATTCTTGCGCCACTTGGAGCCGAGTTGAGTTGTACAACGAAGTGTGGGATCAGCCGCTAGTAAAACTCGCCAAGAAGTACCGCATCTCCGATGTTAGGGTTGGCAAGGTCTGTCGAAGGCTAAGAATACCGTTGCCGGGGCGAGGCTATTGGGCGAAGCGGAAAGCGGGGAAGCCAGTTGGGCAACCACCCCTCACGCTGTTCGAAGACGCGCCGGTGGTTCGGAGGATACTGCGACGTTATTCTTGAAGTAGCATTTATACTGTCGGCGAAAGCAATCGCGGACTCGAGTCCTTCCCGTCGCCGACAGGTGAATCTTCATCGAAATTTCATCCACTTTAGAATTTGGTAGCAAGTCGGCTGCTTTGCGCTATGGATGCGGGTTTTGGGTCGATTCGGAATTTGACACCCCTTAGTCCTGTTGTATCGTTCCGCGATATAAATCGTAGTCTGTTTGGGAATTTGGTAGCAACTTGGTAGCATCCATGCCTAAATGTGCCAAAAAGTGCCTATTGCGAACGCCCGGAAGTCGCTGAAACCGTTGATTTGGTTAAGCAGACGTTCTATCAGTAGGTTGTAGGTTCGATTCCTACCGCGCTCACCATCTTTAATAATCCATAGCAGACGGAACAATCGCAGGCGCCGCGCCAGTCATCACGCTCCTCGGAGTGGAGTCCGTCGACTTTAGTACCCCGGAGATCCCGTCGGGAGCGGTCGATTGCGGGTGGCAACATCCGTCGAAGCACTCACGAAGGTTCTGATCGTCGCGGTGAGAAGCCCCCATTGCCTGGACAAGACCAAAACTGACAAACTGATCGAGACAAAGAGCGGAGCAGAGCGCGCCGCGTCCCATCCTCCACGACTAGAGTGGGCCCCACATCTCCGCCGGCTGTGTCCGTGTCCACAGTACAGGGTCGCAGCCGGCGGGAGGCCATCACCTCCGTTCTATGTTCTAGTGCGCTCGTGCTTGCAACGACGCAGTCGTGGTCGTTTGGTTTGTGGCCGATTCGACCTTCTGCAAACTCGGTTGAGCCCGCTGCCACAGAATCCGCGCGTCGGAAGCGTCGTTCGGGTATGCTTCCGCCGATTCCTTTCCTGTGGGTTCAAGAATGATATCCACGCGACGGTTGTATGCAAGCCAGGTCGCCGCGGAACGACGCGTCATCCACGTTTCCGGCTTCTGGGGATCTTTTCCCTGCAGGGTTGCAACCTTCTTCTTGCTCAATTCCTGCTCCTTCCCGTCTGCGCGGGTCTGAATCTTAGCTGCAGGAATTCCTTGCGATACCAGGTAACTCTTCACGAGATTGGCTCTCCGCTCGCTTAGCTTCAGGTTGTAGTTCTTGGGCCCGCGAATGTCAGCGTGTCCGACAACCATGAGGCTGGCGTTGTCGTTGTCATACTGCTCGTGACTCTTGAAGCGATTCGCTGCGCTGAGAAGAGCTTCCTTCTCGGTGGCTACAAGGCCGATCTTACGGTGTCTGGGTGTCGGGTAGTTCGTCGGGTAGAACACGCTGGCAAGCGTTACTGGGGGCGCCGGGTCGATCGCGCCGACAACATGCAGAGCTGCGGTTTCTGTGGTGGTTCCTCCGCAGGCGTTAGAGGCCGAAAGCGTGTAGTCCTCCATTTCGTTCACGGGTCCGGCAGTCGTTTGCTTCGGCTGCGGGTTAATCGTTTGGCTGCCGCTCGTGCTCTCGCTGCCCAGCGAAGTGATGGTTACGTGATTAGCATTGGACGTCGTCCAGTTTAAGGTCGTTGATCCATCCTGTACGACCTTGTCCCCGATTTTGTGGTAGTGCACTTCCGGCTGGCTCAGAGCGAGAGTAACTGTTGGTTTCATATTGACATCTACCGTGGCGGTCTGCGTAGCTTCGCCGCCGGGACCCTTTGCAACCAACTCATAGGTCGTTGTTTTTGTGGGGGCGATCTGGCTGTTGCCGCTTGGCATAACGTCTCCCAGGTTGGTTATCGAGACAGCCACTGCATCCGCTGACTTCCATTTCAACTGATCAGGTTGTCCACAGTTGAGTTGGGTGGACTGGGCAGCGAGTTGCGCGGTCACCGGAGCTATGGGCACTTCCGCACTGGCAATGCCAGCCTCGAACCGCGGCAGCTCGCCCATGTTGTCGCCTTGCGACCAGTTCTTGGTTTTCATCGCGCCATTGTTGTTGAGGTTAACAATCACCCGCTCCCCGGCGCTGACCTTGACCGGGCCTGACCAGATTGTGTTTCCTTCCCTCGTCACCATCACCTGATAGGAGCCTGGCTTCACCAGCAGACGCTGGTGCCAGATCCAGTTGTTGTCGAATTCATCCACATGACCCACGAAGTAGTCCGGTGTCGTACCGTTAAGCAAGACTGCAGCGCGCGGGTGGCCTTTGAACTCGATGTATCCGAACGGGCCCGATACCTCTGCGCCGGTTCGTTGTAGGGTTACTGGAACTGCGGTCGTATCCCCCGCATCAATACGCACCACCTTGGTGTAAGGAATGTATCCGTAATTGCGAACGCTGAGTTCATGTGATCCTGCGGCAAGCTTGATCGTCTGACTGCCATCGCGGATAGCCTTGCCGTCGATGAAGACATATGCCTGCTTCGGACTCACGTGAACCTTCAATCTGCCGGTGCCTTCACTGCTCTGTGCGAAGAGCGGCAATGCAGTCAATGAGAAAGCGACGAACATCAGAGAAGCGAAATGGGCTTGACGCCGAACGAACGTCATTTAGAATCCTCCTTGGAAATCTTCATCGTGCTCGCTAACGCACCTAGGTACGTGGCTTCGGAACTGCGGAAAGCTGGTCGGTCGTACTCAAGCCGCCTCATCCTTTGGCGCTCAACTACTACAGATTCGCCGCAGTCAGCTTTTAGTTGTATCGCCACACGATATAACTTTGTAACCACAGGACAAGCCTTGTAAACATTCCTTGGCAGGTTCAAGAATCTGCCTGAGCATACGGTATGGTTGGAAAAGCCTCCCGCGCTTCCTTCCAAAGCCTCAGCCTCATGCTAGCGACCTGACGTAAAGAAGTCATAAGGAATCAAAATTCGCGAGACGCTATGAATTGCTGATGGCGACACGATTTATGGTTCGCTTCTTTATGACTTTCTTACGACCGGCCGCTAGTATCACTCTCGGAGTACGCTGGCCTGCACTATCTCGGTCTCCGTCAAGTCAGATGGTTTAGGAGGAAGGTTATGAAAGCGGGGTTGGGAATGGCTCTGATCTGTTCGGGATTGTTGATCGGCTGTAATCTTATCGCTTCGCCAGGAAAGCAAGTAAAGCCGCCAGCGGACAGCCTCAGTGCGGCAGACCGAACGTTTATGACAAGCGCCGAAGACGCGAACCTCGCGGAGATCGGCACCGCCAAGATGATAGAGCAGAAATCGAAGGATCCCGGCGTGAAGGACTTTGCCCAACGTATGGTGACCGACCACACCCAAGCCAGCCAAAGCTTGGCAAAGGTGGCGCAAATGACTGGTGTCACTCTGCCAGCGACGCCGAGTGCAGCTGATAGCACTCAAGAAAATGAACTCGAGAAACTGTCCGGAGCGAAGCTGAACGAAACCTATATGCGCGACGAACTTGCAGGTCACAAGCAGGTGATTTCTGAATTTGAATCAGAGATTGAGCACGGTCAGGATGAAGCGGTCAAGAACTACGCTGCTCAAACGCTCCCCACGCTGCAGGATCACATTCGCATTGCCGAAGACGTCGCTGGCAAGATGGGGATGTCTGGCAAAGCCGGCCTCAACGAGGAGAGTGATGCAATTGCCGTGAGATAGCCGCGGTCTGCCTCAGTGGAATGCAGAATGCGTTCGCCCACACCGCTCAATGGTTTACTTCAACGCAAGAATCGTGTTCACGTTCGGGAGACTTTTGCGTCGAGAACTTTTGAGGGGCACATTCACCGACACGCCGATCTTCCTTAAGTCGAAGCGCGCGACTCATTCCCGACAGCGGGCTTGGCGAAATGGTTATACAGCCATGCGACAACTGCGCCGCCGACGAAACCATCGCAAAGTCCATAAACTGTTCCAACAATGACTTCGGCAATGCTGCGCGTGTCATGGTAGCCGGGGTAGACTGACGACATTGCCTGGAGGAATTGCTGACCGTAGTCTCCTGCGATCGAGTTGGCCACGCCCACAGCGAGCATGACAAAGCCCCACAAAACAGCAGATGCCAAAGCCAGAGCCTTCGTATTGATTTTCATAATCACCTCGCTCGCTGATTAAAGCGGCGCCACTTCATGCGCAAGATGGCGAACTCATAACTGAACTGTCGAACAAAGTCACTTCCGGTCGGTAAGCTCATTATCATTTGTTTTAAGAGCTCTATCTGTTCGAACCCGCAGCTCCCCAAAAGAGTTGTCCGCGGTCGCCGATCTCGCAACCTTAATATTTCTGCAGACGGAAGGATTGCCGCATCTCATCGTCTCACGATACAACAAAAGAGCCTGGAAGCAGAATCTATCGGTAGTAGGATTGATCGGGTCGATTAATGAAGCAACTCCTACTTGTTGTTCTGCTGGCGTTAAATTCCTCCGCACAAATCGATGTCCACGCCATCGTCGAGCGCTCCGTCCAAGCCAATGCACAAGATTGGAATGCCGCGCCAGGGTATGACCATTTCGAACGCGACCGACAACCGGGCGGTGGAACCAAGACGTACGAGGTGATGATGATCCTCGACTCACCGTACTACCGTCTGGTTGCTATCGATGGCGCGGCTCTGCCTCGGTGGCAGTATGAGCAAGAGGAGCAGAAGCTGGCAGCGGTATTAATCCAGCGGAGGAATGAGTCGGTTTCTGAGAGAGCTGAACGCATCGCAAAATATGAGAAAGGCCGCAAGCGTAACCGACTGCTGATGGATCAACTGGCGAAAGCCATGAACTTTGTCTTCGTCGGGGAACAGGAGTTGAACGGCAGGCAAGTCTACGTGCTGAAAGCCACGCCTCGTGCCGATTATCAGCCGCCAACCATGGAAGCGGAGGTGCTCCGCGGGATGGAGGGCGAACTCTGGATCGATGAAGCAACGTTTCAGTGGGCGAAAGTGCAGGCACGGGTCATACGGCCAGTTTCGATCGAAGGATTTCTCGCCAGGGTGGAACCGGGAACGCGCTTTCAATTGGAGAAAATTCCGGTGGCAGACAACATCTGGCTTCCGAGCCACTTTTCCATGAAATCACAAGCCAGAGTCCTTTTTTTCTTTACTCGGAAGTCGGAGGAGGATGAAACGTACTACGACTATCACGAGGCAACAGCAGGGGAAGCCGCGGTTGCAAAGTGATGTCACTAATAGGCCTAAGCTTGAGATAACTCCTATATGAAACCCGCTTTGCAGGACGCGGCCCGGTCGTAGTAGCCTAAGATCAGCAGGTTTTGCGGGAACATATCGATTCCGCACAGCGTGAATCCACTTTCTTGTCCAATCGATTGATCTCTGCGGCGAACATCAATAAGTTCGCCTCATTGACTGGGCATGGCTGGGATTGAACATGGCTGGCCGCTTTGAGGTGAAGGCAGCCGTGGGGTAGGGATTTCAATGCGGGTGTTTCGTTTCGCTATCTCTGCCGTTGTCGTTGGCGGGATCGTGCGCATTTGCCTCTCTTTGCCGCACATTCATCTTGCAACCTTGGTTCTCCTCCTGCTTTTTGCCATCCTGATGATAGCGAGAGCGTGGGGGTTACCGGAGGCTGCCCTCGCAACCATTCTGTCTGGGGCGCTTCTCGAATACCTTTTTCTTCCACCACAAAGGAGTTGGCAGATAGGAGAGTTGGAGCATTGGCTAGTCCTGGTCACATTTGTTGCCGTGTCTCTCATCACAAGCTACCTTGCCGCCCGGGTCAAGCGTCAGCGCGATGAGGCAGTATCCAGACGTCGCGAGATGGAGCAACTCTACCATTTCAGCGAGGACTTTCCGATAGAAGGCAAGCCGGGCTCGGTCCTCGAACATTCTCTCAAGTCTCTGATACGTACCTTTCGGCTGGATGCCGCGGCCTATTACGACTGCAGTACCGGCGAGGTTTCTCGTGCAGGGCCGAAAGCCAGTGCGATTGCCGAGGATCTGCTTGGCGAAGCGGCACGCAATCCCGAACTCATCGCAGAGCGAATCGGGGGATTCTTCTGCGTACGCATACGCCTGGCGGGCAAGATGATCGGTAGCCTGGCTCTTCGCAGTAAAAACATTTCAGAACCCACGGTACGGGCGATTGCCGAGCGGATCGAAGTCGGATTGGAAAAAATCTCGGCCTATCAAGCACAACGTGAGGCTGAGGACACGAGAAAGAGCGAGGCATTGAAATCAGCAGTGCTCGATTCTCTGGTACACGAGATCAAGACTCCGGTCAGCGTGATCAAAACTGCGGCCAGTTCGCTGCTGTCAAAGGATTCGGATGCCGGCAACCGAAAGGAACTCCTGACCATCATAGATGAGGAAACAGACCATCTGAATGACTCAATCAGTCACGCATTCTGGATTGCGCGGATCGAGGCTGGAATATTGCGGCAAGGCAAGAGTGCCCATCGCATGCAACCTTTGGTCAACGAAGTTGTAAGTGACCTCGGCGGCCTCATCAAGAGTAGGTCCGTGAAGATCGAAGCGCCAGATTGTCTCCCGCCTGCGAACTTTGACTTTCGCATGATTAAGGCCGTGTTGAAGGAATTGTTGACCAATGCTGTCAAGTATTCTCCTCCTGAGTCGCCTCTGACCGTTTCTCTAGAAAAAGCTGGGGATGAGATCATTACCAGTGTGGCTGATTTCGGACCAGGTATCAGGCCGGACGAGAGAGACCGCATTTTCGAGAAACACTATCGTGGGCCGGTGAAAGGCCCAGGCACCGGCCTTGGGCTCGCGTTTGCCAAAACCATCGTGGAAGCGCACGGAGGACAGATCGGGGTCAAGACTAGATCGGACACCGGATCGGTTTTCTACTTTTCGCTCCCGGTGTTTCACGAGGAAGCCGCATGATGGTGAAAATTCTTGTGGTCGACGACGAGCCGCAGATGCGGCGCGCGTTGCGAGCCAGTCTCCACGCCCATGGTTATGAAGTGGTTGAGGCGCAATCGGGTGAGGAGGCGGTGAGGAAACTGGACGGGGAAGTTTGCGACTTTGTTCTGCTGGATATGAATCTACCGGGTCGGGATGGGCTGGCCACGTGCCGCGTGATTCGGGCCCGGTCCGAAGTGCCTATTATCATTCTGTCTATCCGGAGCTCTGAGCGAGACAAAGTCGCCGTGCTAAAAGCCGGGGCTGATGATTACGTAACCAAGCCATTCAGCGTGCCTGAACTGCTGGCTCGAGTCGAAGCAGTGAAGAGACGAAAGCCTGTGACCAATCGACCGCCAGACGTCCTGCTACTCGATGATGTGAGGATCGATTTCGAGACCCATCAGATCTCCGCCCCTGAGGGGAAGGGGCACTTGACTCCTAAGGAGTTGGAATTGCTAAAGTTTATGGTGTCGCACGCTGGCCAGGTCATTCCCCATCGCCGGTTGCTGCAGGCGCTCTGGGGTCCAGACTACGGAGGCGAAGTTGAGTACCTGCGCGTTCTCGTAAACCAGCTTCGGCAAAAAATCGAGCGTGATCCCCACCACCCAAAGTATTTGCTGACCGAGCCTTGGGTGGGCTACCGCTTTGCGCCCCCTCCACCTGCTTCGTAGTGCGACGCCGTTCTTGCCGGACTCGGCGATCGTTCCGCTTTACTCGCGAGCCAGCCAACTGGTCCCTTCGGGTAACTCACTTATGACTTCTTTATTTCTTGTGGCTAGGCTGTGAGCACTTTTGCACAGGGGGCAGTCTCCAAGATGCGCTCTCGTTTGTCGAATAATTTACAAGAGACTTGGGCGACCGCATTCATCTCGCTTGGCGATGTTCTCTGTACTGCTGTTTCTTTATGACTTACTTATAGCGCTTGGGTAAAATCGCAACTGGTTGGGCCGCCCGAACTTCGATTTGCTGACGGGCAGCACAAATGTCTCCCCTGCGAGAACGACGAGTCGGGGCGGATGTCGAAAGGCCACAAACTGGACACGAGAGCCGGTTGACGCCGGAGGCGCACACACGCGGCACGGTGGACCCAAGCTCCGTCGTTCATCGCGAAGGGACACCGATGAAGGTTCAAAAGGTACTGGTGGTTGACGATGAAGTGCAAATGCGGCGTGTGCTGCGAGCTAGCCTCGTAGTTCACGGATATGACGTAGTTGAAGCCTCATCAGGCGAGGAAGCGCTCGAGACCTTGAATGACAAGTCATGTGATCTGGTCCTTCTCGACCTGAATCTTCCCGGGATAGACGGAATTGACGCTTGTCGCGCCATTCGAGCGAGTTCAGGTGTTCCCGTCATTGTTGTGTCCATTCGAGATTCAGAGAGCGACCGGGCTTCAGCGCTCGCTGCGGGCGCCAACGGCTATGTGACGAAACCATTCAGTGTCGACACAATCCTTTCGCGCATTCAGGCGCTGAGCCGGACCAGTGATGCATGAAGTACGCTCTTCCTACTCACTCCTCAGTTTTTGAATCCCAGGATTGACGGCAGCCAACAAGAGTAGTTATTCGTCCGTGCGCGAACGTTTCATAGCAGGCTGCGCTGAAGGGCGTAGCACCCATCCCGTTCTTATGACTTTCTTATTTCCCATGGTTACGCTGAACTCAACGCAATCAGTTTCCGGTTGGAAAAACGAATATGGAGGTCTTCGTGGCTAGCTCCGATGCCGAGAATCGATCCGTTCTGGCAAAGACGATTCGACTTGCGCTCGTTCTCATCTTCCTAGCGAACATTGGTGAAAGTCAGGAGGTACCGAACTTGCCCCCTTTGGAGGGACCCACGGTACCGACGGTCACATTTACCGAGAGCCTTTGGGGCGCGAATCCCTCTTACTATTCGATCACGGTCAGTTCGATGGGTACGACGTCGTACCGGGCAGAACCCAACTCAGACCCGCGAACCGGCGAGCCTGAAATGGACGATTTCACTTCCTCGATGCAGACCCGGCAGAAGATATTTCGACTCGCTGAAAAGTTGCATTTGTTCCAAGGGAAGTTCAAAATCAGCGACGAAAATGGGCGAATGGGCTGGAAGTCGCTTACTTTTGCCGAGGGTCCTATCCGGAATGAGATTGACTACACGTCCTCGAACGATCGTTCGATTAATCAACTTACGAAGTTGTTCCAGAGTATCTCTTCAACTATGGAATATGGATGGAAGCTTTCCAGGCTACGCGTGACCGATCCAACAGCGTTAACCGCGGAGTTGAAGCAAATGCAGAGACAAGTGACTCGCGGACAATTGGCGGAGTTTGAAGTGATCGATCCCATCTTGCGAGATATCGCTTTCGATCCCCGCATTCCAGAGGTGTCTAGAAGCTACGCGCGCGATCTTTTGAACGAGACACACTCCGGGGGAGAGGAAACAGCGTCATCAGCAGCGCTCCATTTCGGGGCTCAAGAAGTTCTGCCACAGGAGGCCACGGGCAGGAGGAAGGGATGAAGTCACAAATCAAGCTGGGCACCATTTTCGGAGTCGAACTTGGGCTGCACTACAGCTGGCTGGTGATTGCGCTGCTTATTACCTTCTCGCTGGTCGCTCAATTCCATAGTGTCAACCGGAATTGGAGTGAGGTCGTCGTATGGACCACTGCGATTATTACGGGCATACTCTTCTTCGCCTGTCTCTTTGCTCACGAGTTGTCTCATGCGCTGGTTGCGAAAGCACGCGGGTTGCCCATTCACAAAATCACCCTTTTTCTTCTCGGGGGAGTTGCTCAAATCGAAAAGGAAGCGTCTGACCCCAAGACAGAATTTTGGATGGCTATTGTCGGGCCTGTTACGAGCGGAGTTCTCGGTCTTATCCTGCTGGCGCTGGCCAGGGTCGCAGGATGGGATCCGCCAAGCGCGCCCGCCACTCCTGGCACTGCGCTCCTGGTTTGGCTCGGCTACATCAACCTGGCCCTGGGAGCGTTCAACATGGTCCCGGCATTCCCGCTTGATGGGGGACGGGTACTGCACGCCGTCCTGTGGTGGGTGATGGATGATGCCGGGCGCTCAACCCGCGTCGCCGCATTCATTGGGCAAGTCATCGCCGTGTTATTCATTGGGTTCGGCATTCTTCGATTCTTTCAAGGAGCCGGTCTGGGAGGCCTGTGGCTCGCCTTCATCGGCTGGTTTCTCTTGCAAGCGTCCGGAGCTTCGTACCTGCAGGTCAAGGCGGGTAGGCTTCTTCATGGTTTGCGTGTTGCGGATGTGATGTCTACCGACTGCACTACGATCGATCGCGGTATGTCGATACAGGATTTCGTCCACCAACACCTTCTCCGAACCGGCCAGCGGTGCTTCTTCGTAATGGAAAATGACCGGTTCGTCGGTCTGATAACAGCGAATGAGGTTCGCTCGCTCCCATCCGAGCGTTGGCCTTTTACTACCGTGCGCGAGGTGATGCGTCCACTCGACAGCATTCACTCTGTTTCACGTGACATGCCTGCAATGGAGGCCTTGGAAATCATGGGACGGGAGGACGTCAATCAATTGCCCGTCACGTCCGACGGTCGAGTACAAGGGATCGTGACTCGGGCTCACCTGCTTCAGGTGCTTCGTTCTCGTGCGGAGTTGAATGTGCCGCCGAGCTTGCCCCGTGCTGCGTGAAACGAGACGCTGGAAGCCCCGATCCTTCCTTATGCCTTCCTTATTTTCTTAACCTAGCATTGAAGTTATCGGCCGGCCTTGGCGGCTCACGGACATTGGAGTGTTTTACAGAGCCTGCCGGTGGGCCAGGACGGCACGAGACTACTGTGGTTCTCATCGAACGATATTCCCCGACATATGGTGAAGGCAGACAACTCAAATGACTTCGTCACGATTCTTACTAAGTAGGAAACGATCCTTGAGGGGTGAGATATGAAGATTCAGAGCATCTTATGTGGGGTTTGTGGCATAGTACTGGCCTTCTCGACGTTCATGCCGATGGCGCGAGCTGACGAATGGGATCAGCAGACGAGACTTTCATTCAGTCAGGCAATTGAAATCCCCGGCAGAGTGTTGCCTGCGGGGACGTACTGGTTCGTGCTCGCCAATTCTTCTTCCGATCGCAACCTGGTTGAGATCTATAGCAGCAACTGGTCGCACGAATATGCTGTTTTGCAAACAGTTCCGGAGTACCGCGCAAACTCAACTGATAGGACTCAGGTCGATTTTGCTGAGCGACCTCACGACCGACCGGAAGCGTTGCTGAGTTGGTATTACCCAGGACTGCAGACGGGACATGAGTTTCTATATTCGAGCCGACAAGAGAACCGGTTTGCTCGAGACATCCAGGAGGACGTTGTAGCTCCGGTCCTAAAGGTTCGGTCCTGATTACAGGTGGGACCGCAACAGATTGTGCATCCCAGAGACCTCCGGTGCGGCGAGTTGACATCAAATCTGCTCGGCAGCTGGTTCTGCAGCAATTTGTCACCGGAGGCTCCCTTGTTCAGAAGGGCGTGCTGCCGGCTCCAGTTGTCTCTGCTGGATGAGGACTTGAGCCGTCATGATTGTTGCGCAGCGCCGGTGACGTGACCCGTTTCGCGTATCCGGGAAAGGATCTCTTCGACCGCCTCTTCCGGAGTTCCGGCAACACTGACGGACCACGCGTTGCGCGGCGCTTCCAGTTCTGCCGCCTGACTATCGAGGAGGTCAGGATTCATGTATGGATGATGCCGCGACTTCATGCGCTCTCTGATCAAAGCGGCGGGCGCGTGCAGACAGACAAAGCGAATTTCACTGGGGACGAAGCGGCCTGCCAGCAACGAGCGATACTGTTGCTTTAGTGCCGAGCAGGCAAAAACCGCATTCTCGCCCTTTTGTTTGTATTGCAGCATTCGTTCATGTAAAGCGTCGAGCCACGGTCTTCGGTCAGCGTCGGTCAATGGGACCCCGGCCGCCATTTTCCTTCGGTTTTCCTCAGAGTGATAGTCGTCGGCGTCTTCGAATTTCCATCCAGTGCGCGCGGCGAGCAATCTGCCGATGGTGGTTTTGCCAACGCCGCATACACCCATCAAGATCACGATCATGCATCCCACCCTAGCAATTTGCTGCGGCATGCCCACAGTCCCAGCCCGGGATTTGGGATAAAAAAGATTTCTTCGCCGGCAACGCGGTTGTTGCCGTAGCGAAGCGTCTGCGGGTCGTAGCGCGTGAGCATGGTTTTCAAATCTCCAAACTCAAAGCCCACCCCTTCAATCTCTTCTCTGCTTAATTGACCGGGACACCACCGGATTGTGAAGCGTCCCTCGGAAGAGCCGTGAATGAGATGAGCGGCGGCTCCCAGGTCGTTGGCGAGATCTGGGTCGGCGTCGACAGCTTTGAGCGTGGCGGGGGTTCCGCGATAGCCGTACCTGCGGATCAGGGCGTCGATGGCGGGGTCCTCGCCGAACTTACTCACGCCCGGCGCGAGAACGATCAGCTCTGCATTGTCAGCCAATGCCATTCGCGTACGGTAAATCGCCTTGTTGCCCAACCATGTGCTGTGAAATTCGTGCGGATCGAGATAAACGACGGCCTTGCGGATGGGTGCGTCGAGGGTTTCAAAGTTCACTTGCAGGCTGAGTTCGGCGGCGCGGTAAAAGCACTCGGAGTCGTCGCCAATGAAAAGTCCGCGTAGTGCGAGCCCTCCGTCGCGAGTGCGTCCCACAACGGTGAGCACGTAGACGATGGGCAGGTGCCGGAGGAAACGATCAGCCGCGCAATTGAGAACGTTGCGCACGGGATTCTTAGCGCGGCCCATGATTCGCTCCATGCCATAAACCGCGCCGAGGTAATGGCTGCGGTTGATCGAGTCGCGGCCTCCGGTGCCTACCAGGATGTTCTTGTTGTAATTGGCCATGCCGATAACTTCGTGGGGGACGACCTGGCCGATCGAGAGAATAAGATCGAAACCACCATGCGCAACGAGCCGGTTCACTTGCGCCGGCCACGAATAGTTCAACTTTCCCTCCGATTGCTCCTGGATGAACTCGGCCGGGATCTCGCCCAGAGTCTCGACGTCGGTACGCCAGTTGTGGGCGTGAAACAGCTTCTGCGGCATGGCGCCAAACATTCGCGCGATCTGATCGGGCTGCATGGCAGCATGAGTGCCAAGCGCGGGCAGAACGGCTTGCAACCGGTCGCCGTAGTATTCCCATGCGTACTGCGTCAGGTCGCCGGAGCGCGAGTGAATGCGGCTTTGATCGGGTGGTACCGCAAGCACGCGACTTCGCGACCCCAGCTTGCCAAGGCTCGCTGCAAAGAGATCCCGCAACTGTGGAAGCAGATCGCTTTCGACGCCGCCTGTGGCGCAGTAGAGACTCATCCGCGCTTCCAGTCCTATTGGCTCGCAACCTTGGGCTTGATTAACTCGTCGAGATAATCGGGCCGATCACCATCACGCACCAGGTGCGGATAACGCGCACCGTCATGGTAGGTGATAGTGCAGGTTCGAAAATAATCGTCCACCACGACGAGGAGTGTGATCGGTTGCGAAGTGTCTTTCGCAGACTTGACCGCGTCCGAGAGCAATTCGGCCGTGTAGAGACGGCCATTGACCCCAATTATTTTCATCTGCGAAGAGACGCCTGCCTCAAAGGCGGGACTGCCGACGATGGAGTCGGTGACCACCCCATCGCTGCCCACCTGAAGGCCGATGGAGTAGACCTCGCCAACATTGCCGCGGCGGCCTTCCAACTTCGTTGGCTTGTCGCTGAACGTGACTTTCCAGCCGCCGTTCTCGATTCCTCCCACGGGTGCTTCCGCAGAAGTGGAATTCAATCTGGTGTGGAAGAATGTGGCCCAATCAAACGGCGCCAATGCATTGAGTGTCTTCACCAAGTCGTCGAAGGTATAAATTTTCACCTCGGGGCCGTGGTTGGGTCCGCCGTGGAATTCCTGACAGAAATCATCAATCGATTTCTTGCCGCCAGACTCGCGATGAATGATGGTGGCTACTTCGAGCCAGAGCAGATCGCCCTCGTCGTAGTAATCGGCGCCGCGGCGCCAGTTCATCCAGCCGCCTCTTCCGAAGCCAAAGCCACCGCCGCCGCCGGCTATCGTAACGGCGGTATCGAGCAGTGGGCGCCATGTACGTCCGGGGCGTCCCGGGCCGAGCATGGCTGCGACGCTCGCCAGGTACTCATGGTATTGCTCTGGCGTCCACAGACCGCTGCGTGCCGCGAGCATGGGCCCAAGATAATCCGTCAGTCCTTCGTAGCCCCACAGCAGATCCGTTTTCATAGGCTGTTCGTAGTAAGGGACGGTCAGATCAGCGGGACGGCGAAACTTGCCATTCCAGGAGTGGACGAATTCGTGGGACAGCAGTCCGCCGAGCGACTGGCCGGAACTGGGCAAAAGCAGAGTTCGCTCCGGCAAGCGGCTGTTGTTCGACTCGTGGTGTTCGAGGCCGAAGTGGGCCACATGATCGCTAAGTGCTAGCAAAAAATGATAGTCGCGATAGTGGCGAGTGCCAAAAAGTTTGCCCGACTCGGCCACCAGGTTGGTCATCTCCTTCTGATTTTCGGGGCTCATGTTCAGCGCATCTGCGCTGTCGGCAGCGATGTCGATTTCATGATGGATGGGTTCGCCGGGCGGTGTGAGGTCGATGCTCCGATAAAACTCGCCGGTAATGACGGGCGAGTCTACGAGCAGATCGAGTGAAATCGGTTTGAATGAAACCTGGTTGCCGGCTGCATTTTCGACGGGAAGCGCTGTGCCGAATTTCCATCCATCCGGCATCACAAGTTTGGCCTCATACGTAAGCTTCTCGGCAGGGGTGTCGGCCGGATAAAGTACAACCTCATTCCATTCGAGCACCATCAATTTGTCAGTGGCTGACTGGCCGTCGGGCTCAATGTAGTCATAGTTAACATCGAGATGGCTGACGCCGCGGGGGATCTCCACGTGGAAGGTGAAAACATCCAGCAAATCACGCTGCCAGGGAATGGTCTTGCCGTCGGCCTCGAATTTCAGGCCGGTGAGATTTGCGATGGGTCCATCGGGCCCGTGCTCGCCGGGAATCCATTTCGGATAGTACAGCGTTAGAGGTCCTGGCTTGACGGGCATCACCAAATGAGCGCGCAACAGCTTCTGCTGAGTTTTAGTCGCGTCCACAGTGACCGAGATTGCTTCTTCGGCGAGCGCGGTGGACGCGGCCAGCGCCAGAATTGAGGCGATTAACACCAACGACCGAATGCGGCACGGTTGCATGCAAAAGCTCCTCAATAGGAAATAAGACTACGGCAGCATCATATCGTTTTTCCCCCGTGCTGTATTCCTTCTCGATGCTTTGTTTCCGAAATGAGCCGGGGACGGCGGTTGCGGTACACTCCAAACCAGGCTGCAACATCCTAAGGAGACGGTCAGGGCATTCTGATTCTCGTGCAGGCCTGCGATGCTGAAAATTCAAAAGATTCTTCTGCCAGTTGATTTTCCGAACGCTTCGCTTCGTGTGATGGGCCAGGCAGCGAGCATGGCTCGCCATTTCGATTCTGAGATCGTGCTGTTGCACGTCGCAACCGCACAGAGCCACGCCGCGGGCGTGCCCGAGGACGGTCCCCAATTAGCAGGCTGGGATTTGCTGGCGGAGATAGTTAGAAGGGCCGAAAAAAGCCGGGGCCAGTCTCTCGTAGCGGAGCTTAAGGGCCTTCCCATCCGATGCGTATTGGACGAAGGCGATCCGGCTGAAGCGATTCTGCGGAGGGCTCAGGGCGAAAAGGCCGACCTGATCATGATGGCGTCTCATGGCTTCGCGTTCAATCGGTTTCTGCTGGACTCAAAGAACGCGGAAGTTCTATACGGAACCGAGTGCCCGGTTTGGACCGGCGCCCACGTTGAGGTATCGCCTCCGAAGGAATTCTCAATCCAAAACGTCTTGTGCGCGGTTGATCTCAGTGAGCGCAGCCCGCAGGTTGCGTCATGGGCCGCGCAAATCGCCGGCGAATTTGGGGCCCATCTGACGCTTGCCCATGTTACTCCCTCGGTGGAGCTCTGGGGACCTGGAGGCAGCTACGTCAATCCGAAGTGGAAAAAGGAACTTGTCAGTGACGCCTCTCAGCAGCTCATTGAGCTGCGGGGAAACCTGAGTATGGAGGCGGACTTATTCGTCGGCAGTGGCAACCAGCCGAAGATACTGGGTCAGGCCGCGAAGCAGACGAAGGCGGATTTGCTGGTCTCCGAGTGCTACCCCTATGGCGGGAACCTGCGGATTCACGGCTATGCAATCATTTGCGCGGTGCCGATTCCGGTTCTGAGTGTGTGACGGTAGTGACCCCTTCTCAGTTTGGACATTTCGCGGAACGCGGCAAATGGCGCCACGATTGGGGATTCGGCTCCTTTTTCCTGAGCTATAATTTTCAACAATTCGGAGCCGACAAAGGAGATTTCTTTGACCGTTGACACGAATGAGCATCCCTTCATCGACCGCAGCCATGAACTCCCGGCACACGATTCGGAGTTTCACCGACACACAGCAGTAAAGTTTGTCGTATGGATTCTGCTGTTGCTTATCGCTGTGTTAGCAGTTGTGCTGATATGGCGCCATGTTGATACCGCGAAGAAAGTCGCACCCGCAGCGCCCAAGATCAACATTACAACGGCAACGGCCACGACGGGCAACATCGGAGTTTACCTTGACGCAATCGGTACCGTCACCCCAGTCTATACCGATTCGATCACGAGCGAAGTGACCGGCCTGGTCGTGGCTGTGCACTACAAGGAAGGTCAGCTCGTCAGTAAGGGCGATCCGCTAGTTGATATCGATTCACGTCCCTACCGCGCAAGTCTCCTGCAGGCACAAGGTGCTCTGGAGCGGGACGAGAACGTGTTGGCACAAGCGCAGATGGACCTTGAACGCTATCGTGCCGCGTGGGCGCGCAATGCGATTGCGAAGCAAATCCTGGATGACCAGGAGAAGCTCGTACTGGTGGATGAGGGCACCGTAAAAAACGATCAAGGAACGGTGCAATATGACCAGATCCAGGTCGACTTCTGCCATATCACCGCTCCCATCGCCGGCCGCGTGGGGTTGCGGCTGGTGGATCCGGGGAACGTAGTGCAGTCTGCGGGGACGGTAACTCTGGCAGTGATTACGCAGTTGCAGCCCATCACCGTGATTTTCACCATACCGGAAGACAGTCTGGGCCCGGTTCAGCTTCGACTGCAAAAGAAGGCCAGACTCCCCGTGGATGCTTTTGACCGCACGGCGCAGACCAAGATTGCAAGCGGCAAACTGTTGACCCTCGACAATCAGATCGACACTACGACTGGAACAGTAAAAGGCCGCGCCCAGTTTGACAATAAGAATGACGCACTCTTTCCGAACCAGTTTGTGAATACGCGCCTTCTCGTGAATACGCTGCAAGGGGTGACGCTGGTTCCGGCGTCCGCCATTCAACAAAATGGCCAAGCATCGTTCGTGTATGTAATTCAAGACAACGTCGCTCACATGCACAGCATCAAGCCGGGGGTTACGGACGGCGGTCTAACGCAGGTGGATGGCATCAATCCAGGAGACGTTGTTGCGAACAGTAGTTTCGATAAGCTGCAGGACAAAACTGCGGTTGCCATTTCGAACAAGGCTTCGACCAAACCCACCCCGGCCAGCACGAACGGGAGCAGCGCCCCGTGAGTCCATCTCGCCCGTTTATTTTGCGGCCAGTTGCCACCGCTCTGATCATGGCAGCAATCCTGTTGGTCGGCATTGTTGGCTATACCCAACTGCCGGTCTCCGCGCTGCCTGAAGTCGATTATCCGACCATTCAGGTGCTTACGTTTTATCCGGGAGCAAGCCCCACGGTGATGGCAACGACAGTAACGGCGCCCCTCGAGCGCCAATTCGGTGAACTGCAGGGCTTGAGCCAGATGACGTCTACCAGCGCGGGCGGCACCTCCGTGATTGTGTTGCAGTTCAACCTGACTCTGAATATTGACGTAGCCGAGGAAGAGGTGCAGTCCGCGATAAACGCGTCGCAGAGTCTTTTGCCATCGATTCTGCCTGCGCCGCCGATCTACAGTAAAACGAATCCCGCCGATGCTCCCGTGCTCACCCTGGCCATCACTTCAAGTGCTATGCCACTTTCTCAGGTCGAGGACCTTGTGGACACGCGGCTCGCGCCTAAGATTTCGCAACTCAGCGGGGTCGGTCTCGTAACCATCAGCGGAGGGCAAAAGCCCGCAGTCCGCATTCAAGCCAATCCTGGGCAGATGTCATCCTATGGCATCAACATGGAAGACCTGCGCACGGCACTGACTCAGGCCAGCGTGAATGCCGCCAAAGGAAACTTCGATGGGCCGCGCCAGGATTACCAGATCGACGCCAACGATCAGCTGGTCACCAGCGACGATTATCGGAAAGTTGTCGTTGCGTACCGTAACGGCGCGCCGGTGATGCTGACCGACGTGGCGCAGATCGTGAATGGTGTCGAGAACAATAATCAGGCAGCGTGGATGAATCAGACCCCGGCCGTCATCTTGAACGTGCAACGCCAACCCGGGGCCAACACGATCAGCGTAGTCAAGAGCATCAAACAGCTTTTGCCACAGCTTAAGGCTGACCTGCCCGCCGGCATTCAAGTGACTACGCTTACCGATCTTACAACCGCCATCGAAGCGTCGGTTTCGGATGTCGAATTTGAGTTGCTGCTGACGGTCGGCCTCGTGGTTCTGGTCATCTTCCTTTTTTTGCGCAGTCTCTACGCCACAATTATTCCTAGCGTTGCTGTGCCGCTGTCGCTGATCGGGACATTCGCGGCTATGTACATCCTGGGCTACAGCCTGGACAACTTATCTCTGATGGCGCTGACCATCTCCACCGGCTTTGTGGTGGACGATGCCATCGTGATGATCGAAAACATCTCGCGCTACATCGAAGCCGGCGATCCGCCCATGGAAGCGGCGCTCAAGGGCGCGGAGCAGATTGGATTCACCATTCTCTCGCTGACCGTGTCACTTATCGCCGTTCTGATTCCGCTGTTATTCATGGGCGATGTGGTGGGGCGCCTGTTTCGCGAATTTGCTGTGACCCTGGCCGTCACCATCGTGGTCTCGGCCGTGGTCTCGCTTACGCTCACGCCGATGATGAGTGCGCGAATTTTGCGGCGCGAACCGAAGGATCAGCAGGGGCGTATCTATCGAGCCACGGAGCATGCTTTTGAGGCGATGATCGCTTTCTATGGCCGCACGCTCAAGTTTGTCCTTCGCTTCCAGACGTTTACGTTGTTTGTCGCGCTGGCCACACTGATGCTTACGATTTTTCTTTACATCATTATTCCTAAAGGCTTTTTCCCGGTGCAAGATACGGGCGTTATCCAGGGTATTTCACAGGCGCCGCAGACGATTGGCTCAAAGGCGATGGCGGAGAAGCAGCAGGAGCTTGCAAAGGTAATTCTGGATGACCCTGCGGTTGAAAGCCTTTCGTCGTTTATCGGCGCCGATGGAACTAATACCACGACCAACAGCGGCCGAATGTCGATCAATCTGAAACCTCTCGACCAGCGCAAGTTGAGCGCTTCCGACGTAATCCGCCGGCTCAAGTCAAAGCTGGATCAGGTTCAGGGTATAGAGCTATTTATGCAGCCGGTGCAGAACATTACCGTGGACGATCGGGTGAGCCGCACCCAATATCAGTACACGCTCGAAGATCCGGATGCGAATGAACTGAACGACTGGACGAATCGTTTCGTCGGCCGGCTGAAGCAGTTGCCGGAACTGGAAGATGTCGCTACCGATCAACAAACGGGAGGGTTGGCTGTATCTCTGGTCATCGACCGGGTCACCGCTTCGCGGTTAGGCATCGCGCCGACAACCATCGATAACACGCTGTATGACGCATTCGGTCAGCGGCAAATTAGCACAATGTATACCCAGGTGAATCAGTACCACGTTGTGCTTGAGAGCCAGCCGCAGTTTCAACTCGATCCCAACAAGCTGAACCAACTCTACATTCAGTCAAATGCGTCTGCGGGAGCCAGCGGTACTGGGGCGTCTTCCTCGTTCGCGTCCTCCGGATCATCCTCTGCGGGATCCAATGCATTGACCGCTTCTGCGCTGTACACTCCGTCGGCAAACACGCTTGCTCCTCCGGCGAACGCGCTGTCGCCAAGTACCACCGCGGCCTCGAACAGCGGAGCGAACTCTGCAGGCGGAACAAGTTCGGCATACAGCAATGCCGTTCCGCTGAGCGCTTTCTCGCATTTTGAGAAGACGACGGAAGCGCTCTCCATTAACCATCAGGGGCAATTTCCGGCCATCACCGTATCGTTCAATCTCGCGCCGAACGCTGCGCTGGGCGAGGCCATTACGGCGGTCGACAAGGCGCAGAAAGATATGCACATGCCTGCCAGCCTGCAGGCTGGCTTTCAGGGCACTGCAGCCTCCTTCACGAATTCACTCTCCAACGAGCCCTTACTTATTCTGGCCGCGCTGGTCACCGTATATATCGTGCTGGGTGTTTTGTACGAAAGCTTTATTCACCCGATAACGATTCTTTCCACGCTGCCATCGGCGGGCGTGGGTGCTTTTCTCGCTTTGATTCTCTTTCACCAGGATTTAAGCGTGGTAGCGATCATCGGTATTGTCCTTTTGATCGGTATCGTGAAAAAGAACGGCATCATGATGGTCGACTTCGCGCTCGAAGGCGAGCGGAAGCACGGAAAAAACGCAACTGATGCAATTTACGAAGCCTGTCTGCTCCGCTTCCGCCCTATCATGATGACGACGATGGCCGCGCTGCTGGGTGGATTGCCGCTGGCGCTCGGAACCGGTTTCGGTTCTGAATTGCGCCGGCCGCTAGGCATTTCTATGGTGGGCGGACTTCTCCTAAGCCAGGCGCTGACGCTGTACACCACGCCTGTCATCTATATCTTCTTTGATAATCTGGCGCAGCGCTTTGGGCACAAGGCGAACCAGGCGGAAGCTGGAAATGCGGAACAGGCAGGGCCGGCATGAATATCTCCGCGCCTTTCATTCAACGGCCAGTGGCTACCACGTTACTCACGGTGGCCGTTGCGCTCGCCGGTGCGATTGCGTTCGAGGTACTCCCGGTGGCGCCGCTGCCGGAGGTCGACTTTCCTACAATTTCAGTAGGTGCCGGTTTGCCCGGAGGCAGCGCCGAAATTATGGCGTCGTCCGTCGCCACTCCGCTGGAGCGGCAGTTTGGCCATATTGCAGGCGTTACGGAGATGACCTCCGCCAGCACGCTGGGCAGTACGTCGATCACGATTCAGTTCGATCTCAGCCGCGACATTGATGGTGCAGCGCGTGATGTGGAAGCCGCAATTAACGCCGCGCGAACGTATCTGCCCGCGAACCTGCCGGGCAATCCGACGTATCGCAAAGTCAATCCCGCGGATTCGCCGATCATGATTCTCGGCCTTACCTCAGACAAATACGGTCCCGACAAAATCTACGACGAAGCCTCCACCGTCTTAGAGCAAAAGCTGTCGCAGATCCAGGGCGTGGGACAAGTCTCGGTCGGAGGCGGAGCGTTGCCTTCCGTGCGGGTGGACGCAAACCCCACGCAGTTGGCGAGCTATGGACTTACCCTTGCGAATCTGCAGTCCGCGCTGAGTTTGCAGAATGCCGACCTGGCCAAAGGCCAGATCACTGACGGCGTGCAAACCGCGGATATCCTGGCCAACGACCAGATCTCGCACGCCCAGGACTACAAGCCGCTCGTGGTTGGCTTTAAGAACGGCGCAGCTGTCCATCTATCCGACGTCGCTCAGGTAACAGACTCAGTGCAGAACGTCCGGGCTGCTGGTTATTTGAACGGCAAGCGCTCGGTTACCGTGATCATCTTCCGTCAGCCCGGCGCCAACATTATTAATACGGTCGATCGCATCCGTGCGCAACTTCCGTCGATTCAGGCCTCCATTCCGCTCGGCATCGAGACCACGATTGTTCTCGATCGCACCACGACCATTCGCGCCTCGGTCAGCGATGTGGAAAGGACACTTCTCATTTCCATCGGCCTGGTCATCGTTGTGGTATTTGTTTTCCTGCGCAACGGCCGCGCCACTCTCATTCCCGCCGTCGCGGTGCCGGTCTCACTCGTCGGTACATTTGCCGTAATGTATCTGTTCGGATACACCCTTGACAACCTTTCACTGATGGCGATGACCATTGCAACCGGATTTGTGGTCGACGATGCCATCGTGGTGATGGAAAATATCGCACGCCACCTCGAAGACGGCATGAAACCCTTTGCCGCGGCGTTGAAAGGTGCGGAGGAAATCGGGTTCACCGTCTTCACCATCAGCATTTCGCTGATTGCCGTCTTTATTCCTCTTCTGATGATGGGTGGAATCGTGGGCCGCCTCTTTCGCGAATTTGCCGTCACTCTTTCGACTGCGGTTTTTGTGTCGATGATCATTTCGCTGACCACAACGCCGATGATGTGCGCTTACCTGTTGAAGAGCGAGCGCGATGAAGAGCACGGCCGCGCCTACATGGCGAGCGAAAAGTTCTTCGACTGGGTGCTGTCGTTGTATCGCGGGAGCCTGCATTGGGTGCTCGAGCATCCCGTCCCCACCCTCATCGTACTGTTCGTCACCATCGCGCTTAACGTGGTGCTGATCGTCAAAATACCTAAAGGCTTTTTCCCGGTGGAAGATACGGGAGCGATCGCCGGCGCAGTCCGCGGACCGCAGGATTCATCCTTTCCGGCGATGGACACCTCCATTCGGCAGATCGGAGCAGTGATCAAAAATGATCCCGCCGTCGCGAATGTGATTGCGTTTACTGGTGGCGGCGGGGCTACCAATACAGGCAATATCTATGTTGCCCTCAAGCCGCTGGCGGAGCGCAAGGTCAGTGCCACGCAAATCATCAACCGCCTTCGGCCACAATTGAACCGTCTGCCGGTGGCCTCCGCGTTTCTTCAATCCGTGCAAGATCTGCGTATCGGCGGCCGCTCCAGCAATGCGATGTACCAGTACACGTTGCAATCCGACAACGTGGAGGACCTTTCCAAGTGGGCACCGATCATACTGGAGCAGATGACGCACCTGCACGGCCTGCAGGACGTCAGCTCGGACCAGCAGAATGGCGGCCTGAATGAGCTGATGAACTACGATCGGGTCACTGCGGCCAGGCTCGGCTCCACCGCGCAGTCGCTGGACTCCGCGTTATACGGCGCATTCGGCCAGTCGGAGGTGTCCATCATTTATACACAGTTGAATCAGTACTACGTGGTGCTGGAGGTGGCCCCTCAATATTGGCAAAGCCCGGAGGGATTGAAAGATATTTACCTGAAAAGCTCCGGCGGCGACAACATTCCGTTGCTGACCATGGCCAACGGCCGAGCCAGCACCACACCTCTGGCCATTAACCATACGGGATTATTCCCCTCGGTTACGGTCTCCTTCAACCTGGCGCCGGGCGTGTCTTTGAGCGATGCCACGTTGAGTATCAGCCAGATGCAGAAGCGGCTGGGCGCACCCTCCACGCTGCAAGGTTTTTATGCGGGTACGCTGCAGGCCTACCAGCAATCTCTGGGAACTGAGCCATGGTTGATCGTGACCGCGCTGCTGGCGGTCTATATTATTCTCGGCATTTTGTACGAAAGCCTGGTCCATCCCTTGACCATCATCTCCTCGCTGCCGTCGGCCAGCGTGGGTGCGATGCTCGCCTTGATGCTCTTCAAGCAGGATCTGAACATCATCTCCATCATTGGCATTGTGCTGCTGATTGGAATCGTAAAAAAGAACGCCATCATGATGATCGATTTTGCTCTTCAGGTAGAGCGCCAGGAGGGGAAGAAGCCAATCGATTCGATTTTTGAAGCCTCTATGTTGCGCTTCCGCCCGATTCTGATGACCACCATGGCTGCACTCCTAGGGGCCTTGCCGTTGGCGCTGGGAACGGGCACAGGGTTCGAGCTACGCCGGCCTTTAGGTATTACGATTGTGGGAGGATTGATCTTGAGCCAGTTGCTGACACTCTACACGACTCCGGTCGTTTATTTGGAGTTCGACCGGCTGCGATTGTGGATACAGGGAAAGGGAAAGACCGCGCGAAATCCATTTCCCGCTCCGGAAGCCACCTAGAACGGTAAGCTGAGATGGACATGAGTTAACCAGAAACGTTATGAAGGTCCCCGCACGAAAACTCGGGAACGAGATGATTCGGCTGTGTGCGGCTGCGCTCTTGTTATGTTTATCGGGCTGCGCGGTCGGACCGAAATACCACCCGCCCGCTCCGCAAGCCCCCGCGGCCGTTTACAAGGAGTCGCCGAGCCAGCTCAAAGAAACTGGAGGCTGGACGGTGGCGCAGCCTGCGGATGCAAAGCTGCGCGGCAAGTGGTGGGAGATCTTCAACGATCCCGAACTGAACGCTCTCGAGGAACAACTGAACATTAACAATCAGAACATTAAACAGTACTTCGAGAATTTCATGGAGGCCCGTGCAATCGTCCGCGAGGCGCACGCGCAATACTTTCCCACGCTGGCGGTCGCTCCCTCGTTCACTCGCTCGCGAACCTCGGGAAACCTCAATACGACTCCCGTCAACACATCGGGCACGGGCACCGCTGCCAAACAACTGCAGAGTACCGTCTACTCCCTGCCGCTCGAAGCCTCCTGGGAGCCTGACCTTTGGGGTAAGGTCCGCAACACGGTGCGACAGGCGCAATACGCTGCGCAGGTCAGCGCGGCCGATCTCGAGAGTGAACGTCTGACCGAGCAGGCCAGCCTCGCCGAATATTTCTTCGAGATTCGCGGCCAGGATCACTTGCAACAGATTTTTGACGACACCGTCGCAGCCGACCAGAAAGCATACGACCTGACATGGGCACTCTACGAAGCCGGTATCGACGACCAGATTTCCGTGGTCGAAGCCGAAACCGCGTTGCAGAGCGCGCAAGCAGGAGCCACTAATGTCGGAATCGCGCGAGCACAATACGAGCACGCGATTGCCGTACTCATCGGCAAAGCCGCCACAAGTTTTTCCATTCCGGTGAAGCCGATGACGGTTGCTCCGCCGCCGATTCCGGTCGGCATGCCCTCGGAACTGCTCGAGCGCCGGCCTGACGTCGCCGCCGCGGAACGCACCATGGCCGAAGCTAACGCTGTAATCGGAATCGCTAGCGCGGCCTATTATCCGAACCTGACCTTGAGCGCGGACGGCGGCTTCGAGAGTTCCGCCTTCCACAATTGGCTCTCCTGGCCGAGTCGTTTCTGGTCCGTGGGCGCGTCGATCCCTGAAACCATCTTCGATGCCGGCTTGCGCCGCGCCACGGTTCAGCAATACGTCGCGACCTACAATGCGGATTTGGCCAGTTACCGGCAGACCGTGCTGACCGCTTTTCAGCAGGTGGAGGATGGTCTTGCAGAAGTTCGCATCCTATCCAAAGAGATCCAGCAAGAGCAGCAGGCTGTAGACTCAGCTCAAACCTACCTCAAGCTCGAGCAGGCTAGATACGACACGGGCGTCGATCCCTACCTCGACGTGCTGATTGCCCAGACCACTGTGTTGGCCGACCAGCAGACCCTGAGTACTCTTCAGGTGCAACGGATGACCTACGCCGTGGCATTGGTTGAGGCCCTCGGCGGCGGCTGGGACCGTTCGCAATTGCCGACCCCTAAGCAGGTCACCCAGAAGCCTGACAAAGCGGAGACGACGATCGAGCAGTAGGGTGGTTGGGCCGTTGTTCATCATTATTGTTTCTTGAGATTGTTTTCTTGAGCGCCGCGGGAAGAAATCCACAAGCTCCTGCCCGCATGTACCACCAGTGACAATCGGCTAAATCCTTTTCCTGTAGTACGCTTCGGGAAAGAAGTGGTTTGTAGTCGAGCGTTTCCGGAGCGCAGACTCTGCGGTCTGGATTGCGGAGCTCATTTTTTATGGCCGAACAGGATTGGGATACAGGCGAGGAGAACGCAGGCGAGAGCCGCGGCACGGCCAAGAAAGCCTATCAAGAACCCGCCTTCCGCCACGAACGGGTTTTCGAGACCATGGCGCTGTCCTGCGGCAAGGTCCAACCCACCCAGTTTCTGTGCGGACACATCAGGAAGACTTCTTAAGGCCGCGACCATTCATGCGACAGACGCTCGACGCTCGCGAGGATCCTAGATTTGCTCTCGCAGCCGAGATGCTTCGCCGCTGCGGCACCGTTCGCTTGAAGGCGTGGGGAGCAAGCATGCTTCCCTCCTTGTGGCCGGGCGATCTGCTCACGATCCAAAGCGCTGCGCACGGCGAAATCCTGCCCGGAGACATCGTATTAGTTCTGCGCGACAACCGTTTCTTTGTTCATCGACTGGTCGAAAAGCGACAAGTTCAGGATTGCCTTTTGTGGATCACGAGGGGCGACGCAATGCCCCAAAACGATCCGCCCGTAGCCGCATCCGATCTTCTGGGACGCGTGGCCAGCGTTTGCCGCGCAAGTCGCAGCTTCGTGCCGAGTCGGAAGGTCTCACCTCTCCATTCCACGCTGGCCTGGATTCTGTGCCGCTCGGACCGATTCCGTAACCTTGCGTTGCGCATTCACGAGACGCGCCTGGGTGAAGACCGGGCGCGGCTGCCACGGCTTATCTGGGGCGTTTTAGCCGCCGGGCGCGGGTTTCACGCCGCTTCTCCATTTCGCACTCTACACTCATGACGACTGCCTTTCTCATGGCCGCGCAAGAAAGGGTATCGATCGAGATCGGCGGTATGGCGATTGCCCTGCGAACACAGGACCCCTCATTTCATCGTCTGATCGAGAATCGATACTCCGGCTTTGTCGGCACTTCGCCGCATTCGCGCCTCGAATTCGACATTGACTTGCGTGAGCCTTCGGAATCCTCAGTCGACGATGACCTCGAGGTGAAGATCGAAGATGGCGAGTGGTTGTTGAAGCGTGGCGACTTTCGCGCAAGCTGGAATCCAGAAACGAGCCGAGGCCGGATCCGCCAATCGTGCAATCCCTACGCCATCGATTGCGTCTTGCGCATCGTTCACAGTCTGATCTTGGTGCAACAAGGAGGCTTCCTGGTTCATGCTGCCAGTGCAATTCGTGGAGGGAAGGCCTTTCTGTTTTCCGGCGTTTCTGGCGCGGGCAAGACGACGATCTCCCGCCTCGCTCCGCCCGATGCGACGCTCCTCACCGACGAAATCTCCTACGTGCGGCGGGAGGGAAATCAATACATCGCCTGCGGGACTCCTTTTGCAGGAGAGTTGGCGCGCGTCGGCGAGAACTGCTCCGCTCCCCTCAGCGCACTTTTTTTGCTTGAGAAAGGCTTGCAGAACCGCATCGAACCGATCAATCCAACCGAAGCAATCCAGCGGCTGATGAGGAACATTCTGTTCTTCGCCCATGATCCCGAGCTTGTGAAACTGGTTTTTCAGTCGGCCTGCGAGTTTGCTAGTTTGGTTCCCATCCACCGCTTAGTATTCCTCCCGGACCAGCGAGTCTGGGACATAATACGTTAGTCGCCACACGCTGACACTGGAGAACCGGGATGCCCGAAAGGTACATTGCACGAAGCAAGGCGATTGCCGCCCGCATGGTGGGGGGCGAGATGATGGTGATGTCGGCCGTGGATTCGACTTTTTTCACCCTCAATGAAGTGGCTTCCACGATTTGGCAGGCCGCCGATGGCCGCACGCCGCTGGCGGAAATCGTGGCCGGCAGAGTCTGCCAGGAATTTGACGTCGACCCGGAGCAGGCGCAGCGCGGAGCCAACCGCTTCGTCGACGAACTCTCACAACACGGCATTCTGCTGGTATCGGATCAGCCACTAATCGAGATAGATTCTCCTTCATCCGCGGAGCCCCGATGAGCCTTCTCGCCGAGATGAATCAAAAGGCCCTGAACCTGGGTTTGCCCATCAGCGTTCACCTCGACATCACCTACCGCTGCAACGAACGCTGCGTGCATTGCTATCTCGATCACGACGATCATGGCGAGATGACGACGGCGGAAATCATCGATGTGCTCGAACAATTGGCCGATGCCGGAGTCTTTTTTCTCTCGATCAGCGGCGGTGAAGTCCTCATGCGCCGGGACTTTTTTGAAATCGTGGAACGGGCGCGGCAACTCCTGTTCAACGTAAAGGTGAAAACCAACGGAGTGATGATCCGCGAGAAGGAAGCCGCAAGACTGCGCCAGCTTGGGGTTGAGCAGGTACAGATCAGTGTCTACTCGCATCGGCCGGAGGTTCACGATGCCATCACAAAGCTACCGGGGTCACTGAAAAGAACCATTCGCGCGATTCGATTCCTGAAGGCTCAGGGACTGAAGGTCACTCTCGCCAACGTTCTTATGGCGGGCAATTTCTCTGACCAGCAAGGCGTGATCGACCTCGCGAAAGAGTTGGGAGTCGCTTACACGCTCGACCCCACCATCACGCCAAAAATGGATGGAGACAGATCCATCCTTGCGCTGCGAATTCCGGGGTCAGATCTCAAGCAGGTCTTCCATAACCAGGAACTTGTCGGCAATGTGGAAGAATTCTGCGCGCCGCCGCCCGCACCCGGCGAAGATGTGATGGATGGTTTCCCGTGCAGCGCGGGCCACACCGCCTGCTACATTTCTCCCTACGGCGATGTGTTTCCCTGCGTGCAATTTCCTCTGCCCAGCGGCAACGTGCGCCGGCAGAAGTTCCTCGACATCTGGCGGCATTCCCCGGAATTGAAGGAAGTCCGCTCGATCCATGCCCGGGATCTTCCGACCTGTTCGACGTGCTCCCATGTGGGAACGTGCACGCGCTGCCCCGGCCTGGCCTACATGGAAGGCAATATGCGCGGGCCGTCCACTGCAGATTGCGAGAAATCTTTCCAGAGAACCGGCATCCCCTCGGCGAACATGTTGAATCGGGCGACAGCGGCATATGCGGGTCCACTGATCCAGATTCAGGCCTTGGCAAACTCATCCTTCGATTCCGCTCTTCCAAGATGAAGACGGGTTGCCGATCGGCACTGATGGGATGGGTGAGAATGATCGAGCACATTGGACGGCTTAATAAGGAGACACGGAGGCGGTCTAACTGTGGATAGGTTTAGAACTCCACGAAACCGGAACGCGGTCTTTCTTCCCAGGTGCGTCATGCTGCTGCTGGCTGCGCTCGGGCTGGCTGCTGGCTTTACCGCAGCGGCGTTCGCGCAGGGCTTCGCCAGGCCGGATGGTTCGATCCCCGTGCCGATGGATTGGAGCTCAAGCCATGTCATCTTCACCGGCGGCTACACGCCGGAACAGATGGTCAATACGTGGAACGAGCCGCGGGCTTATGCTCAGTGGCTTCTGCACGGGAATGCGCCGCCCGATTCAGGCCTTGTGTGGTGGCATCGAAGGCTGCGGGAAAGGCGGCGGCCAAGTCGCGGCATGCGAAAGGACTGGGCCGTTTCACTGGGCGCGGGTGGCGTCGCTCAAGGCATGTGGCCCGCTAAGTACTCGTTCAACGTAAACGCGCCCCCGAGTTGCACTGCGGATTTTGTGGTCTTCCCCGTCAACGCATCGACCGGAAACACGCGCGCCAATGTTGTAGGTACTTTCACCGGCGAACCGACGTCTGGACAGACTACATCAATCACCATAACTCCGACAGGTGGAACCGCGGTCAAGCTGACCCTAACCGCGTCGACCACGAACACGGACCTGGACTTCGCACGGTCCACCACGCCTGCGACCGATGCGGCCAATCTGGCGGCGGCGATCAATCGTAACCTCAGTAGTGCCGCTCTCGACCGCATCGTGGCTGTAGCATCGGGAGATGCAGTTACGGTGTATGCTCTCACGCCAGGAACCCGTGTGGCGCTTGCGACTACCAACGGCCTTGCCAACTTCAGCTGGGCCGCGGGCCCCGTCGCGACGAACGGCTCCCAAGCTAATATCGTCGCTTTCAATCATCTCTACAGCGGGTCGGGGACCCCGCTGTGTCTCACGAATCCGGAATTTATCTTCTCTTATGCTTCCGGCGTCGGCCCAGTCGCTACCTCGCCCGGCCTCTCGGTCAGCGGCACAGAAGTTGCCTACGTGGAGAATGACCCGAACATCGGAGCAATTCTGCACGTGCTCACGTTCGGCAGCGGCAGCACCGAGTACGGGACCACTGCCAGCTGCACGGGCAACAACAACGGCGGGGCCACGCTGCCGACCTGCGCCACCAGCCCGGTGATCCCCGGAAGCACTTCGGGAAGCACTGCTACGGACTTCATGCTTCCATTGGGCTTGGTTGCCGCCAACGCAGCCACAGGAGCGGCTGGAGCGGCGGATAGCTTCTCATCCCCATTCACCGACTATGCCAACGATACGACTTACGTCGGCGACAACAACGGCTACCTGTATGCGATCACGCCGACGTTCAAGGGGACGCCAGCGCACGCGGGAGGGAATTTCCCAGTTCAAGTAAACGCCACAACCCCTGTGTCAGACACCCCAAGTGCGGTGACGGCAACCACAACGGTAGTAACTGTCACCGTGTCCAACACGCTTAGCATCGGGGAGGTGGTCACCATCGCAGGCGTAACCTCCAACGGCACCCACTGCAGCGCCGCTGACGCCGCTGCCATCAATGGGCCACAAGTCCCGATTACAGCGAGCGGAGCCCAGTTAACTTTCGACGCCACGATACCCACGCCGACTACGGGCACCGGGTGCACTGTGACCGGCGCGACTGTCACCCAAGGGTCGAACTTCCTTTCATCCCCGGTCGTGGATGTAGGTAACACCAACGACATTTTTATCGGCGACAGCAGCTCGAACTTTTACGAAATCACCTCGGCAGGAGTTATAGAAGCGACCCTGGCGCTCGGCGTTAGCGGGACTACGAACCAAGGCCTGATCAACGGTGGCATTCGCGACGGCGCGATTCTTGACTCGACGAACAGCGTAGGTTATGTCGTAAGCGCATGCAGCCCCAATACCTCCGCCGCCAGCGGTGAGACCGACACCGGTACCGCCGGCAACCCCGGCCTTGTCCAATTCAAATTCACCAGCAACACCCTGACTTCGGTTACGATCACGGGCCTCGACTCCGGCGCGAACCAAAGCTGTACGACCGCGGGCTTTCCACTCTATGCACCCACCCCGGACAACCGTTACTTTACCTTGGGAATCGGCAGCGCAACCGAGGCGAACAACGGAGAGATCATTGGAGCATCCTCCGGCACGGGCGGCCAACAGTTAAAACCGTTCTCGTTCGTAAGCTCCGTTCTACAAGCGGCGCCGTTGGGGAAACCTCAACTGGGTAACAACGCTTCGGTCATGTCGCCCCTCACCGAGTTCTACAACGCCTCGGCTGGAGTGGACTACCTGTTCGTAGGCGTCAATGCCAACCCCACCGAACTGTATACCTTCGCGCTGCCGAACCCGCTGGAAATTGCCCAAGGCGACACGCCCGCTGCGTTGGCGACCAACACCGCCGACGTCGCGGGCGGGACCAGCGGCATCATCGTGGACAACGATTCCACGGACGCACAGGCATCGAGCATCTACTTCGGCACATTGGCGACCTCAACCACCATTTGCGGAACTCCTGCCGCCTACTGCGCCGTCAAGCTAACGCAGTCTGCCTTGGAGTAGGTCGCGGGCTTTCCGCTGATCCGCTGATTCGAAATCCAATCCCTCGCTAACTCATTGCAAAATCAGCTGCTTTCGAGGGAGGGCAATCTCGTCGCCGCGGAGGATCCAGAGCCGGCGCACATAGGTCACACCACGTCAGGTTGACGCTAGACCCGTTAAGTTACCGAAGTAAGACCTGAGATTCCTAGACCGTGGGCGAAAATAAAACCGTCATAATTCGAAATTTTGAGGAGATACGATGCGAGGGTTCCGATTCCTTTGGTTCTGCGCGGCGGCAGGGCTCCTGCTGGGCGTTCCGCTTTCCGGGCAATCCGGTATGGAGACGACCTCGCCGGCAGATGCGAGCCACGAACAGACTCACCTTGGGTACCCGGAGGATTGGAGTTCGCGCCACCTGTTGATGCCCGGCACGCGAGCCGAGGACGTGCTGGCGGCGGGGGCAGCCCACGACCCGCGCTACGTTTACAACATGGTGATGCGGCAAGTGGCGGTGGAAAGATCAAAGCCGAGAGAGCCCTTGCGCCCACGCCACATGCCGCGCCAAACCGAGATCGACTGGGCGGTTTCACTCGAGAACGGCTACGTTCCCCAGAACCAGTTTCCGGCGAAATACCAGTTCGACGTGGTGGCGGAAAACTGCAACTCTGATTACATTGTTTTCGGGCTCACCGTGACCGGGACTAGCACGCAGGCTAATCTGGTGGGGATCAATAACCTCTACACGGGAGCCAGCCCGGCTTGCAACAGCGGATCGCCCTGGGTGGCATTCGCCTACAACACGGTTACGCAGATGGGCGGGCAGATTAAGACGTCGCCTGTGCTTTCGGTCGATGGAACCAAGGTCGCGTTCGTGGAGAGCACGAGCGCAGGCTCGTACTTCCACGTTCTGTATTTGCCGAATCCTATTCCGGCGCCACCGTCGCAGTCAGGTTCAGTGTTGAGCCCGCTGACTCCCACTTCGTGCACAACGCCGACGACGGCGGGCTGCATGACTACTCTCACGATCGAAACCAGCGCGACCAACTCGAATTCCTCGCCATGGGTCGACTACAACACCGATACAGCCTACGTGGGCGCCGACAATGGCGTGCTTTATAAGATCACGCCGGTATTCGGCGGCGGCGCTCCGGCGCTGGTCAACGACTCAGCCAACTGGCCGGTCGCGGTCTCGACCAACAAGTACAACACGATATTGACCGCTCCGGTTGTGGATGATAATGCCGGCCTGATTTTCATCGGAGACGGAGAGGGATACCTGTATTCCGTGAAACTGGCCAGCCCGGCTAAAACGTACTCTGCGCAACAGACGATCGGCTGGGTTTACGATGGAACCAACGACGGGAGCGGAGCGTCGGGAACGGGGATTGTAGACCCGCCGATTGCGGTCACCGACCCCGCCAACTCCACAACCGATCAGGTGTTCGCCTTCACGGGATGCAGCATCGTCCAGGGCATCGGCGGAGCAGTTACGCAGGTTGCAGCAAACTTCACCACCGGTTCGGCCACGGCAAGTAACACGGTTGACTTGGGGTCGGCGAGCGGCGACGGGGACTGCACGGGGAAAAATGTTCACGCCGGCTCGTTTGATAACGCATTCTGGTTAAACGGCTCGACATCGGGGCACATGATTGCCTGCGGATTCGTCCAGTCAGGAGGCGTGCCGGCCGATCCCAAGATGTATTTTTTCCCCTTCGCCAGCCACGTCATCACCAGCACTGGCTCGACCACTTTCCAGATAGGCACCACGAAAGGAGATGAGTGTTCGCCTTTGACCGAGTTTTACAACGGCACCACGGACCGATTGTTCTTCGGTGTGGGTTCAACAACCGATGGACACCTGGAGAGTTCGACGGTTACAACATCACTGACCGCCCCGACCTGCTCTGGAGCCGCGACCTCCAGTTGCGTGAGCTCCCCTAGCGCCTTGGGAGGGACCAGCGGAATCGTCATCGACAACGAAATGTCGAACGGCGGGACGAACATTTATTTCTCGACCATGGCGGCGGGGTCAGTGAACGGCCAGAAGTGCAACGTCTCGGGCGGAGCGGCCAATCCCTATTGCGCCGTGAAGTTGACCCAGTCGGCGTTACAGTAACCTCGTTCGAAACACGGAGTCATTGATTTACGCCGCTGGCGAGAAAGCCGCCATCCACCGCAAGCAAGGTGCCAGTCACGAAGCTGGCCGCGTCGGATGCGAGAAAGACCGCCGCTCCAATCAACTCCTCGAGTTCGCCGAAGCGCTTCATCGGCGTGCGGGTCAGCACTTCCTCCCCTCGCGGCGTGCCCATCAACAACTTCTCGGTCAACGGAGTACGGAAGTAGCCCGGCGCAATCGCATTTACACAGACCCCATGCCGCGCCCACTCGATGGCCAGCGACTTGGTTAAGGAAGCCACGCCCGCCTTACTAGCGCAATACGCCGCCACTTCATAAAGCGCCAGGAATGAGCCCATCGAAGCAATGTTGATGATGCGTCCATACTTGCGCTCGATCATGTGCCGTCCAAACACCTGGCACGCGCGCAACGTACCGGTCAGGTTCGTGTCGACGAGTTTGTCCCAGTCGGCCTCGGACAAATCCAGAGTAGGGGTTCGCTGGTTGAATCCAGCAGCGTTGAGAAGAATGTCGACTTTTCCGAATGCGTGGAGGGAAGCTTGCAACAATTTCTCCAGCGATCCGCGGTCGGCCACGTCACAACTCACGCGCAGCGACCCGCGGCCCAGGCGCTCGATCTCTTCTGCAACCCCGTCCACAAGTTCTATGCGCCGTGCGCTGGGCACGACATCGGCCCCGGCTTCGGCCAGTCCGCGGGCCAGCGTGCGGCCGATTCCAGAGCTGCCTCCAATCACCACCGCCACTTTACCGTCGAGATCCAGACGCCTATATCCCATGATTACTTTCAGTTTACCCAAGGTCTTAGATTTGGCGCACCAAACCCTCGTTCGTGGCCTGCGTGTTGCGCACCAGCAGCAAAACCAAAATCATGCCGGCGAAAGGCACGAGCCCCGCGATAATCACAATCGGATCGAAGGAATGGGTGCCCGTCGCCTGGCGCGCGTCGGAAAAATAGCCAATGAGTTTGAAAGCCACAATCGTTCCAATTCCAGCACCGGTACCGCTGAACCCGCTCACCGACGCGACCGATTCGCTGTGAAACAGGTCAGAAGGCAGCACATTCGCCATCGTCGTGAAACCCGCATAGGTAAATGTGGCAACCGCAAATAGGAACGCGATCAAGTAGAGGTTGGTAGTAAAAATTGTGGGGATGAGCATGGTCATGCCAACTCCGCCAAAAACAATCAGCGCCTTGCGTGCCGCGCCCGACGACCATCCGCGCTTGATCAAGTATCCGGACGCCCCACCTGCGAAAAAACTACCCAGATCCGCGGCAATGAAGGGAATCCAGACCGCGATCAAGCCAGTGCGCAGTTCGATGCCCTTGGCCACGAGGTAGATTGGGAACCACTCCGTGATGAAAAAGAAGACCGGGTCAGTGGACGCCTTTGCGATAATAACGCCCCATGTCTGTGGCAGCTTCAACAAGTCGCTCCACCGGGGACGAGCTCCTTGTTGATCAAGCGCGGTCGATTCGCGCTTATCGGCAACGATCATTTCCAGTTCGGCCGGGCTGATGCGGCTGTGTTCCTCCGGCGCGAAGTACAGCCGTCGCCAGGCAATCAACCAGAGGAATCCGAGGATGCCCGGGACCATAAACGCTGGCCGCCATCCCCAGCGAAAATAAATCTCCAACACAATGAATGGAGCGACCGCTGCCCCAATCGACGAACCGCTGTCAAACAGCGCAGTCGCAAGCGCGCGCTCGCGTTTGGGGAACCACTCCGACACCGCCTTGGTCGCGGCCGGCCAGTTCGCGGATTCTCCAGCGCCCAGCAAAAAACGAAACGTAGCAAAACTGTAAAAACCGCTGGCCAAAGACGTCAGCATCGAAACCACCGAATACCAAATCACGGTGAGGGTGAGGCCGCGGCGCGTGCCGATGCGGTCCATGAGCCGCCCGAAGACGGTTTGTCCGATCGAATACGCCACCCGAAACGCGATTGCAATATTGGCGTAATCCGAGTTGGTCCAGTGGTAGTCGAGCTTGAGAAACGGCGCGAGCAGCGACAGCGTCTGCCGGTCAATATAGTTGATGACGGTGGAAGCAAACAGCAGGCCGCCGATCCACCAGCGTAACGAAGCAATCGGCTTCCTGGCGTTCCCCATGGGTGATAGTTGTGAGAAAGTTCGCGAACCAGGCGTCAGGAATTAACCATCACTTGCGATTCATCCCTGAGCGCAGCCTGCAAGCCCGGACTCAGCAGAGAAGCCGAAGCCTGGTCGAGATAGACGGTCGCGTTAGGATGCGTGCGTAGAATCGACGCCGGCGCCATCGGGCTAATCGTACCCTCAAGGCAAAGTTTGACGGCTTCCGCCTTGCGTGGACCCGGCACAACTGCCAGAATCTCCCGGGCCTTCAGAATCTGGCGTGCCGACATTGAAATCGCGCGCTGCGGCACCTGCGAAATGTCGGCAAACCAGGCCTCGCCCACCTGCTGCTGCCGGCAGGCCTCATCGAGGTTCACGATAATGTAGGGTTCTTCCGTTTCAAAGTCGGCAGGTGGATCGTTGAATGCTATGTGCCCGTTCTCGCCGATCCCCAGAAACGCTATATCGATAGGCATCGATGCCAGTTCTTTGCCGACGCGCCGTACCACTTCTGAAGGATCGCCTGCATCACCATCAAGCAGATGGTAGTGGGTGATTCCGGTCTTCCGCACCAACTGCTCGAGCAGCATCTTCCGAAAGCTTCCCGGATGCGTCACGGGCAAGCCGATGTACTCGTCGAGATGAAAAGCTTCCACTTTCGACCAGTCGATCTCCGGCGTCTTGGTCAAAGCATCCAGAAATTCCAGCTGCGACGCAGCCGTCGCGGCAATAATCCGCGCCTGGCCGCGCTCGGTAATGGCGCGTCGAATGGCCGCTGTTGCCTGTTCGGCAGCCGCCCGGCCCAAAGATATTCGATCACCGAATACTCTGATCAGCATGAAGTGCGCTCCGAGTGCTGGCGCAAGCTTGCGCCTCTTGGCGTGTGGCATTCCGAAGTCTCGCAATTATACAAAGGGAGCGACCAAATCGACGCCAGCTCGGACCGGAGTTTCATTCCGTGAAAGCCACCGCCATCGTGCATAGCGGAAGCGCGTGGCGTTAATGTATGACTTTACGCGAGGACCGTGCTCAAATCCTCCGAAAGGCACACCATGAAAAGCAGCCTGCACCTTTTTCATCGATCCATTCTGAACAAAACGCTGAGCATGATCCTTCTGGTATCCGTTGCGCTTGCCTGCGCCTCAAAGGGAGCAGCGCAAACAGTTCTCGTCGATGCCACTCCCAGCCACGTCGTAAACACGTTCAGCCCTCTCTACGCCCTGGGTTCAACCGTCGACCGCGTGCCCAGCAACGCCACTGACATGTTCTTCCGTCCCGATCAGATCAAGCAGGTCCTCTCGGCCGGATGGGGCGTCATCAGCTACCGCCAGAACACAGATTTATTTGTGCAGGCCTGGCACTGGAACCCCAGGGGCACCTGGAGCGATCCCGCGGGCAAAGGATATTTCACCGGCGACGCAACTCCGACAAACGAAATGATTCGCCACTCGTACGGCTATTCTCTTCGTCACCGTGGCTTCACGCGAAACGGAGGATCGGAGTTCGACGGTTTCTCGCGTCTTGACGATGGAGACCTCGACTCCTACTGGAAGAGCAATCCCTATCTCAGCAAGGAATTCACCGGCGAAGACGACTCACTGCATCCGCAATGGGTCGTCATCGCTCTCGACAAAAAAGAAGACATCAATGCCATTCGCATCGCCTGGGCAGAGCCCTACGCTCAAGCCTACGAAGTGCAGTATTGGGTAGGCGAAGGCGACGCCATGGATGATCAGGACAGAGGCACATGGAAATCGTTCGCATCAGGAAATGTGAACGATGGAAAAGGCCGCACCGTCACGCTGCGTCTCGATTCCGCACCCGTGACCACAAAATTCGTGCGCGTGCTCATGACGCGCTCCTCGAACACCTGCGACACTCATGGTTCCGGCGATCGCAGAAACTGCGTCGGCTACGCCATCCGCGAGCTTTATCTCGGAACCATTGATGAGAAGAATGAATTCAAAGATATTCTTCAACACTCGCCCGATCAGAAACAAACCCTGACTCTCTGCTCCTCGGTCGATCCCTGGCACGAGCCTTCCGATCTCTATCTCGCTCCAGACCGCATGGAATCAGGCGATCAGCCCGGCTTTGACCTGTTCTTCACCAGTGGAATTACTCGCGGCCTGCCAGCCATCGTTCCTGTAGCCATGTTGTACAGCACGCCCGAAGACGCGGCCGCGCAAATGGCATACATCAAGGCGCGGGGCTATCCCGTGTCGTACATCGAGATGGGAGAGGAACCCGACGGCCAATACATGCAGCCCGAGGACTATGCCACTTTGTATTTGCAATTCGCCGCAGCTCTCCACCGCGTCGATGCGAATTTCAAGTTGGGCGGACCAGTTTTTGAAGGCGTCACCGAGGACATCAAGGCCTGGCCCGATGCGCAAGGCCGCACGTCTTGGTTCAGCCGCTTTCTCGATTATCTTAAAACGCACGGCCGCCTGCAGGATCTCGCGTTCATGTCATTCGAGCACTATCCCTACGAAGGATGCGAAACGCCCTGGGAAAATCTTTATCAGGAACCAGAGTTGATCACTCACATCATGAAGGTCTGGCGCGACGACGGCTTGCCTCCCGGCATCCCTCTGCTCGACACCGAAACCAACGACCATGGCGGCGAGGCCGCGGTCGATATCTTCGGCGCTCTATGGCTGGCCGACTCGTTCGGAGGATTTCTAACCGCAGGCGGGCAATCGACGCACTACTATCACGATCTGCCTTACTCACCGCCTCATCCCAACTGTGCCAACAGTTGGGGAACCTATCACATGTTCATGGTCGACGATCATTATCAGATCGAGAGCAAGACGTCCCAGTTTTTCGGCGCACAGCTCATCACGCAGGAATGGGCGGAACCTAAAGACGCCCAGCACAAGCTCTACGCCGCTTCCAGCGACGTGAAAGATTCCGAAGGACACGTTCTGGTGACGGCCTATCCTCTGCAACGCCCGGATGGCCAATGGTCTGTCATGTTAGTCAACAAAGATCACGACCACTCTCATCCCGTGCGGATCGTATTCCATGATGCAGTCAGCAACCGTGACAGATTCTTCACGGGGCCAGTAGCGATGATCACATTCGGCAAGGCGCAATACCAGTGGCACGCTGCCCGGAGGAAGGGTTACGCCGATCCCGACGGTCCACCTGCAACCTCGCAACTTAAAGGCGGAGAGTATGCCTTGTACGAATTGCCCGCGGCTTCTCTGACAGTGCTCCGCGGGAAATTGCAGCCCGCCGAGGATCGAAGCAGCAAATGATTCTCAGTGGCAGTCTTTTCGCACGGCGATGAGCGAAACCTGCTCCAGGTCGGGATAGTGCCCATCTTTGTCGGGGGTGCGCTCCGCTGGTGCGATCTGCTGGATGGTCGTCCGCGCCGGCAGCTTGCCATGAAAATATTTCAGATACACGTCGTCGAATTCGTGCGCGTCCGCTAAATTATCGAGGTAAACAGTCGTGGAGACAACCTGGCAGAACTCCATGTCAGCTTCTTCAAGATTGTCCATCTGATTGCGCATCGTCTGCCGGAGCTGGACGGCTGCAGTCGAGGTATAGACTCCGCCGTTCGCTCCCGGGATAAAACCACTCTTCGCGGAGCAATACAAAGTATCGCCGGCAAATACGCACGGGCTCGCCGTAGGGCTTGGAGGCATATTCTTGGGCCTCACGGGCCGCCGCTCTTTCAAGTCGCGAACCGCGACGCCGGTGTACTCGATCTGCGCTCCGCCGGGCAGGCTCGTAACCTCGATCGTGGCCCGCGCCGGAGTGTTGCCGAACTCAAACCGGCTCGCATAATGTTGATTCATGACCCGCGCCGGGAAGTTCGCAGTCAAATAAGGATTGACGAAAACCATGTGGCCGAGGTCGAGTCCAGCCGCTTCCGCTACTGCCTTCATGCGATCGAGCGCGAAGTCTACCTGCGCCGCCGGATCGTCCGAAACCTTGTCGCCTTCCGATGCGATAGCAGGCATCGCAGAAACAAACAAGCGATCATGAGTGAGGATGCCCGGCGAAAAAGGCTCGTCCGATTTGTAGCCCGGCGGAGAAACGGCGCGCCGTTCCGAAAGAACGCGCACCGCGACCGCATTGATTTCAATCGGAGGATCAGGAAGCGCGGCAACGCCGAGCACAGCACGAGCCGGCGGAATCTTCCCAAAGAACTCACCGTAAACACGGTTCATTTCTCCATACCGACCGATGTCGGTGAGATAGACGGTGGTGTAGACCACGTGGTCCATCGTTATTCCCGCACTCTCAACAACTGCTTTCAAGTTATCGAGGGCCTGCCGTGCTTGACCTGCAAAAGTTGTCGGCAGCGCCCCATCCACACCACGAGGTCCTTGCGCGGAGATATAAATGTAGTCCCCAGAATCCACACTGGCGGAACTGGCGCGATGAGCCTCGTCTGATTTTTGGGGAGGGCTGGCTGATCCTGCCTGCGCTTGCAAGCTGACGGCAGACCACAGAAACAGTCCAAGCAGAAATGGTTTCATCGAGCCTTCCGAAAATGTCTGAAACATTGTGCCCGCCCGGACCGCGATTCTACGCGGCTCGTTTTCCTTTTTGCGCTGCTCCCAGAATGCTACGCAATCTTTGTCCCACGATGACCTCTTCGCCGGGCTGAATCGTCATCGACACGAGTTCGATATGATCGGCTCCCGGCCGCTCTTTGCGGGTCGGATTCGGTCTGCCCTCGCGCACCGCCGTGACCAGGCTCGGATTATCCGCCCCAAGCACTTCGATGACCGGATCGTCCCCACGCAGAGCTTGCACGCAGTCAGCAATGGTGAAACCCCAGGCCTTTTGATCCCAGGAGACTTTCAACGTGGGATAGCGGTTTCCATCATCTGGAATGTAGATGCTGGTTGCAACCCCCGGCACCGTCTCGACCAGCTTCCTGATGTTGTCCACACGCTCGTTCCACTCGCGGTAGAGTTTCTTTTCGTCCAGACTCAGCCAGGTCTCAATCGCGGTCAGACAGCCGATCATTTCCTCTTTCCCAACTTTCATGGGACGGCACACGGCCCCCTCGCGTGGACTGGAATTCATGATGGCAGCCTCGATCAGATCCTTTCGCCCGAGGAGCAACCCGCTACACTGCGGCCCCCGCAGTCCCTTCCCGCCAGAAAACGTGTAGAGGTCAATCCCCATGCGTGCGTACAGTTTGGCATTGTCCGCCGGAGGGATGCCCGCTGCATCGTCGAGCAGCAGAGGGACCTTATGGTCTTTCGCGATCGCAAGTTCCTTCTGCAACTCATCGCCAAGGTGCGTGGTGTAGATCATGACCGTGTTTTGATTGATCGCGTTGGCAAGTTCTTCCGGCGAGAAGGTCAGCACCAGCTTCGCGCCGGTCAACCGGATCGCGCTGTCAAAGGCGCTTCGGCCGCCGGACATGACGACTTCATTCTTCAGGCCGGTAGTATCTGGAAGTTGCCAAATGTATTTGTCGTCGGTACCAGCCATGCATCCTGCGGTCGCAGCCGCCATAGCGCCGGCGGCACCTGAGGTAACCATTCCAGACTCAGCGCCCGTAAGCTCCGCTAACCGCCGTCCTATGCCATGCTGTAAATCGATTACGTTTACGAAATACTTGGCCGCTTCGATCTGGGCCTCGCGAACTTCAGGAAACTCCAGAGAGCCGCTGAGGTAGGTCCAAGTGCCTCGGCAATTGATAACGGTCTTCACTCCCAAGCGGCTGTAACAATTTTGCCGCGGGTCTTTGCCTACAGCGCTGGCCGCCTTCGCGTAAAGATCCGCGACGGCGATCTGGCTCAGCAACGGGGCCGCTGCCGCCCATTTCATAAATGACCGCCGGCTAGGTTTCATGGCATACATTTCGGCACCTCCAGGATTAATAGGCTACGATTGACCAGCTACTCTTCGTCTTCATGCAATGGGACGCGCGCCCGAACCGCCAGAATATATCCCTTCGCCCCGGGTTTGTTTTGATTGTAAAAGCCGACAGTGCAGTTGGGACGAAAGTAATAGGCGTCTCCCGCCTTGGCTGGATAGCGGCCCTCAACGCCGTTCATTCCGCCGCCGGCAATCATTTCGCCCTCGCCATCGATCACCAGATAAATTTCTTCTGCCGCCTCGTGATGGTGAGGCCAGTTCGTTCCTCCAGGCGCAAAGTCCATCCAGAAAAAACTGTCCATCACGTAAGCCTCGTCAATCAGGTCACGCTTTCCAGAGTGCAGGCCAACTAAAAGTTTGTACAAAACCGAATTGGGGTGGCCGCTGACTGTCTCCTCTTTGGCATCCTCCAGATTTGCGACCTTCGGATGTGGGAACGGGGCGCCGATCGAAATTGATGGCGGAATCTTGAAGCCCATAACCATCACCCGCAGCGGCTGATCAGCATTGTTCGAAATCGAATGTTTTGCTCCCGGGGGCAAGTAGGTGAAGTCATACTTGCGCAGAGGCTGAGCCAGATCTTCGTAGTGCAACAAGCCTCCGCCTTCGACCACAAAATAGATTTCCTCCTGGCGTTCGTAGGATACTGTCTGGCAACTTCCGTGAGCATCCAGCGTGGCTTCGCCGAAACGGGCTACAGTTTGCAGAGATCGATCGTCTTTGTCACTCTCGCCGAAGATCGGACGGTAGTGGCAAGTTCGTGAAGCGAGATCAGATTTCGCCTCCGCCAGCTCGGGGACGTAGCGATGCAACCAGGTGGGATCAACCGGGTGGTTTTGTGCTCGAAGGCCCGGACTGAACAATGGAGTGAACAGCAGAGCGAACAGAAGAAGCTTGTTCAGTGATCCCGATTCCACGATAGATTTTGTTCCCGGCCACTCCTCAATGCTGGACATGAGGCTCCTCATCCTTTCCCGAGCGCGCCTCGCGCAGAATGTAACTGACCAGATCATCCAGCTCTGTGCCACTGAGCCGATGCCCGTAGTCGACAGGCATGGGTTCCTCAGCCCTCCGCTGCACTGAGATCAGACTGGATTTCATGAGCAAATAAAACCGGCCGTCTCCGTCCTGCAACTGCATCGAGGCGTTGTCTTCATTCCGAATCATGCCCGAGAACTTGCGTCCATCCCGTCCAACCGCGATTGCGGTCTCTTGCCGTTCTTCGCTCGGCCGGAGAATCGCATCGCGAATCTCGTTCCCCGGATGATCTCGCGCAAACCCTGCAAGATCCTGAGCGACAAACTGATCTCGGCCCGTAATCCGGTGACAGGTTGAACATCCGGCCTTTCCGAAGAAAAGATCCTTGCCTCGGACCGGGTCACCGGGCGCCGAGTCCCCAGCAGACTTGCCCTGCAGAAAGCGAATATAAGCGACGACCCCCTCACCACCTTGCTGGCTGATGCTGGGCAAACTCGGCATTCCTTCTTCCGGAATCCCATCGTGAATTAAGCCGAGCAGCACGTGGTCCGAGAGCGCCTTCGCTGAGGGGCGGCGGATAATGTCAGGTGCATGTTCGCCACCGAGCCCATCAAGTCCATGGCAAGTCGCGCATTTCGCCTCGAAGATATTCTTTCCTTCGACGTAAGGCATTAGCGCGGGACCGGGCTGATCGCTGTTCGGGTTCTGGCCAAGAATCTTGCTGGCCGCGCCAAAGCAAATCAGCACCAACCCAAATGTGATAACTATTCGACAGGTTCCACTCCGTGAAAACAGCTTCGCAGGGATCGGTGACATCGGACGGTGAACCTGATATACCACAGAATCTGGTTGACGCAAATCAAATTATTTCGTTTGATTGGGTTTGGTTTCGTTCCGTGAAAACGAGTCTACACTCTAGAACGGCTGTACAGAAACTGGCGCTGCGCAAGCACGAACTCCGAACATTCCTCGGACATGTATTATGGCAGCGCGGATCCAGGAAGAGGAAATAATGCGGCGCTTCGCTGTAGCAGTGCTTGTCTGGTTGTTGAACATGAACCTCGCACCTGCCCAGGCTAAAGGTGAGCCGAGCCCGGCGAGTTCGTCATGTGGTGTCGAGGCCACGAATTACAAGGGTTGGAGCGCACACGAGCTTTCCAATCGCTGGCTCAAACTGGAAGTCGTACCGCAGAATGGCGGACGACTGATGCAGGTGATTTTCAACGGCCATCCCTTCCTCTTCGTGAACCCCAAATACGAAGGAAAATACCTGCCACCGGACCCAACCCGGTGGTTTAACTACGGAGGCGACAAGCTTTGGCTCTTGCCCGAAGGAAATGACAACGAGCAGGAGTGGGTGGGTAATTCCGATTTGCTCGACGACGGCCCGTACACCTTTCGAAAGGTTTCGGAAGGCCAGGAGTGTGAAATCGAGCTGGTTGGCCCCGCGGACCCACAGACCGGCATTCAGATCCGGCGCACGATTCACCTCGACGCCGATTCTCCGCGAATCCGTTTTCACGCGACCATGCAGAACAAAACCGGGCACGTCATCGAGTGGTCGATGCAATCCGTTTCGCAGTACAACACTGGAGATTCGTCCACCCCCGCGCGATCGAACCGCAATTTCTGGACTTTCACTCCCGCGAATCCAACGAGCAGCTATCTGAACCGCTACCACGTTCGCTTCGGCCCAGCCGAGAATCCAGCCGTCTCCGTCAGAGACGATGGCCTCTTCGCTCTGCACTATGCTCACCTCGCCGCCGAACTGTGGCTCGACTCGACGTCAGGCTGGCTGGCGGTGGTGGATGGCGATAGCCGCTATGCAATGGTTGAACGCTTCCGTTATGAAAAGAACGAAACTTACCCCGGCAAGGCCTCGGTTATTTTTTGGATGAACGGCCCCGAAACGCGATTGAATTCCGAGGGAGAGCCTTCTCTGACTTCCGGCGGCGACGGAGTTCCTTATTATCTGGAAGCCGAGATCAACAGTGCACTCGTCCAACTGCGGCCCGGCGAAACTCGCGACCTCGACACCGAGTGGTTTCCCACTCGCGCGGGAAGCGAATTCCACGGCGCAGCGGATTCGGGCATTGTCGTGCGTCCTCTTCAGGCCACTCGTCTCGCAACTGGCCACATCCGGCTCTCCGGTTCCTTTGGCGTATTTTTCGCGGGACGTTTAGTCGCGCACCTTTACGACGAACACGGAGCTAGTGTTGGAACTATGCCTCTCATCCAGGTCGATCCCGCAGATCTCGTCCAGTTGGATACAGAGCTGACTCCTCCTGCAAAATCGGCGCGCATCTCTCTTCATCTCGAAGACGCGAACGGGCTCGACCGCGGCGCGCTTCAGGAGGTTCAAGTCGGCGCCACTGAGAATCATTGAAATGAAATCATTCAGGAAAGAAATCACCGCGGCCGCACTGGCCGCTTTCAGTCTGCTGTGCTCTTCCGCCGCAGCGCAACAAGGAGGACAACCAGGGCAGACTCCAGTTGTTGCTGACGTCAATGTGAGCCCGGCAGATCTGCTGACGCAACCTCCCGCCGCCAACTGGACTTCCTACAACGGCGACTACACGGGCCGCCGCTACAGCGTTTTGCGCCAAGTCACTGCGGCAAATGTTGCGCGCCTTCGCGCGGCGTGGATCTTCCATCCTTCCAATTCCGAGCGGCTCGAAGTGACGCCCGTCGTCGTGAGAGGCGTAATGTACGTTACTTCGGCCAACGATGCGTGGGCACTCGATGCGCGGACCGGCCGGATTATTTGGCATCACCAGCGGCCGGTGAGTTCAGGGCTGCTCGATGATGCGGCGGGTCATAAAAACCGCGGCGTCGGGGTGTGGCGAAACTTTGTCTATATGGAGACCGACGACGCCCACCTGATTTGCCTCGACGCGCGCTCGGGACGCCTGCTGTGGGATGTGACCTATGCAGAAAAGACAAAACAGTATGGCGCCACCAGCGCTCCGCTGATTGTAAAAGATGAAGTGATTGTAGGAACTTCCGGCGGTGATTCCGGCGTGCGTGGTTTCGTCGCCGCCTATGATGCCTTGACCGGAAAACTGAAGTGGCGTTTCTGGACCATTCCCGGGCCGGGCGAGTTCGGTTCATCCAGTTGGCCGGGCGATTCCTATCTTCACGGCGGCGCAACAACGTGGATGCCTGGCACTTACGATCCGAAACTGGACACACTCTTTTGGACAACCAGTAACGCGGCGCCTGATTTCGTCGGCGACTCACGCCCCGGCGACGACCTGTACACTGCCTGCGTCCTGGCGCTGAATGCTACGACAGGTGCATTGAAGTGGTATTTCCAGTTCACTCCCCACGATCTTTACGACTACGACGCCAACGAAACGCCGGTGCTGCTGACCGCGAAAGTAAAAGGTCGAATACGTGATTTACTGGTGCAGGCCGATCGCAACGGATTTCTTTATGTTCTCGACCGTACTGATGGAAAATTCCTCAAAGCGACACCATTTGTAAAAAAGCTGGACTGGGCCAAAGGAATTGACGCCTCCGGCCGTCCCATACTGTCAGGGAAAATACCCACTGCGGAGGGTACACAGATCTGCCCCAGTATCGACGGAGCCACGAATTGGTTCTCGCCTTCCTATAATCCTGTTACCGGACTGTTCTACGTCATTGCGCTGGAGAGTTGCAGTGTCTTTTTCGCGCACCCGCAACCCTTTGCTCAGGGCCAGACTTTTTACGATACCGGCACGAAGCTCGCACCCGATGACCATGCTCAGAAAATTCTGCTGGCGTATTCATTGTCCGAAGGAAAGATCGTGTGGCGCTATCCGCAAGTCGGAAAAGGCAATTCCTGGGGTGGGACGCTGACCACGGCGGGGAATTTGGTCTTCTTCGGAAATGACACCGGAGCTTTCGAGGCGGTTGAGGCTCGCACCGGCCACTCACTCTGGCAATTCAACACCGGCCAGAACTTTCGCGCGTCGCCGATGAGTTACGCGGTCGACGGGGTCCAGTACGTGGCCATCGCGGCGGGCAGCGATGTGCTCAGCTTCGCGCTCCCTCTCGACTAACCTGGCGTAATCACAATCCCGGAATCCAACGGACAGCATTGTCACGAAATATTTTCCGCAGCACTGGCCGGGGCAGGCTTAATCCATGCACCTGCTTGCCTTCCACCGTAAGGGTCTCGCCGGTCGCTAGAAATTTCCAGTCGCGTGCATACGTCGACTGCCATTCCGCCAACGCATCCGCAACGTCGGCATCCGCATGCAAATCAAGATCAGTGCCGTACAGAACCCGGTCCTGATACTTGATCAGAAACGCCGCTACTTTTTCCGGCGGCATCAGCATGAGGTATTCCATTCTCGCCGCCGTGTCGATGGCAAAATTCGGATACTTTTCAAAGTGCCTCGCGATGTTGTCGAGATCACGCTCCATGCTGCCCAAGTGCACTCCCACCATTCGTAGCTTGGGATTCTCGGCGAGCACATGATCACGCGCTTCCAGAATTTTCTGCTTGGATGGAAACCCGGCCCGGTTAGCCACGTACCATTGCGGATTTTCCTGGTAGTAGGACCACGACGGATCGGCCGCATCCGGTGGCCCCCAGGCCACATCGGGCTCGGCCAAATGGGTCATCAGTGTCTTGCCATGAGCGGCGATGTCTTTGTAGATCGGCTCGAACTTCGGATCATCAGCCATGACGTACTGGCCGCCGCTGTCTTTGATTTCCATCCCGATGTTCTTCCACACCTTGACCGCGACCGCTCCCTGCGCGAAGTCGCGGTCGATCTGCCGGATCGCATCGGCACTGAACGAAGGGCTGTCAAACTTGTAGGGATCGAACGTGGTGCACAGGGCGACATGGCCGGCGCTGGACCGCACCAGCGCCATCGCGTCATCAATCTGCGGCTGCAACTGCTTGCGATGAGGATTCGTGTCGTCCACCACAAGAATATTCATCAGCTTTAGGTTCAGCCGTTCGAGCATCTTCTGAAATGCGGGATCGGTCTTGAAAACATGAACGTGCACATCGATAGGATGGATCGCCGCGAACGCGCGGAGAGCCGCCTCATCATCAAGGGATTTTCCGGCGGCAGACGCGGAACTCGGCGCCTGAGCCCTTGCCGACAGGGCGATCGTGAGACCTAAGATAACGCGAGCGATAGTCCGTGGCGCACCTATCATGGAAAAGCGCCGCTAGAAATAAAACTTCAAAGCAAACTGGATGAATCGTGGGTCATGCGCAGCTTGAGCGAAGCCGAACGCGCAATTGGAATTTGAGTTGCCGTTCGGGCATCCGGTCTCCGCCGCTGTTTCATCCAACCCATGCTCAGTAGCGATATTCGTATCGCTAAAGTTACCGGGATTACTGAACTCCGGATCGTAGTGATTGAACGCATTGAAGAACTCTGCCCGGAACTCGAAACGCTTTTCTTCGCTGATGGGGAAAAACTTGAATATAGAAATATCCCAGTTCTGGGCGCCCGGCCCCTGAATAATGTTTCGACCTGCGTCGCCAAACGAGCCGATGACTTGGTTGGTCGCGAAGGCGCAAGTGTTAAACAGCGTTCCTTGTACACATGGGCGTCCGCTGGGATTTCCGACCACATTGGGCCGCGACGCGCTGGCGACTTCTCCGCCACCATCAGACGTAGAGAGGTTGGTGGAAATGTCGGTGGGCGTAAACCAGTTTCCCGTAGACGCGATCGTGATGCCTGCAACCTGCCAATTGCCGATGATCTGGTTCCAAACGCCGGAAGCGTTTCCTCCGAACGCCTTGTTTTTCCCAAAGGGTAAGTCGTAGGCGTAGCTGAGGACGAACCGTTGACGTACGTCAAAATCCGCGTTCCCGTATTCCAGCATGGGATCGTTCTGGAGGCGGAAGTCGCCCTGATTCTGCGATCCCAGGCTGGCGCTGGAAGCGTCATCGAGGGCATGGCTCCAGGTGTAGGCGAGTTGGAATTGCAGACCGTGGGTGGGGCGCTTCTCGAAACGGACCTGCAAGGAGTTGTAGTTGGAGATGTCGTTGGAGCGAAATGTTGCAATCGAGGTATCAAACACGGGATCGCAATCATCTGTGACGCTGCTGCTCAAGTCGCAAGTAGAGCCAGGAGGAGCGCCTGGAGCCACCGCATGAGCAGGTCGCCGCTCGGCAGTCGGGCAACCCAGTGGGCCGCCAAAATTTGCCGTGCACAGCGCTGCGAACTGCGGGTCGGTCGCGGGAACGGCCTGATTGCCGTTATAAAAGCCATAGAGCCTCTGGCCATGGGACCCGGCGTATGAAACATCCAGCATCGTATCGGCCGGCATTTGATATTGCACCCCAAAGTGCCACTGCTGGTTAAAGGGAATCCGCAGATTAGGCTGGATCGAATAAAGCTCCGGAGCGTTGGGGTTCGAAAGCGCGGTCGAGGGGAATCCATTCGCCAAGGTGTTCGATCCACCTATATTGAGGGAGGGGACGGAGCAATTGAGTGGGTTATTTTGGGGCGGACCGGCTGGGAAGGCCGGATTGGCAGCCAGATTCCCGCATGGCGTCGAGAATGACTCGGCGGAGAAGAACGGAGGATTGAACCCCGGACTGGGATTGGAGTACGGCCCATTCTCCTGACCGCCGTAAAAAATTCCATAGCCGCTGCGGACGACGAGCTTGTCCATGGCGCGGAAAGCGAAGCCGATGCGCGGCGCGAAATTAGCCAAGTCAGGACTGATCAGTCCGCGCGAGCCGTGGACTATGGGTATGCTGGCTGCGAGCGTAGGCGTGAGTTGTTCGTTCTGCCCGCTGGGAACAAGCAGCGAGTTGGGGCCGAAAACAAAGGTTCCCTCCTCATTGTTGTGTTCTTTGACCGTGCTAAAGACTTCATAGCGCAGACCGAGATTGACGGTCAGGCGGTCGTTGGCTTTCCAGTCATCCTGTGTGAAACCGGCATAGATTTGCCGGCGGTAGTCAATGTTGTGGAGGCTGGTGATCCCGCCACCGTCGGCAATGCCCAGCAACATCGTCGCGAAAGAACTGCCGCCCGTTCCCGGCGCGGCGGGGTTGTCGGTGAAGTCGTTGCCGAAGCTTAGACCACCGCGCGATGCGGCGGGCTGGAAGATGGTGAACTGTTCTATTCGCACTTCGGTGCCAAACTTCAGCGAGTGGTGTCCCCGGATCCACGTCAAATTGTCGGTGAGAACAAAACTGTTCTGTTTCTCAATCGAAGGCAGGTATTCGGAGCTTCCGATTCCAGCCGTGCCATCGCCGAACGTGATGTTCGGCAAGCCGCCATTGTCCGGACCAAAAGGGACGTTAGGAAAGTCCAGTTGAGCGCTGAGGTCCTCGTTGGAATTGAGCTGATACCGGTGGGAATTGATTCGGTTGTAGCCCAGCCGGAATTCATTGATCAGATTGGGTTTGAAGAGGTGAACTTCGCTAAGGGCAAGGCTGCGGTAAGAATTGTCCTCAGTGCCGTCGAAGAACCCTCCACCATCCAGCAGATTGTTGAAAGGCGGAGGAATGAAGCTGGGCTGGTTCTCGTAACTGAATCGGCCGAAAGCATTGTCCTTATCGCTGATCTTGTGATCGATGCGGACGTCGAAGTTGTTGCGGCTTTCCCGTCGTTGTGGATCCGAAAGAAAGTCATTGCCCCCGTTGTTGACGGTCGGGGTCGTATTTGGAGTTGGCCAATACTGTGACAGCGTCGCGGCCAGCGGATCGATCATATTGGCGGGAAATATATTGGTCGGCATGCCGCCGGCATACCCGCCAATCGGGATTCCGCAGAAACCGGTCGGAAAGTTCCCGCTCGCGGCAACTTGTCGGGTCTGCCGCGTATTGAAAATCTCTCCCAGGTACGTCTGTTGGTTGTTGCAGTCCAAAACGTTGTAGGTGGCATTCGGAGGCCCGAACTGGCCGTTCACGTCTTGAAAGGTGGTTGGCCCCGCTAGGTTGCCGCTGAAATTGCCTCCGCCAGTAACGACCCCACCCGACATCTGAGGGACCTCCGCCGGCGTCGGAATCAACTCCAAGAACGGCGTTGCCTGCCGGATCCTCAACCCCTCGTAGTCGCCAAAAAAGAAAGTGCGATTCTTGATGATCGGTCCGCCCAGCGTGGCGCCGAACTGATTCTGCTTGTAGGGCTGGCGGATGGTGTCAAATGCGTTGCGCGCATCAAGTTTGTCGTTCCTGAGGAATTCGTACAGATCGCCATGGAAGCCGTTCGTTCCCGACTTGATCGCCGCGTTCAGAATGGCTCCGTTTCCCCGCCCGAACTCCGCACTGTAGGAGTTGGTCTGCACTTTGAACTCGGCAATGGCATCCACTGAAGGCTCGATGACGAAAGCAGTCTCATTGAGCAAATCGGCCAGGTTTGAGTTGTTATCAATTCCGTCCAGCAAAAAGTTGTTCTGTTCCGATCGCGCTCCACCCGCGCTGAATCCGTAACTAGCGTTGATACGCGAACCGGGTTCGGCGGGAGCTACTCCCGCACTCAGTTGCGCCAATTGCGCAAAGTTTCGGCCGTTCAGTGGAAGAGTCGTGGCTGTCTGGCCGTTCACCACATCTCCGAGCTCGGAAGTCTCGGTTTGCAGTTGTGGTCCCTCCGACGTGATCGTCATGACCTCGTGGATGCTGCCCACCTGCAGCGTAAAGTCAACCTCCGGGCGCTCCTGGATGTTCACCACAATCGGCCCTACAACCGTCTTCTTGAAGCCTGCTTTTTCGGCGGTGACGCTATAGTTTCCGATCTTGAGCGGACTCGCGACGTACTCTCCTTGCGAACTGGTTGTGACCACGACCTCAGTGCCACGATCAACATCTTTCACGGTCACCTTGGCGCCGGGAATCACGGCTCCCGCGGAATCACGCACCACTCCCGCGATTCCGCCGCTGTCTTTCTGGCCGACGGCCTTCGGCGGCAATGCCGTGGCAGCGAAGAGGACGGCAAGCACAAATGGCAATAGGTTCCGACCGCTTTTCATTGTTCGCCTCCTGATGACCCCAACCATGCTTGCGTTTGATTTCTCTTTCTTTGCTGGTCTTTCGTTTTCGACTTGACACGCAACCATCACCGATATCGTGCTCGTTTGTCAATCATTTTGTTTGCATTTGGCCGATTGCTTGCGCTGATCGATTTTCTCGCTCCCGAAAGGCGCGTCTATGGGCGAGCCAAATCATCCTCATCCCGGAGCCAGCCTCCGAAATCCGCGGCGCCCTGAGCTGGGCCTCACCTGCCCGGCTGGTAGCGCTTGATGCTTTGAGGATCAAAGACCGTCGGCATATGGCCCGAGATCCGCACCTGGAAGTGATCTTCCCCATTAAGCCCGGTCAGGCCCGTGCCCACAAGATGCACGTTGTACTCACCCGGCTCGGTGTAGGCATGATTCACGTCAGCGCCCTCGAGGGTAACCCCGTCGCCGAAGTCCCAGTGATACGAGAGCACCGCAGCTCCGCCACTGCTGTGGGCCGCAAACCTCAACGTGGCGCCTGCATTGCCTTCAGAAGGATGGTCCGCGGCCACGCTGGGAGCAACCGCCGGAATGTGGGCGTCAACTATTTTCAATACCCGTACCGAATGAGGCGGTTGATGAAAAACCAACACTCCAGCGGCTGGAGCTGGCATTTCCTGATTGTCCAGAACATCTGTGACCGAGTACTGGCCAGTCGAGGGCAATCCGGCTGTTGTGAGACTAATGGAGCGATCCCGCTCCTTGTCCGTCCAGTTAAAGACGGTGAGAATGCTTTGCCGGTCCTCCTCTTTGAGAAAGAAGACGCTCGGCTGCCCGTCCTCAGCTGCAAAATTCATCAGATCCAACGGTATCGATGCCCGCCCCAGACGAATCATCTGAATCAGTTCCGGATTCTGAATCAGCGCGAGGCGTTCAGGAGCGTTCGATAAGGTTGGAAGATCGTCTCCGATCTCGAACATCCCTCCGGAAACCGCAGCGAGTGCAATCGAGACTTTGGCTTCATCCAAAGTCGCAGGCTTGCTGCTCCCGTGCCACGACTGATCAGGAACGGTTTGCGTCGACACCGTAAAGGCGTCCGGATCGGCCACATAGAAATTCCGATTCATGTAATAGCGCGCCGCAATTCCCGGCGCTGCTTCTTTGCTGGCGTTGTAGGTGTGCCCAGTATCGAGCGAAGTCCGGCCATAATCGACGTAGCCGACGGGGTTGAGCATGACGCTTCCGTCTTTATCCAAATAAACTCCATCACCCACCGTCTCACGAATGATCCCCAGTCCTATCCTCTGGGCTTCCATAGCCGTCGTGTCCGGCTTGTAGAAAAAACCCTCGATCGCACTGTCGTCCATAAAATCCATCTTGATGTAGCGGATGCCCCACTCCTTCACCAGAGTCGAGTAAGTCTTGCGCAGATAATCCTGCGCACCCGGGTTCGTGGTGTCGAGCATGAAGATCTGATCTTTGCCATGGGTGACCGTGCCGGCGTGGATCGCCTGCCCCTTTGCGTTCTTCACCAGCCAATCCGGATGTTTCTCATATACCCATGACCGCACGGATACCTCAAACGGAGCAGTCCAGATCGCCGGAACCAGCCCCAGGCCGCGCACGTCGTACTCGAGTGAACCGACGCCGTGCGGAAAGTGGGTTGCGTTTGGAGTGATGTATTCTCCTCGCGCATATTGATAGCCTTCGTCCATGTGGAAGATGTCATAGCCGAGCGTTTTCAGATGTTCTGCTTCCCACTGGGCATTGGTTAGAGCCGCTCCCTCCGTCAACCCGAAGTAGTACGCGGTCCAACTCCACCACCCCATCAACGGGGGCGCCGAAATTCGGGCATGATGAATCTGTCGAATCAACGAACCGTAAGTTTCCAGCTGCCGGTGATAGTCGGTATTCAGACTGAAGAGCACACGCTCGGAGGAAAGCTCCGCGCCCGGAGCGACCGGCAGGCTCAATTCCACCTGATCCTCCGCCGAGGAATGCCCAAGAGAATTTTCCTTCTCCAATTCAGTCGTCCCGGTCGAATCCACCTCGTACGCTACGGGATGAACTGCATCGCCCGAAGAGGCAAGGTGAAGCCGCAGAATGGTGAGAAACCGCTCCGAAGTAAGCGCGCCCAGAAACAAGCTCTCGCGGCTTTTGCGATTGTAGATAAGCTGGCTGCCGACGGCACGATGCATCTGCTGCTCGGCATTCGCAAAATCGCGGATCACAATGCCGGGCCGGTCCTCGCTGAAACTGTCCGAAAGAATTCGATTCTCGAGCACCGGCCCGCCCAGATCGATGATCGATCCCTCCGTCGCGTCTAGAGAACGAATGCTCTCGACATGGATAGCCTTCCCCGTCGTATTCAGAACTGTGACCTGGATATCGCCGAAAGGCTCGCCCGAGTAAGCGCGCAGATGGTAAATCAGGTCCGGTTGTCCGCTTAATCCCGTGTAAGTCACTTGCCAGTCCGTCGCTTCTCCCAGATATCCGCGCGCTTGCGAGTGCTCAACAACATGCTTCGGATAATCAGCCGCATGAAGCCAGCGCCCGTCCACCTCAGCGCCCACTCCCGCCCGCAAAGCAGGTGAGTTCGATTCGGGCAGCGCGATCGTGTATCTGCCGTCTGCTGGATTCACGACGATTTTCAAAGCGTGGTCTGCACCCGATGATTGGGCCTGAACTGCACTGCTACCGACAAGCAGCAGAATTGCCGTGAGTCTGACCGCATTGACTCCGATTTGCCTGATCCTGCGACTGATCATCGAATTCTCGGTCATCGAATCCTCCTTAGAATTTGAGAAGCGTTGCGGCCATTGGCCCGCGGACAACCGGGACATCTGGAGATCAGGGAAGAATGGGCTTGATTCCCGTGATCTCGCAAAAGTCGACCAACGCCGGATAAAGATCTTCCCCGTACCCGAGGCATGCATATTCATTCGTCCAATGTTGAAGCAACATGTCAATGTCACAATGTGCGGTCACAAAACCATGAGGCCAGAATGGTATCCCGCATTCGTTGAGCCGCTTTTCTACCTGATCCGGTGCGGGCTCGAAAATGCTGGCTCGCGTGATGACCATCTCGAACGCACCGTTCACTCTGCCCAGTCGCGCTAATACTCCTTCTCCCACTTTGCAGATCAACTTTACAGATAGGCCCCCTGCTTCGCCTTCCGTCGGGATGCCGTGCTCCGAAAATCCAGCCGGACCGAGCCTGCTGGCCAACGAAGGCGGACAAGCTCCATCGCCGATGATCTTGATTTCTTTCGTCTTCTTATCAATGTGCTGCAAGTCGCCGTAATAGACTCTTTCCTCGCTCAACTTGGTGAGCAGCAAAACGGTTAAAGCAGTATTGAAATCACCCAGAGTAGAAGTGCCGACCCCATCTTCCAGCATCATGCTCTGCGCAAAGCAACTGGCAGAGTAATCGCCTGCAAGTCCGGGAAAAGACTGAATCGTGTAGAAATCAAACTTTTCTTTCGCCACCAGCTTTCTCAGTGCGAGGTAAAGTCGCATCGAACGCTCGGTCACTGCATTCCGCTCTGGCGCCTTGCCAAACAACTGCTTCAACCTGGGCTGAAGTTCATCCAGTTCGCTCGCCGAGATCTCTTCAGCAGCCTGCTTCAACTCCGTTGTGTCGCGGGAATCGATATCGACGCCAAACATTCTCATCCACTGCGAAGGATCGGCAGCGCCACAGGTCTGTCCCATCCCGCGCCCGCCAAATGTGCCGATCGTAGACATGTTCAAGAAGTTCTTCATATGAGAAGCCCGCGCATAGCTGACGATTTTGCTAACGGTGTCCGGCTCCTCGAGACCTCCGTATACAAATTTGTGCGCCACGCCGATTTCGAGCAAACCTCCATGCAGCACCAACCCGCCAACCGGCCGCCAGCCTTGAGAGCCGGGGTGCGTCCATACGAGCAAGCCCTTCCCGCTGGCGCAATAATCTCGAATGGCGCCAACCAGATGCGCTGCCCAAACCCACGTCCCCGAAAATAGAACGACCGCGTCGATAGCATCGTCGCATTTCATTTTTTTGAATACAGACCGTGCTTCGTCTTTGCTCGCGACAACCACGTCGTGCTCAATAACTTTCAGCCCCGCCGCAACCAGTGCACTCTTGGCGCGCCGAACCAACGCGTCATCGACGAACGGAGTGCCCATTGGGTCTTTCAGCCCATCTTTATGAACTCCAAAAACTATGAATCCGACCGTGGCCTGTATCACCGTTCCTCCCATTCGCTTGCTGACTTCTCAGTTCGTAATCGCCGTCACCGCCGAACGCAAGCGGCGGTATTGTTTTACCTGTTGCGCGTAGGCTGCCGCAATCGCGCTGTCCGGAGCAACCACTGCAACCTCGCGTACCAGCACTTCCACAGCTTCCTGCAGGCTCCCGTATTCTCCAGCTGCGACTCCTGCAAGCATGGCCCCGCCCAGGCACACAGCCTCCGGAGACTTCATTACATGCAGGCGCCGGCCCGACAATGCCGCTCGCAACTGCAGACCAAGAACCGACCGCGAGCCTCCGCCGGTAACATAGATGTCCTGAAACTCTCCCACCGCGCTTGTCAGGATCTCAGTCATCTGTGCCAGTTCACAAGCCAGCCCTTCGAGAATGCCTTTGTAAATCTGGCCGCGGGAGCTGTTCGCGCTCAAGCCGGAGATAATTCCGCGCGCGCGCGGATTAAAGTCGGGATTGCAGGTGCCGATCAGATTGGGAGTAACGCAAAGTCCCGTCGGGCCCGCCGCCGCGGCCCGTTCCAGGGCCGCATAGTGGAGAGACTCCGCGTCAAATGAATCCCACCCCTGCGTTGAACCTTCACCGCAGCCTTCACCGTGACCTTCACCGTACAACAGATCATGGAACCACTTCATCATGATTCCCGACGGAAAATAAGCCAGCGTGACGAACTTTTCTGGAACCACGTGACAATAAGAATTAAGAGATGCGGCCAGCGCCGCATCCGTCAAGCTGGGCTGATCGGAAGCGGCTGCCAGACATTCATAAGTGCCCATCGAGTCGGCCACGCGTCCCGCACCAATCGCGCCCACCCCCAGTGCCCCGCAGGGCTGGTCGTGTCCCCCCATCACCACCATCGTTCCAAACGAGAGACCGAGTTGACTCGCAGCAGCCGCATCTAATTTTCCAGCAATCGTTCCAGCGGGTACAGCAACGGGCAACCATTCCGGATTTATTTCTGTAGCCGCGAGAATTTCCGAGGACCACTCGCGCCGCCGTATATCAAATGCCAGATAGCGCGAGGCCAACGAATAATCGATATAAGCGGGCAGCCCGAGCCGCGAGAGTAAATATCCGATCACCGTAAGGAAGCGAACCGAAGAAGCGAAAAGTTCCGCCCTGTGTTTACGCAACCATAGAATCTTCGGCACCGGATACATGGGATGAGCCACCAGTCCTGTAATCTCGAAAAGGCACTTCCTCCCCAACGTCGCTTCAATCCACGCCGCCTCTTCTGTCGCTCGATGATCCTGATTAAGAATGGCTGCGGCGATGGTCTCATTGCGTCCGTTGACCGGCACGAAGCTTTCGCCGTGTGAACTCAAGCAAAGCGCTCGAACCGGATCAGAAACATTCCTGGACACCGCCTGCGAGCAGGCACACAGCGCCTGCCAAAAACGCTCAGCGTCCATCTCTGCCTGCGAAGGCGAAGGAAACTCCGGTGCGTATGCGCAGGCGTGCTGGGCAAGTATCTCGCCAGTCGCCGCAAACACCACCGCTTTGCATCGACTCGAACCGATATCAACGGCAAGCAGACTCATGATGGGTTTTCGATTCCTGCTGCGTCAGCACGACAGGCATTTCATCCAGACTGCCGGGACACACATCATGACGATCGGCACCATTCACAGAAACCTCTCAGCGGCGACTGAAAGCTTCCGGCCGCGCCCTCCGGATTCGACTACATCAATCTTTCTCTTGGCAATGGAAACGTCACCCACACCGCGAAATGTCTCCGGCACTTCAAACAACATAATCAGAAAACGGACCCGCGCCTGGGATTTAGCCGGAAGCCAGCGATAGGTCGGTTCTCCGAACAAAGGACCCTGCGCGATGGTGTCGCGCCGCGGAATGGCGAACGGAGTGGTGCTGAACTCAAGGCCCCGGCAGAAAGTCTTTCCCAGCCACGGCGCTTGGACCCGATTGTATCGTTCTTCCCAATTGCCCACCCAGGGGAAGTCTGCCCGTCGAAATGCATAGACGACGAGCAGCTTCAGCCGCGGGTTACAGGCTGCAATAAAACCAATCTCCAGTTTCGGATTCAACAATTGCGCAGTGTAGTGTCCGAACCGCAAAGCCGGCGTAGTGCGTAAGTTCATCCGCCCATGATTTCTTGTCGGGGCGTCCGGCCAATTAAACTCCGCATCCGGCTGAAGAAAACATCGCGGGCTGTAGCTCGCTGGAGCGACCTTTGCTCGCGTCGCCGGCATATCGAACCAGGTGACGCCCGCTTCCAGAAACGGCGGCCCGAAGGTGACATGCTCGTTCCACGAAATCGGCCGGTCGTAACGACTCAGGTTAACCGCCTCTTCTTCGCAATAAATCACCGGATTCATGCGATCAAGTGTCAGCTTCCTCCTGAACCGGATCTGAGCCTCGGGAAGTGTCGCCCCGTATTGCAATTGTGGTCTCGGCGACTGCGCTAGCTTCTCCATCTTCCACCGCAACGCAGGCGCTTCTCCGTGGGTCGTAAGGCCCGCTGCCGTTTCTTCTGCCGAAGGCGGACCGAAGTGATCAAAGCTAAGACTATGTCCCGCGATACCGGCGAGCAGCCGGCCATCCGGCGCAGGCCCATACTTGCGCGCATGTTTCGCCGCCGTGTACTTGAAGGGATCGATCGTCGTCCAGGGTGGCCGCCACAGCGGGTTCACTCCGGAGCGCGCATTCAGATTCAATTCGCAGATATGCCCTCCCCCTTCGAGAACAGAGACATGGCCCCAATCAGCCCGCAGGCAGAATCCAGCGCGGCCGTCCATCACATCTCTGTAACGCACGGCCGACCGCCCATTCGAATCTGATGTCATCATTCAGTAATCACTCGAAATTCTGCGTCGACGCTCATCACAAGCAGACTCAATTTATCCCGCGAGCCGCCGCTTGTCACCTACTTGTTCTAATATGTCCTCGCCCATGAAGACTGAAACGCAACCTCACCTCACGCGCGCCTTCGGTTTACTTCATGCCACGGCTCTGAACATTTCGAACATGGTTGGGATCGGCCCCTTCATCACCATCCCACTCTTGATGGCGTCCATGGGCGGCCCGCAAGCCATGCTGGGCTGGGTAACCGGCGCGTTCATAGTGATCTCCGACGGCTTGATATGGAGCGAACTGGGCGCGGCCCTGCCCGGCTCCGGTGGCAGCTACCATTTTCTGCGCGAAGCCTACGGCCACCAAAGTTGGGGACGCCTCATGGCTTTTCTTTTCATCTGGCAATTCGTTCTCAGCGGACCTTTGGAAATCGCATCCGGAATGATTGGATTCGGAAACTATTCTTCCTATCTCTGGCCGGGCTTGACCGCGCGAGGCCAGCAGTATGTGGCCGTGGCTGCAGGCCTTGCCGCGTTGTTCCTCCTGTGCCGGCAGATGACGTTCCTGAGGAAGGCCACGATTACAGTTTGGATTGGCACAGTGCTCGCGATGGCAACGGTCATCGTCACCGGTTTCTTCCACTTCAACGCCCACCGCGCATTCGATTTTCCTCCGGGAGCGATGGCCTTCAATCGCGGCTTCGTGCTCGGCCTGGGCGGCGCGACTTTGATCGCCGTGTACAACTATCTGGGATATTACGACGTGTGCTACATCGGCGATGAAGTGCAGAATCCATCCTACGTGGTGCCACGATCGATTCTGTATTCGCTCGCAGTCTGCTGCGTAGGATATCTGGCCCTGCATCTCGCCTTGATCGGAGTCGTGCCCTGGCGCGAAGGAATTCATTCCAACTTCATCGTTTCCGATTTTATGGAGCATCTCTACGGCAGAGGCGCTGCCATTGTGGTGACCATTTTTGTCCTCTGGTCAGCCTTCGGCGCCGTGTTTGCGCTTCTTCTGGGTTATTCGCGAATTCCTTATGCCGCGGCCATCGACGGGTATTTTTTTCGCCCATTCGCGTATCTGCATCCCACGAAAAACTATCCCCAGGTTTCGCTGCTGGTTCTCGGCGGTGTGTCGATTGGCTGCGCTTTCTTGAAGCTTGATCAGCTCGTCAGCGCCTTGATCACCACCAGAATCCTTGTGCAGTTTCTCGGACAGCTGTTTGCTATCCCACTGTTGCGGCGAAAGTTTCCCGACAGCGCGCGTCCGTACAAAATGTGGTTCTATCCCACTCCCATGGTCATTGCTTTCTTCGGGTGGGGATACGTTTTTCTCACCTCGGGCTGGCTTTACATCAAGATCGGTTTATTGACGCTATTCACCGGCGTTCTGGTTTTCTTCATCTGGGCGAAGTGGAAAGCTACCTGGCCGTTCAACAACGAAAGGATTTTATGATCCGGCACACTATTTGTGGTTTTCTCTTGATGGCCTGCGTGCTAATCCTCGTCGCAGGCTGTCTCGGCTCTTCCGACCCGTCTAAGGCCTCTCCGCTGGAACTTTCCATCGAGGGCCTTTCTGTGGCAGTTCAGCCGGGCGACAGCACGTACGAGATCCGAGCGGGAACTGGCGGACACGCGACCCTGCACGCAAGAGTAGCAGCGGAAATCGATCACAAGTGGATCAAGTCGACGGATTACCCGCACCACGAGATATCTGAATCGAATTTTGAGGACGCTCTCGGACACGGCAAGAAAATTATCGTCACTTCGTCCGGACTTCCCAACGTCCCTGATCTCGCATACACGCTGGAGATGTACGAGGGAAGGGCTTTCGGCGCAATCGAAGCCGAAGTACGAAATCACACTGGCAAGCGGTTGGCAATCCAAAGTATCCGAAGCGTCGAGGCCGTCGGAAACAAAATCATCGATCTCAGCGGCCCGCAGAGCGCCGACCGCATTCTCTCCGATAGCTTCAGCGAAGACTGGCCGCCGTTGCAGATTTATGATTTGGGAAAAGCTCCTCAGGGCATGCACCGCGCCGTAGGCAGCCAGCTCATCTACAATAGAGAGAGCAAGGAGAGTTTGTTTCTCGGCGCCCTAACCTCCAACCGCTTCCTCACCATCATTCATTTGCAAACGCAATCTTCTTCGTCGGATGCTCCCGCCATCGCGTCGTACACGGTCGATTCCACGGGAACCACCGAGATACAAGCAACCGATCCTGAATCCGGCCTGCGCGAAGGACCGGCGGAAAATCTAATCGAACTAAACGTTCCCCTCGCTCCAGGCGAATCGATAGCTTCAGAGCGGGTGATGTTTGCTGCTGGAAGTAACTATTATTCGCAACTCGAGAACTATGGCGCCGCGATTCGAAACCTCCATCACGCCCGCGTCAGCTCCGACAACCTGCTCGGATGGTGGAGCTGGACAGCCTTCTACACCAAGATCACGCAAGGCACCGCGCTAACGAACGCGCAATGGCTAGCCGAACACTTGAAACCGCTGGGCTATGACTATTTTCATTTCGACCTGGGCTACGGATACTCTCGCGGAGAATATGCCACGCCCAACGCCTCGCAATTTCCCCGCGGCATGTGGGATCTGACTCGCCGCATTTCCCGCCTGGGATTAAATATAGGAGTTTGGACCGCTCCCTTCGAAGTCGGCGAGCGCGCCTGGATTTACGAGCATCATAAAGATTGGCTGGTGCACAACGCCCACGGCGACCCAATTTCGATTGCAGACGCCGAAGAGGTGAAGGGCGAACGCTTGTTTGTCTTGGACGTCACAAATCCCGACGCCCAGGAATATCTTCGCCAGACCTATCGCACACTCACGCGAGAATGGGGCGCGCGCTACATCAAGCTCGACTTCATGGACAATACGGCGATCGAAGGTTATTACCACCGCCCCAACACAAGCGCGCTGGAAGCGCAGCGCATCGGTCTCGAGATCATCCGCAAAATCGTTGGCGACGACGTGCTGCTCGATAAAGATGGCAGCCCGATGTTGAACCCGGTCGGTCTGGTCGATGAAGGCCGCATCTCTCAGGACACAGGCCACACATTCCAGCGCAGCAAGGAAGCCGCTCCGGGCATAGCCGCGCGTTATTACATGCATCGCAATTTCTTCGTCACTGACCCGGACGCGTTCACCGTCTCTCGCCAGCTCCTCGAAGAACGAACTATCGAAGCTCCAGTCACCTTGAATGGAGCCCAGGTCTCTATCGCGCTGGCGGCGGTCTCCGGAGGAATGTTCGAAATTGGCGACGACCTCCCAACCCTGGGAAGCGATCAGGAACGCGTTGCCCTGGTCAAGAATCCTGATTTGCTCGCGATGGCAAAGCTTAGTCAGGCCGCCGTGCCTCTCGATCTGATGACCTATGCCGATAAAGACGAGCAACCAAGCGTCTTCCTATTGCACGAAGATCCACGTCAATCGATCCTAGCCGTCTTCAACTGGACAGAGCAGCCAAGTTCTCGCACTTTCTCTCTGTCCGACTTGAAGCTGTCGCCCGGCCATTCCTACGAACTATTTGATTCGTTCGCCCCAGATCAGCGGTTGGCAATGGACCACGAAACGCTTCGCCTAGATAATCAGCCCGCACACTCGGTCAAGCTGATCAAGATCATCGATGCGTCGATCCCACCAGCCGCGCCCTCGATTGCCTTCAAGGTGCCGTCTCAAGCGAAAATTGGCGAAGAGGTCGAGTTCTCCAGTGCAACATCGAAAGACGGAGTCCCCGCCCTCGCCTGCCATTGGGATTTCGGCGACGAAGTGACCGCCAATGGCTCGACCCTCACTCACGCATACACCGCCGCCGGGAAATACACGGTGCAGTTCATAGCCGAAGGCCTCGACGGCAAATCCGCAGAGAAAACTTTTTCGATTGAGGTCAGCGGAACTATGAATCTTCCGCCTCCTCGGCGTTACTTCGATCCGCGCAAATAAGAGATCGCGGCCGCGAGTGACACAGATGCCGAAAGCTCCGTCACCAATTCGGATCGAAGCAATGGCAAACTTCCGCCTGCGGCGTCATCACCTCTCGGAAGACTCCGTTCAAGATCAAGATGTGGTCACCATCTGCCGCGATGTATGCGGCGTGCAGGCGCAAGTAATGTCGGCCGCCTACCTTCAGCTCTGGACCCGCAACCACGCCATCACGCGCCCGCAAATCGAAACCGCACTGTGGAAGACACGCACTCTGGTCAAAACTTCGCTCATGCGGCAGACCCTGCATCTCATTCCCACCGACGAATTTCCGCTCTACATCGCCGCCCTCAGACCAAGCCGCTTGGCGCAGGCGATGCGCGTCATGGAGAGATGTGGCATCACACGCGCTGAGAGCGAAGCACTAATCCCCTCGATCATGGAGGCGCTCTCCGCCGGACCACTGAGCAGGCCTGCTATCGCCGCCGCCATTCGTCCCAAAGCCAGCAAGCAAGTGCGTTTCTGGATGGAGAACTCCTGGAGCCTGGTTCGTCTCCCAGTGGCCGAGGGCTTGATCTGTTACGGCCGGGGCGAGGGCAACGCAATCGTTTTCATCCGCACCGACCAGTGGCTACCGAAGCTGAAGCGTGAGCGGATGTCTGCGACAGAAGCGCAGTGCGCTCTCTTCCGAAAGTATCTGCGTGCCTACGGCCCAGCGACAGTAACCGACTTTTCGCACTGGGCGGGCATCCCCGTGCAGGAGGTTAAATCGCTTCCCGCCTTGCTCGAACCCGAACTGATAGAGATTCCCGGCGAAAAGAAGAATCGTTTCCTGCTTCGCGAAGATGCGGCGGCTCTAAGCGGTCGCCCTTCGGCAACCACCTCAATTCGCCTCCTTCCGAATTTCGATTCCTATCTGCTCGCCCATCGCGAAAAAGACCATCTGCTGAGCCCGCATCACTACAAGCGCGTCTACCGCAACCAGGGTTGGATCTCCCCCGTAGTGTTAATCGATGGTGCGATCGCCGGCGTCTGGTCTCACAAAGTTCAAGGCAAGAGGCTGCTCGTAAACGTCGAGCCGTTTGGCAAGCTTTCCAAGACAGAGCGCGCCGGCGTCAAGCGCGAAGCCGCCAATCTCGCGCTCTTCTTCGAGAGCGAACTTGACCTTAAATTCTCCTGAGACTCCTGCCTCCGACATACCCTTGTGATTTGCTTTTGCAGCCACGGCATATGAGGATATCAGTGCATGATCGTGAACTTCGCCGAACGGGCGCACAACCACAACTGGGAACTCGACCCGGTCACGCGATCCCTGCTCGACACCGATTTCTACAAGCTGCTGATGCTGCAATTCATCTGGAAGCATTACCCGAAGACTCGAGTCCAGTTCACCCTGTACAACCGCTCTGCCAGCGGCCCGGTCGACACCTTCGCCCACGAAGAACTCATCGAGCAACTCGATCACGCCAGAGAAATGCGCTTTCGCAGGTCTGAATTGGTCTGGCTCGCCGGCAACACCTTCTACGGTCGCCGCGGAATTTTCGAACCTGCCTTCCTGGAATGGCTGGAGCGCGACTTCCGCCTCTCAGACTACGAACTCTCAGTAAAAGACGGCCGCTTCCATCTATCGTTCGACGGCCTCTGGACCGATACCACCATGTGGGAGCTCTATTCGCTCTCTATCATCAGCGAGCTGCGCACCCGCGCGAACCTGAAAAAGCTGAGCGAGTTCGGTCTCGACATCCTCTACGCCCGCGCGAAGACCAAGCTGTGGAGCAAAATCGAACGCCTTCGTGGAGTTCCCAATCTCAACGTCGCAGACTTCGGAACTCGCCGCCGTCACAGCTTCCTCTGGCAAGAATATGTAGTCGAAGCCATGGCGGCGAACCTCGGCGACGGCTTCACCGGAACTTCCAACGCCTTCCTCGCGCACAAGCATGATCTTGAAGCCATCGGCACCAACGCGCACGAGATCCCCATGGTGCTCGCCGCGCTCACGCCGCCCGATGATGATGAGGCGTTGAAAGCCTCTCAGTATCAGGTCCTCGAGATGTGGCAGAAAACATACGACGGCGCGCTGCGCATCATGCTCCCCGACACGTTCGGAACCACACAATTCCTGGAAGGCGCGCCCGACTGGGCCGCCGATTGGACCGGCCAGCGTATCGACAGCAAAGATCCCTACATTGCCGGCGATGAATATATCGCCTGGCTCACGGCCCGCGGCCGCGATGCGCACAACAAACTCATCATCGCCTCCGACGCGCTCGACGTCGACGACATCCTGGGCCTGCACGCCTATTTCGGCGGAACTTTGCGAAGCGGAACCACGGTCAACGATATCCGCAGCGCGGCCGACTTCGATGATCGACACAAGTGGACTCCCGGCCGCCGCATTCGCTTCAGCGCCGGCTGGGGTACGCTTCTCACCAACGATTTCCGCGATTGCGATCCCAGCGGCAGCAGCGGCTTCGATCCCATCAGCCTGATCAGCAAAGTCTCCAGCGTCGAGGGACGTCCAGCCGTGAAGCTCTCCGATAATTATGCGAAAGCGCTCGGCCCGCCTGTGGAAATCGAGCGCTATCGCCGCGTGTTCGGCACGGCAGGGGTCAGTAACATCCCAGTGATCGCGTAACATCTTGGTGTACAAGGGGTTACGGATGCAGGCGAGGCCTGCCGTTTTCTCTTTAGTAATGGCACGACGGAGCCATATACGAGTTTGCAGCTCTACGCTACTCTGTTCTTGAGCAGCACTTGGGGGAGGGCTGATCAACAGACGTCCCAAGACTCTAATCGAGTCTGGGACGTTTTGTTTTGCGCTGGAATTGAGGTCTGTCATCCTGAGCGAGGATTGATCTTCGCGCCAAAGCGCGAAGATCAACCGCAGTCGAAGAGCCTGTCCCGAGCGAAGCCGAGGGAACCCCGGCAGCGTGTGCGTCATTGTGGCTCCTGCAGGGAATTCTCCTGATGCCGCCAAGGGGATCGGTTCGCAATCAGACTTTTTCGCGACGATCCCGCTCTCTCAAGAATTTCCACAAGCCTCTTGTGACATCCAACCTTGTCCACAGCCCGTTGCTTGCGCGATGATGATCGATGGCGCGTGAGACGGCACAAGCCAACGTCTCGTGCTACGAAATTCTCACCCAGGGCTTCTCAGTTCATTGACATCCAAATGGCGAAGTAGATAACTCCCGTGAATGCAATATTTTGCGGGCCGGTCGCTCATTCAAAAGGACTTAGCAAAGGCAAAGTCGTCTAAGTCTTTTGAATGGAATATTTTGCAGGTAAGTTATTTACTTTCAATATTTTAGCCGGATCTAAGCAAGGCTCGGAATGTGTAACTTGCTGATTCCAGATATTTTAGCTAAGATCGATCCGCGCTTTTTTGATCTGGATTGAGGCTCTGTATTCCTCTCGCCCCGAGAGCCTACGACCTCTATTCGATCCCCATCTCTCTCTGAATCTGCTCCAGCGACACGCCCTTCGTCTCCGGCACCATGGTCATAACCCAGAGAAGTTGCAGCACCATCATGCCGGCAAAGAACGAGAAAACATATCCGATCGGAAAATCAGAGACCACCTTCGGAAAGAAAGTAGTGAGCAAGGCGGCAAAGATCCAGTGTGTTCCGCAGCCGACGCTCTGCCCCTCCGCGCGATGGCGATTGGGAAATATTTCGGAGATGAAAACCCAGATCACTGCTCCCTGGCCGACCGCATGCGCAGCGATGAACGCGAAGATGCAAGCCGGCACGATCAGGTAGTGACCGGTAAAGAAAGCCCACGCCACCAGGCCCAGCGAAGTGATGTAGCCGACCGAGCCGATATAAAGAAGAGTGCGCCGGCCCAGCCGGTCAATCAGCCAGAGTCCGACGAAAGTGAAAACCAGATTCGTGATGCCGATCCCAATCGATTGCAGCAGCGCAGCTTTCGCGCCCAGACCGGTCAATTCAAAGATGCGCGGCGCGAAGTACAAAATCGCATTGATGCCCGACATCTGATTGAAAAACGCAATCAGGATGGCCAGCAGGATTGGCTTGCGAAGCCGCTTTGTCCAGAAATGTCCGGACGACGATTTTTGTTCCGATGCCGCCGCCGCGGCAATCTCGTCAGCCTCGGCCGCAATTTGCGTGTTCGAAGCCTCGGGCTCGATGCGTTGCAGCACCGCGAGTGCAGACTCGCGGTCGCCCTTCCGGCTAAGCAGCCAGCGAGGACTTTCGGGCAGGCCAAAACACAATGCAGCATAGATCAACGATGGAAATGCAGCCACGCCGAGCATCCAGCGCCAAGCATTGTCACCAATGCCAGCCAATAGAGCATTCGATACGTAGGCGATCAAAATGCCGAAAACAATGTTGAATTGGAACATGCCGGCAAGCAGGCCGCGATGCTTGGGCGGTGCGATTTCCGAGATGTACATGGGCGCAACCACGGTCGAGATGCCGATCCCCAGTCCACCGATTACCCGCGCGATAATGAAGACGGTGACATTCGGTGCCAGCCCTGAGCCCACGGCGCCTACTAAATACAAAATGCCGATCCACAGCAACGTGGCCTTGCGCCCGAAGCGGTCGGCGGGCCAGCCTCCGAGCAGGGCGCCCACGACAGTGCCGTAAAGAGCCGAAGCCATGGCGATGCCGTGCAGCCCGGGACTCAGACCCCAAAGCGCTTGAATTGTTTTTTCAGCGCCGGAAATAACCACCGTGTCGAAACCGAAAAGAAATCCGGCCAGCGCAGACGTGAGCGACCAGAAGAAGATGCGGCTATTCATAAGTAGGTGGAGATGCGCTATGCGAACAAGTACCCAGTACCCAGTACCAAGAACTCAGCAGCGTTCTACAACCCAAGCAACTGGCTACTAGGTACTAGCTACTGTCTTCGTCAGCGGATATCCCTTCTCCCGCCAGTCACGGATTCCGCCGTCCATCGAGATCACGTTGGTGTAGCCCATCTTCTGCAGATTGTCGGCGGCCAGCGCCGAGCGGAAACCGCCGCCGCAGTAAAGCACAATCTCCGCTCCAAGATCAGGCACACGGGCTTCGATGTCCCGTTCGATGACGCCCTTGCCCAGATGAATGGCGCCGGGAAGATGATCCTTGGAAAATTCGCTCTCTTCCCGCACGTCCACCAGAATGAACTTCTCGCCGCGATCCAGCTTTTTCTTCACTTGCTCGACGTTGGTTTCGCGTACGCGTGTCTTGGCGTCGTCCACAATCTTCAGAAAGCGCGGAGGATGTTGGTGGGCCATAAGCTCCTTCTCCCAGTCAGCGCAAACATCCTACCAAGTGTTGCCGGATTGTGCATTCGCGGGCTCGTCGGATTCTCGGTTAGCATGAATGGATGAAAGCGAACGCATCCATCCGGAAGACCAGCTTGGCACGCGCCTTGTCGAAGCTGGGATATTGCTCGCGGTCGCGCGCCGCGCAACTGATTCGCGCCGGCCGCGTGACGCTGAACGGCCGAGTCAGTCGCGATCCGGAGGCGCCCGTTTCCGGGAAGCGTGATCAAATTGCAGTCGATGGGAAAGTGGTCGAACCTCAAGCGAAAATCTATCTCATGCTGAACAAGCCTCGCGGCGTGGTAACGACAGCATCGGACGAGAAAGGCCGGGAAACCGTGTACGCGGGATTGGACGAGAAGCTTGCTGCAAAGAAAGGTTTGCCGCCAACAAACCTGCCCTGGATTGCCCCGGTTGGCCGATTGGATAAAGCCAGCGAGGGCTTGCTGCTGCTGACTAACGATTCCGAGTGGGGCGCACGCATCACCGCGCCAGAAACGCATTTGGACAAGACTTACCATGTGCAAGTGGGGACGGTGGCAGGTGAAGAATTTATCCGCGCGCTGGTCCAGGGAGTGAAAACGAAAGACAGAGAAATGCTGCGGGCGAAAGAGGTGCGCCGTCTGCGCGCTGGGCAGAAAAACTGCTGGGTTGAGATTGTGCTTGATGAAGGCAAGAATCGCCAGATCCGCCGCATGATCGAGGCCTTGGAAGTCGAAGTGTTACGACTCGTCCGCGTAGCCATCGGACCGCTGCAACTGGGCGAGTTGCCGAAGGGTGAACACCGCTCCCTCACGTCCGACGAAAAGCGGATGCTCGACCGAGCTATGCTCGATCACGCCATGCGAGGCCGCTCATGAGCGATCTAACCTTCGTCGCCGCCGTTTGCATGGCCGAGCAAATTCGGAAAAAGAAAATCTCTCCGGTCGAACTCGTGGACGCCCACCTGAAACAAATCGAAAAACTGAATCCGGAACTAAATGCATTCGTGCACGTCGATGCAGAACAGTCCCGGCGGGCCGCCAAGGCTTCTGAGACCGAGGTGATGCGCAACAAAAAGCTGGGCCCGCTGCACGGTGTGCCGATCAGTATCAAAAGCTCCATCGTAGTGTCGGGCTTGCGCTGTGAATCGGGCACGCGCCTGCGCAGCGGATTCGTCCCCGCTCAAGATGCGCCCCTGGTGGCCCGTTTGCGAGCCGCCGGCGCGATCGTGCTGGGCGTGACCAACACTCCCGAACTGCTCATGGCGTGGGAAACCGACAACCTGCTCCATGGTCGTACTAACAATCCGTGGGATCTCGAACGCACGCCCGGCGGCTCAAGCGGAGGCGAAGCTGCGGCAATTGCCGCAGGCATGTCTGCCGGTGGCGTGGGCAGTGACGGCGGTGGTTCCATTCGCGTCCCCGCTCACTTCTGTGGCATCTGCGGTCTAAAGCCGACGCCGGGAAGAATTCCCGCGACCGGCCACTATCCTGAATCCGCGGGTCCATTTGCACTGATCGGCGTCGTCGGTCCGATGGCGCGCACCGTCGCCGATTTGAAAGTCCTGTTCGAGGTAATGCAGGGCCCTGACAGCGGCGACACTTGCGCGGCTCCGGTGCCGCTGCGCTGGCCCAGTGAAGCGGAAGCCAGAAGTTTGAGAGTCGGTTATTTCGAAGATGATGGCCGCACGCCGATCACAGCAGAGACTCGCGTGGCTGTGCGCACTGCGGCAGAGGGCCTGCGCAGCGCTGGGTTTCAAGTGGAACCGTTTCAGCCGGCAGGGCTCGAAGAAGCGCGCGAGTTCTGGCACCAGCTCTTCGTAGTTGCCGGCGGAATGCTACTGCGGCCGATGTTCAAAGGCCGGGAGTCGGACGTCAGCCCCATCCTGACGCAGTTTCTGGAGTGGTCGGCCGCCGAACCCGCGCTTACTGGCGAGACTCTCTTGCAAGTTTGGATCGAGCGCGATCGACTGCGCACGCGTTTTCTCAAGCAGATGCAGCAGCAGCAAATCCTATTGTGTCCCGCGGCGGCAATTCCCGCATTCCGGCACGGGGAGCGCAGTTGGCAGGTTGAAGGCAAACTCGTCCGCTATCTCGATGCCTGGAGCTACACCGAATTCTTTAACCTATTAGGCAATCCCGCTGCAGTGGTACCGGTCGGCCACTCCTCCGAAGGCCTGCCCATCGGCGTGCAAATCGTGGGACGCCCTTGGGAAGAAGAACAGGTCCTATCTGTCGCAGCGGCGCTGGAAGATCAATGTGGCGCCTGGAAAATTCCACCGATTTCCTGAAGCCGCTCGATCTCCAATAGTGTTTTTGCATTATTCCCCCCGCGCGCCTGCCTGAGTAACTTGGTCGCACGCGATTTCAGTTACTCTGGGGACTGGATTCACTGCGAGCCGCCGAACTGTTTCCAATGGTACAAAATTCATCATCGAAGAAGACCGCCGGCCGCAACTTGTTCTGTCTCCTGCTATTCCTGGTGATTTCCGCGGCGTACCTTTACGCTTTTCCGCAACCCAACATCTTCTATGCGGTTGTGGTTCTTCTGCACGCGTTGGCCGGAGTGGTCGCCGCGATTCTCCTCATCCCAGCGCTGATTCGCCTCCTGCGGCAAGGCACCTTTCTTGCCCGCGCCGGATGGTTGCTGGTGGCCACGGGCGCAATCCTCGGAATCATTCTCATCAAGACTGGTACGCCGCGGGCTGAGTGGAATTGGCTCTACCTCCACATCGTGATCTCACTCGCCGGAGTCGCCCTGCTGGTCGCCGAGTACATGGGAAGACGCGGATGGTTGAACTCAAGTGCCGCGACCGCAACGCTCCGAACCGCAATCTGCCTGGCCGTGGTCGCCGCCATTGGCTACAGTGCGAACTACCTGCGCGACAGTTGGCAGACTCGCGCCCGCATTCAAAATCCCACGATGCCGCCCGACAATATGAACGGCGAGGGCGACGGGCCCGAAGGCGCATTCTTCCCCAGCTCCGCGCAGGTTTACGGCAATCAGAAAATTCCCAGCAAGTTTTTTATGGAATCCGATTCCTGCAGGCGCTGTCACGAAGATATTTACAATCAATGGTTCAGTTCGGCTCACCATTTTTCTTCGCTCAACAATCAGTGGTATCGCAAGTCGATCGAGTACATGCAGGATACGATCGGCACCAAGCCTTCGAAATGGTGCGGCGGATGCCATGACCCGGCCCTGCTCTACAGCGGACTGATGGATACGCCGGTCAAGCAGATCGTGCACCGCCCGGAATCGCAAGCCGGTCTCGGCTGCATGATGTGCCACTCCATCGCCCGCGTGAAGAGCACCATGGGCCAGGGCGATTTTTATCTGGAGTACCCCAAGCTGCACGAGCTCGCTGCCACCAAGAATCCCGTGGCCCGTGCGCTGCACGATTTCCTGATCCGGCTGAATCCGGAACCGCATCGCCGCGTTTTCCTCAAGCCTTTCATGAGAACTCAGACAGCGGAGTTCTGCTCCACCTGCCACAAAGTGCATCTCGACGTTCCCGTGAATCACTATCGCTGGGTGCGCGGTTTCAACGAATACGACAACTGGCAGGCCAGCGGCGTTTCCGGGCAGGGCGCGCGTTCGTTTTACTATCCGCCCAAGCCGCAGCAGTGCGCGGATTGCCACATGCCCATGGAGCCCTCGAAAGACGCAGGCAACATCAACGGATTCGTGCACTCGCACCGCTTCCCCGCCGCGAACACCGCGCTGCCTACTGCGAATGAAGATGCCGCACAACTGAAACTCACTGAGGCGTTTCTTAAGAACGGCATTGTCAGCGTGGATATTTTTGCTCTTTCTCGCGCCCAAGCTCCGCTTTCGGCCGCGCCCAAAGCGGCGAGCCAATCGGAACTGGCCACAACCTTCGCCGTAGGCGAAGAAGCGGAAACCAAAATTACTCCGAGTTCCGAAACAAGTGCCAGCGGAGAAGTTGTCCCAGTCACCGCTCCCCTCAACCTTGTGCAGCCCGCACTCCGCCGCGGTGACACCGTGCGCGTGGACGTGGTCGTCCGCACGAAAAAGGTCGGACATTTTTTTCCCGGCGGCACGGTCGATGCCTACGACACCTGGCTCGAACTGAAGGGCACGGATGACAAAGGGCAGACTATTTTCTGGAGCGGTATGGTCGAAGACAACGGCAAAGGTCCCGTGGAAAAAGGCGCGCACTTTTACCGGTCATTGCAAATCGATGCTCACGGCAACCCCATCAACAAACGCAACGCCTGGGCGACGAGAGCGGTAGTGTATGTGCGGCTCATCCCGCCGGGCGCGGCCGACACGGTGCACTATCGCATGTTGATTCCTGAAAGCACCGGCAACAAGATCACGCTGCACGCGCGCCTCTGCTACCGCAAGTTCTCATGGTGGGAGACACAGTTCGCTTTCGCTGGCGAGCCTGGTGATAAGCCAGGCCGCGAAGTAACGCCCGATTACGACGACCGTCTCTTTGTCTTCACCAAGTCGATTCAGGGAGTCTCGGCCAAGGAGGAAAGGATTCCCGATCTGCCCATCGTGACGGTTGCGGAAGATGAAGTGACGCTGCCCGTAGTCGCACACGATGCGCCGCTTCCTGAACCAAAGACCATCGCACTCAAGAACGAATGGCAGCGCTGGAACGATTACGGAATCGGCCTGTTTCTGCAGGGCGACCTCAAGGGCGCAGCTGCGGCATTCCAGAAAGTGACTGAAGCGGATCCGAGTAACGCCGATGGCTGGGTCAATATCGGACGCTGTGCCGTGCAGGAGGGCGATATGGTGCGCGCCCGTGTCGTACTAGAGAAGGCGCTGGCTCTCGCACCAGATCTGGCGCGCGCCAACTACTTTTACGCCCGCGTGCTGCGCGCCGACGGTAACTACGCCGACGCTGCTAGTCGCTTGGGTATCGTGTTAGCTCAGTATCCGCGCGACCGCGTGGCCCTCAATGATCTGGGACGGATCTTCTTTTTGCAACGCAAGTACGCAGATGCGGTGAAGACCTTGCAATCCGTTTTAGCAATCGACCCCGAAGACCTGCAGGCGCACTATAACCTGATGCTTTCCTACAATGGCCTGGGCGACGAAAAGCTCGCGAAAGAGCACGAGGCTCGCTACCTGCGCTTCAAAGCCGATGAATCGTCTCAGGCGATCACCGGGCCGTATCGCCAATTGCATCCTGAAGATAACAACGAGAGGCAGGCCGTGCACGAACACGTCTCCGTGCCGCTCACGGCGCTGAATCCGAGGCCCGCAAAAACGGTAGCCTCGATCGTCTCCGGCCGAGGCCCAGTCCAATGAAGACAGAAAACAATCAAGTCACCACAGAGTCACAGAGTCACAGAGGACGTCTGAGATTTTGTTATTCAAGATTTCTCTGCGTCTCTGTATCTCTGTGGTTAATGGTTTTGGCGCAAGCCGCCGGCGCACAGATCCGCTTCCGCGACATCACGACGCAAGCCGGAATCCGCTTTACCCACAACAACGGCGCATTCGGGAAAAAGTGGCTGCCGGAAACCATGGGTCCGGGATGCGCTTTCATTGACTATGACAACGACGGCTATCCCGACATTCTCCTCGTCAATGGCGAAGATTTTGCCGGACATCCCCACGCCGGACCGACAACCCCAAAGCTATACCACAACAATGGCAACGGAACTTTTACCGATGTAACCCGCAAAGCTGGATTGGCTGTGCCGATGTTCGGACTCGGCGTAGCCGTGGGTGATTACGACAACGACGGCTTTGACGACATCTTCATCAGCGCGCTAGGCCAGAGCCATCTCTTCCATAACAATGGCAACGGCACTTTCACTGATGTGACTAAGTCCGCTGGCCTGTGGGGGCCGAACGAATTCTCGACCAGCGCAGCATGGGTCGATTACGACCGCGACGGCAAGCTCGACCTAGTAGTCGCGAACTACGTGCAGTGGACCGAGCAAACAGACCTCTACTGCACGCTCGACGGCGCACACAAATCTTATTGCACTCCGGAGTCATACAAGGGAACATCGGTCCGGCTGTGGCATAACCTCGGCGGCGGCAAGTTTGAAGATGCCACGCAAAAAGCCGGCCTAGGCGATTCCACTTCGAAAAGCCTGGGCATCAACGTCCTCGATTACAACGGCGACGGCTGGCCCGACATTCTCATCGCCAACGACACCCAGCCCAACAAACTCTACCTCAACAAGAAAGACGGAACCTTCGAAGAACGCGGGGCAACCTCAGGTATAGCATTTAGCGAAGATGGTGTAGCCCGCGCCGGCATGGGCGTCGACGCCGCCGACTACGACCGCAGCGGCCATCCCAGCGTGATCATCAGCAACTTCGCCAATCAGATGCTCTCGCTGTATCACAACGAAGGCAACGGACTGTTCGTGGACGAGGCTCCGCAATCGGAAGTAGGCCGCGCCACCCTGGTCACGCTCGGTTTCGGCTGCTTCTTTTTCGATTACGACAACGACGGCTGGCCTGACATTTTCGTAGCCGACGGCCACATCGAGGACGCGATCGAGCGCGTGCAAAAGCGCGTCAGATATGCCGAGCCTGCGCATCTTTTTCGCAACCTTGGAGGAGGCAAGTTTCAGGAAGTGACCGCGCAGATGGGCCAGGCCTTTGCCGCGCCCAGAGTGGCGCGGGGCGCGGCTTACGCCGATATCGAGAATGATGGCTTTTTGGATGTTCTGATCACCACTAACGCCGGCCCAGCTTATTTATTCCACAACGAGGGCGGGGCGAATCATAGCCTGCGCCTGAAACTGGTGGGGACAAAGTCGAATCGAGACGGCATCGGTGCGGTGGTGGATGTAACAGCAGAAGGCGGGAAACAGTGGAAGATGCTGCGCTCCGGCTCCAGTTATCTTTCGCAGAGCGAACTGGTTCTCACCTTCGGCCTGGGAGCGCAAAGCAAAGCTGACAGCGTTGAGATTCAATGGCCCAGCGGCCAGGTCGATAAGCTCTCGAATGTGAACGCCGGACAGACGATCACGGTCGAAGAAGCTAAAGGCATAGTCGCAAACCGGCCGTATGCGAAGGCCATCTCAGCAAAATGATCTGTCATTCCGAAGAGCGAATGCGACGAGGAATCTGCTGTCATGTGCGGCGCCACTGGGGCAGAATTTCTGTTTGCTCTGTGTTCCCTGTGATCTCTGTGGTTAAATCTTTGATCAGATGACTCCTCGAATTGCAGCGGCTCTAGCCGGCACGTTCCTGGCAGCACTCGGTCTTTTCGCGACCCCGCAAACTCAACCGGCGGCGAAACCCGCAGAGGCCGCGCGCCTGAACAATCTCGGCGCTGCCTACATGAACCAGCAGCTTTTCGAGAAGGGACTGAAGTGTTTCCAGCAAGCGGCCGAACTCGATCCGAAGCTGACCATCGCGCGGCTGAACCAGGGCATCGCTCTTTTGAATCTTCAAAAAATCGATGAGGCCAAGACAGTCTTGGAGGACTCGCTCAAGCAGGACCCGAAAATCCCGAACGCCTGGTACAACCTCGGCCTGCTCGCGAAAAATACTGGGGGAGCTCAAGCCGCCATCGATGCCTTCAAGCACGTGGTCGAGATCGACCCGAACGACGCCGACACCTCGTATTTCCTGGGATCGTCGTATGTGCAAGCCAAGCAATTTCCGCAAGCGATCGACGCCTTCCAGCACGCCCTGCGGTTAAACCCGCTGCATGCCTCGGCCGAGTTTGGTCTGTCGCGAGCGTATCAGCAGTCGGCCGAGATCGACCACGCCCGCGAGCACCTGAAAAAGTTCCAGTACATCACGCAGAACAAACTTGGCGCGCCCGTGAGCCTGGCCTATGGCGAGCAGGGCCAGTACTCGCGGGTAGTCGAGTCGCCCTCGGCGGTGTTGAAAGCGCCGGCGCAGATCAAGGTGCGGTTTGTGGATGTGACGGCGGAGGCGGGGATTGTCTCGAAGCCTTCTCTCAAGCAAGCAGACTCCTATGATGATCTTGGCAGCGGCGCGTGCTTCTTCGACTATGACAACGACGGCAAGATAGATCTTCTTCTTATGGATAATGGCGCCAACGGTGGCACGACGCTCTACCATAACATCGGCGGTCGGTTCGAAGACGCTACCAAAGACTTTTTCGCCTGGGCAATCCCAGTCGCCAATGCTGGGCCGCCTCGAGGTACAAGTTGCGCGATCGGTGACTATGACAATGACGGTTTCGCGGATGTAGCGTATACGTTCGGGACTGGGACCTGGCTGCTCCACAATGAAAAGGACGGCACATTTGATCTCAGGTTTGACCTGCACATGGGAGTCAAGAATGGAGCAACGGTTCAGGGAACTTCACACAAGAAGGATCGGGAAAATGTGCCCCCAGGCGGCATCGTGGCAGGCGTACCCGCTGTCATTTACACCGTAAAGTCGCTCGGCGTAACCTTCCTCGATTACGACCACGATGGGGACTTGGACCTGTACGTTACCCAGCCTAGTCGTATTAAGAAGGAGCCGGAATCGAATGACGGGATATGTCCGCCCTGTCGTTCATTGTGGCCGAACCCGGACCTGACTTTATCTTCCAATGTGCTGTGGCGGAATAACAACGACGGGACTTTCACGAATGTTACCGACGCAACGGGGCTCGACGGCTCATTTCGCAATATTGCTGCTGTCGGTACAGATTTCAATAACGATCGAGCGATCGATCTTTTGATCACCGGCGGGAAAACGCCAAAGTTCTTCGAGAATCCGCGTGAAGGAAAATTCCGTGACCGGAGCGATCTGACCTCTTCGATGCCGAGTTTCACGAATGGAGTGGCGGTCCTTGACTTCGATCACGACGGCTGGATGGACTATGCCTTTACACAGATGGGGCCTCCCGGGCTCACTCTGTGGCGCAACGATCACGGAGAGAGTTTTCAACGTGTTCCTCTTCCAGAGACAAACTGGGTGCGTGCCTTCGGCGTTGCCGCCATCGACTATGACAACGACGGCTGGGTCGACCTGGTTGCAGTCGGCGAAACTAAAGAGGGCAAGGGCGAAGTGAGGCTGTTTCGTAATCTCGGGGCGGATGGTTTCAAAGACGTCACCGCCGATGTTGGGCTCGACAAGATTCAACTGAAAGAGCCACGCGCCATCATCACCGGCGACTACGATGGCGACGGCGCGACTGACCTGCTGATCACGCAGAATCACGGTCCCGCCGTGCTGCTGCGTAATGAAGGCGGCAATCAGAATCACTGGCTGCGCCTTTCGCTCAAGGGACTGGCTGATAACAAATCCGCGATCGGTACCAAAGTTGAAGTTTTTTCCGGCGGGAACCGGCAGAAGTTTGAGATTTATGGATCAAATGGCTATCTCGGCCAGAACTCGCCGTATCTCACGGTTGGCCTGGGCGACTCCAAGGAAGCGGACATCGTGCGCATGCTGTGGCCGACGGGCGTATTGCAGGATGAAATCAATGTCGCCGGCGACCGGCAGCAGAACATCACTGAGATCGACCGTCGCGGCAGTTCCTGTCCTACGCTGTTTGTTTGGAATGGCGAACGCTACGAACTTGTCGCCGACATGCTCGGCGCGGGCGTGGTTGGCCACTGGATTGGGCCCGGCCAGCGCGACGTTCCGCGTCCGGTCGAGTACATCAAGATCGATCGCAACGCGATTCGCGAGAAAGACGGCAAGCTCAGCTTTCGCTTCATGGAGCCGCTCGAGGAGGCCGTCTATCTCGATCAGGTGCGCTTGCTGGCGGTCGATCATCCTGCCGATGTTGATGTGTATCCCAACGAATATTTCGCGTCGAACCCGCCGTACCCGGAGTTCAAGGTCGTGGTCAGCAAGAGAGAAGACGCGCGTCCGCCGGCGGGCGCGTGGGATGAGCATGGCCACAATGTGTTGCCAGCTCTTCTCGCGGATCGCTACATTGGAGATTTTGCCTTGACGCAGTTTCAGGGCTTTGCCAAGCTGCACGGCCTCACGCTCGATCTGGGCGAGCCTTACCGCGGTGGCCCGCTGTGGCTGCTGCTGCACGGCGAAGTCGAATATTTTTCGGCGAACAGCATGTACGCCGCGTCGCAGGCCGGCGTACAAGCAATCCCTCCGTATGTTGAAGCGCTTAGTGCTCACGGAAAGTGGGTGCGTGTGATCAACGACATGGGCTTCCCAGCAGGCGGCCCACGCACCATGACCGCCGACCTCACCGGCAAGCTGCCGCCGGGGACGCAGAAGATTCGCATCACCACCAATCTGCAGATTTATTGGGATAGCATTCTGGTCGATCGCACTGCACAGGGCGCTCCGTGGGAGATCCCCTTCGGCAAGCTCAGGGCAGGCTCTCGCCCCGCTGGTGAAAACGCGGGGCTTCGGGATGACGCCGCCGGAGTGAAGACCACGCCAGTCCCGCTCGTTCGCGCCGATCTGGGCTTTCACGGATTCCCACTGAAGATCGAGGGCACGCCTCCGGGGAACGTGCAATACGTTTACGAAAAGACCAGCGCAACGGGTCCCTACACGCGTCCTGCCGGAACCTACACGCGCTACGGTGACGTGCTGCCGCTGCTGACTGCGTTGGACGACGAGTCGGTCGTATTCGGTTCGGGCGACGAAGTGCGTCTCGACTTTGATCCATCGCATTTGCCAGCACTGCCTCAGGGCTGGGTGCGCGATTATTTCTTCGCGGCCTACGGCTATGAGAAGGACATGGATTTCTACGCTGCCGAAGGCAATTTCGTGGCGCCGCTGCCGTTTCTCAAGATGAGCGATTATCCGTATTCGCCGGACAAGTCGTTCCCACTCGACGACGCGCATGTGAACTATCTTCTCGAATACGACACCCGGCACTTGTCAGGGAACGAGCAGCGCGGATATCGATTTGACTATGGCAAGTGAAGCGGCGCCGATAAGCACGGAATCGTTTTAATAATTGACATTTTGAGCCCTCCATAATCCAATAGGCGGACCCATGGAACCTGCCATCTCTGTTGCACCGTCCGGTCCGCGCTTACGCCGCACGCTCACGCTTTGGGATTTGATCCTTTATGGCGTGATCGTGATTCAACCTGTTGCTCCGATGTCGGTTTTTGGCGTGCTCAGCAATCGTGGGCATGGACATGTTGTCACTACGATTCTGATCGCGATGGTCGCGATGCTGTTTACCGCGATCAGTTATGGGCGGATGGCGCGGGCCTATCCCAGCGCGGGTTCGGCGTTTACTTATGTAGGGCAGGAGATCAATCCTGCGCTCGGGTATGTGACGGGCTGGAGTATGGTGATGGATTACCTGCTCAATCCCATGATCTGCATTATCTGGATCAGCCAGCAGGCCCACGTGTTTGCACCTGGCGTGTCGTATGCCGCGTGGGCGGTCTTCTTTGCGCTGGTGTTCACCGCTTTGAATGTTCAGGGCGTGAAAACTTCGGCTCGAGTGAATACCGCGCTGGCTGCGGGAATGGGCGTGGTGATTGCGATTTTCTTTGTGGCAGCGGCGCGCTATATTTTTGGCCATCCTCACGATGGTGCGTCGTTCTTTACGCGGCCATTTTACGATCCCGCGAGCTGGAATACGAAAGCCGTGCTGAATACGACCTCGGTTGCTGTGCTCACCTATATCGGTTTTGATGGTATCTCGACGCTCTCAGAAGAAGCCGAGAATCCGCGACGAAACATCCTACTGGCGACAGTGCTGACCTGCCTGGTGATCGGGATCCTTTCGGCGGTCGAGGTTTACGCGGCGCAACTCCTCTGGCCTGCAACCCAGCCATTTCCGAACATGGACACGGCTTTTACTTTCGTGGCGGGACGCGCCTGGGCGCCGCTTTTTGCCATTGTCGGGTTCACGCTAGTGGTGGCGAACTTCGGCTCGGGCATGGGTGCGCAACTGGGTGCGGCGCGGCTGCTCTACGGCATGGGGCGCAGCAATGCTTTGCCGAAATCCTTCTTTGGTGCGGTTGATCCGAAACGCCGAGTGCCGCGCAACAACGTTTTGTTTGTAGGCGCGCTGGCGTTGGCCGGCGCTTTTCTGCTTCCGGCGTTGGCTGGAGCTACTACGGGTTATGACCTAGGTGCGAACCTGCTCAATTTCGGCGCGCTGATCGCCTTCATGGGAGTTAATGCAGCGGCATTCGTCCGCTACTACTTGCATGAACCGGAAAAGAAGTTTGTCAATCTGGCTCCGCCGGTTCTGGGCTTCGTGATTTGTTTCTTTCTTTGGATTAGCCTGAGCTCGAAAGCGCTGGTCTTCGGGGCGATCTGGATGGCGGTTGGAATTGCTGTGGGGGCATGGAAGACCAAGGGCTTCCGAGGCAATCTGGTTGACTTCGAATTGCCGCCGGAAGAATAGGCGATAGTCTATCGAAAAAATGTGCGGCCCCGTGTAGACGGGAGTGGCCTCGCCTTGCTCGGCGGGACAGCCGAGGCGGCTGTCCCCACACAAGCATCTTCGGTCCTCTCCTCTTTACTCCACGTTCCAGCCGGTTACTTCTACTGTTGCTTCGGCGGCGCCCAGTTCACTGGCGCGGTACGTAGCGGTTAGCTCGCGCTTCTCGCCAGGGAGGAGAGAGATGTAGTTGTCTTCCCAAACTACGGGCAGAATCTCTTGGCCTTTAATGCCTTTATCCACTTTGAGGTGGACGAAGAAGGCGAGGCTCTTGCTGGGGTTCTCTACTGTCACTCGGGTGATAGAGTCTTCGCCTTTCGGTTCTGTCCTGCTGATAACTTTGAGCTTTACCTTGGGAAGCTGCGCCAGCGCGGTGTAATCGGCGAAGGAGTCGGTTGGAGTCATATACCAGGTGGATTTGGCCCAGTCGATAGTTTCCGGTTTTGTGGAGAGCCAATAGAAGTTGGAGCCAACCAGTTTGCCGGCGGAGTCGGTGAGGCGCAAGGCCACGAAGTAGGTTGGGCTCAGGCCATCGACTTCGGGGAGGGTGAATATTTTGGCGGTGCTGTCGGCGGGGGCGTCGAGCGAGTCTTCGTGAGAAAACTTCTCGGTCATGTTGAGGTTGTAAATTTTCGTGGATAGCTTCAAGCCTTTGACATCTTCATACTGGCTGCTGACGACCCAGATGGAATGATCGTCGTAGCCGTAGATCGGATGAAGTGCTTCCATGGCACGCTTGGCGCCGAAGTAGCCGCCGGCGGGGCGAAGGTAATAGTCGTACAGATGCCAGATCATGGAAGGCCACGCGTTGTTGAGCATCCACTGAATCACGCCGGTGGATTCATATTTGTTGCGGCTGTAGGCCTCGTACATGGCGCGCACGCCTTCGTAAGTCTGCATTTGCGACTTGGCAGCAAAATCCTCCACGTTGTCTGACTTACCGTAGCGATTGGCGAGCGCGGTGCTGAAGACCTGGATGGTTTTGAATTCTCCACCGCCGGCGTGGTAGTTCCATACATCGTCGATGGGCCAGAGGTGATCTTTTCCGACCATGGCGAGGATGCTTTCGACGGGCGGGACGGCCGGTCCCATGCTGGTTTCGGTGTTGAACCCGTAGGCGCCGCCGCAGCCGCCGGGGTTGCACAGTTTGCGGTCGGGCTGTCCGGCGGGGGTGTCTTTCTCCCAGTAACTTGGAGCTATATATTCATACGGGCCTGACATCTTGACGCCGCTGCTTCCGGTGACTGTTGTGGGCTTGCCGGTGGCAGAGGAAACCACGGGATTCGGCCACAGCAGCTGCTTTTCGATGTCGAGGTACATCTGCTCGACATCAGGCGGGGGCGGGTTGTCGCTGCCATTCAGCCACATGACCATACTGGGATGGCTGCGCAGACGGTAGATCTGGTCGCGGAGGGATTGCTGGGCGATTTCAAAATCCTGCGGCTTCCAGCGCGGCCAGCGCTCCCAGAAATCGCAGCAGCACCAGCCGGCCATGACGAGGATTCCGTCGTGATCGGCGATGTCGAAGAACTCCTTGGTTTCAAGTTTGCCTTCGAGGCGGACGGTGTTTAATCCCATATCGCGGACGTAGCGGAATTCGTCATGCAGGCGCTGAGAATTTTCGCGGAGCATCATGTCCGGACTCCAGCCGCCGCCGCGGATCAGAATGTTTTTGCCGTTGATGTGGAAGGCGCGGCCGCCGGTGGCGTTCACTTCCGAAGTAACTTCGCGAATGCCGAACTCAGTTGTGGAATGGTCGCTGACGGTGCGGCCGACTTCGAATTCCATTTTCATCGAGTAGAGAACCGGCTTGCCCATCTGCGCGGGCCACCAGAGGCGTGGATTGGAGAAGACAAGCTGCGGAAATTGTTCGGGAGTGAAGCTGACGTCTTTGGATTCGTTGGCGGCGAGTTCGACTTCTTGTTCGAAGGTTACCTCTCCGATTTGGCCTGTCAGCTTGCCTTTCACAGGCTGGCTTGTGCCGTTCTTTAGCTGCGCAGTGACGGTGAGCTTGGCCTGATCGTTCGAGGGCAAATTTAATGTCGATACGACGGTGGGATAGCGCAGCGCCACGGGGCCGCTGGTGGTGAAGTAGACTTCGCGCCACAAGCCCATGTTCTTGTCGGGAGGCGCGGGATTCCAGTCGACGAAGGTGATGGCCAGATCGCTCTCAGTGGGGGCGAAGACCTGCACCGCCAGAACGTTTTCGTGGCCGGGCTTCACGGCATTGGTTACGTTCAATTCGTAGGTGCGCCACGCTCCGGCGATGTTATCGGTGTTGGCGATTTGCTTTCCGTTGAGCCAGATGTTGGCGCGGTAGTTGATCCCCTTGAAATTCAGCCAGACGGTCTTTCCCGCATAGGTGGCCGGAGCGGCGAACGTCTTGCGGTACCACCAGGAGACGGCATAGGGACTATCGGTCTGCATGGGGATATTGGAAAAATTTCCGCCGATGGGATAGGTGACGCCGGCGAACTTGCGGAGATTCATGGCGAAGAACGGATCAGGGAGGGTTTTATCTTTTACCAGGGCGGCGACAACCGTGGTGGGCACGGTGGCGTCGTGCCATCCCTTGGGAACGAAGGCGGCGGTGGAAATGATCTCGCCCTTAGCCTCAATCTTGGCGGAAGACTGCAAGTCCCAATGCTCGCGGAGCGCCAGCTTGTCAGTGTTGGCTGGGGCAATGCTCTTGGACGCGGGGGTGTCCGCGGCGAGGACAAAGTGCGCGCTTAGAAATGACACAAGTAAAAACTGCGCTGCGAACCGAGTGGGGAAGGCTGGGCGTTTTGCGTTTGCTCTTGTTTCTGCGGAGTTCATATTGCTCCCTTGCGTGCCGTCGCGGGCACGGGCGTGCTCAATCGTTTTCGTGGACCTTGGTCCGGGAACCTTAAGTCTGGGAACTAAGAGGGATAACACGTCTATTGATACGTTTCAATGGGTGATTTCAGGAACCAGGGGGAGTTTTTAGCTGGCGAGAAATTAGGAGGGCGTCGTGAGGCAGAAACGGCCTGCTGGGCCCGTAGCGGCGGGAGCGGGCAAGGTCCTTCGCTCCGCTCAGGATGACAGGGTCCCGTAGTTTATAATTGCTGATTCTACGCACCATTCTGGAGTGATTAAGAAGATGATCCGATTTCTGCAAACTGAAGGACCGGTCAAGAAAGTTGTGCTGAGTGGGCTGCTTTTGCTGATTTGCGGGGCCATGGTGATTGCGTTTGTTCCCGGCATCGGCAGCGATACGGGTGCGCCGGGCAAGGGCATAATCGCCAAGGTGAACGGCGAGGAGATTACTCCCGAGCAGGTGCGGCAGACGGCGCGCGAGATGGCGCAACAGCAGGCGCAGCAATACGGCGCGCAAGCTTCGATGATCATGTCTTTCTTGATCCAGCAAGACACGCCGCGAGCCGCCGACCAATTGATCGACAAGCAGGCGTTGCTGGCCGAAGCGCAGAAAATGGGGTTAAAAGCTACGCCGCAGGAAGTGAAGGATGAACTGCAGCACGGCCGCTATGCCGGAATTTTCTTTCCGGGGGGAAACTTTATCGGCCAAGCGGAGTACGAGGGGATGCTGCAGCAGCACAACCTGACGCCTGCAATGTTTGAAGACAGCGTGGGCAACGATATTGTGATTGGCAAGCTGCAGACGCTGATCACGAGCGGCGCGTCGGTGAGCGATGCGGCCATTCGCGAGGCCTTCGTCAAGCAGAATACCAAGGTGAAATTTGATTACGCCGTGTTGAAAGAGGATGACATCAAGAAAGGCCTTCATCCCACGGTCGAGGAACTCAAGGCTTTTTACAATACCCACCTGAAGACCTACACGAACTCGATTCCCGAGAAGCGCAAGATTAAATATGTGATGCTTGACACCGCGAAGGTGCAGGCGGAAGTGCGGGTCACGAACGATGAGCTGCAGGCTTATTACAATCAGCACCGCGATCAGTACCGCGTCGCCGAACAGGCGAAGGTCAGCCACATTCTGATCAAGACGCCACTCCCTGGGCCCGACGGCAAAGTGGATGAGAAGGGCGTGGCCGACGCGCAAAAGCGCGCGGAAGATTTGCTGAAGCAGCTCAAGGCTGGGGCGAACTTCGAAGAGCTGGCGAAAAAGTATTCTGAAGATCCGGGCAGCGCTAAAGAAGGCGGATCTCTGGGTTGGATAGGCAGGGGCCGAACGGTTCCGGAGTTTGAGAAAGTGGCCTTTTCGCTGCCTAAAGGCCAGATCAGCGGCCTGGTGAAGAGCAGCTACGGCTTCCACATTATTCGGGTGGACGATCGGCAGGAAGCGCACATGAAGACGTTCGATGAGGTGAAGGCCGAGATCGAGCCGATCGTAAAGCAGCAGAAGACACAGGAGACGGCGCAGAAGCAGGCGGAAGCTCTTTTGCAGCAGGCGAAGACGCAAGGGCTGGATGCGGCGGCGGCGGCCAAGGGCGTCCCGGTTTTGACCTCGGATTTTTTCAGCCACAGCGATGTGGTGCCGGGATTAGGTCCGGCGCCTCAACTCATGGATGCGGTGTTCGGTGAGGCGGAAAAGGCGCCACCCGATATGGCCGCAACATCGCAGGGCTTCGCGGTGTTCCAGTTGCTGGCGGTGAAGCCGCCGGCTACGCCTACGTTTGAGGAGATCCAGGCTCGAGTGGAAGAGCAATTCAAGACTGAGCGTGCGGGAATTTTGCTGGCGCAGAAGACGCGGGAACTTTCCGACCGCGCGAAGACGGAGCATGATCTAAAGAAGGCGGCTAAGGAGTTGGGCGCGACAGTGAAGACGAGCGACTTCGTGTTGCCCGATGGCCAGGTTCCCGATATCGGATCGATGACGGGTCAAGCCTCGGTCGCATTCAACATGAAGCCTGGAGAAATCAGCGGGCCGATCCAGAGCGGCGCCAATGGGGTGGTACTTTCTGTGGACGAGGTGCAGGCTCCGACGGAAGCGGACTTCGCGGCCAAGCGTGACCAGATTCGAGAGATGCTGATGCAGGGCAAGCAGCAGGAGATCTTCGCGCTGTACGTCACCAACCTGCGCGAGCAGATGGAGAAATCGGGCAAGATCAAGATCAACCAGGACGAGATGAAGGCGCTGACCCGTGCGGAAAGTGAATCAGGGGAATAGGCCGGACTGGTCCTGGCGAGTACCAAGATTTCTTGCTTCGCTCTGGACGACAAATATGTTTGGGCGAACACGAATTCATAATTAGAAATCCCAGTGGTGACCGAGTTGCATGCCGTTTCCGCGCGCTGCAGGTATTTTGTTGCATCCCACGTCGTTGCCTTCGCGCGGCGGCATTGGTGATTTGGGGCCAGCGGCTTACTCGTTCGTCGATTCTCTCGCCTCCGCCCGGCAGGGACTATGGCAGGTTTTGCCGCTTGGTCCGCTGGGCTATGGGAATTCGCCTTATTCTTCCATCTCAGCGTTTGCAGGGAATCCGCTGCTGATCAGCCTAGAGCGTCTGGCCGACCATGGCTGGATCGATCAAGCAAAAATTTCCTCGTCCTCCTTTGCACCCGGCTCTGACTCGGGCGCGGTCGAGTACGACCACGTGTTCGCCGAGAAGATGCCGCTGCTGTTTGAAGCGGGGCGGAATTTTCTGGCTTCAGCTTCGGTGACCGCGCGCCAGCGTTTTGAACGCTTCTGTTCAGAAAACTCTTGGTGGCTCGATGATTTCATTCTGTTCGACGCATTGCGGGCTCAGCACAAGCTGGCGAGCTGGAATGAATGGCCCGCTGGATTGGCGCAACGCGAACCTGACGCTTTGGAACGGGCGCGAAAGAAGTTGGCGGATGACCTGAAGATCCGGAGCGCATTGCAGTTTGCTTTCTACGAACAGTGGCAAGCGTTGCGGCGGTATTGCTCGGAGCGTTCGATTCGCATCGTGGGCGATGTTGCCATCTTCGTGAATTACGACAGCGCCGACGTGTGGATGCATCGCGAACTTTTCCGGCTGAAGGAAAACCTGGAGCCTGAAGTGGTGTCCGGCGTGCCTCCTGATTTTTTCAGCAAGACAGGTCAACGCTGGGGAAATCCGCTGTATCGCTGGGATGTGATGAAGACGCGAGGGTACCAATGGTGGATTCAGCGACTGCGCTGGACGACGCGGAATTGCGACTACGTGCGCCTCGATCACTTTCGCGGATTCGACCAGTTCTGGGAGATTCCGGCGGACGATCCCACGGCGATTAACGGGCGCTGGGTGGATGGTCCGCGAGACGATCTGTTTGACAAACTGCGCGAGGCGCTTGGGGGCTTGCCGTTTTTCGCGGAGGACCTGGGTTACATCACACCGTCAGTTAACGCGCTGCGCGAGAGGATGCAGATTCCTGGGATTGCGGTGTTGCAGTTCGGGTTCGGTGACGAAGGCGCGCACATGTACTTACCGCATCGGGCCGCGGGCAAAGTGATCTACACGGGGACGCACGACAACGACACAACCGAGGGCTGGTTCCGCGCGGGAGCCGCGGATCACGAACGGCGTAATGCAGAAGCTTACCTGGGACGCTGCGACGATGGAATTCACTGGGCGTTTATTCGTGCGGCGCAGACCTCGCCCGCCGAGTTCGCGCTGATCCCGCTCCAGGATGTGCTGGGGCTGGGCAGCGAGGCTCGCATGAATACACCGAGCCTGCATGGCGGGAATTGGAAGTGGCGTTTTGCTCCCGGGCAGTTCACTGCCGAATTGACTGCCAAACTTTCCCACCTTGCCGAAGTGACGGACCGGCTGCCTCAAGCGGTTCCAGTTCTGGCGGATGAGAACTTCGCGGCTTGAGAACGCGGGCCTCTGCCCAATTTGCGGATGGACTGTTACGTGGCTGCTAATGCTTTGCGCGTTGCGGCAGATCGTGTATAGAGGTTAGGGAGAATTTTCTTGGCGACAGAGCCCATTATCGAAGCGCGGGCGATCGAGAAGTCTTATCCCCAGCCGGACGGAACCCCCATTCAGGTGGTGGGGCTTACGGATTTTTCCATCGAGCCGGGAAAAATCATTGCGCTGCTGGGGGCTTCCGGCTGCGGTAAATCTACTCTGCTGCGGATTCTGAGCGGGCTCGCGCAACCTTCCTCGGGGGCTCTGTTCTGGCATGGCAAGCCGCTGGGTGGCGAATCGCCGAACGTGGCAATCGTGTTTCAGAGTTTCGCGCTGTTTCCCTGGCTTACTGTTTTGGAGAACGTGGAAGCTCCGCTGGAGGCGCGGGGCGTGGCTGCCGTGGAGCGCCGCAAACGCGCGCTGCGCATGCTGGATACGGTGGGGCTAGACGGCTTTGAGACAGCTTATCCCAAGGAGCTTTCCGGCGGGATGAAGCAACGCGTGGGCTTCGCGCGCGCTCTGGTGGTGGAACCGGAAGTGCTGTTCATGGACGAGCCTTTTTCTGCCCTCGATGTGCTCACGGCGGAAAATCTGCGCGGCGAGCTGCTGGAGCTGTGGTTGAACAAGAAGATGCCGACCAGCGCCATCTTCATTGTGACGCACAACATCGAGGAGGCGGTAATGTTGGCCGACCGCATCGTGGTGCTGGGGAGAAATCCGGCGCGCATCCGCGCGGATTTCAATGTGCGCATTTCGCATCCCCGGGACCGCAAGTCGGGCCGGTTTGTAGAACTGGTGGACTACATCTACAAAATTATGACAGAGCCGGATGTCGAACATGCGTTGCCCGACCCGGAGAGTACGGGGGAAATTGTGGTACCGGCGGGAGGCTTGAAGCGCGGGCAAACGCCGGTGAGGACAAGCAAGTATCAGATCTTGCCGCATGCCCGTGTGGGCGGGATAGCCGGGCTGGTCGAACTGCTGCACGATCGCGGGGGACGCGAAGATCTTTTCCGCCTGAGCGAAGAACTGGTGATGGATGTGGAGGATCTGCTGCCCATCCTGGAAGCCTGCCAGTTGCTGGGTTTCGCCTGGTTGAAGGAAGGTGATGTCCAACTCTCGCGGCAGGGAGTGAGGTTCGCTGACGCCGACATTCAGGCACGCAAAGTGTTGTTTCGCGAGGCGGCGCTCGAGCACGTCACCATCCTGAAGCAGATCGACAGCATTCTGAAGCGGAAGTCTGATCACTCGATCAACGATGAATTCTTTCACGACATTCTCGATGAGCATTTTTCTGCTGAAGAAGTGCAGCGCCAGTTCGATACCGCAACGAACTGGGGCCGCTATGCGGAGATTTTTGATTACGACCGTGAGAGCGGGCGGCTGGTGCAAACGGAAGCCGTTCAGACGGAAGCGCCGCAGACCGAAGCAGCACCGGTGGAAGCACTGCAAACCGAACCAACACCGCCCGCTCCGGCCAGTGAGAGCCACGATTCGACTCCCGCACCGAAAGTCTGATCGATCGTTCCTGAGGGAAAAAGCCAGGGCATGAAGAAGAGTATTACGCTGCGGGGATTCTCGGCATACCGGCTGTGGACGCAACTGCCGCGGATCGAGGTGTCGCACCTGCCCGATGTCATCATGTTCGGCGCGGGGATTGCGCTGTTCTATGCCGTGGTGATAGTCGGTCACTCCTGGTTCGGGCCATTTACTCCGACGGTTGAGATTTCTCGCAGCTTGCGAGCGCTGCCCGCCTATGCAGGTTATTCACTTCTGCGCATCACGATCGCTTATGTGCTCAGCTTGGGATTCACGCTGGTGTATGGCTACATCGCGGCGTATAACCCGCGTGCCGAACGCTTCATGCTTCCGCTGCTCGACGTGTTGCAGTCGATCCCTGTGTTGAGTTTTCTTCCGGGTGTGATGCTGGCCATGGTGGCGCTGTTTCCCGGCCGGCAGCTCGGGGTGGAACTGGGCGCGATCCTTCTGATATTTACCGGGCAAGTCTGGAACATGGCCTTCAGCTTTTATGCGTCGCTGAAGAGCATTCCGAAGGACATGCGCGAGGCCGCGGAGATCTTTCGGTTCAGCGGGTGGCAACGCTTCACGCAGATGGAACTGCCCTTTTCGGCGATCGGGTTGGTGTGGAACTCGATGATGTCGGTGGCCGGGGGATGGTTCGCGCTGATGGTGTGCGAAATGTTTGTGCTGGGCTCGAGGGATTTTCGTTTGCCTGGCCTGGGTTCCTATCTGCAAACCGCAGCCAGCGCGGGTGACACGAGCTCGATTTGTTGGGGCATTGTCACCATGGTGTTGGTGATCGTGTTGCTGGATCAGTTTGTGTGGCGGCCGGTGATTGCGTGGGCGGAAAAATTCAAAGTCGAGCAGGTTGAGAGCACCGACGCTCCTCGATCATGGGTGCTGAACCTTGTGGAGCATTCGAGCGGGCTCGCAAGGATCCGAGAGAAAACTCTGCGGCCGCTGAGCGAGCGTCTGCTTTTGTATTTTGCGCAGAAACATAGGGAGGAGCGTCCCGCTCAGACTGCGTCTGCTTGGCGGGGCTGGCTGTTGCGCGGGCTGGCCGTGCTGACACTTGGTGGTATCGGTTATGGCGTGGTTCGGGTCGCGATTATTCTCAGCGGCGTGGGGAAGGCGGAATTGCATGCGACCGCTCTAGGGTTGGGAGCAACTTTTCTGCGGGTGAATCTGGCGTTGCTCATCGGCGCGCTGTGGACAATTCCTGCGGGAGTCGCGATTGGCTTCAATCCCCGGCTGGCGCGCATTGCGCAACCGCTGGCACAGATTGCGGCTTCGGTGCCGGCGACGGCGTTGCTGCCGGTGATTTTGCTGGTGCTGATTCGACTGGGAGGCGGACTGGGGCTGGCGTCGATTGTCGTCCTGCTCCTGGGCACGCAGTGGTATGTGTTGTTCAATGTTATCGCTGGTGCGATGGCGATTCCGACCGACTTGAAAGAATGTTGCTCGGTCTTCCGCGTGCGAGGGATCGCGCGCTGGAAGAAACTGATTCTTCCGGGAATTTTTCCTTATCTCGTCACGGGACTGGTGACGGCTTCTGGCGGAGCGTGGAATGCCAGCATCGTTGCCGAATATTTTCATTTCAAAGGTCAGATTTACACCACGACGGGACTGGGTGCGACTATCCAGCAGGCTACCGACAGCGGCGATTTTCACCTGCTGCTGGTCGCGACCATGATGATGGCGGCGACTGTGGTCACGATAAACCGGTTGGTGTGGCGCAGGCTCTATGGGCTGGCGGAGACGCGCTTTCGGCTGGAGGCGTAGAAAGCAGTGTCCAGTGGCTAGTGATCAGTGGCCAGCAAGAGTGGGCTATGTTTTTTGCCTTAGCCTGCTTGCCTCGTTTGGCAGGATGCAGGATTGCGCGGCGTCTTTGAGAGCGGCTTCCAACCGCGCGCCGAGAGCTGAAAGTTTTTCCGGGCTCATCAACTGCTGCAGGCGCTCGAAAAGCTGGCGTTCTTCTTTGCGGATGTGATGGGAAAGCTGCTGAGCGAAGGCGGGCAAGGTTTTCGCAGACATACTGAGCATTTGTGCTTGTGAGAAGAATTCTCGTAATGCGGCGTGATCGGCGATCAAGTCGTCGACAAGGAGGATCAGTTCAGGGAATTCGCGGGCTGCTGGAAACAGCACTTGTTCTTCCGCAGAGAAGTGAATCTTGATTTCCTGTCCGAAGGTTTGTTCGATTTCTGACTGCCAAATCTCCAGGTCCCCAGCGGGGATGGGTTGAGCCCGATCGATTCGCACACATAAAGCCAATGCTCGCTGGTGCTGGTGCGACAGCGGGATCAAGTTTTTATCGCGCAGCATGGAATCCGCTAGAGGGCTCCTCAGGGGCTAACGCCTTTCCCCGGGTTGAACGTTAACGGCACGGCTGAAGCCATGCCCTTGCCGAACCAGCTCTTCACGAGCCTGACCGGCTGTTTCAAGAATCGATGCGTCACGCCACACTCAATGGTTCTGACGGCTCGGTGACGGCGGGACGGACCGTCAGCCAGTCAGTACGAACTCGCTCCCACTCCTGGATCAGCATGCCGTTGGCTTCGAAGAAGCTGCGGATGCGGGCGCGTTCCCATCCCGCGACCTCTTCGAGAATGGGCGCCAGGACCGCGAGGGCGCTGGTGCTGAGCACGGTGCGCTTCGCGATCTGGGAAATGTGCGGCGACTCTGAGACCGCGATAGTGAGGCCGTCTCGCGCGTTGACATGCAGCATCACGTTGATGTCCGAGCTACCGTCCCCTGTATAGATAACGTGATCGGGGCCGGTGACGTTCTCGGCCAACAACTGGTCGAGTACAGCGACCTTGCCGTAGCCGGCGGTGGCGCGAATGATGGTGTCGATCTCACCGGAAGGCTTGTAACGGAACTCGGTGCCGAAAATGTGGTCCTGCGGAACGATGCCTTCCAGGGCCGAGTAGATTACCTCGACGGGAGCAGCGGAAAGAATGTAGAAGTCGAAGGAGTAGCCATCCACTCCGGCTTCGAGAATCTGGTAAAGCAGCTTGATGTCGCCTTTGAGGCGAATGCGCTTGCCTACTTCGTGAAGATGTTCCTTCCGAACTTTGGCTTTGAACTCAGGATCGTGGAGCAGGAGGTAGGCGAGTTCCGCTCCCTGCTGCACGAGGTTGATCTTGGCCATGCCTTTGGCTTTGCGTTCAAACTCCGCAGTGGGGATGCCGACTAATTCGGCGAGCACGTAGCCAGAATCGTTGAAAGTGAGCGTCTGATCGAAATCGCTCGCGAAAATATAGCGTTTTAATGGCTTATCTGCCATAAAGCTTAGATTCAGGGCGAGCCCGGACGGCCCATTAAAAGAATCAATCGGGATTATATGCGGTAGGCGTTAAGTCATGGTTAACAAATTGCCGGCCCAGTAACGAACTATTTTGATTCGTCACCTCCGAAAAACGCAACAACCCATCGAGGCACCCCTCGATACCCAACTAATCCGCCTGTTTCATGGCGATGGCGAAATACATGAATGACGGAGGCTACGGCGATCACCAGTAGAACCAATAACCATACCGCGTTCCAGAGAGTATTCAACCACGGATGATTCTTGACGAGGGCTAGCGATACTAGAAGCCAAGCCCAGATCACCATAGCGGGAATCCATCTTCGCCATCTTAGGTTCATAAAACTCATAACCTCTACTCTACGCCTCTCATTTCGCCATTCGTTGTTCCTGAGGAAAGTAGCTCACTGCCGTGCCCTCTCCCTGCCTTTACTAAATTCGCCGACACGTCCAGAATAAAGAATCCCGCTCGCGATGCTGTGCTTGATAGTGGAACGGGCAGGGAGCAGTCAGCCGACACGCTGACAAAATATACAGGAGCCCTCATGCCAGTAACTGGTGAACTGATTCGTGCAATGAATTATGTGGAGGACATCACGGCTACGCTGCGCCGAATCTCGATCTACATCCCCAACATGAACGCCGAGGAGCGCAAGCGCCTGGCCGAGAGTTTGCGTACGACGGGCGGAGCTATCAATGCCGCGATTGCGGATCTTGAAAAGGTAGGTCCGTAGTGGCGGAGGTTAGAACCGTCGCGGTGATCGGTGCCGGCATTATGGGCCGCGGCATTGCGCATGCCGCGGCGATGGGCGGTTATCGCACCATCCTGGAAGACCTGTTGCCGGCGGCGTTGCGCCGGGCCGAGAGCGAGATCCGGGCCAACCTCGACAAGGCGGTGGAATTGGGGAAGGTGGCGGCGCCTGTTGCCGACGCAGTTCTCCGGCGGATCGAATACGCCGGCTCGGTGGAAGAAGCGGCGCGCGAAGCCGACTTCGTGATTGAAGCGGTTCCGGATGAGATGGAATCGAAGATTGAGATTTTCACTCTGCTCGATAAGGTCTGTCGGCCCGCGACGATTCTTGCCTCGAACACGTCTTCTCTCAGCGTTACGGAAATTGCCAGCGTTACTTATCGCATGGAGAAGTGCGTGGGTATGCGCTTCTTTAATCCCGTTCGCAAAATGAAGCTCCTTGAAGTAGTGCGGGCTTTTGAGACGGACGAGGACACGCTTGCGACCGCGGTTGACGTGGGCAAGCGAATGGGGAAGGAAGTGGTCGTGATTACAGAGTCGCCCGCGAAGGTTGCACAGTAGGGGTGGTTCCGGCACTTGTGCCTCTGCCGTCAGGCGGGACAGGCAAGGCGGCTATCTTCACATGGACCCGTGCTAGCGGCTGCGGCCGAAGTTCAAACCAGATAAACACTCGATTCCCTCCTGCTCGACTCCCTTGCTGGCAATCAGGACCTGAAAGCTTTCGCCCATGCCCGCGGGCGTAACTAGATGCTTGAGCTGCAGCGCTACTTTCGCACGCTCCTGCGGCAGGCGGCATTCCTCGAAGGCGTCGGCGAATTGATTGGCTTCACCGATGCCCAGCAGGAATTGAGATTGAGTGATGAGCTTGTGCGTCTGCAAGCCGCGTTTGTTTGCGGCGGCGGCGAGCGCAGTAAAGTTTACATCGGCAGTGATGTCTTGTTCGCCGGGGGCTTCGTAGGGGGTGGCGCTGATTGAATGACGGCGGATGGCCTTTAACGTTCCTCGATGGCGTCCAGCGAGTTGCTCTTCGCGGGTATAGCCGTAGTCGATGGCGACGAGGAAGCCGCGCTGGATGTTGGCGGCAATTTGCTCCATGAAGCGTTGTGCGGCTAGAGGCGCTTCGACACGTTCGTCTGGTTCGGGGTGGACTGAAAAGCGGTCGAGGAATTCTAGTTCCTCGGAAGACGGTTGTGCCCAAGCCTCGGTGAATCGGCCATCGTGTGCGTCGATGCGCAGAGATCCTTTTGTGCTGAGGATTTCGACTGGGAGGGCGTCGAAGAATTCGTTGGCGAAGACGATGGTCGGGACATTGCGGCTCGACGATTTGCCGAGAGGATCGAGCGCGCCAAGTACTGCTTTTCCGGATGCGAGATGATTTCTCAGAGTGTCTGTGATTCGTTCGCACAAGGCGGGTGAACTTTCGACGAGGATGTAGCGCAGGGCGCGAAAGAAATCCGGAAACTTCTTTTCCGACCAGTCGAAAACGTCCTGCGCGAACAAGCCACGACCGGGGCCAAATTCGAGCAGTTCAATGTTCGCCGGTGAGTCGAGGGCTCGCCACATTTCGTCGAACTGCCGGGCCAGCAGGCGGCCGAAAACGGCGTGGACGTCGCTTGACGTATAGAAATCTCCGGCCTTGCCGAACTGCTGGGCGTTACGCGAGTAATAGCCCAGGTCGCGATCGTAAAGACAGAGTTCCATGTAGCGCGAGAAGGGAATCGGCCCGCGCTCACGGATTTCCTGTTCGATCTTTTGGCGAAACTGATTCACAGTCCCTTCCGGCGGCGCTCGGCGCGGTCCTGCGGGGTGCGGATAAACATTTCGATGAAGTAATCGTGCAAGGCGTCGTAGAGCTGGCGCTGGAAGCTCCACTCGAACTGCGGATGATCAAGATCGCGGGGATGGAGATCGAAATAATAAGTGTGTACCGGGATTGACGCGTCTTTGAATTGGACGATGACCTCCACGCCTTCGCCTTTGGAGCGGGCGGAGAAAATCAGCAGGGGATGTTCGTAGAGGCGGAGCTGGGCGAGGACGCGATCAAGGCGGGTGGTGGTGGTTTCGGTCATGTGGGGATTGTAAAGCAGGGTAGATGGTCGAACGGGCCGATGTTTCGCGGCAGGTGCAAGGTTCGAAGAAACTCCTTGATGAGCCGCGGGTAGTGTCGATGTGTAAGGGGTCCTTCGACTTCGTGACTGCCTCGCTTCGCGAGGCAGTCACCACGCTCAGGATGACAGTGCGGACAAAGGTCTTCTACTCGTAGCGCAGCGCTTCGATCGGATTCAGACCGGCCGCCTTGATTGCGGGGAGCATGCCGCTGACGATTCCCACGAAGCTTAGAATCACGGTCGACCAGATCAGGGTGGCGGAATCGATGTAGAGGTGGATATCCCCCTCGCTGGCGTCTTCGATGAAGGCGCTCCACAGCGTGAGCGAACCCACACTCCAGGAAACCAGATACGCGAGAATCACGCCGAGCAGGCCGCCAATGGCGGTAATCACCAAAGCTTCGGCGAGGAACTGGAACAGAATGTGCCAGCGGCGCGCTCCGAGGGCTTTCTCGACGCCGATTTCGCGCGTGCGTTGCGTCACGGAGACGAGCATGATGTTCATCAGGCCGACGCCGCCGATTCCGAGTGTCAGCAGGCCGATGAAGCCGAGCAGTATCTTGATACCGACTGTGATCACGGTGAGGTTAGCGAGATCTTTCACGGCGTCGAAAACAAAGATGGCGCGGTCGTCCTTGGGATCAAAGTTATGGTGGAAGGCCATGGAATTGCGCACGGCTTCGACCACCTTACTGTGGTCGCCTTCATAATCCATCATGATGCCGTCGAGATAGAAACTATTCTTCAGATCGCTCATGGCGCTGTAGGGAACATAAACCAGGGAGTTCATGTCCTCGTCACCGTTCGAGATGGTGTGCCTGAGCACGGCGACTACCTTGTAAGAGATGCCATCGATGCGAATACTTTCGCCGAGAGCATTCTGGCCGGAAAAAAGTTTCTTCTTCACCGTGGCACCGAGGACGGCTACGCGGGAGTGAGTGAAGTCATCGCGCTCGCCGAAGAATGAGCCCTCACCCACGTCGAGAGCACGAATTTTCTCGTAGCTCGAGTAAATTCCGCGAATACCGTAGCTGGCACTGCGCAGGCCGAAAGCCACTTCGCTTTGCTTATCCACCTCGGGGGAAATGCGGGTGAGCATGGGGACTTCGGCGCGCAGGAAGTCGAGATCGTCGCGGGTCAGGCGCACCTGCGCGCCAGCCTTGGTGCCGCCTGCTTGCAGGGATGTGCGGCCCGGAAAGATGGCAACCAGGTTGCCTCCAAAAGTGCGGAAGGCGATCATCAAAGCGTTTTGAAATCCGGCGCCGTAAGCCAGCAACAAAACCACCGTGGCGATGCCCCAGGCCATGCCCAGCATGGTGAGCAGAGAGCGGCGGCGGTTGTGTTTCAGCGCGTTGAAAGCTTGTGTGCCCAGGTCGCCCAGCATAATTACTCCTGCCGCAGCGCTTCCACCGGGGGAAGCAGCGCGGCTTTGCGTGCGGGATAAAGACCGGCAACGATGCCGGCCACAGACAAAGACAGAATGGCAATCGCGGCAGAAGCGGGCACGATGCGCGGCGTGTCGAATCCCTCCGGCGAAGGCAGTTGCGCCAGCAGAGCGACGAAGACAGTGGTGATCGCCAGGCCGATGCCACCGCTGAATGCAGTAAGAAACGCTCCTTCGATAAAGAACTGAGTCAAGATGTTGCGGTGGGTTGCGCCCAGAGCTTTGCGAAGGCCGATTTCCCGGGTCCGTTCGGTCACCGACACGAGCATGATATTGATGATGCCGATGGCGCCCAGGCCGAGAGTTACGATTCCCACCACGCCCAGGAAATAATCCATTGCGTCAAAAATCTTTGCTACTCGGATGGCGCCGTCGATGGTGTCCCAGTCGTTAAAGGCGTCGTCGAGACTGGGATCGAAACCATGACGCCGGGCGATGATGGCGTGAACCTCATGCATGGCTTCGAGGTGCAGTTCTTTTTTTACAGGCCGGTAGTTGATGAAGGAGATGGCATTCTCCGTGTTCTGCGCCTTGAGCGGGAAGAGCATGCGCATGGTCTCGAAAGGCACGAAGATGCGATGGTTGGTGCCGTTCTCGCCTTCTTTGCCGATCTTCGGGACGACGCCGATCACTTTGAAGTCCATGTCGTTGAGCAGGATGGTGCTGCCCACGGCAGGCTGGCCGGGGAACATGTTCTTGAGCAGTTCCCATCCCACCACGGCCACGCGGCGATGCTGGGAGTTGTCCTCATCATTGAACCAGCGTCCGGGGTCAGTCGGGAGAGTGCGAATCTGGTTGTAAGCGGGAGCGACGCCGAAAACCTGGCCGTTGGTGGAACCGTAATCGCTGACGGCTCGAATGTCATCGCGCTCCAGCACAGGAGAAATCGCGCGCAGAAATCGCGACTGGTCGCGGATCGCGAAATAATCGGCGTAGGTAAAGTAGTAAGGCTGCCCAGACTGATAACTGCCGACTACAGCGGGGATGCGGCCGGGGAAGATGAACATAATATCCTCGCCAAGTTCGGCCATGTTCTTCTCCTGACCGCTGCGGAAGCCTTCTCCCAGGCCCACGAGCAGCAGCAGAGAGCCCACTCCCCACGCAATTCCGAACATGGTAAGAAAGGAGCGCAGCTTGTGCGCCCAGAGCGTGGCCAGCGATTGCCGCACGATATCAAGAAGTATTCGCATGTGATACACCCCCACGCCTCCGGGGAGGTGCGTGGGGGTCCCGGGTACGATCGGGCGAGGGGTCTCAATCCCGCCCTACCGTTTCACGTTCAAGTTCTGATCAGAGGTACGCAGCCGGGTCATGCGAAGTTCCCTGCTGTCGTTGATTTATTAGACCGCGGGAAGGCGAAAAGGGTTAGCTGGGGATGAGAATTTTGAAGACGGGCAGCGCGGTTCGCAGAATGACCGCAGGAATTGAGTGATGAGAGGCTAGAACTCGAAGTACCCGCCGGCCGGTGTGGAACGAGGCGCGCCGTCGGTGCCGGTTGCCGGAAGCAGGCCCAGGATTCCGCTCAGGTTCTCCCAGGCTGCCTGGTTCAGCGCGGGGTCTGAACCAACCAGGTCGCGAATCATATCCCATGCCGCCAGGTTGAGCGCGCCTTCGGGCGGCGGCCCCATGGCCAGCGAGACAGAACACTGCGGACAGAAAGAGATGCGATGAGCCGTCGATTTCTGGCGCGGCTTAATGCCCACGGTCTGGGCGAACATGTACAAGGCCACAGATTTCTGTCCGGCCCCAAGCTCGCGGTTACAACGAAGACAGCGCATGCTCTCCAAAGTGCTCTCCCCGGGCAGATTGCGGCCCTAAAACATGAATACTGTCGTCGCGGAGGTACGGACGCAAGTATGTAGAAGGATTCCGGCGGGCTCCTAGGCTCGAACCCTCCTGCAGATTTTCCACGTTCCCGGAACCAAGCTGTGCTCTAGGCAGAGGCAGACCGCATCGTGCACTCTGTGGCGATGGGTGTCGGCGCGAAAAATCGTAGAGATTCGGGTTTTACAGTTGGGTCAGAGACACATCAGCCGTCGTCTCGTTTGGTTCGACTATCGCAACTTCGCAAACGGCGCGAATGCGAACAGGTTGCTGCAGTTTGCTACCGTTGGCGCGGCAGCAGCATTGAGTTCCTGCTCGTCCGGACGCGAAGCGGCGGGCGCTGGACGTTTCCCAAGGGCAGCGCGGAACCCGGGCTAACTCATGCCCAGGCTGCGGCGCTGGAAGCGTTCGAAGAGGCGGGAGTGCATGGGCGGATCGAGGAAGCTTCATTCGCCACGTATGTTCGCCGGGAGTGGAGCCGACGCGGGAGATCCGACGCAAGATCGGGCGAGAAAGAGCTTGCCGTCTCCGCGCATCTCTGCGAGGTCTCACGGCTCAGTGCTCCCAGGGAGTCGCGGCGGAATCGAACTTGGTTCTCGCCTGCCGAAGCACATCGACGGTTGCGTGAGGGGCGCAGGAGTGAGGACGGGGCCGAATTCATCCGCGTGATCGATAAGGCCGTAGGGCGCATCCGGCGGCTGCACGCCGGTACTGGCATCGTTGACCATCGGCTACAGGATCGACAACTACATCTGGACGTGTCGCAAAAAGACGGTTTGCAGAAAGTGCGCTTCGAGGCTTGCGTGGAAGCGCGAGGTGGAGAAGCTTCCTTCATGCAGAACATTCGTCGGCAGCTCAACGCGATGCGGCAATGCTCGGTGCCGATCGTAGAGGATCATTCTCTGAAGATCTTGCGAGGGGACCTCCTGCAATTCGCGCCTGCGCGAGGGAAGAAGGTCAGGGCCTTGGGAGCTGGCCGCAACAGCGACTGATCTGTCGCCGAGGAACGTGTCGAGCTGCGCTCGACAGACAGCCGAGAGCCTGCCCCAAACTTGGCGAAGGAGCGGTTGTCCCCACATGAGTAATTTGAAACTGCGACACCACCTAAGACCGTATCTCGATTTCCGCTCTTACTCTGTGTTCTTGGGTCGCTGGTAGGCTTTCGCCAGATATTTTCGCGCTTCTTCGAGAGCAGCGAAAGTGTCGTCATTGGTCTGGATTGCTTGGCGGTATTCGTTGATGGCGCGCTCGCGCTGGCCGGTGATGTCGAAGATTTTTCCCAGTTGGACGTGGCTCCAGACTTCAGTCCAGCGGGGCTCGCCGTCGCCGTTGATGGACGCGCGGTACGAGTTCGCCGAGGACTGGTAGTTTCTCTGCAGAAAGAAGACCTCAGCAATGCGGTAGTGGGCGAAAGAGCTGTTTTTGTTTAGATCGAGGGCCTTGTTGAATTCGGCGAGCGCACCCGCCAGGTCGCCCTGCTGCTGCAAGGCCATCCCGCGCAGAATCGAAGCACGGAGCCTCACATCCGAGGAATTGGTGAGCACGTGGTGATCGGGATCGATGCTGATATGCCGCGGGCGTCCGAAAGTTTCAACCGTAAAGGCCGAGTTCGTGCCCACCACTTCAAGCTTTTTGTCTTCGGTTTTGCCGTCGGTATCAATGCGCAAATCGACGGGCATACGGAACAGGTCGAGGTCCTGGGCAACTTCTCCTGTAACCCGGAACCCTTTATTGTTGCCCAGGCGGTAGACCGTATATTTCAACTTGAATTCCGGGGCGCCGGTGGAATCGAGCCACTGGGAGAAGAACCAGGTGAGCTGATCGCCATAATACTTTTCCGCGATGGTGCGAAAGTCGTCCATGGTGGCCGATTTGCCCGCGTAGGTCTCGGCGAACTCGCGCATAGTTTTGTTGTATTTGTCTTCGCCGAGCACCCAGCGCAGCATGTGCAGAATCATCGCGCCCTTGTCGGTTACCAGCGACTGAAACTCGGTGGAAAAGGGATCAAGTTTGCTGGCGCTGGAGAGCGGAATCGTGTCGTAAGCGAGTGCGCCCACCGACATGTCTTTGACGGCTTCCTCAAGACCGGCCGCGCCGGCCGCGCTCTCCACGTACATGGCTTCGGAATAGCGCGAAAAGCCGTCGACCAGCCACCAATCATCTTTGGTGGCAGGGCTTACCGAAACTCCCCACCACTGATGGGCGATGGCGTTGGCGAGCAGGCGATAGTTGGTCTTCTCCGTGATCGACGGACCGGCGAGGCCGGCAATTTCTGGCGCCCAGGCGTAAGGGACCGTGTCATTGGGCAGCTCCACTACATTGAGCCTCTGCGATAGCGGCGTGCCGTAAAGAGTGATGAAGTAAGTGAACTCCTCGACTGCGGTGGTGGTGTACTCCGGGGCCAGCTTCTGGTGAGTTGGCTTGAAGAAGACGTGCAAATCCATTCCGGCTTCATCGCTCTTATATTCCTCGAAAATGCCCGCGACGATGGTACCGGGGAAGCTGGGCTTCGTATAGACAAAGGTGAACGTCTTAGTCGGAAGGCCGTTGCTATTGGGCTTGGTTGACGGAGGATTCTCCGTGACCGTGGATTTTCCGCTTCCGATCACCAGCATGTGCGCGGGCACGGTGATGCTGATAGTAGAGGTGAACCGGTTGAGACCGTAGCCGCTTACCGGGAACCAGCGCCCCGAATAGAGCAGGTAGCTGGTGTCGTCGCCGACATAAGCGAGCTTGAGGCCGGGAACCGGGCTGTCGTCGGCGGTTTCGAGCTGTCCTTCGTATTCGAAGGTGAGCGTCATTGAGGCGTCTTTGGCAAGGCCATTGGGCAGCGGCACGCGGATGGTGGAATCCTGCGTGACACGCTCCGCCGACAGTGGCTGATTGTTGTCATCGAGAACCCGGGTAACGCGCAGATCATTGTGCAATTCGAAAACCGCGACCGTGAGATCCTGAAGCGCAGTGAATTTAACCTTGGCCCGGGCCGAAATCTGATGGAGGTGAGGAGTGAGCTCGGCCTCGATCTGGTAGTCGTCGACGCGCAGGTGTACCTTCTCGGCGGCCCGCGAGGGGGTCGCGACCAACGCCAATAGCAGCAGGGCAAGAGAACTCGACAGGACGCTCTGAGCGCGCCGAAGGCGAATCTGCATTAAGGAGAGTCTCCCGGAAATGGGCCTACCACTTCCCTATGATGAAGATTCTCCTCTAAAAGATGCTGGGAGCACAAGGTTTAGAGGGCAATTTGTCGTTTCATTTGTCTCCCTCCGTCATTTCGCTCCACCTGATTTTGTCATTCCGAGCGAAGCGAGGAATCTGCTTTTCTGCCGGCGCTGGCAAACAGCAGCTTCCTCTTCGCATTCGCTCCTCGGAATGACAATCGCGAGGGGAGATCATTTCGGGGGCAGAAGCGTGAGAATTATCTCGGCAGCGCGGTCTGCCGGGTGTTGGGGTGCGTCTCGTGAGTCGCCTTGCGGCGGTCGCAGGCGGCCTTTCACCTCGCTCAGGCCTTCCAGCATGCGGCTGCGAGCTGGGCCGTCGGGGAGAATCTGGTTGATCTGCGCGACAACTTTCTCAGCGGTGAAGCCATGTTGAACCAACTCGGGGACGACTTCCCAGCCGGCAATCAGGTTGACCATGGCGAAGCGAGGGACTTTGACTCGCGGCTTACCCAGCAGGTAAGTGAGCGGAGAGACGCGGTAGACCATCACGAACGGCGTGCGCATCATCGCGGCTTCAACCGTCGCTGTTCCGCTGGCGATGATCCCGGCGCGGGAGTGAAAGAGCGCGGGCAGGGATTCGGGGACGAGCGTAACGATCTGTTTGCCCCGCGTTTTCTCGCCAATCAGGCTTTGCAGAAAGCTGCGGTCGAGCGTGGGTGCTACCGGAAGTAAAAACTCGTAGTCACGGCCAAGCTGGGCGGCCGCTTCAAGGATGGTCGGCAGGTTCATGCGGACCTCTTTGACGCGGCTGCCGGGCATCAGGGTGATCCAATGTTTTGCAGCGGAGAGATGAAATTGCGCGGCATAGTCGTTGCGCGTGATCGCCGGTTGCGACAAGTCGGTCAGAGGATGGCCGACGAAGGTCGCATCGACTCCCCGGTCGCGGTAGAACTTTTCCTCGAAGGGAAAGATCACCAAAGCTTTGTCGATGTAGTCGCGAATGAGGCGCACGCGTCCCTGGCGCCACGCCCAGAACTGCGGCGCCACGTAGTAGACCACAGGAATGCCACGCTTCTTCATCTGCCGGGCGACGCGCCAGTTGAACGCCGGTGAGTCGATGACGATGGCAAGGTCAGGTTTGCGATGGTCGGATTCTTTGATCAGACGTTGAAACAGGCCGTAAATTTTTGGCAGATGACTGAGGATTTCGGTGATGCCGACGACTGAGAGATCTTTCGCGTCAACGACCGTATCACAGCCGGCGGCACGCATGCCGTCTCCGCCAACGCCGAAGAATTCAAGCTGCATGTCGCGGCGGCGCAGGGCCTCGATGAGCTGTGCGCCGTACATTTCTCCGGAAGCTTCGCCGGCTGAGATCAGGATTCGCAAGAGAGCATTGTAAGGCCGCGGCTTCGAACGGGACTGGTTGTCGGAGGTACTCAGATCTTACCTTTTTGGACCCGTCCAGGATCGTCTGGTTCGGGAAGTGAGCAATGACGGGAAATACGGTATCGATTTCGATTGAACCAGCGATAGCCCGACCAAAGCACAGAGTTAAAACCTGGCAAACGGAAGATGGCGTAGAAAGGCCATGCCCACCAAATTTGCCGGGACACATGAAGGTACGCGTCCGCGCCCGATTCCAGTTTTCCACTGCGCGTCAATACCTGTACGTCGTCCAACAAGTGCTCCTGCGGAATCTGCAGCAAGCCGTCGGCAGATGCGGACTGCAAGTCTTTAATTGCGAAGCCCCTCCGTTCCACCACGTTCTTCCAGAAGTGGACCCAGCGAAAGCAAAATCCGCAGTGACCGTCGTAAAGTATCCAGCCCTCGCGCGGAACGGCGGAATCCGCTTCGTGAGGTGGCAAAGTCATTGAACTTTGTTGCCCCTGAAAACTACGACAGGCGAGCCGTCGGCCACGAAAGCACAGTCGGGGCGTCGTTGAAGAACTGCCATGAACTCATCGCCATAAAGATCGCTGGCATCTCCTTCAAAGCGAGCGGTAGTGGCTGCCCATACCTGCCAAGGGAAATGCGAGACATGATATTCGAGACAGCCACCGCCTCGCTGGGTCGAATAACCCCAGTAGTGTTCGGTGATGTATTGCTCCAGGCTTCGCTCTTGAGGATGTTGCGGAAGGCCTGTGGTCTGAGCAGAAAGCTTGCACCATTGGCCGTCGACCTGCCACCGATACTCAGCCGTCTTAGTCGATCCCTCCGACTCAAAGTGATGTTTCATCGGGAGGCAGGAGTAGTTCTCGCCGTACAGTATCCGGGCGGTTATGGCAATCGCGCGCCTAGGCACGACCTCCGCAATGAAAACAACTCCTCTTCGGTCATCGCCACCGTCTTTGCGGCGAACATAGAAGCGCAGGTTGACCTCATCGAAATTGGCGTGAAATGGAACTGGGAAACATCCGAGGAGCCGGGTTCGGCAGAATCGAAAGCCCACGAGGCTGACGTAGGTTCTTCCGTTGAATGCATCCAGAGACGTGCCGGCCGGAACGTGCCGAGTGAGCAGGCTGGGATCAACCTCGTAATTCAACATGACCAGATCTCGCCACTCAGCGGAAAGGAATACACGTTTTGAATAAGAGAAATTCTCAGTAAGGCGCATGCGAAGCCGATCTAGTCGTCCGCGCTGGCGGTGACTTCGGAAGTCGAGGGTGGGGTCGCCCGCGCCAAACTCAGTTCCTGATCCTTGTACTGGAGTTGATAAAGCTTGAAGTAGATCCCGCGCTGGGCCAGAAGTTGCTGGTGTGTGCCCATTTCGCGCACCTGGCCTTTGTGCATGACAACGATCTTGTCAGCGCGCTGCACGGTCGAGAGCCTGTGGGCGATGATCAACGAGGTGCGTCCCTCGACCATGCGGTTGAGGGCGTCGCGCACGCGGAATTCGGTTTCGGTATCGACGCTGGACGTGGCTTCGTCGAGAATCAGGATTTTCGGTTCGTGAGCCAGTGCGCGCGCGAACGAGATGAGCTGCTTTTGTCCGGTAGAAAGCGTGGAGCCGCGCTCGCGGACTTCTTCGTCGAAGCCTTTAGGCAGAGCGCGGATAAAGTCGGCCAGGTTCACGTCTTCGGCGGCCTGTTCGACGTCTTCGTCCTGGATGCGTTTAGTACCCAGCCGGATATTTCCGCCAATGGTGCCGCTGAACAGAAAGGGATCTTGCAGGACTACGCCGAAGCGGCTCCGCAGGTCGGCCAGATCCATGTCTCTCACATCGACGCCGTCGATTCTTACCGCGCCTTTTTGCACATCGTAGAAACGCAGGAGAAGCGAGATCAGCGTGGTCTTGCCGGCTCCGGTGTGGCCGACGATAGCTACCGTTTCGCCCGGATCGATCGTGAAGGTCACGTCGCGGAGCACCCAGTCCGGGGGCTGATTGCTCTCTTCCACGTCCCGGTAAGCGAACCAGACGTGATCGAACTCGATGCAGCCCCGGCCTTGAGGGCTTTTCGTGACTGCGGGCGAAACCACTTCCACGGGCGTATCCAGCAGCTTGAAGATGCGTTCGCTCGCGGCCATGGCAGATTGCAGGATGTTGTATTTCTCGCTGAAGTCCATGATCGGCCTGAAAAAGCGCAACGCGTATTGGATGAAGGCGACCAGCACGCCCAGTTCCGCCGCTCCGCGCACCAGGCGAAAGGCGACCAACGTCTTCCAGTTGAAACTCACGGCGACACTCGTCACGGAAATATTCCGCATCACGCCGGCGCCGCCGAACCAGATAACGCAGGCTATCGCGATCGAAGAAAGAACATCGATGGCCGGGTAGTAAAGCGAGTAGGCCAGGATCGCGTCTTTGTACGCCTCCATGTGGCTGCGATTGATTTCCGAGAAGCGCGTGTAGGCTTTGCGCTCGCGATTGAAGAGCTGCAACACGACCATGCCGCTGACGTGCTCTTGCAGGTAGGAGTTAATGCGAGCGATGGCGACGCGAATGCGCCGATAGGAATCGCGCACCTTGTCACGGAAAATCTTGGTCGCCACAACAATAAACGGCAGCACGGCAAAAGTGATCAGCGCCAGCTTCCAGTTCATGCACAGCATGACGCCGAGAATGCCGGCGAGCACGAAGATATCTTCGAAAATGGAGACCACGCCGGAGGTGAACATTTCATTCAAAGCGTCAACATCGGTAGTGACGCGCGTGACCAGGCGGCCAACAGGGTTCTTGTCGAAGAAGGCGACGTGCAGGCGTTGCAGATGGCGGAAGATCTGGCGGCGGAGGTCAAACATCACCTTCTGGCCGGTCCACTGCATAAAGTAGGTTTGCAGGAACTCGAGCAGGAAACTGAAGACGAGCAGTCCCACATAGATGCCTGCGAGCTGTGCGATGCCGGTGATCGCGTCCGGGCTAAGCCAACTCCAAATGCCGGAAGACGTCGCGGTGGCTGCCTCTCGGGGCGCGAGGTAACGATCAATCGCCACCTTGGTGAGATAGGGACCGAGCACGTCGGCGAAAGACTTCAGAATGATCGAGACCAGCGCGATCGCCACCTGCCAGCGATAGGGACGCAGATACTTCAACAGCCGCGCCATGAGGCGGCTGTCGTAGGCCTTTCCTAATACTTCTTCTTCCTGGGACATCGGTCTCTTTGCGATCGCGCGGTGGAGTGGCGTCCACCGCGCTGTTATCAGGGTAACCCAATATCGATGGCCGGGGCAGGCTCAAGGATGGAAAAGGTTTCGATGCCGGGAACATCGAGCGCAGATGGGATAATGATTATGCATGCCACTCGGCATCTACATCTCGGTTCCTTTTTGCCGCACTAAGTGCAGTTACTGCAACTTCGCCTCCGACGTGTTTTCGCGAGCAGTATTCGGGCGCTATGTGGATCATGTCTGTGCCGACATCGGGAACGCACCGCAGGTCGCGGCCGAGATGGGCGGTCAGGTCGAACGCACCGTGGATTCCATCTATCTGGGCGGGGGAACTCCGACAGTGCTCGACGCGGGGCAACTGGAGCGGATCTTCCGCGCGGTGCGTACTCAATTCGAAGTGCAGCCTGATGCCGAGGTCACAGTCGAGTGCGCGCCGGGGACGCTAACGCCGGCTGTAGTCGAGAGCCTGCTGCGCTGCGGCGTGAACCGCGTAAGCCTGGGAGTGCAATCATTTGTGGATGCGGAGGCTGCCGCGGTGGGTCGTCTGCACACGCGCGCTACCGTGCTCGAAGACGTTGCTCGGCTGCGAGCCGCGGGAATTACCAACATTAACATCGACCTGATCGCCGGTTTGCCGCACCAGACCGCCGAGAGTTGGGAATTTTCTGTGGCGGAAACAATCGCCACTGGCGTTGGCCACGTGAGTGTCTACATGCTCGAAGTGGATGAAGACTCGAGGCTGGGACGGGAGTTGCTGGCAGGGGGAACGCGCTATCACGCGCACTTTGTGCCGAATGAAGAAGCCGTGGCGGATTTTTACTTGCTGGCATGCGAGCAGCTGACATCGGCGGGGATTGCGCAGTATGAAATCTCCAACTTCGCGCACGAGGGTTTCGAGTCGCGCCACAATTTGAAGTATTGGACGCGGCAGCCTTATCTGGGCTTCGGAGTGGACGCGCATTCCATGCTGCTTTCCGCCACGCCCGAGATCGAGGCGGTGCGGCTTGCGACTGCTGACTCCCCGGAAAGGTACACAGGCGGCGCAACCTTGCAACGAACCTCCGTTTCGCGTCGTGAAGCAATAGAGGAATGTTTTTTTCTGGGGCTGCGGTTGACCCGGGGCATTCGACTTCAAGAACTGGCGGAAAAATTCGGCAAGGATGCTCTTCACAACGCCCGCGCTTCCATCATGGAGTTGATCGAAGACGGGCTCATGGAGCATCGGGGAGACCGCGTCTGCCTGACCTCACGCGGGCGGTTGCTCTCGAACGAGGTGTTCGAGAGATTCCTGCTGGTCGACGAGAGTGTTCGCCGGTTCTCACGCTAGGGCGTGAAAAACTCGCTGGCCCGGGTTAAATCGCAAACCATCCGGTCGGTTGGGCTGAAGGCCTCCGTGCTCACAATCGTCAATCATTTCGCTGGTTCCCGCTTTTTTTCTTTGCCCTGCCCGAGGTAACTTTTCCCCTTTCTGTCGCTATGTTCTAATCGAAAAAAGCCGGCAACCGGTGGAGGAGTCTTGGATTTTCAACTGAGCGACGAGCAGCAGCAACTAAAGAAAACCGTCCGCGATTTCGCCGAGCGCGAAATCCTGCCCAACGTGATGAAGTGGGACGAGGCTTGCGAGTTTCCGCTGACTACGGTCAAGGAGTTGGGCAAGCTCGGATTGTTAGGAACAGTTTTCCCCACCGAATATGCCGGCGCCGGCATGGGCTACGTCGAATACGTGATCGCCGTCGAAGAGTTGTCGCGGGTGGATGGCTCGGTGGGCATCATTGTCGCGGCGCATACCTCGCTCTGCTCCAATCACATTTTTCTCGCAGGCAACGAGGCACAGAATAAGAAGTACCTCAGCAAACTGGCTACCGGCGAGTTCATTGGCGCCTGGGGATTGACCGAACCTTCTTCAGGCTCGGACGCAGGCAGCGCTCGCATGACCGCGCGCCGCAGAGGCCGTGAATGGGTGCTGAACGGAACAAAAACTTTTTGCACGAACGGCCACTATGCCGATGTGATCGTCGTCCTCGCCGTCACCGACCGCACGGCGCACACTCACGGGCTTTCGGCGTTCATCGTCGAGAAAGATACGAAGGGCTTCCGTCCGGGCAAGAAAGAAAACAAGCTCGGGCTTCGGGCCAGTGATACGGCGGAGATGATTTTTGAAGATTGCGCGATCCCGGGAGAGAACCTGCTCGGCAAGGAAGGCGACGGTTTTATCGATGCGATGCGCGTGCTCGATGGTGGGCGCATCTCGATTGCGGCTCTGTCGCTCGGGATGGCACAGGGTGCCTACGAGGCTGCGCTGCGGTACTCGAAGGAGCGCAGACAATTCGGCAAGGCGATTGGCGAGTTTCAAGCAATTCAGTGGAAGCTGGCCGACATGGCTACGGAGATCGATGCGGCGCGGCTGCTTACCATGCGCGCGGCGTCCATGAAAGATGCCGGCATGAAGACCACGATGGAATCGTCGATGGCGAAACTCTACGCCAGCGAAGTTGCCGTGAAGTGCGCCAACGAAGGCGTACAGATCCACGGCGGGTACGGGTTTATCAAAGACTATCCCGCTGAGAAGTTCTACCGAGATGTGAAACTGTGCACGATCGGCGAGGGCACCAGTGAAATTCAACGGCTGGTGATTGCGCGGCAGTTGCTGAAGGAATAGAACTCCGCTGTGATTTCTCCTTCTTCCCCCTCTGCTTTACACTGGTCGCTTGAACCAACCCATCCAGACATGGATTGCGCAACTTCGCTCCGGTGACGTGCGCGCGCTGGCGCGCGCTATTTCGGCCGTGGAGAATCGCGCCCCGGGATGGTCGGATCTGCTGAAAGCATTGTTTCAGCACAGCGGGAAGGCACGCGTTCTGGGGCTGACGGGGCCGCCGGGAGCGGGGAAGAGCACGCTGGTCGATCATCTGGCTCGCTTCTATCGGAAACACAACCGCAGCGTGGGAATTATCGCCGTCGACCCGACCAGTCCCTACACTGGCGGGGCGATTCTTGGCGACCGCATTCGCATGCAGGAACATTTCTCCGATCCCGGGATTTATATTCGCAGCATGGCGACCCGCGGCTCACTCGGCGGCCTGGCGCGCACCACGGCTGATGTGACCACAGTGCTCGACGCTTCGGGCCGCGACCTGATCATGATTGAAACCGTCGGCGTGGGCCAGGATGAAGTGGATATCGTGCGGCTGGCGGACGTCACAATTTTGATCCTCGTGCCGGGCATGGGCGATGATGTGCAAACGATCAAGGCCGGCATCATGGAGATTGCCGACATCTTCGTGATCAATAAGAGCGACCGCGACGGCGCGGAAAACGTGGAGCGGGAAATCCGATCCCTGCAGTCTCTGGCCATGCGCCAGGACGGCTGGACGCCCCCGATCGTAAAGACCGTCGCCAGCCAGGGAGTCGGAATCGAAGAACTGGCAGGAGCGATTGCGGCCTACGAGGCCTATCTGAAACAAGAAAATCTCGCTTTGAACAAGAGTGTCGAGAACTGGCAGGAGCGGTTGGTCGAGATGTTGCGCGACCTCATGCTCGAGCGGGCGCAGGCGCAATTCGGCGATGGCAGCCTCGCTCGGCTGGCTGCGGAAGTGGCCGAACACAAACGCGATCCATATTCGCTGGTGGAGGAGATCGCCGCCAGCGTAGTGAAACATTGATTGGATAAACTGAACATGGCGCAAATCGATCATCTCGGCATCGCAGTGAAGTCGTTGGCGGCGGCGAAGTCGATCTACGAGAAGCTCGGCCTGCGCGTCTCGCCGGAAGAAACGGTGGAGCACGAGCAGGTGCGGCTGGTCATGGTTCCCGTGGGCGAGAGTCGATTGGAGCTGCTGGAACCAACGTCGGAGAGTTCAACGATCGCGAAATTTATCGCCAAGCGCGGCGAAGGCCTGCACCATGTTTGCCTTCGAGTCCCGGATTTGCAGGCCGCAGTCGCGCGGCTGAAGAAAGACGGTGTGCGCCTGATCTCGGAGGAGATCAAAGCCGGCGCGGGTGGGCACAGATACGTTTTTGTGCATCCCTCCAGCACCGGCGGGGTGCTGCTGGAACTGGTGGAGTCCCAGGGGTCGCAACGATGAAGACGAGAGCCGATGCTGAAGAAGAGATTGTCGAGATTGTGAATCGAGAGACAAAAGCCTGGGATTCCAAGGATGTTGATCTGCTGATCACGGTCTTTCATCACGACATGGTTTGGCCCTGGCCCGTGAACAGCGATGCTCACGATCCGGTGGATTGGGTGCTGATGCTGGGTCGATTCGATGCCGAGCGTTGGAAGAAGGTATGGCAGGACCTGTTTGACACGCACGCGCTTATCCACAATCGACGCCAGACAAAGAAAATCGAAATCTCCGAGCAAGGCGATGGCGCTTTCGCCGTGGTTGATGTTGATACTTTGTGGCGCGATCTGGACGGCAAGGACTTCCACTGGAAAGGGCGGGCGTGCAAGGTCTATAGCTGGATGGGCACGGAGTGGAAGATGACCATGCACACGGGTCTCCTTAAATACTAGAGTTGCGGTGTCTTCATGCTTCTTCTCGCCATCGATACTTCGGCTAAGCAGGGCAGCATCGCGCTGGCGCGGGCAGGGGAGCCGACTGCGGAGGCCGGTGACTTCGAGGTGATCGAGATTGCGCCGCTCGTTGGCGGCACTTTCTCAGCACAGCTCATCCCGCAAATCGCCGCGTTGCTCTCGAGCAACGGGTTCATGAAGACCGCCATCGGGGCTTTCGCAGTGGTCTCCGGGCCGGGATCGTTCACCGGCCTACGCATCGGGCTGGCGGCAGTTAAGGCTCTGGCTGATGTTTTGAGCAAGCCGATCGCCCCCGTTTCTCTGCTGGAGGTTTGCGTGCTCGCAAGCGGCGCTCAAGGCAAGGTCACGTCTGCGCTGGATGCGGGCCGGAGCGAGGTCTACGTAGGAGAATACGAAATCCCTGCCCAAGGTGGCGTTCCGCGAGAGCGCATCTTGAGCAGAAGCGAATTCCTTGCGCAAGCGAAAGGATGGACCGTGGTCACTCCCGATTCCGTTCTCGCTGAGGCGGCTCGCGCGGCCGGCCTGACAGTTTCGGTTCTCAAACCGATCTCGGCTGCCGACGTTGCCCGGCTTGGCTGGCGCAAGATTCAGTCCGGCCAAACCGTAGGGCCCGAGCAGTTGGAGGCGAATTACATCCGCCGCACCGACGCCGAGATGCTTGAAAAGATCGGATCCTAGCGTGCGCGTCCGACCGGCGACTGCTGCTGATGTTCCAGCCATGATGGACTTGGAGCGCCAAAGCCCGGCAGCCGGCCATTGGTCGCGGAATCAGTATCAGGCCTTGTTTGTGGCCACGAATCAGAAATCCGAGCGCGTCGCTTGGGTCGTTGAAGATGACGGTGCTGCGCAGTCGGAGGGAGTTCTGCCCGCAAGTCCGGGAATCCTTGCATTCCTCATAGCCCACAGAGTCGACGCAACATGGGAATTGGAAAACCTCGTGGTCGCTGCAACGGCCCGCCGTCGGGGCATCGGCAAGCGGTTGCTGGGCGAGCTGATCGAGCAGATTCGATCCACGCAGGGCAGCGAAATCTCTCTGGAAGTCCGCCAGTCCAATCACGACGCGCGCTCCTTATATCGCAGGGCGGGCTTCGAGGAAGTGGGTTTACGCCGGAGTTACTACTCCAACCCTCCCGAGGATGCAATCCTTTGCCGTCTAAGGTTTTAATGGGACTTTCTCATAACGAGATTGCACCAGAATTCGGCATTGAACCGATTTTGGTGCTGTGGTAGTTTTGGGCAGTGAATCCCGGTTGGAGGTCTGCTGGATGCTGACTCCGAAAGACACTCTCCTGAGCAGCCATGACGAATTCCGCAAGCTGGCTCAGGAGCACATGCAATATTCCACTCGCCTCGAAAATCTCACCCAAAAACGTTACCTCAGCGAAGATGAAAAGCTGGAAGAAGTTCGTCTCAAGAAGCTGAAGCTGCGGCTCAAAGATCAGATGCAATCAATTGAGCGGCAGTACCGGCAGCAGTTCGGAACCCACGTAGCATAATTTTTTTGGCTGTTAGCTGGCGGCTGCCGCCGCTACAGGAATTTTCCATCTACCCCCCGGCGCTCATCAGCGCCTTTCTTTATCTGGACTTAGATCTTTCCCTATTGAACTTAGACCAGCCTCGCTCGCCTCTGCTCTATACTCGCCTCTGCTCTATAATGGAGCACTGCTCCCATGGTTCGTGACGGCTACTTTTACGCGCTGGCTTTGATCGCAGCTGCGGTGCTGGTGGGCTGGTTTACTCAGCCTGCATGGGCCGTGGTGCCGCTGTCGCTGGCCGTGTTCTTCCTCTGGTTCTTTCGCGACCCGGAGCGGACTATTCCGGATGCGGCAGGCGCTATAGTGTCTCCCGGCGATGGGAAAGTTACAGAAGCTTCCATCGTTACCGTGGGCGGAGAGAAGCAGGTTCGCATCAGTATTTTCCTGAGCGTTTTCGACGTGCACGTGAATCGCTCGCCGATCGCCGGAGTGGTCAGCGAGGTTCGCTACCAGCGCGGGAAGTTCCTGAACGCCATGAATCAAGCTTCGGCGGAGCAGAACGAGCAGAATATTGTCCGCGTGGAAGGCGACGGCCAGGCAGTGGTCTTCAAGCAGATTGCCGGATTGCTGGCGCGACGAATCGTGTTTCATCCGAAGGTGGGCGAGCGACTGGAGCGTGGCCAGCGCGTGGGCTTGATCAAGTTCGGTTCGCGCGTGGATGTGCTGTGCGACACCACCGCCGCCCTGCAAGTGAAAGTTGGCGACCGGGTTCGCGGCGGGGCAACCGTGCTAGCTTACCTGCAGCCCAATGGTGAATTGGCAGGTGCGGCGCGTTATTCCGCTGCGGAAGGGGCGCGCTGATGGATCTCCCGGTTCCGAGACGCAGGTACGATGAGCGGCCCACCCGCCGCATGCGCAAAGGGATGTACATTCTCCCTTCGCTGTTCACCACGGCGAATATGGCGGCCGGCTTTTACGCCATCCTCGAAGTGGTTCACGCGACGGCCGCAACTTACTCACACCTGGACAATGCCGCCAAGGCGATTGGCTTTGCCGTTCTGTTCGACGGTCTCGATGGACGCGTTGCCCGCATGACCGGCACCAGCAGCGATTTCGGCAAAGAGTTCGATTCGCTGGCCGACGTAATCACCTTTGGTGTCGCTCCGGCGATGCTCGCTTGGACGTGGGGTTTTCATCTGATGACGCCGATCGCGCTTACCGAGTGGAACATCAAGCTCACACAGTTGGGAGCGATCGCCGCCTTCTTGTTTCTAATGGCCGGAGCCAGTCGCCTCGCGCGTTTCAATATTACGACGAACCCGCAGCCTTCGAATCCGGGACGCCCAGGCAAGAAATACTTCGTCGGCATGCCGATTCCTGCGGGAGCGGGAGTAATTGCGGCGGTAGTGCATTTTCAGGCAGGGGCCCCGCTGGAATCCTGGTATACGGCGATCACCTGGCTTGCGATGGTCGCTGCCGTCGGCTATCTGATGGTGAGCACCTGGCGGTTCTACAGCTTTAAAGATATTGATTTCCGCTCGCGCCATCCCTTCCGCCTGATCATTCTTCTGGGCGCGCTGTTTGCTGGCATCTGGTTCTTTTCCAAGCCGGCTCTGTTCGCCGTTGCCCTGCTCTACACGTTCTCCGGGGTATTCTGGAGATTGCAGTGGATGTTCCGGCGACGCAACCAGCCACCGCCGCCCACCTACACGGAGGCTTCACAGACTTCATGAGTACTCCGTCTAAAATCGCGGCATCATCCCCCTCTTCCTCCGCGCGCGGGCAGTTATTCCGAGCGGCCATCGTCGGTGCGGCTACGCTGAAAGGAAAGGAAGTCGCCGAAATGCTGAACGAGCGAAACTTCCCCGCGGTCGATGTGCGCCTGCTCGATGACGATGAATCGATCGGCCAACTGGAAGCGACGGGCGACGAAATCAACTTCATTCAGAGCGTCCGCTCCGAGCAGTTTACGCACGTGGACTTTACCTTCTTTGCCGCCGACAAGGAATGCACGCGGCAGAACTGGAAACGCGCCCGCGACGCCGGCAGCGCGATCATCGATCTTTCCGGCGCATTGGAGGAAGAGCCAGGCGCCAACGTCCGGTCTCTTTGGACGGAGCGCGAGCGCGGCGAGATGTGGCAGCCGGAATTGCAGCCGGGTCCATGCGTTGTGGCCCATCCTGCAGCGGTGACTCTCGCTCTGCTGCTGCTGCGGGCGCGCAAGGCGGGAGCGCTCCGCAGCGCTGCGGCTACCGTTTTTCTGCCAGTGTCCGAACAGGGACAAAAGGGCATGGACGAGTTGCACCAGCAGACCGTCAATCTGCTGTCGTTCCAGCCCCTGCCCAAGGATATTTTCGACGTGCAAATAGCTTTCAACATGGTCGCGCGTTACGGGCAGGCGTCCAAACTGTCGCTGGATTTGCTCGAAGCCCGCGTGCAGCGCGATTACCGCGAGATCGCTGGAGCGGACGCGCCCCAGCCCTCGCTCATGATGTTGCAGCCGCCTGTGTTTCACGGACTTACGCTCGCGGTTTTCCTGGAGATGGAGCAAGCGGTCGATCAGGAGCGATTGTCGCAGTCGCTTGCCGGGGATCACGTGGCTCTGGCGGGAGCGGAAGACGATTCGCAACCGAGCAACGTAAACACGGCAGGTCAGGCCAACATTCTGGTTTCGCTGAAGAGCGACGCCGCCCGGCCGAATGGAGTCTGGCTATGGGCGGCCGCCGACAACCTGCGCATCGCGGCTATGACCGCGGTGGAGTGTGCCGAGAGCTTGATCCCAACCCGCCCGCTGGGAAAAATCCAATGAAAGTTCAGCGGTGCGCCGGGCTGACGCTGGTCTGCCTAGTATTGATCTGCGTGGCCTTGATCCCGGCGACTACCGGCTGCGGATATCACACGGCCGGCCACGTCGTTCAGCTTCCGGAGAATGTCAAGACCATAGCGGTTCCCGCTTTCGTAAATGAGACCACGACCTACCGCATCGAACAGCTGCTTACTTCGTCTGTAGTGCGGGAATTCACCATGCGCACGCATTATCACATCCTTAACGATCCAAGTGATGCCGCCGATGCCACGCTGCGCGGCACTGTGCTCTCAGCCTCTTCGTCGCCCCTTACCTATAACTCCGCGACTGGACAAGCTGCCAGCGTCCTGGTGGTGGTGAGCATGAGGGTGTCGATCACCGACCGCCAAGGCAAAGTGCTCTACCAGAATCCTTCGTACCTGTTTCGCGAGCAATACGAAGTCTCGCAGGATCTGACGAGTTTTTTCGAGGAAGATTCCCCGGCCTTTCGGCGCCTGTCGCAGGATTTCGCCCGTACCCTGGTCTCTAACATCCTGGAGGGCTTCTAGATGCTAGAGTTTGATGTGGCAGAGTTATTGGTGGCGATGGTTTCAAGCACGGAGAACTTCTGATGCGGGCCTTCGCCCAGGCGGACCGGTTTGTCAGCGAGATCGAGTCGCGAACGCTGCGTCCGGCTTACGTTTTCGTGGGCGATGAAGCTTTCTTCCGCAAACGCTTTCGCGATGCCATTCTCGAACACCTGGTTCCGGCGGATCTTCGTGACTTCAGCGTGTTCGAGTTCGATCTCGGGGAAAATGATCTTGCCGAAGTTCTCGACCGCGCCCGCACGCCCTCGCTGATGGCTCCATTCCAGGTCTTTTTTGTGCGCGGCGTGAAGACTCTTTTTGGCCGCGGATCGAATGAAGAGAAACTTGCGGCTATCGAAGAGTACTGCAAGAATCCGAATCCTGATGCCATGCTGGTTTTCGTTGCCGACCACATCAGCATTCCTGCCGATGTTCGCCGCATGGAAATGCAGGACAAAGAACGCTACCAGCGCATCCGCGAAACCATGGGCCAGTACTGCGGCATCGTCGAACTCGCGCGTGTGGAAGAGGGCGAAGCAGTGCGCTGGATTTCCGATTACTGCACCAGTCGCACGGTTGCGGTGAAGATCGACTCCGACGGAGCCCGCGAGCTCGTCGACGCGCTCGGCGGCGACATGATGATGATCTCGAACGAACTCGAGAAGCTCATGCTCTATGTTGGCGCCCGCAACCGCATCACGCTGGGCGATGTGGAGACCATGGTCCTCGCCGCCAAGCAGCGGTCGTTGTACGAGTTGACCGACGCCATTTCTTCCAAAGACCGCGTGCGTGCGCTGGAAGTGCTGGACGCGATCCTGTCCTCGGGCGATGGCGAAGAAGCCGCGATCGGCCACATTTACATGCTGGCCAAAACCTTTCGCCAGATGCTGGTGATTCTCGAACGCAACGTGCGCGACCAGCGCATGCTCTGGGCCGCGCTTTGGCAGGGCTTCCGCGTGCCTCCATTTGCGGCCGACGATATCATCAAGCAGGCTCGGCGCTACAAGTCGCGGCGCGACTTGACCCGCGCGATTCGCCTCGTGGCCAAGGCCGATCTCGCCCTGCGTTCTAATCCCGTGAGCAAGCGCATGGTGCTCGAACGCCTGGTAATGGACCTGACGACCGAGGCGAAGCTGGAAACGCCGGGATGGATGCAGGAGCAGTTGCCGGTGTAGAGGCCGGATATCCAGAGCAAATTTTTTCAGGATCGATCCTGCTAAATTATAGTGGGTTAATGAGTTACGCGTTCGATACCACTCCGATGCCAGCTAAAATCCTGTATTCAAATGACTTACGCGTAAAATATTGGCTCTAAAGAGTTTAGCTCGGGAGCCAGCGTAGTCTTCACCTGTAAGTCCTTTCGAATCAGCGCATGTCTGATCCGGCTGAAGCTAAAATATTGAGCGCGAAGAACTTCGGGCCGAGAGGCCAGCAATCGTCAGACTGGCCGAATTGATTTTTCAAGGATCAAAGAAAGTCCGTGGGCCTCAGCCCGGAGGGGACACTTCTTCACAGTTTAGCCTGCGCGGCAGCCTCTGAGATGTGACGAGTGAACATTGAGTGCCTGTGAAAATCCGGCGACGACAGTGTGTCTGAAAATGACCTGGAAATTCTGATCCGAGGTCCGTGGATCGACGTCGAAGCACTGCTTTACCTGAAGTGCTGCCTTCGTTAATACTGGTCGCTCGATGAAGTCGTGATCAGGAGCGAATCGTGAGATCTGTTCCGCGGCGCACATTTCTGAAGGGTGCACTGAGCGCTCTGGCGGTTGCGCCCTTTGTCCTTCGCAAGAACTACCGGGTATTCGCGCAATCGGCGCAGGAATATCCGGAGCGGGTCGTCCGCCTCATCCGCGAATCTCTTGTGATCGACATGCTGAACCAGTTTCTGTACCGCAAGGACCAGCAGGAGCTGAAAGAGAAGTGGCTGACCCAGCCCGGCGCCTTTACCGAAGCGGATTTCCGGCGATTTCAGAGCACCGGCGTTTCCGTCATCAACTTCGGTGATGGTGCGGACGACTTCGCCGATGCCCAGCAACTCTTCGCCAAATGGAACAGTTTCATCGCCGAATACCCGCAGTGGTTGATGCGCATCAACGGCTCCGCTGATTTGGCGAAGGCCAAGGAGCAGGGCAAACTCGGCGTTATTTTCGGACTGCAGACAAGTGGCCAGTTCCAGACTGTCGACGACGTGAACCGCTGTTTTGGATATGGGCTGCGTGTCTCTCAACTCAGCTACAACTTCAGAAGCCTCATCGCGGACGGCGCCTTCGAGCCTTACGATGGCGGAGTCAGCGAGTACGGTGGAAAAATTATCGACCGGATGAACAGCGTTGGCATGGCGGTCGACCTCGGGCACGCCAGCGACAAGACGAAACTGGATGCCATCGCGCGATCCAAGACACCCGTCATTCTGTCGCACGGCAATTGTCGCGCCCTGAATCCAAACGCACTCCGCGCCACTACCGACGACGCCATTCGCAAGCTGGCCGCAAAGGGTGGAGTGATGGGGATCACCGACATTGCATTCATGGTCAAAGGGAGCGAGCCGGTCACTGTTGAGGATGTGGTTGATCACTATGATCACGTGCGCGACCTCGTCGGCATCGAGCACGTCGGCGTCGGCTCCGATGCTGGGATCGAGAGCAATGACCTGGGCTCTCCATCGGTCCTGAAAGATATGCTTACGAAAGCTGATCCTCGTTATCACGTGCATGGAGAGCACGAGGTGGTCGCGGGGCTGGGTGGGACGACGCGGATGTATGAATTGACTGCGGCGCTGGTACGGCGTGGCTATACCGATGAGCAGGTACGTCTTGTGATCGGCGGAAACTGGGCGAGAGTGCTGAAGGCTATCTGGCTTTCCTGATCTGACGGCGCGCTTCGGCCCAAGGGATGGGCTTTACCTTGGCGGAATCGAGTTCCCGGATTCGGCGTGCGATCTCTTGGTTCCATTCCTCCTCGGCGGAAGCGTCAACGGTGTCGTCGAGGCTTTCGAGCAGGGATCCGGCGAGAGCAGCGCGCGCTTCTGGTGGAAGGGCCAGCGCCTTTTTCAGCAGTTCAGAAACTTCCTGAGTCATGGCGCTTTTTACTCCCAACAGGCGGCCAAAGTCCAACAGATAATGGCTATTTCATCGCTGTGACGCGCTTACCCAGTCGCGACTTGTAGCGCGCGGCGGTATTGCCGTGCAGCGTGCCCTTCTGGATCGCCTTGTCGAGCGCCGATACCGTCTCGCGGTAAGTCTTCTCGGCCGCAGCTTTGTCGCCCTTCTCGATGGTCTCGCGCAGAGTGCGCAGCGCGGTGCGCAGGCGGGAGGTATTGGCGCGGTTGGTGGCCGTGCGCTTCGTGGTCTGACGGGCGCGTTTGAGCGCAGAAAAATGGTTAGCCATATTGCTTCGTTAGCCTTTGTGTGTACGGCAGATATTCCGGTGAGTACCGAATACGTTATTCTACGGGACTAAGTCTCGGCTGGTCAAACGGTTGAGCTTCGTTACCAGCGCCCATTGACTCGCACCCCGGCGCGGGGTAGGCTTTAGCTAATGGTAGTGACTTGCCTCCTGGGCATGAGCATTCCGGCTGGTCCCGTCTCGAAGCACAATCCTGTTTTGTCATTTCCTGTCGTCAAGAGGTTGAATCGTCAAAGAGATTGAATGAAGAAAAGCATCGGGATTAGTCCCAACATCGAGACTCTGTTTGGCACGCGCGACGAGAATGTGCGGGTGCTGGAAGATGGCCTGAACGTCACCATTGACCTGCGATCGAACGCGATTGAACTAGAGGGCGCGGCGCGCGACGTGGCTCGCGCCGAGCAGGTGTTTGCCGACTACGAGAGCCTGCAGAAATCCGGCTACAGCTTTAACAACGGCGATCTCAACAGCATGCTGCGCGTGCTGACGGCGGATTCGACGGCAACCCTGCGCGGACTGGCTGACGCCGGACGGCAGCGTTCGCTTGGTCGCCGCATGGTGCAGCCGAAGAGCGTGAACCAGCGCCGTTACGTGGAAGCCATCGAGAAGCACGATATGGTTTTCGGCGTTGGTCCGGCGGGTACGGGCAAAACTTATCTTGCCGTGGCGATGGCGATTTCCGCGCTGCTCGCGAAGCGGGTCAACCGCATCATCCTGGCGCGTCCGGCGGTAGAGGCTGGCGAGCGGCTGGGATTTTTGCCGGGCACGCTGCAGGACAAGATTGATCCTTACCTGCGTCCGCTGTATGACGCGCTCTATGACATGCTCGATCCGGAAAAAGTGGACCGCTATCTGGAGAAGAACGTCATCGAGATTGCGCCCATCGCATTTATGCGCGGGCGCACGCTGAACGATTCCTTCGTAATTCTCGACGAAGCGCAGAACACAACTTCGGAGCAGATGAAGATGTTCGTTACCCGCCTCGGATTCAACTCCAAGGCGGTGATTACCGGCGACATCACGCAGATCGATTTGCCCAACGCGCGCCGCAGTGGGTTGCTTGAAGCCATCGACATTTTGAAGCGCGTCGAAGGTTTGACCTTCGTTCACTTCGATGAATCCGATGTAGTGCGGCATCATCTGGTGCAACGTATCATCCGAGCCTACGACGAGCATAAGATGCACATTGCCGAACAGCAGATGCTGCTGCCGGCGGGCGGGAAAAACGGCGAGCCGAAGAGTGCTGATGGGAAGAACGGCGACGTGAAGAGCGGCGACGTGAAGAGCCGGGAGTCGAACGCCGACGACAGATCCAGAGAAGCGTCGGCAGAATAAAATTGCAAACTGCAAGGAGGGCTGAAAACGGGCCCTCCTGTTTATTTTGCAGGCGCTATTAGCAAGCGCGTTGGGAGCGAGTTGGCTATCCTCTTGGTTATCCTCCGAAAAAGAATCGCGGGGTTGAGTTCATCCACGCTCGAGCGGTTTGTGTTGCGGGCGAGGCGCGCGGTCCATTTGCGCGACACGGTGAATGTGTTGGTGACCAGTAGTTCCGAGTTAAAGTCGCTCAACCGGCGGTTCCGCGGGGCGGACAAGGCCACGGACGTACTGTCGTTTCCAGCGCCGCCGGTGACCGCGCGGCAGGCGAAGCGCGTTTCCGGAGACGTGGCGATTTCCGCCGACATCGCTCGCGAGAATGCCAGGCGCTTCGGCCACTCTGCGGCGGATGAAGTGAAGATTCTGGTGCTGCATGGCATCCTGCATCTGGCGGGCTTCGATCATGAGCGCGATAATGGCGAGATGGCCCGCAAAGAGAGTCGGTTGCGGCGGCAGCTGAAGTTGGAGAGTAGCCTGATCGAACGTGCGCGACCACAGCATCGCACGTCTGCCGAAAGGCGGAGCCGCGCATGAACTGGGCCGTCACACTCGCGCTGATCCCGCTGCTGGGTCTGTTGGCTTTGGCTTCTTACGTTGACCGCGTCTACCAGGAGATCGGAAAATTTCTCTCGCGCGAATTTCAGGACAATATCGATGTCTTCGAGCAGAGAGTCGAACCCAACCTGCATGTGAGCCGTGCCCGGGCGTCGCTCTCCATGGCAGTGCTTAAGCAGATCACCACGGCGACGATCGCTTTGCTCGTCGGCTTCGCAGTCTTCGGCGATCAGCGCTGGAGCATCTACGAGATCCTGCAGGCCGCCATCAGCCTTATTCTCATCATCATTGTGTTCAACCAATTTTTGCCCTTTGTTTTCTTCTCGCGCACGAACGGTGCATGGCTCATCCGCTGGACCTGGCTTTTGACGGTGCTCATTTATCTAGTGCTGCCTGTGACCATCGTTCTCGGTTTCATGCAATCCGTGGCATCGCTCACGCGGCAAAGCGCAGGTGAGCAACCGGAGAGCGCATCCGAGGCCGTGGATGCGCTGATCGAAGCGGGTCAGGAAGAAGGCATTATTCAGGAAGGTGACCGCGATCTGATTCAGTCCGTGGTGGAATTCAGCGGCAAGACGGTGCGCGAGGCCATGAAGCCGCGTCCGGAGATGTTTGCCGTGCCGGTCGACACCACAGTCGAGCGCTTCATCGAGATGCTGCGCACCAAGCACTACTCGCGGGTTCCGGTGTATGCGGAAAGTATTCATAACATCCGCGGCATCGTCTACGCCCAGGATGTTTTGCAGGTGCCGGACACCGAGGCTTCCAAACGCACTCTCGAAACCCTGATGCGACGCGACGTGTACTTCGTTCCCGAGAGCAAACTCGGCAGCGACCTGCTGCGCGAGATGCAGAAAAACAATATACGCATGGCGATCGTGGTCGATGAATACGGCGGTGTAGCGGGCCTGGTGACGATCGAAGATCTGGTCGAGGAAATCGTAGGCGAGATCCGCGACGAACACGAGAAACCCGAAATCGTCAGAGAGAACGATCGGTCCTTCATCGTTTCCGGAGGAATGGATGTGGACCGCCTTGCCGAACTATTTGGCTCGAAGCCGGAAGGAAAAGAATCGGCTACCGTGGCGGGACTGGTCAGCGAACTGGCGGGACACATCCCGCAGCGCGGCGAAACTGTAGATGACGACGGCCTGCGCTTCGAAGTTCTGGAGTCGACTGATCGCAAAGTAGAACGCGTGAGAATCACCGCGATGCAGCCGCGGCAGTTGAAGCTGATATGAGGTGGGCTTCGGGCCTCGGCTTTCGGGCTTCAGCACGGCCACGGCCTGATATAGTCGGAATGGGGATTTCAGTCTTCGATCTTGCCGAAGCCCGCTAGCCGAAGCCCGAAGCCCGCTCCTATGCCTTTCCGTTCTGGTTTTGTCTGCATTCTCGGTCGTCCCAACGCCGGCAAGTCCACCTTGCTCAATGCTCTCGTGGGCGAGAAGCTGGCTATCATCTCGCCGAAGCCGCAAACCACACGCAATCGCATTCAGGGTATCGTCAACCTTCCCAAGGCCAAGGGTCGCGACGCGGCGCAGATCGTCTTGATCGATACGCCAGGCGTACACAAACCCGACAGTTCGCTCGGCCGCAAAATGATGGTCGAGGTGCGCGAGGCGCTGGAAAGCTGCGATCTTGTTCTTCTGATCATGGATGCCACGCGCAAGCTCGATCAGCGTGATGAATTTGCCATACAGATGCTGAAGCATTCATCGACGAAAGTTTTCCTCGTCCTCAACAAAGTCGACCTGCTGCGAGGCGGCAAGGGCAAGCTGCTGCCTTTGATCGAGGAGTACAAGAAGCTGCATTCATTTCAGGAGATCATCCCAATCTCTGCGCTGAAACGCGATGGACTCGAAATACTTCTGAAGCAGGTGACGGCGGCGCTGCCGGCGGGCCCGCCTTATTTTCCGCCCGACCAGATCACCGACCAGCCGGCCCGCTTCATGGCTGCGGAAATCGTTCGCGAGCGAGTGCTGGTGGAAACCGAAGAAGAGCTGCCGTACGCAACCACGGTGATCGTTGACTCTTTTGAAGAAGGAGCGAAACTCACGCGCATCGCCGCCACCATTTACTGCGAGCGCGAAGGGCAGAAGGGCATCCTGATCGGCAAAAAGGGACAGATGCTCAAACGCATCGGCACTTCGGCCCGCCTGCAACTGGAGCGCATGCTGGGAACAAAAGTCTTTCTCGAACTCTACGTAAAAGTGCAACCCAATTGGCGAGAATCGCGCGGCTTTGTGGAAGAACTCGATTGGAGAAGGCAGTTGGAACATCTCACCGACGGGCGAGCGGAACTCCCGAAAGTGCTGCCCAAACCGCAAAGCTCCGTCCGGAAACGAGGAACTGCAAGTGCGATAACCCAGCGGACTGGAGCTATCTGAGGGAGTTGCGCACCTTGGTAGCAGCCTGTACGTACCCACCGGGAGTTTGTCGGATTGAGCTTTCACAGCTAGAATAACTTGACCACAGCATTGAAATCGCAGACGAGCCAAAACATGCCCCAGGCGGATTCCACCGAGGAACCACTTCCCGAGAAGGATTTTGATCCAGACAAATTGCATTTGCTTTTGCGGGTAACGCTCTCTGCCGACCGCCGGGCGGTCGATCCCGTGGTTCAGGAAGTGATGGGCGTGGTCCGCCAGATGAAGGGCGTGGACGGCAAAGAAGATGCCATCGAGCTATCGGTGCAAGAGGCATTGGCCAACGCCGTGATTCACGGCGCCAAGGAAGATCCCACCAAGACGGTCGAGTGCCTGGTGAGCAGCGACGATGAGCGCGGCGTCCTTATCGTGGTACGAGATCCAGGTCCTGGTTTTCGTCCGGACGCCATCCCGACGTGCACCGTCGGGGAAAATGTTTATTCGAATCATGGCCGCGGAATTTTTCTGATCAACCAGCTTATGGACAAAGTGGAGTTCAGAAAGAACGGCACGGAAATTCGCATGGTCAAGCGGTAGCCCACCAATCCTTCTCGCTTATTCCTTCACCGTGATTCCCAGTGTCTTCATCTTGCGATAGAGGTGGCTGCGTTCCAGTCCTAGCACTTCGGCGGCGCGAGTGACGTTGCCGTGGTTTTCGTCGAGCTTCTTCAGGATGAAATCCCGTTCATAGGCATCGCGCGCCTGATGCAAGGTGGAGAACTCGCTGCGTGTGGTGCGCCGGTGTCCGTCGCGGTAGACCAGCGTGGGCAGGTGCTTGCGGTCGAATCTTGTGGTCATGGGATTCATGATCACGATGCGCTCAATCACATTGCGCAATTCGCGCACGTTGCCCGGCCACGAATAACGCATCAGGGCCTCGACAGCGTCATCTGTGATTTCCCGCGGCCGTCTCCCGTAAGTTGCGGCCAGGTCCTTTAGAAAGTGCCGGGCAAACAGCGGGATATCTTCCTTCCGGTCGCGCAGCGGCGGCACGAAGAATGGGATCACGTTCAGCCGGTAAAACAGATCTTCGCGAAAATTCCCCCGCGAAATTTCCTCTTCCAGATCTTTGTTGGTCGAAGCGATGATGCGCGCGTCCACGACAATCGTCTTCGTCGCTGCCCAGAGGAGCGACGCGCTGCTCATCCAGCGTGCGCAGCACCTTCGACTGCGTTTTCAGGCTCATGTCGCCGACTTCGTCGAGAAACAGGGTCCCTCCGTTGGCCTTTTGGAACTTGCCATCCTTATCGACGGCTCCGGGAAACGATCCTTTGTACTGGCCGAACAGTTCGCTCTCGATCAAGTCCTCGGGGATGGCGGCGCAATTTACCTCGACGAAAGTTTCATCTTTACGCAGGCTTTGCGCGTGGATCGCGTGGGCCACTAATTCCTTACCGGTACCGGACTCGCCGTAAATCAGAACCCGGCCGTTGGTGGGCGCCATCAGACCGATCTGCTGGCGCAGTGCTTTCATGGGAATGCTGTCGCCAACGATCATGCTCTTGCCGTGGAGCTGTTTTTTGAGATCGACGTTCTCGTGGCGCAGTTTCTTGGATTCGATCGCGTTCTTGACCAGGATCAGCGTTTTGTCGATGGAGAGCGGTTTTTCCAAGAAGTCGTAAGCGCCAAGTTTGGTGGCGCGCACCGCGGTTTCGATGGTGCCATGTCCGGAAATCATGATTACTTCGGGCGGACTGTCCATCTCTCGGATTTTTTCCAGTGTTTCCAGGCCATCGATGCCGGGCAGCCAGATATCGAGCAGCACCACCTCATAGTTGTGCTCGCGCCGCAGCAGCTTGAGGCATTCTTCACCGCTCTCGACCGACGCAGTTTCATACCCCTCGTCCGCCAGCACTCCCTGCAGCGATTCGCGGATGCCCGTTTCGTCGTCAACAATAAGAATTTTATGCATGCTGCGCCGTAACCGTGGCCAGCGCGGGCTCGGCAACTACAGGTAGTTCCACGATGAAGCGCGCCCCGACCGGCTGGTTTTCCTCCACCCGAATGGATCCATGATGCTCTTCGACGACGCGGCTCACGATCGCGAGGCCAAGCCCGGTTCCACGTTTTCTGGTGGAGAAATACGGTAGAAAAAGTTTTTCCTTCAGCTCTCGCGTAACGCCATGGCCGGTGTCTGCGACCGTGATTTCCACCGCGTCGCGACTGGCTACTAGCGAAGTCGTAATCTGGATCTCGCGCACCAGAGAATCCTGCAATGCCTCGGCGGCGTTGTCCACGAGGTTGGCCACGGCCCGCTTAATCGCCTCCGCGTCGGCCATCACTTTGGGCAAGTCTGCCGCGAGCGATTTGTGGAGAGCTATGCCGTCGAGTCTGCCATTGAACATGGAAAGCGCGTTCTCGATGACCGCATTAATGTCAGCTGGGTGCGGATTCGAAGCCGGGAAGCGGGCCAGCGCAGAGAAATCATCCACCAGCCTCCGCACGGTTTCGACAGCGCTGGCCACCGTTTTGGCGCAGGAGCGAACGATATCGAGCGAGGTCTTGTCGAGAGGCATCCCGCGCTCCAGGTGACGCTGAATGCGTTCGGCGGAGAGTGCGATGGGCGTAAGAGGATTCTTGATCTCATGCGCGACGCGGCGCGCGACTTCACGCCACGCGGCCTGCTTCTGCGCCTTCAGCAGGTCAGAGAGATCCTCGAACACGATCACGTAGCCGGAGCGCTCATCCTGATGGCGCAGGGTGGCCACAGTCACGGCCACGCTGAGAGACGTGCGCTGCAAAGTCATCTCCATTTGGCTGGTGGTCATGCCCATGCGGTCGGCGCGGCGCAAAAGCGGCTCCAGGTCCTGCAGCACTTCCGCCGGAAATACGTCTGCCAGTGGCGCTCCGCGCAATATCTGCTCTCCCTCTGCATAGCCCTGCGGATGGAACATGCGCAGCAGGGCGTGGTTGGCGTGCGTTACCGAGCGGGTGGCATCGAGAGAAAGCACTCCGGTGGGAATGCTCTCGAGGACGGTTTCCATCTGGCGGCGACGCTGGTCGAGCTCGGCATTGGCCGCGCTGGCATCGCGGCTCGACGCCTCATTCTGCCGGCGGCTGGTTTCGAGTTCTTCAGCCATCCGGTTGAAAGAGCGGACCAGATCTCCGATTTCATCAGCGGCTCTTACATCGATGCGGTAGTCAAGACGCCCGCGAGAGATTGCCTGCGTCGCCTCAGCCAGCGCAGCCAGCGGACGCGTCACCAGTTTCGAGAGAAACAGCGCCAGCCAGGTGCTGACAAACAGAACCATCATGGTCAGCAGGCCCAGCAAGAGCATGTAGGTCTGCCGCACGTGTTTGCGCTCGCGGCTGAGCTGCAGATAACGCTGCTGGCTAGCTTCGATCTGCCGCACCGTCTTCGAAAACTCCGGTGGCAGTGGCAGCGCTACCAGGATCAAGCCGTCTTTCCCAATCGGGGCGCTGCCCAGCGTGTACTCAGTTTGCTCCCAGTTAAAGCGCGCGGGCTGGCCGGCAGCGGCCTGCGCCAGCGGCAGCTTCTCTTTCAATTGCGGCCACGGCGCGGGAACTCCGAGGCTGGCTTCTGGAATCCCGTTTTCAATGGCGAGGGCAAATCCGCCCTGCAAAGTGGGCTCGTAGCTGCGAAATTCCTCGACGGCGGAAGAGAAACCATGACCGTCGAACGCACGCTGCACCTCCGGCGAAGCAGCAATGGAGACCGCCTCCGCGCGCGCGTTCTGTGCCGCGTAGTTGGCCAGCAGAGACGCCATGGCATCTGTATCTTCACGCACCTCTTCGACCGGAGTGGAAAACCATATGTTGATCGAGCGATTCATCAGCCCATACGCGAACCAATACATCACCATCACAGGAACGAACGAAAGCAGCAGCGCGCCCACCACCATGCGAGTGCGGAACTTCGACCCCAACACTCCCAGGCGGCGCTCGGCAAACAGCTTGAGCAGGTTGCGCGCCAGCACAAAAGTGAGGGCCACGAACAAAAGAGAAATCAGCAGCGAGAGGGCGTAAAAAACTATCGCCTGCTGGTTGGTATCGGGACGCAATATGGTTTGGTTGAACGCAGTCTGCGAAACCAGGATGGCGAACAAGAGAAAAACCGCGACCGTCAGCAGGATAATGAGCCGCTTGCGCTTCGAGGTCTCGGGAGGTCGAGTTGGAACGGTCTGCACCACGCGGATCCAGCGGTCCAGCCGAACGGACCGGAACTCATTATAGATGCAGACCCGGCCGGGGGAGATGACTCAATCGGAGTCGCTCCAGTTGCCCAGAACCGGGTCGATGAGTGAGATCGGCTGGTTTCAACAGTTACTGTCGTAAGGGGCAGATTTGATAGGGGGGTGTTTGAATTCCCAAAGGGCCTCGGAGGCACCCTAAACATGTCTCGGTGTCCAGATTGCGGGTGTGATCTTCCCAGCTTCCAAACACTCTGTTCGAAGTGCTTCGAAGCGAGGGACGCCGAATTGCGCCAAGCTGGCAAAAGAACCATCCCATTGGGCCTCGGAGTATTCGCCTCTCTGTTAATGGCCTGCGCTGTTTTTCTGTACGGCCTTCATGAGTCCCTTCAATCTCACATGACCTTTGCCGAGCGAGTAATGGAAATATTTCTATGGACCCTGGTAGCGTTATATGGTGTTGTCCGCGTGTGGGGTGGCCGCTCACGGTGGAAAGCAATTCGGCGCAACCGTTCATGATGTTCTTCTCAGGCGTAAAATCCCGATCACATTCATTGACACGGACCAGCCATTCTCAATGACTGCTATCGCCTAATCAGGGAAGTTGGCCAGATGGATGCTCTGTTTACGGGTACGCCCATGCTATGTAATCCCAGATTCATGCAGAGGTAAGAACCACAACAGAAGGATTCCCACGATATAGAACGGAAGAGCCTGAAGAAGCGTTCCGCCTTGAAAGCGCAGCACAAGGCCGTAGAGCGGTACGGCAAGGAAACATGCGAGTATCGCCAATTGGATTGCGCGCCAGCGTCGAAGCGCCGCCACATCACCGGGTTGACGAGCCAACGCATCTTTAGCACGCTTTAGCTCTCTGCTACGTAAGAATAGGGCTGTCGGGATTATGCTAACCGCAAGCGCGTAAACCGCGATGCGCACTAATGGATTAACTGGCCTTGGCAGAGGGCCATTCGCCTCTCCGACTTTGGCGTAAAGGAATACCAGTCCAACAAAGACGATCTTTACAGTACGCAGCGTTCGCAGTGATAATTCGCGCCCAGCCATTAGGCACACATTAACAGCACAAGGCCATCGGCGCTAGAGTGGAAGTCAATTGGCGAAAAATCGCCATTACACTCAGTGACCGTCATTCCCGCCCGCGCATCAGTGACCGGGGGACCGTCCCGCCGAAAGCTCTTCCCACACCGCGCGATAGGCGGCCTTGGGCTGGTACGCTCGATCAAAGAGCAGCGCGTGGCCGCGGGCGCCGTGCGAATGGGAGCCGATCCACGAATACTTGTCGGTAAATCCCCAGGTCTGGATCGCCGTACAGCCCGCGTTGTTCAGGCACGCCCTGACGACGCCGCGATAGACCTCGGCCTGGCGCGTCAAGTCCTCGGACTTCGGCATGCCGCCGGAATCCAACGGCAAAGAGACGTCCAGCTCCGTGATGTGAACCTGCAGGCCTAGCGCCGTTAGCCGGGCGATGTTCGAGGAGATGCCCGCGATCGCCGCCATGCCTGCATCGAGCGTGGGTATGTGCATCTGCAATCCCACGCCATCGATGGGAACGCCTCGGCGCTTGAAATCCCTGACCATGGCGTAGATGGCGTCCGACTTGCGGTTCATCCCTTCGCCCTCGGCTTCATTGTAGAAAAGCAGCGCATGCGGATCTGCCTTGTGTGCCCAGCGGAATACCTGCTCGATGTAGGCGGTTCCTTCGGTCGACAATCCAATGCCAGGCTGGTCATACCAGAGGGAATCGCGCGGGTTTCCGTTTTCGTCCAAAGCTTCGTTTACCACATCCCACGCGAAGACTTGCCCGCGGTAGTGCTTCATCACGCGTGTAATGTGTTCATGCAGAAGCCGCGAGAGTTGACGCGGAGTGAAGTGACCCTGCGACAGCCAATCCGGGTTGTAACGGCCCCAGACCAGGCAATGGCCGCGGACCTTCATCTGATGCGCCTCAGCGAAGCGAACCACTTCGTCACCCTGGCGAAAATCGTAGGTGGCGCGATCCGGCCGCAGCACCCACCACTTCATGGCATCTTCGGCCTCAACCATGTTGAACTCGCGAGCCAGGGTGGAAGCGTAGGCAGGCTCCGCAAGCTGAGCGGGACGAACTGCCGTACCGATGACCACACCCGCGCTTTCCGCCTCCTGACGCAACGATTGGGCGCCGCACGCACAACTCAATGCCACCGTCAGAATTGCGGACTGCCAACAATGGATAAACAAGAAATCTCCTCAAGATCTAAGAACTTCTCTACTTAGACCCAGGAAGGAACCCCTGTAAAGGGCACTCGTCACACCGAGCCTGTGATTTTCTGAGGTAGGGCGGAAATAGAGCGCGTCCGCAGGTTCGAATGAGATGCTTTCTCGCGTCGACCTGCAATGTTAGCCCGCTCATCGCTAGCGATACGCCGAGTGTACGCTGCCTGCAGACCGCGCTGCTTCGAAGCGCCGCAAAGTCTGTAGTGCTTACCGAAGTGCATGTACCTGAGCCTGAGTTTTAGGCTTTTCTGAGGAAAAAGCTCATCTGGCGCGGGTTCTGAAACATAGCTTGCAGCCCCTAAGGGAGAGCGACAAGTCCAAGTACCACGGTAACTGGTACGGTAATCGACTTGCTGTGACAATTTGTGTCACCACAAAGACACTGCTCTTCTCCCCAGTAAAAGCAGCGATTTGTGTGAATGCCGGCGACGTTTCGCCCGCAGCGTTCCACTACGTGGATAGGAGATCGACGTATGTCTCAACGGCTGGGTGACCTTCTCGTCAAAGAGAAGATCATAACCCCGGAGCAGTTGGAACAAGCCACCAAGGCCCAGAAGGAGCAGAACTGCCGCCTGGGGTCTGCCTTGGTGAAGCTCGGCTTCCTCACGGATGAGGATGTCACCAATTTTCTCTCCCGGCAGTATGGCGTCCCAGCCATTAACCTCTCGTATTTTGAAATTGATCCTGCAGTAGTCAAGCTGATCCCGTTTGAAACCGCGAAACGCTACCAGATTCTTCCTCTGAGCCGCGTGGGCGCATCGCTCACCATCGCCATGGTCGACCCGACCAACGTTTTCGCGATGGACGATATCAAGTTCATGACCGGCTTCAACATCGAGCCTGTCGTAGCCTCCGAAAGCTCCATCCTGACGGGCATCGACAAAGCCTACGGGGGCAAAGCGGAGGAAGATCTAGAAACCGTGATGCAGTCGATGTCGGAGATGAACGAAAGCGACATCGAGGTGCAGGCGGAAGAGCAGGAGATGGAGCTGTCGCAGCTGGAAAAAGCGGCGGACGAAGCTCCCGTGGTCAAGCTGGTGAATCTGGTGCTCACCGACGCCGTGAAGCGCGGAGCCAGTGACATTCACATCGAGCCCTACGAAAAAGAATTCCGCGTGCGCTTCCGTATTGACGGCGTGCTGCAGGCAATCATGTCGCCGCCGATGAAGTTAAAGGACGCGATTACGTCCCGTCTGAAGATCATGGCCAAGCTCGACATCAGCGAGAAGCGGCTTCCGCAGGACGGCCGCATCATGCTGAAAATGAATATCGGCGGCCGCAAGAAACAGCTCGACTTCCGCGTCAGCACTCTACCCACGCTATGGGGCGAGAAAATCGTGCTGCGGTTGCTGGACAAAGAAAATCTGCGGCTCGACATGACCAAGCTCGGCTTCGAGCCAGAATCGCTGGTCAAGTTTGAGAAAGCCATTCTCAAGCCCTACGGCATGGTGCTGGTCACCGGCCCAACGGGATCTGGCAAAACCAACACGCTTTATTCGTCGATCTCGCGCCTCAACCAGCCTGACACCAACATCATGACCGCCGAAGATCCGGTCGAATTTCAGTTGGGCGGTGTTAACCAGGTGCAGATGAAGGAGCAGATTGGATTAAACTTCGCCGCGGCCCTGCGCTCCTTCCTGCGGCAAGATCCCAACATCATCCTTGTCGGCGAAATCCGCGACTTTGAGACGGCGGAAATTGCCATCAAAGCCGCTCTCACCGGCCACTTGGTGCTCTCCACTCTGCATACCAACGGCGCACCTGAAACCATCACGCGCTTGATGAACATGGGCATTGAGCCTTTCCTGGTGGCGACCTCGGTTCACTTGATCTGCGCCCAGCGCCTGATTCGCAGGATTTGCAAAGACTGCTCCGAGACCGTCGAGGTTCCGGTGCAGACGCTGATTGAAGAGGGATTCTCGCCCGAGGAAGCCAAGACCATCAAGATCCAGAAAGGCAAGGGCTGCGGGGTTTGCAACAACACCGGATACAAAGGCCGCTGTGGTTTGTATGAAGTGATGGAAGTCGACGATGAAATCAGGGAGCTCGTGCTGGTAGGCGCTTCGGCGGTCGAATTGAAAAAGAAGGCCATCGAGCGCGGGATGATCACGCTCCGGCGCAGCGGTTTGATCAAGGTGGCGGCGGGCATCACCACGTTGGAAGAAGTTGCCCGCGAGACCATTCACTAATTCGTGAAGATTTAAGACGAGGGAAGGGAACACGATTATGGGCCTGTCATTAAGTGACTTGCTGAAACGGATGCTGGAGATGAATGGCAGCGATCTTCACATCACTACCAATTCGCCGCCCCAGATCCGCGTCCACGGACACCTGGTGCCGCTGGATCTGCCGCAGATGACGCCTGCCGAGACCAAGCAACTGGCCTACAGCGTCATGACCGATTCCCAGAAGCACCGCTTCGAGGAAAGTCTCGAACTCGACTTCTCTTTCGGATTGAAAGGCCTGGCCCGCTTCCGCGCCAACGTGTTCAACCAGCGCGGCGCCACTGCGGCCGTATTTCGTCTGATTCCTTTCGAGATCAAGTCATTCAACCAGCTCGGCCTGCCTGCCGTCGTAAGCAAGCTCTGCGACAAGCCGCGCGGACTGGTGCTGGTGACGGGACCAACCGGCTCCGGTAAGTCTACAACGCTGGCCGCGATGATCGACAAAATCAACAGCGAACGCCACGACCACATCCTCACCATCGAGGACCCGATCGAATTCGTGCACATGAACAAGAACTGCGTGGTCAACCAGCGCGAGCTGCACGCCGATACTAAGAGCTTCACAGACGCATTGCGCGCCGCGCTTCGTGAAGATCCCGATGTCGTGCTGATCGGCGAAATGCGGGACCTGGAAACCATCGAGTCAGCTCTGCGCATCGCCGAAACCGGTCACTTGACCTTCGGCACATTGCACACTAACTCGGCGACTTCCACCATTAACCGCATCATCGACGTGTTCCCCGCGCACCAGCAGCCGCAGATTCGCGCCCAGCTTTCGCTGGTGCTCGAAGGCATCATGTGCCAAAGCCTCGTGCCAACACCGAGCGGCAAGGGTCGCGCCATGATCATGGAAATCCTTATTCCCAACCCGGCCGTGCGCAACCTGATCCGTGAAGACAAGATTCACCAGGTGTATTCGGCCATGCAGTCGGGACAGGACAAGTTCGGAATGCAAACCTTCAACCAGGCTCTGGCTACGGCCTACTTCCAGAAGCAAGTCACGCTGGAAGTGGCCCTGGCTCGTTCCAGCAATCAAGAAGAGCTGCAGGAAATGATCAACCGTGGCGCCAGCTTGTTGAACCGGGGCGGCACGGGAACGGCGGCAAGAGGGGCAGCTTCGAAATAAAAGATAGGACGGCATCGCGCATGCGGCTGACGCGATGAGCAGGGCACAACAAAGTTTGAGCTGCAGGAAATTCAGGAATCAGGGACGACACTGAGGAGAGGCCAAGACCATGCCAGTTTTTACATTTTCCGGCAAGGACGCCTCCGGACAGAAAATCTCCGGAGAGCGCGTAGCACCAAACAAACAGGCTCTGCAGCAGGCATTGCGGCGCGAGCGCATAACGCCGGGTTCTGTCCGAGAAAAGGGCAAAGAGTTTTCCATGCCCACTTTCGGATCGGGCAAGGTCAAGGTCAAGGACATCGCGATTTTCTTTCGCCAGTTCTCGGTCATGATCGATGCCGGCCTGCCGCTGGTGCAGTGTCTGGAAATCCTGGCAGCCAACCAGGAAAACCCGGCGTTCCAGAAGACGCTCACCGGCGTCCGGACCACCGTAGAAGGCGGCGCCACGCTGGCCAATGCCATGCGGCAGTTCCCGGTGGTCTTCGATGACCTCACCACCAACATGATCGAGGCGGGTGAAACCGGCGGTATTCTCGACATCATTCTGCAGCGTCTCGCCGTTTACGTGGAAAAGGCGGTTCGCCTGAAGGCCGCCGTGAAGTCGGCGTTGATCTATCCCGTCGCCGTCGTCAGCCTGGCGGGCTTGATCGTCGCCGCCCTGCTCAAGTGGGTGGTTCCCATCTTCGCCAACCTGTTTGCCGGCCTGGGCGTTGCGCTGCCGCTTCCCACCCGTATCGTGATGGGGTTGAGCGGGTTCATGGTAAGTTTCTGGTGGGTCTTCATCGTGGTCGCCGTGGTGTTTGTCTTCGGCCTTAGGGCGATCCGCAAGAACCCGAAAGGCCGTTATTACTTCGACAAATTCCTGCTCCATCTGCCCATCGTCGGATCTCTGCTTCGCAAGATCGCCGTCGGACGGTTCACCCGTACCCTGGGCACTCTGATCACCTCGGGCGTGCCGATTCTCGAAGGTTTGGCCATCACCGCCCGAACCTCAGGCAACGCCGTGCTGGAAGAAGCGCTGATGAAAGTGCGCAAGGCCATCGAAGAAGGCCGCACCATCGTCGATCCCCTCCGCGAATGCGGAGTGTTTCCCAACATGGTGACCCAGATGATCGGCGTCGGCGAAGCCACCGGCGCGATGGACAGCATGTTGCAGAAGATCGCCGACTTCTACGAAGAGGAAGTCGACGCCGCTACCAAGGACATGCTGGCCATGCTCGAACCGGTCATCATCGGCTTGCTCGGCGTAACCATCGGCGGCATCGTGATTTCACTCTACATGCCGCTATTCGCCATGATCGCAAAGTTGGCTGGCTAAAGGCGAGGTTTCAAGGTGAAAAAAGGTTTCAAGGTCTCAAGGCGAGCTCCTTCTAAGAAACCTTGAAACCTTGAAACCTTGAACCTGGATTGACCATGCAATCGACATTCGACGAGCGGAATTGGCTGGCCTGGCTGGTCAAAGTGCGGATCCTGATCCTCACCTTCCTGCTCGTAATCCAGTTGGCGGTTGCGGAGCTGACCCCCTCGCGTTTGCCCCTGCGCCTTTTCCTCAGCACCATGCTGCTGTGGTATACGGTCTCGCTCTTTTATGTAGCCCTACTCTCCTTCTGGCGCGAGCACCGGTTGCAGGCTTCTTTGCAGGTCTTGACCGACCTGATCCTGATCAGCCTGGTGGTGCACGAAACCGGAGGCTGGGACAGTTCGCTGAACTTTCTCTATCCTCTGGCCATTATCGTAGCTGGAATCCTTTTGCCCCGGGTGTGGGCGCAACTGGTCGCGGCCCTTGCCTTCATTCTTTACGGCACCGTTCTTGAACTCAATTATTACGGAGTCGTGCATTCCTACTGCACCACTCATCCCGGCCTGAAGGCGCTGCAGGGAATCATCTTCGTGAACCTGTTTGCCTTCCTCGCCGTCGCTTACCTGGCGGGCCTGCTGGTCGCCAAGCTGCGTCAGGCGCGCGTCGAGCTGAAAGATACGAGCGGCGCTCTCGAAGATCTCCAGATTCTTCACGAAAATATAATTCAGTCCATCAGCAGCGGACTGATTACCACCGGCCTCGATGGCCGCATCACCCTGGTCAACAACGCCGCGCTCAAACTTCTGGAGCGCGCCTCCGACCAGTTGCTGGGAAAACCGGTTGCGGGAATATTCCTCGATCCGCTGCCCAACGCCGAGTCCCAGACCCACGCCGAAGTTCGTTTCGACACGGTGGGGAGTTTTCGCAGAACGGTTCGCGTGCGAGTAGCCGCTCTGAGCGGGCCGGAGCGGGGCGCTCTGGGCTACGTCTACGCCCTCGATGATCTCACCGAGATCCGGCGACTGGAGCGCGAAGTCCGTATGCAGGACCGCCTGGCAGCGGTAGGCCGTCTCGCCGCCGCCATCGCTCACGAGATTCGCAATCCGCTCACCTCCATCGCCGGCTCGGTCAGCATGCTTTCCGGCATACCGGAAATGAGCGAGGAGCATCGCAACCTGCTCGCCATCGTCACTCGCGAATCGCAACGACTGAATGGCATCATCACCGATTTTCTGGCTTACTCCCGCGGCAAGCAGTATCACTTCGCCAAGACCGACCTGGTGCGATTAGTGGAGGATACGCTCACACTCATGCGTCATCGCATGACCGCAGAAAATATCGCCATCACGATTGAGAGCGGGTTTGCCGTTCCGGAAGCATGGGTGCTCGCCGACGGCGACAAAATCAAACAGGTTTTCTGGAACTTCGCCGAGAACGCGGTCCGCGCCATGCGCAACGGCGGCACGCTGAAAGTGGGCATCGAACGCCTGGGAGATGACTGGCAGGTTAGCTTTGCAGACACCGGCACAGGAATGACTCCGCAGCAGACGGAAAAGATTTTCGAGCCCTTCCAATCGAGTTTTGAAGGCGGCACCGGACTCGGCCTGGCCGTGGTCTACCAGATCGTGCAAGCCCACGAGGGCAAAGTCTGGGCGCGCTCCAAGCCCGGCCAGGGGACGACCTTCGTTCTCAGGTTGCGCCGGTTCGATACAGAACGGCCCGCGACGGAGAAACTCGCAGATCGGCAACCCCTCCGCACTGCTTCGCCCGAAAAATTCGCCGCACCCGCCCAACTCGCAGCCGCTGCGGGAGAAGGGAGGCTGCGTGGCTAACATTCTGGTTTGCGACGATGAGCGCTCCATCTGCGAAATGCTCGACATCGCCCTGCGCCGCGACGGACATCGCGTCGAAACCGTGCAATCCGGCCAGGCAGCCAAAAACAAGATCGATGGCGCTCTGTACGATCTGATCATCACCGACATCAAGATGCCAAACATCGATGGCATCGAAGTGCTGCGTCATGCTCACCGCGTTTCGCCCGATTCCCCGGTCATCCTGATCACGGCGGTCGATGACTACGAAGCCGCGGTGGAAGCCGTGAAAGCCGGAGGCGCGTCCGATTACATTCGCAAAAGTCCTGGCTTGGTCGACGAAATCAAACTGGCCATCAATCGCGTTCTCGAAAAACTGTCTCTGAGCAAGCAGAACTTTGCCCTGCGCCGCGACGCCGCTTCCCACAACTCACTCGACAACATCATCGGCTCGAGCGCGGCAATGGAGAAGCTGAAACAAACTCTGCGCACCGTCGCTTCCACTGCCAGCACCGTCCTGATTCACGGCGAGAGCGGCACCGGTAAGGAACTGGTAGCCCGCGCCGTCCACATTTGCTCCCCGCGCGCCACCGAGCCCTTCGTCTCAGTGAACTGCGGAGCCTTTCCCGAGACTTTGCTCGAGAGCGAGCTGTTCGGCTATCTGAAGGGAGCCTTCACCGGAGCCAATCAGAACAAACGCGGACTGTTTGAAGTGGCCGGCGGCGGCACCATCTTCCTCGACGAAATCAGCGAAATGACCCTGGCCATGCAGGTGAAACTGCTGCGCGTCTTGCAGGAGCGCACCGTGCGTCCGGTCGGTGGCACCAGCGAAATTCCGATAGATGTGCGCGTCATCGCAGCAACCAATCGCGATCTCGACAAGGCCGTCGCCGAAAACCTTTTCCGCGAAGATCTCTATTACCGCCTCAACGTGATTCCCATCCGCGTGCCGAACCTGCGGGAGCGCCGCGAAGACATCCCGTTGTTAGCCAATCACTTTCTGAAGAAATACGCGGCCGCCGCGAACCGCAGCATTCTGCGCGTCAACAAAAACTCGCTCGACGCTCTCTGCGATTATGAATGGCCGGGCAATGTCCGCCAACTCGAGAACACAGTTGAGCGCGCCGTTGCCCTGGAGATGACGGACGAGCTACACGTTGAACTACCGGCGGAACGCCCCAAAGCTCGCGCCGCGGCAGCTGGTGTTGCCGGAGGAATGTCTGAAGTAGCGCCGGGCGCCGTGCTTCCCGAAGGCATCGGCATGGAAGTCTACGTGGCAAATATCGAGCGCACCCTGCTGCAAAGCGCTCTCGACCGCTCCAACGGCGTGCAGACCAAAGCCGCCGACCTGCTCGGCATCTCCTATCGGTCGTTCCGGCATCTGATGAAGAAGTACGAACTCTAGCTGCGAGTCCCGAGTTGTGAGCCGCGAGCAATCAGCTTGATGCAAAACGAGCCGGAATTGCTCGAGGCTCGACGACTCGAAGCTAGCTCTTCTTCAACTGTTGCTTCCACCCCAACACCCGAGCCTTCGCCCCCTCAGCCTCAGCCTCGGGAATCATGCCTTTTTTCTGGTAAAGCACCGACAAGCTGGTATGGGCAAGCACGTCATCCGGATCCAATTCTGCTATCTTCTGCGCCACTGCGATCGCCTCATCGTAACGCTGCAAGTCCTGCAACGCTCGCGCCAGCCCGTGCATAGCCTCTGTAAATGCCGGATCCACGGCTAGCGATTCCCGGTAAGCGGCGACCGCCTGTTCCAGCTTCCCATCCCCCATTAAATCGAGCGCGGCATAGTAGTGGTCTTCGGCTTTCTGGCGGGTGTTTGCGTCGGACATGAAAGAAATTTCCTGGCGGAGCGAGGATTTTAACATGTACCTCGACATGAACTGTCATCCCGAGCAAACGCGAGGGACCCTGGTGTTTGCCCGCAGCGCCCACGGAGGAGTCAAGAACCAAAGTCCACTCGCTGCGCTCGGGATGACAACTAGGCGAACGGTGCCACCTGTGGTTATTATCGAGGGAATGCGCTACCGGCTCCGCTTTCTCTGGAACGCCACCAGGGGCCATCGCCTGGCTCCGTGGCGCAGCCCCTACCTGCTGTGGCGCATCGAGACTTACTGCGGAGTCAAGATGACGCAGATCGGCTTCCTTGAGTTTTGGGAATTTCTCTGGCGCGAGCGCACCAGTCTTTGGCGTTTTCTCAAGTGGACAGCCGAGATGGAGCGCTATGCCCACCCCAAGCCAAAAAGCTGAGGCAGTGGCCAGTGGTCAGTGAGAAGTGGTCAGTGAAAAACGGTTCAGCCGCACGCCACGGATCTTACTGGCCACTGATCACTGACCACTGATCACTGCCTTATGCCTTGCCGGCCGCGGCAGCTTCGCCGAGAATGATGCTCACTTCATTGCCCTTGCTCGCCCCGGTCAACTGCGCCGCGGCCCCGCGATTCGCGGCAATCTCCAGGAAGCCCATACTCCCGAGAATGCCGAACACTTGTCCTGGAGCGCCCTCGGCATAGGCATTGTGAATTTCGCTGATCTCGCGGCTGCCCACAACGATCTTGAACGCCTGCGCGTCCGCTCCGAAGATGGGAGCGTCTTGCGGAGTAATGTTGGTGATGAGGTTCCCGAACCGGTCGACCTTCAGCACAACTCCGCGCAGCCGGTTTTCATCGACAGCTTTCGGCTTCGGAGCATTGAAGCGAACGTACTCCTCGACCTCTTCCCCAAACTTTTGCGAATCGACTTCTTTGGCCAGCCACGCCGCCACCGGAGCAAAAATATCACGCGCGTGAAACGTATTGCTCACCGGCTGTAGGAAATAATGTTCGGAAGTGATGTGCCGGACGTGCATACGCTCTTCCCGTGCGTAGACCAGTGAAAGCACCCCATTGTCGGGCGCTATGAAATGATATTTGTCGCAAGAAGCCAGGATCGGCCGCCGCTGTGTGCCCACGCCGGGATCGACCACCACCACATGAATCGTTCGAGTAGGGAAATAGGAATAGGCCTGTGAAATGGTGAGCGCCCCATCCAGAACGTCGAAGGCCTGCACAGAGTGGCAGATGTCGACGATCTCCGCATCCGGAGTGATATCGAGGATGACACCCTTCATGGTGCCTACAAAATGGTCGTTGCTGCCGAAGTCGGTGGTCAGAGTGATGATCGGACGGGCCAAGGTTCTCCTCGCGGGGGAAACGAAGTGCTCCCAGCATGTCGAAACTAACTGCTGCTGAATGCAGAGTCAAGACACGGAGGTAATAAGAAAGTGGCCAGTGGCCAGTGATCAGTGGCCAGTGAAACCTGGCCCGCGTTTATTGGTCACTGACCGCTGTTCACTGGCCACTCTACTCGATGTGAATGTCGCCCGATCCCGTGCGCAGGGTCAGCAACGGGCCGCCGCCGCGCACTTTGCCGACGATGTGCTTGCGCATTTCCTGCACCCGCCCCTGCACTGTCGTCGTGATCGGCGCATCAATGTCCAGCGTCCCAGAACTGGTGGAGATGTCGGCATCGAACGCGGCATTCGCAGGAAGTCGCACGTGCACATTGCCCGATCCGGTGCGGATCTCCCACGCGCCCATCTGCGCACCCTCGGCGGTTATGTCGCCGCTGCCCGCCTCGCCATGAAATGAGCCTTGGATGCCGCGAACCGTGATGTTGCCGGAACCGGTATGCAGATCGATATCGCCCGCTGCGGTCTCTTCCACCTCAATGTCGCCGCTGCCCGCGCCCCCTCGCACCGGTCCAGCGATCCCGCGTGCCCGCACATTGCCCGACCCGGTCTGCACCCGAATCTCGCCGGTAAGCTGCGAAAGTCTCATGTCTCCCGATCCCGTCTCCAGATCAGCATTGCCATGCACGCCCTCAATGGTCTGATCTCCCGAACCGCTGTGGGCGTTGACGGTAGTGTCGGTGGGCACGGTGATCTCGTAGTCCACCGATATGTCGCGAGCATTCACGTAATCAACGTGAATGCTGTTCCCGTCCTGCCGCAACGGGGGATTCTGTTCAATCCCGGCCACCTCCGCGTGACGGTTCCCCGCCAGCCAGTGGTCCCCGACAAAGATTTTTCCTCGAATCGAGACCGACCCTGCCGGTCCGCTCCGCACAATAATGTCGCCGGAATGGGTCTGTACTTCCAGATTCACGGGCCCGCTGACCTGAAACGTTTTCTCAAATTGTCCCTGCGGCGTCGAAGCAACCGCAAACGTGGACACCACCAGAACCAGCGCAATCGCCAGCAACGACGTCCGCGCCAGAATAGAAGCCGGAATATAGGAAATTCGCTGCTTATTCATATCGAGTGACTCCACACAAGTTGTCTACGCTGAAGCCCGAAGCCCGCCCTACTGCAGCACTACCTCTTGCCCTTCCTTCAATCCGCTAAGCACTTCCGTCTTCGCGCCATTCGAGATTCCAATGTTGATCGCGACCTTGTCCATGCCGTCCTTGCCCTTCGGATCGGGGATATCTACCGATGCCTTCTTGTCCTTGTCGTAAAGAATCGCGCCTTCCGGAATCTGCAGCACGTTCTTATGTTCTTCGAGGATAATTTCGGCATTGGCGGTCATCTCCGCCTTAAGCTCCCCGCCCGGATTCTGAATCGAAACCCGCACTTCAAACGTGGTGACGTTGTCCTTCTCCACGCCCATGGGAGAAATTTTGGTCACCTTCCCGGTAAAGGTCTTGTCCTTGAACGATTCCACCTTGATCCGCGCCGGCTGCCCCAGGTAAACCTTGCCAATGTCGCTCTCGTCCACTTTCCCTTTCACATAGACTTCGCTGGTATCGCCCAGCGTCATCACCAGCGTAGCCGAAGAACCCAGCACCAGAATCGAGCTCACCGCATCGCCCATTTCCACGTCGCGCGAGAGCACAATGCCATCGATCGGCGAAACAATATCGGTATAGCTGAGCTGCTCCTCCAACTGCGTAAGGTTCGCTTGATCCTGCGCCACTTGCGCCTTGGACTGCGCGATCTTCGCCTTCAGCACCGTCACCTGCGCCTTGGCGACATTCTGTTTATTTAGCGACATTTCATAATTCTTCTCCGCGTCGTCGAGCGCCGACGCCGAAACCACTCCGTCCTTCGCCATGCCTTCCGCCCGATCATAGGCGCGCTTCAGCAGCGGAACGTCCGGTCCTTCGGCGTCCACTTTGGCACGCTCGTAATCCGCCTGCGAGCTGGTCATGTTAGCCTCAGCCGCATCCAAAGCGGCACGTGACTGCGCCACCTGCGCCTCGATCTCAATCTTGTCGAGCTGCGCCAGCAACTGTCCCTTCTTCACCTTGTCGCCATAGTCCACGTACAGCTTCTTCACGATGCCGCTGGCCTTCGACTTCACTTCGACTTTGGTGATCGGCGTCACCTTGCCCGTGGCCACGACGCTCTTGGCCAGGTCGCCCCTTTCCACCTTCGCCAGCTTCGTGGGATCAATCTTGGTTCCTCCACGCGTGGCCGCGAACACCCCGATCGTAATCAGCAGGACAATCGCTATTCCGATGCCGCCCCAAATAAACAGTCTCCGCCGCTTTTTCTTATTATTCCCGTTTCCGTTCACAACGGCCTCCTGAATGCCTGATGGAAATGCTCGCTGAAATTTGCCGAAATGCCTGATTGAGGAAAGCGCTGTCTTGCGCTCTCATTATCCTGTACGCAACCGAACGTGTCTTTGTTCCAGCGATTTCGGTTCGAAGAGTAAAGTGGCGGCCTAACCCGCTAGCCACCTGCCGATTAGACCCAGCTCGAGGAAAAAAGGTAGCCCGGTAGGGCCTAAAACTTTTATCCTCGGCTCCCGGCGGTGGAGATGCCAAAACGCCATCCCAAAGTCGCCAGCTTTGCCAGCCCCTTTGGAATGTTAGAATTGCCGCATTAGAACCGATCCTCAATGATCGCCTTCGTGCTGCTCCGCGTGCTCCTGATCCTTCTCCTGGTGGCGGCGAACGCGTTTTTCGCGGCTGCGGAGTTCGCCCTGGTCAGCGTCCGCGACACCCGCATTCAGCAGCTCATCGAGTCCGGCCGCACTGGCGCCCGCATCGTCCAGCGCCTCCACCAACACCTTGACGAAGTCGTGAACGGCGTTCAACTCGGCATCACGATGGTAAGCCTGACCCTCGGCTGGATCGGCGAACCCATGGTCGCCCGCCTCGTCGAATCTCTCCATTACGTGCAACGAGTCCCGCACGCCGCGGTCTACGCCCACGGCATCGCTATCGTGATCGCCTTTAGCCTGATCACCTATCTGCACGTTCTGCTCGGCGAGCTGGTCCCGAAGACTCTGGCGCTGCAGCGCTCCGAGCAGATCGCCCTAGCCGTCGCCGCGCCGATGGAAGCTTTCCTCACCCTAACCCGTCCCGTGCTGTTTTTCATGCGCCGCTCCGGCGGCCTGGTCCTGCGCCTCTTCGGAGCGCGCGACGCCCGCCGCGGCGGCGCCGTCCACTCTCCCGACGAACTCAAGCTCATCGTCACCGCCAGCCGCCAGTTCGGCCAGATCCCCGAGTCGCAGGAAGAGATGATCCACAACGCCATCGAACTCGACAGCATCACCGTCCGCCAGGTCATGGTCGCCCGTCCCGATATTTTCTCGTTGCCCTCAGACCTAACGCTCGATGAAGCCCTCAACCGCGTGGTCGAAGGCCAACACTCGCGCATTCCGGTCTACGACCCGCAGCGCGGCCCCGAACACATCGTGGGGGTGCTTTATTACAAAGAGCTGGTTCGCTGGGTGCGGCTTCGCCTGATCAATCTTGGAATGCCTCTGGCATCGCGCATCGCCCGCACCCAGATCGGCCAGATCATGCACGATGTTCTGGTAGTTCCTGAAACCAAAGTCCTGGCCGAACTGCTCGCTGAATTCAAAGAGCGTCGCCGTCACCTCGCAGTAGTGGTCGACGAGTTCGGCTCTACGGCAGGCGTAATCACTGTCGAAGATATTCTCGAGCAGCTGGTCGGAGACATCGAAGACGAATTCGACGTGTCCCCGCCGGAGCCGGCGCTCGAAGACGAGTCAGTTCTGATCCTCGAAGGCGCAGTCAACATCCGCGACCTCGAAACCCAGCACGGCCTGCTCCTGCCTCGCGACGCCGGATTCGAAACCCTGGCCGGATTCGTCCTGGCCCGCCTGCAGCGCATCCCGTACCTAGGCGAGTCTTTCGAATACGAAGGCCACCGCTACACCGTAGAAGAGATGGAAGGTCACCGCATCGCCAAAGTAAAGATCGAAAAGCTGGAAAACGTAGAGGATAGGGCAGAGCCAGCCAAGCACGCAGGAGATTAAAGATGCACAACCCTGTCATCCTGAGCGGAGCGAAGGACCCCTTACCCGGTCGCAGTGTCATCTGCTCCGCAAGGAGTTTCTACTCCGCACTCGCCGTTAGAACTGGCAATTGGCAACTGAGAACTGGCAACTGAAACTCCTATTCCAACGCGTCCTCTGCACCATCCCAGTAATCTGGCTGGTAGTAAGCCTCGTCTTCCTGCTAATCCACCTCGTCCCCGGAGATCCCATCCAGCAAATGCTGGGCGAAGGCGCACCGCCAGCGGACATCCAAGCCACCCGCCACGCCTACGGCCTCGACGCGCCGCTAGGCCAGCAATATCTTCACTACTGGCGCGGCGTGCTCCACGGCGACCTCGGCCCCTCGTTCCGTTATAACCAAAGCGTGACGCACCTCATCGCCCAGCGCTATCCCTACACACTGCAACTAACGCTGGCATCGCTGTTCGTAGCCATCATCCTGTCGATTCCCGCAGGTGTGCGCTCTGCCCAGCGCCGAAACCGCTGGGACGATCGCCTCATCAGCGTAGTCAGCCTCTTCGGCCTGTCATTTCCCAACTTCGCGCTGGGTCCAATCCTGATTCTTCTCTTCGCCATCAAGCTGGGATGGCTCCCCGTCTCCGGCGCCGGCTCCTTCGCCAACCTCATCCTCCCCGCCATCACCATGGGCGGAGCCCTGGCCGCCATCCTGACCCGCATGGTCCGCACCTCCATGCTCGAAGAACTAAGCCAGGACTACATTCGCACCGCCCGCGCCAAAGGCCTGCCCGAGCGCACGGTAGTCTACAAACACGCGCTGCGCAACGCCATGATCCCCATCATCACGGTGCTAGGCCTGCAATTCGGCGCGCTATTGGCGGGCGCAATCGTGACGGAGACAATCTTTTCCTGGCCCGGCTTAGGCCGCCTGACTATCCAAGCCATCTCGAACCGCGACTACTATCTGGTGCAAGGCTGCATCCTCGCGATTGGATTGACCTACGTAGCAGTGAATTTCCTGACGGACGTGTTGTATTCGGTGGCGAACCCGAGGATCAGGCAGTGAAGAATGGTGCTTAGCGAATCGTGGTGCTAGCGACAACCCATACTGATCAGATGCAGTGCAGTCGCAACAACACCAGACTGGAAAGAGCTTGAAATCCCATGAAGATCAGATGGTATGTAATATCAGAGCGCGAATGGGAAGATTCGAAACGGACTGCTTATCTGGGGTTTCGCACACCTGCGTTCTGGCGCGGCGCTATCAGACCAACTCAATCACCACCCGCTGCCCCACCAAAGCCGCCGCCCGCTGCAGACTCGACAACGTGATATCGCGTTTCGGGTCGAGAATGCGATCCACCTGCGACCGGCTCGTCTTCAACAACACCGCCATGCGCGCCTTCGAAATCTTCCTTTTCTTCATAGCTTTGGCGAGTTGCCAGGCTACGACCTCCTTGATGGCCTGTGCCTGCGCTTCTTCGAAAATGTTTTCCTTCTTCAAGAAGTCGTCAATACTCGATCCCAAGTTCTTCTTGCTCACTGTTCCAACTCCTTCCGTCGCTTGCGTGCCAGCGTCAAATCATCTTCGGGGGTGGCTCGCGTTTTCTTGATAAATCCATGCAGGGCCACCAGCCGGTTGTGGTAGAAGCAGATCAAAACTCGCGCCGTGCGATTGCCGTGTACCATATAAAGTACGCGATCGATCCTTATCTGCGAAATCAAGTTGGAAGTGTGGTGAGAAAGTAAAGCGATCAAAAGCTTAAAGGCGGGGCAAGGCTGCCCCGCCTCTCGAAACCAAACTACGCCGCCTGCATCACTTTCTTCATCCGCTCTTTCATCTCCTGCGGCGATACATCTTCCACATGCGTGGCGACGCCCCAGAAATGTCCGAATGGATCTCGAATGAAACCGTTGCGGTCCCCGTAGAACTGATCCTGCACCGGCTTGAGAATCTTCGCACCCTCCTCCACCGCGCGCTTTACCACCTTATCGACGTCGGGAAGGTATACATACAGGCTCACAGGGCTTCCACCAACGGTGGTCGCGCTGGTGTGTCCCTCGCCCATGCCGGGATTTTCGTCGGCCAGCATGATGTGCGAATTACCGATTTTCAACTCGGCGTGACCCACCTTGCCGTCCGGGCCGTTCATGCGAACGGTTTCGGTCGCCCCGAAAACTTTCTTGTAGTATTCGATCGCCTGGGCTGCGTCCTTGACGATCAGGTAGGGAGTAACACTGTTGTAGTCCTTGGGAATGTACGACACTTTACTCATGATTTTTCCTCCTTGGAATGTAGGCTAAAGTTGGAGGTTTGTGACGCGCATGCGGAGAAGCTACGCGTCCCAGCACTGCCCTTATCAAAACACAATCAGTGGGCGATCTCAAGGGCCAGTTCCACGCCTCCCACTTCGAGTTCCCCACTCATCAGTGACAATGAATTGAGATCTGGCGGCCCTAACGATTTCGTCCGGGCGTAGAGCGGAGTACAAACGAAAGGCCCCGGGGAGCATTTTGGTTCACCGTGTTTTGCAGATCCAGAGCTTCGAGTGGAATGTGGCTGCGCGCGCCGTCGGGGGTGATGTATTCGAGATAGCCGTCGGCGACCCAATAGTCAGTCACGGCGAGGGTGGCGCCATTGTTCAGCACCAGCAGGAAGATTCCCCTGCCCAGGGCCTGGTCTTCGATCACTGCGCCGGAATTGGCTCCGGGGTTCGCCGGCAATTTCTTTTGCGCAGCGTCGTCATCCCCGGGATTGGTCGTGGGTGGGACCTCGGATATCTCCGACTGCATCAGTCCCTCATTGAGATCGTCTCCGAGAGTAGCCGAGTCTTCGCCAAAGCCGAAGCCGGGATAAAAAGGATCGAAGCCACCAGCGTAGCCAAGCAGCGACAAGAATGGTTCGAAGTAGCAAACCTGGGTCACATCGTCGAAGAAGCATCCGGAGGAAGAAAAGCGCTGAAAGTTGTGGTGGAAAAACCCCCGCTGACGACGCATACCGGAAAAAATGAAAGAAGCCTGGCGTTCGGGGTTGCGCGGGAGTTGGGGCGGAGACCAGACAAAGGTTGACGGTGTGCGAACCGGCGTCGGGATGTTCCACAGGCGGCCCATCCCATCGGACGAAACGTCCTCAGCAGAAGACGTTCCGGATCCAGCGTGCCGGTCGGAGTGCTTTCCGAACATGGCACGCACCCAGCCGAAGTGCCCGCCCCCGTGGTTCCCGCCGGAGTGCCCGCTGAAAGAATGCCCGCCGCCAAAATGGCCACCACCACCGCCACCACCGTGGCCGCCCCCGCCACCCCCGCCGCCACCAGGTTGCGCTGCCCCGCTGCCGACCGCGCAGATCACGGACAGCAAGATCGACAAGATCGGTAGGATACGCGGCGACCGCACCGGGAGGGCAATTCGAGTGGCCATAACGCTTCCACTCCCATGAAATCTGGCTCCAGTTTACTCCTGTCCCCTATGTTCGGAAGTGTGTGACTTTTAATTTCGGGCCGTTGGCCTTGACAGCTGCATTTCATTTCCGCCGATCCCTGCGGGGACACCGATAAGCACAGCCATCGAGGTGACAAGGAAGGCGCCCTTTCACTAGTGGAATCGACAGCGCAGAGGCAAGCGGACTCTCCCCGCGAACAAATGCTTTCCACAACCCCATTGTGACATCTGACCTTGCCATCCCTTCGCAATTAGCCCATCATGGTCAAGGCGGAGGCAGTAAAGGCAGCCGCGAGGAGAACAGACGTAAGTCCCATGTTCTCTAGATTTTGACCTCTAAGCTCTTTGCCATGAAGATTTTGCAGACCATTTTTGCGAACCCCGCGCCCCGCAAGACTTTGAAAGGGCGAGGGGGGAGGGGGGTACCCGCGGGACCAGCGAAAATTGAACTGAGTTGCAGTCCTCGTAAACCACTGCGAGAAGAATTATTACGAACAGATATACACAGCTAACTTGTCCACCCCCGCCATCACGTTCGGCCGTTCGGTAGCCGGAAACGCTCGCCACAATCCGCTGGCGGCAACCGGCGTCGTGCTGGTCGTAGTATTCGTGATCTTCGCGCTATTCGCTCCCTGGATCGCGCCGCAGGATCCCGCCGCCATCAACCTCCCCGCGCGTCTCGACCCGCCCTCGCACGCGCACTGGTTCGGCACCGACGAACTCGGCCGCGACATTCTCTCGCGCATCATCTTCGGCGCGCGCATCTCGATGCTGGTAGGAAGCTGCGTAGTCGTCACCTCGCTCGCCCTCGGCCTAATCATCGGTTCCATTGCCGGCTACTATGGCGGAGGCATTGACCGCTTCGTCAACGTGGTCCTGATGAACGCGTTCCTCTCGTTCCCCGGAATCCTGCTCGCCATTGCGTTCGTAGCCTTCCGCGGCCCTGGCATCTTTAATCTCGTTCTAGCGCTCTCCCTCGGAGGCTGGGTCGGCTACGCGCGCTTAGTTAGAGGACAAGTCCTCGCCGCGCGCGAGCGCGAATTCGTCGAAGCCGCCCGCGCCCTCGGCGCCAGCGACCTCAGAATCATCGTCCGCCACATTCTGCCGAACATCATTCAGCCCGTGATCGTGCAAGCCGCGATCGGCATGGCCGGAGCAATCCTCGCCGAAGCCACCATGAGCTTCCTGGGACTCGGCGTGCCGCCGCCAACAGCTAGTTGGGGCACCATGCTCAACGACGGCCGCGCGCACTTATTCGACGCACCGCATCTTGTCCTGTTTCCCGCGCTCGCCGTGATGCTGGCCGTCTTGTCATTCAACTTCATCGGCGACGCCCTGCGCGACTACCTCGACCCGCGCTCCCGCATCGAGGCTGGACTCTGAGCGCGAGTGCGCCGGAAACGCGACAGCCTGTAGGCGACGGCCACCGCGGCTTACATCCATTGACCGGTCAGGCCGCATCTCTGTAATCTTGGTTGTGCAAATTCAGATCGGATTTCCGGCTCAAGGATCATTCATGAAACAAGGCGCAATTCTGCTGCTGCTGATGATGACGGTCATGCTCGGCGGCTGTGGCAGCACTCCGACGTCGGTTCAGACGGGGGCAGGCGGAATCTGGCTGGCGGAGCTGACCGGAGGCACCGGGCAAGCGTCCGGGCTCAGCTTTATCACGGACTTTACGGTGAACGGCAATTCCACGCTCAATATCCTGAGCTTTCAATTCCTCAACTATAATCCCAACAATAGCGCTAACTGTTTCTCCTCCATCAACGGGCCGAACGTGAGCGGATCATTACCTTTGACGGTTCAGACGAACGACACCGTGACCGGCAACATCACGTATACCGTAGCGTCGGGCGGCAACACACTTACCCTCAACGGAACGGTTAGCGGAACCGCAAGTCAGAACGGGAGCGGGACAAGTGTCACGTATACGCTCACCAGCGCCACCATCACCGGCACCTGGACCCTGAAAGGAAGCGCGGAGTGCACCGTCAGCGGCGACACATTTTTCACCATGACCCAGTCCTGAAGTTTTTTGAGCTTAGAACCAATCGCTGCGGTAAGCGACCCACCAGGATGCGAAGAGGATGGGAACGGTCGCGGCCACGCCCCACCAAATCGGCAGCAGAAAGTCTGCCAGCAGGCCGAGCACGGTGAAGGTTATCCAGAAGACCTTCTTTTCCATAAAGCGATTGTAAGCTGGCAGGTGCGGGAAGACAGCAGTGCGGTTGGGCCAGCACTTTCGTCACCTCCTGGTCTGCTATAGCCGGTCTGCTATAAAGTGAGAGCCATGAAGCGCTCCCTGCAAGAGATTGCCGAGGCTGTCGAAGCTCGCCTGCGCGGGGATGGGAAAGTCGAAGTCGAGGGCGTGGCCAGCATCGGATCGGCTTCCAAGAATGACCTAGTGTTTGTGGAGGAAGAGAAATATCTGGCGCGGGCGCTGCAGTCAGGCGCGGGCGCGGTGATTGCGGGGGAATTTGCCGCGGCGTCATCGGGCAAGCCCTTGCTCATCAGCCGTCATCCTAAACTGGCTTTCGCGCGGGCGGCACGCTTTCTGCGGGATGGGAACCGCGATGGGGACAACGCTGGTGTACATCCAACTGCTGTCGTTCATAAATCAGTCCGTCTGGCGCCGGGTGTCGTAATCGGGGAATACGGCGCGGTCGGGACGGATGCGGAAATCGGCGAGAGCACGCGGATTGGCGCGGGTTGCTCGCTTGCGCGCGGGGTGAAGGTTGGGCGGGATTGCGAGATTTATCCGAAGGTGACGATCTATGCGGGGACCACGCTGGGCGATCGCGTGATCGTGCACGCGGGCGCGGTTCTGGGAAGCGATGGCTTTGGATATGTGCGCGACCCCAAGAGCGGGCGCTACGAGAAATTTCCGCAAGTCGGAAGGCTCGTGATCGAAGACGATGTTGAGATCGGCGCCAACACCACGATCGACCGCGGAGCGCTCGATGAAACCCGCATTGGGCGGGGAACGAAGATCGACAACCTGGTGCACATCGGGCACAACTGCCGGTTGGGGCAGAACGTTGTGATCGCGGCGCAGACCGGGCTTTCCGGCAGCATTGTGATTGAGAATGAGGTGGTGCTTGGAGGCCAGGTCGGCATCGGCGAGCATGCGCGCATCGAAGAAGGAGTGATGCTCGGCGGGCAGGGTGGTGTGCTGCCGAACAAAGTGCTGCGCGGCAGGGGCGTGGCCTTCTGGGGAACTCCGGCGCAACCGGTTAGGGAGTATCTGAAGCAGTTAGCGGCGCTGGCGAAATTGGGGAAGAAGAGGTAGATGTGGCGATTGTGGTGATTGGCGGGCATTCGCGAAGCGTGGGGAAAACCAGCGTGGTCGCGGGACTGATTTCCGCGCTGCGCGAATACGATTGGACCGCGGTGAAGATTACGCAATATGGACACGGAGTTTGCTCGGCCGATGGAGCGCCGTGCGATTGTGCGACTGACGATCACAGCTGGGCGATCTCCGAGGAGAAAGACCGCAGCGGAGAGTCGGACACTTCACGCTTTCTGATGGCGGGTGCGGCGCGAGCCTTGTGGGTACGCACCGAGCAGGGCAGGCTGGCGGAAGCTATGCCGGCGCTGCGGCAACGGCTGGAGCGGGCGCGGCATGTGATCGTGGAATCGAACAGCGTGCTGAAGTTTCTGCGTCCAGACTTATATTTGACTGTGCTTGACCCGGGCACGGAGGATTTCAAGACTTCGGCGCGGGAATTTCTGGACCGCGCCGGTGCGGTGATTCTGCATGATGGTTCGAAGTCTGGGACGGCCTGGCAAGGTGTTTCCTTAAAACCGGTAGCTGGACGCCCGGTATTTCGGATTACGCCTCCGCCCTACGTGACGGCGGAAATTGTGGGCTTCGTGCGGAGTTCTGTGGCGCTGCATGCGGCAGCGGATTCCTCTGCGCTGCGCGCTTCGGAATGACAAAGGCTGCGCGTTTGTTATCCTTGGCGGTGCGACAAATTCATTACAGCGCCTGGTTGCTGGTTCTGCTCTCGTCGCTCCTGCAAGTTCTCATTTTTCCTCTTGCCGGGCTCTATGTTCTCTCCTGGGTGGCTTTTGCTCCTCTGATTGTGGCTCTTTTGCGGGCGCGGCCCGCGGGAGTGCTGGAGATCAATGGCTCGGTCAATCTTCAGGCTGCGAAACCCGGGCAGGCTTTTCTTCTGGCATACGTTTCCGGAATCCTCTGGTATGCGGGGACGTGTTACTGGATTTACAACACCATGCACGAACACGGCGGCTTGAACGTGCCGTTTGCCCTGCTGGCGCTTTTTCTTTTTTGCCTTTATCTGGGGCTCTATCACGGGCTGTTCGGTTTGCTATTGAGCTGGACGGTGGGACCTGGCGGAGATTATCGCCGGGCGTTGATCGCCGCGCCGTTTCTGTGGGTCGCGGTGGAGTTGGCGCGCTTCGACGTTACTGGCTTTCCGTGGAACCTGCTGGGCACCGCGCAAGTGGATAACATTTCACTCAGCCGCATCACGACCTGGACGGGAGTCTACGGAGTTTCGTTCGAGATCATGCTGGTGAATGTCGCGGTTGCGGCGGCATTCGTGGTGCCGAGAAAAAAGCGAAGCACGCTGTTACTGGCTGCGCTGGCCGCAGCGGCGGTGCTGCAAGCCGGGAGGCTGGTGGACGCGCCTGCGATTCCGGCAGATCATGCGGCGCTGCTGGTGCAGGAAAATATTCCGGCGGACGAAACCTGGACTCGCGAAACTTTTGAACGCACGCTGCGGGAACTGACTGATCTTACTGTCAAAGATCTTACTGTGAAAGATCTCAGCGTGAAAGGTTTCGGTGTGAAGCGCGACGCTTCGACGGGGTCCGACGCGAACAATCCCAAACCGGGCAGTATCGACTTGATCGTCTGGCCAGAATCTCCGGCGCCTTTTTTTACGAGCGACCCGCTGTTTCGCGAGCCCGTGAGCCAGATGGCTCGCGACACACACAGCTGGGTGGTGACGGGCGCGATCGGCACTGCGTCCGTCGCACAGAGGGGAAGGTCAGCTTCGCAAGTGTTCAACTCAGCCGCCCTCATCAGCCCCTCAGGCGATTGGAGCGGGCGATACGACAAAGTGCATCTGGTGCCTTTCGGAGAATATCTGCCGTTTCCCAAGCTCTTCGCGTTTGCGGGAGGATTAACCAAAGAGGTAGGGGAGTTCGAGGCGGGCGGGTCGCGAAAGCCTTTGGACGCGGGCGGAACGAAGCTCGGAGTTTTCATCTGCTACGAGTCTGTGTTTCCCGGCGAAGTGCGGCAGTTTGCGGACCAGGGCGCGCAGGTTTTGGTGAATCTTTCGAACGACGGCTGGTATGGCGACAGCGGCGCGTACGCCCAGCATCTGAATCAGACGCGCATGCGCGCCATCGAGAACGACCGCTGGATCTTGAGCGCGACGAACACGGGAGTGACCGCTTCGATCGATCCCTACGGACGAACCGTGGCGCGGCTTCCACGCAAGGAGCGGGCAGCGCTGGTGGCACCTTATGCCCTCACTTCCGTAACCACGTTCTACACGCGGCACGGCGATTGGTTCGCCTGGCTGTGTGCGATAATTTCAGCAGGGGCGCTGGTCACGCGCTTCGCATTTTCCGAGAAGGTGAAAGAGTCCGAATGAATCAAGAGTTGGAACTAGAATACGGGTCGTTGAACAAAAAGGTACGCGAACTCCGGGAGTATCTTTGACGCGGACAAGCTCCGTCCGCAACTAGCCGAAATTGAAAAGCTGGCCGCCGACCCGAATCTGTGGTCGAATCCGCAACGATCTCAACAGGTGATGCGTGAGAAGAAGCGTCTGGAACATTTGCTGGCCACAGACGCCGATCTTGGCCGCCGCGGCGATGACATTGCCGCCTATTTCGAACTGGCGAAGGAAGGCGAAAATGTTGACGCCGATTTGCGCCGCGACGTCGACTCGCTGCGCGAACTGGTCGACAAACTGGAGACTGAGACGCTGCTCTCCGGCCCGAACGACGCACTTAACGCCATTGTGACTATTCACCCAGGCGCGGGTGGAACGGAGTCGCAGGACTGGGCCGACATGTTGCTGCGGATGTATCTGCGCTGGGCAGAGCGGCAGGGATTCGAGACTGTTCTTTACGATTACCAGCCCGGCGAAGAGGCGGGGTTGAAATCGGCGACCTTTGCGGTGAACGGCGAATATGCCTTCGGGTTGTTGAGTAGCGAGATCGGCGTGCACCGCCTGGTGCGGATTTCGCCATTTGACCAGGCCAAGCGGCGGCATACTTCGTTCGCCAGCGTTTTTGTTTCTCCGGAAATCGACGACAGCATTGAAGTGGTCATCAAGCCCGAAGACATTCGTACGGACACTTACCGCTCGAGCGGCAAGGGCGGGCAGCATGTCAATACGACGGACTCGGCAGTGCGCATCACTCACATTGCCACCGGCCTTGTCGCCAGTTGCCAGAACGAACGCTCGCAGCACAAGAATCGCGAACGGGCCATGAGCATGCTGCGCTCGAAGCTCTACGAATTCGAGATGGAGAAGAAGCGCGCGGCCACAAAAAAAATTGAGGACTCAAAACTCGATAACGACTTCGGTTCGCAGATTCGTTCCTACGTGCTGCAGCCCTACCGCATGATCAAGGATCACCGCACCAAGACAGAAGTAGGCGACGTTGACCGCGTTCTCGACGGCGACTTGCAGCCGTTCATCCGGGCATATCTGCTGGCGCGGCGCGGGGAGAAGTCGTGAGGACGAAAGCGGCGATGGCAACGCCGGCGAAACAAAAATTAGTGAGGCTTGGCCCTCGGTTCCAGCGCGCATTTCGTTTTGCTGCGGAGAAACACGCCGGACAGACGCGCAAGGCCTCAAGCATTCCCTACCTCGCGCACTTGATGGGGGTTGCTTCGCTCGTGCTCGAGTTTGGCGGTGACGAGGATCTGGCGATTGCCGCTCTGCTGCACGATGTGGTGGAAGACTGCGGCGGCGCGCCCATGCTGAAAGATGTGCGACGGAAGTTCGGGAGCCGGGTGGCAAAGATTGTGGACGGCTGCACGGACTCGGATAAGGAGCCCAAGCCGCCGTGGCGCGAGCGCAAGGAAACTTATATCGAGCATCTGAAAAGTGCTGACGCGGAGACCAGGCTGGTTTCCGCTGCAGACAAACTCAACAATGTGCGCTCCATCCTTTCTGACTACCGGGAAGTTGGGGAATCGATCTGGGACCGTTTCAATGGCGGACGCGACGGCACTCTTTGGTACTATCGGGCTTTGCTGGAAGAATTTCTTCGGGGCAAGCCCAGCCGATTGATTCGGGAGTTGGAACTGGCGGTGAGGGAACTTGTAGCCAGTGCGAACTTTGCTGGTTCTGGCAGTGCGAGGGGGTGAACCGATGCCGCGGCAAATCGATTTAATTCGCGCTTCCAAGCTGCCGTCGAACATGATGCAGTTTGCGGCGAAGGGCGCGCTGTCGGTGCCGCCGGACGAAAATCTTGAGATCCTGGTTTACCTCGCCAAACATAATAAGATTTTTGGCGATCTTGCTCGGATGACTTTGGCGGGCTGGGATGAGAAAGCATCGCTGGCCGCGGCCTCCAATCCGAAGACCGCGAGCGAGGTTCTCGACTATTTAGTTGCGCCGGAGAATCTTCGTCCCAGGCTGCTGCCGGCGCTGCTCGAGAATCCGTCGGTGGCTGATGGTGAGTTGGCCAAGTTAGCCATTGGCGCATCTCCCGAAGCAATCGCGGTGATGCTGCGGAGCCCGCGAGTCCGGGCCGCAGCGGGCATTCTGGAGTGTCTCCGCGCGAACCCATACTTGAAGCCCACCGAAGCCTCTGAAGTTGCTGAACTGCTCAGAGGTGGGAAGAACGAGCCGGCTGCAATTCCGGTTGCGGAGAGCGCGCCGCAAGTGGATGAGGCCGTTGTTACGAAAGCCGGGGAACCGGCGCCGGAGCCAGGTGCTGAGGCAATCGATAAAGCAGGAGAAGTTCCTGACGAGATGGTTTCCGCCTACCTTGCCGAACACGCGACGGAAATTGCCGGGGAGCAGGATAAGCCGTTTCAGCCGGTCGGCGGCGTCGTGGAATTGCTGGGGTCGGATTATTTTCCCGTGTCGGAAAATAAAGAGATGGAGGAGACGGCCGCGGAGAAAGCCCCGGACGAGTCTGCCGCGGCGGCTTCCGTCGCCGTGGCCAAGGCTAAAGCGGCCGCAGCGAAAGCGCAACCCGGCAAGCGCGACAACACGCTGCAAAAGATCAACCGCCTGGATGTGAAGGGCCGCATCCAACTGGCAATGAAAGGCAATAAGGAAGAGCGGTCCATACTGATTCGCGACGGCACCAAGGTGGTGGCGCTGGCGGTGCTCGATGCTCCGAAACTTTCCGACGGGGAAGTGGAAAAGTTTGCCCTGCAGAAGAACGTGCTCGAAGCAGTGCTGCGGCAGATTCCGCTGAAGCGCCGCTTCATGAAGAATTACATCGTGGTGCGGAATCTGGTGGCCAACCCGCGTACGCCGCTCGACCTTGGATTAGGACTGATGAAACACCTGCAGCCACAGGACTTGAAGAATATCTCCGGCAACAAGGAAATCTCAGAGACCGTCCGCAAGCTGGCGCTGAAAATGTATAAGCAGAAGATGGATGCCGCGAACAAGAAATAAAAAAGACCATGGTTTCCTTCCCGCAGGCAGACCCCATTACCGAACTCTTACGAAACGCCAAAACCATTGCCGTGGTTGGACTCTCTGACAATCCGCTGCGCCCCAGCTATGGCGTGACGGCCTACATGCAAAGTCAGGGATACCGCATCATTCCGGTGAATCCGCAGATTGAGTCTTGTCTGGGCGAAAAGGCCTATGCTTCGTTGCTCGAGGTGCCAGGGAAGATCGACGTTGTGAACATTTTCCGGCGGCCGGAGTTCGTAGAGGAAATTGTGGACGAGGCTATTCAATTGAAGGTTCCGGCGATCTGGATGCAGGAAGAAGTGATTCACGAGAAGGCCGCTGAGAAGGCGCGCCAGAGAGGCATCTTTGTAGTGATGGACCGCTGCATCCTGAAAGAACACCACGCGCGCTTCCGCTGAGACGAACCCCTGGCGCCTGACCTAGCGTTTAACTTATTGCTTGACCCCGACGAAGACCACGGTGGCATCGTCGCGCACGCCCGAGCCATTCGCGAATTCGCGAACATCATCAACGATGCTCACGGCCGACGCTCCAGTGCTAACCGCGTGTTCGGCGAGCCGTTCCAGGCCGTACTCCTGTTCGTCCGCATCGACCGCTTCGGTGATGCCGTCGCTGTAGAACACAAGCCGCGAGCCCTTAGAGAGAGTTATGCAGGTTTCGGAATAGTCTCCGCTGGCTATGCCGAGAGGCAGCCCGCGCTCGGTGTTAAGGAAGTGTGCTCCGTGGTCATCGATAAAGAGCGGATGCAAATGTCCCGCATTCGCGAAGATCACAGTACGAGTTGCCGGATCGAGCACAGCATAGACCAGCGTGACAAACTTGCCCGGCGGAAAGTCATCCACCAGCAGGCCGTTCAGCTTGGTCAAGACCTCGCCGGGGCTGCAGCATGCTTCCGCGAGAGACCGCAACATTCCGCGGGTAGCCGACATCAGGAGCGCAGCGGCCGTGCCTTTTCCCGAGACATCCGCCAGCACTAATCCCCAGCGGCCGTCGGGGAACGGGATGAAGTCGTACCAGTCACCTCCAACCGCGCCGGCGGGGACGCTCAGACCGGAAATCACGAAGCCCGGAATGAAGGGTGAACTCTTCGGCAATAGCGCCTGCTGCATGACGCGGGCATCCTGAGCCTCGCGGCTCATGGTTTCCCGCTCAGCCCGTTCGCATTGAAAGCGGCGGGCGTTGTTCACGGCCACGGCTACGTGGTCGCACAGCGCCTGAAGAATTCTCAGTTGCTCACGAGGAAAGGCGTCCAATTCGGGGTGCGACGCAGTGAAGACGCCCACGAGGCGCTCGCCAACGTGAAGTGGAATCACCACTTCGGACAAAGTGGCGTGCTCGCAGCCAATGTAATAGTCGTCCTTGCGCACGTCGGGCGCATAGCGCATTTGTCCGGTCGAAGCGACGTAGCCAACCATGCCTTCCTTGCCAATCTTTAAGCGATGACCTTTGTGGTTGACGCTGCATCCATGAACGCCAGCGAGCACCATCTCGCCGTGCTCCTCGTCGTGCAAATAGATGCCGGCCTCCACGCAGCCGAAGGAACGGGCCACGTCATTCACAATTTTGTCGATGAGCGGATCGAGGTCTAGGATCGAAGTGATTTTCTGTGCCGCTTTCTGCAGCTTTTGCAGATCCTCCACCTGATCGAAGCACGGTGGGCGCAAGGGAACAGCGACGGCGGCGGTTGTGGGGATCGTGGACATGGGATTCAGCCCCTCTTAGCTCGCGGGTGGACGCAAACCATACACATTTCTGTTCTTTATAGGATGCTGCGCAATATCTCTAGGATTCTTTCCTGGGGCGCGAAGCTTTGCTTGCGGCAGCGGGCGCACGCAGTTTCCTGATCTCTTCCATGCGCTCGCGGATGCGCTTCTCGATGCCATCATTGGTCGGCTTGTAGTAGACGCGGTCCCGCAGATTGTCGGGCAGGCATTGCATGTTTGCGACTTTGCCCTCGACGTCGTGCGCGTATTGATAGTCTTTGCCGTAGCCCAGGCCTTTCATCAATCCCGTGGGGGCATTGCGCAAGTGCAGCGGGACGGGCTCGGCGGCAGTTTGCTCGATATCCTGCTGCACGGCGCCGTATGCGGTGTAAAGCGCGTTCGACTTGGGTGCGACCGAGAGATAAACCACGGCTTGCGCCAGCGCGAGGTTGCCCTCGGGCATGCCGATGAAATCCACGGCGTCGCGCGCGGCCATGCAGAGAGAAAGGGCATTGGGATCTGCGAGGCCGATGTCTTCCACCGCCATGCGCACCACGCGGCGCGCGATATAGAGTGGATCTTCACCGGCTTCGATCATGCGTCCGAGCCAGTAGAGAGCGGCATCGGGATCGCTGTTGCGCACCGACTTGTGCAGAGCTGAAATCAGGTTGTAGTGTTCTTCGCCTGCTTTGTCGTAGAGCAAGGTGCGTTTCTGCAGCGCGTCGCGAACGATGTCGTCAGTGATTTCCGCCGGCTGTTTTCCGGCCTGCTGCGCCAATCCGGTTGCTACCTCGAGCACGTTGTAGGCACTGCGGGCATCGCCGCTGGTGTAGCTGGCGATTTTCTTGAGCACATCGTCAGACGCGCGCACCTTCATCATGCCCAGGCCGCGATCTTCATCCGTCAGCGCTCGCTTCAGCAGTTGCACGATCTGATCTTCAGTCAGCGGCTGCAAAACATAGACGCGAGTTCGTGACAGTAATGCACCGTTGATCTCGAAGGATGGATTCTCAGTGGTGGCGCCGATCAGGCGGATGTTGCCTTTTTCCACATGAGGCAGGAAGGCATCCTGCTGGGCTTTGTTGAAGCGGTGAATCTCATCGATGAAGACGATGGTGCGCGTGCCGTACTGGCGGGCGCGTTCAGCGTCGGCCATGACCTGCTTGATCTCTTTGATCCCAGCGAGCACGGCAGAGAACTCGATGAACTCAGCTTTCGTCATGCGGGCGATGATCTTCGCCAGCGTAGTTTTGCCGGTGCCCGGAGGTCCCCAGAAGATGAGCGAGCCGGTGTCGTCGCGATCGATCTGCGTGCGCAGGGATTTGCCGGGGCCGATCAGGTGCTGCTGGCCGGCGAACTCCTCGAGCGTGCGCGGACGCATGCGGTCCGCCAGCGGCCGGGTGCGGTCGGTGGCGGCGTCAGTGCTCGGAGTGGGTTGGAAGAGTCCCATGAGAATTCATTTCACCACGGAGTCACGGAGACACGGAGAACCCCCTCATTATTCTCCGTGACTCCGTGCTTGTGGTAAATCTTTCATTTCCTTTGTCTCGCCGCTTCGTACAGGACGATGCTCGCGGCCACTCCGGCGTTAAGCGATTCGACCTGCTGCGTGTGCGGAATGGAGATGAACTCCTCCATTACGGCCATCATTTCTCGCGGCAGGCCGGCACCTTCGTTGCCGAAGAAGATTGCGGTTGCTCCCTGCAAGTCTGCTTGATCCAGAGGCGTTCCTTTGTGAGAGGAAGTTGCAATCAATCGCACGCCTTTTGCCCGCAGCTTATTTGAAACTTCCTCCAGCTTTGCTGCGGACGACTTTCCACTCGCGTGAGATTGCCCATGAATTACCGGCAGGCGGAACACCGACCCCGCTGAGGCGCGAATCACTTTTGAGTTGAACGGGCTGACACTGCCTTCGCCCAAAACCACTCCCGCGCTGCCAAAGGCTTCGGAGGAGCGCAGGATTGTGCCCAGGTTGCCTGGGTCCTGCAGTCCGGCCAACACAACGATCGGTCCGATCTGCAGCCGCTCTTTCTCCATGACATCGTCGAGCGAGAATTCCTTGAGGCGCACAAGCGCGGCTACGCCTTGTGGCGATTCGCTGGGCACTACGCTGTCGAACAATTTGTCAGGAAGCAGCAAGGTTTCCACCTGAGCGCCGAGTTGCGGCAATAGGCGCTCTGCACGGTCTTGCGCCGATTCGCGAAAAAATACTGCGTTGAACCGCAGGCCGCTGCGGATGGCCTCTTCCAGGATGCGCAAGCCTTCGATCGCGCAATCTCCGTTTTCGGTGAGTTCGGCGCGCGCAAACGCCTGCCGCAGTTGTTTGACCAGCGGGTTGTGGCGTCCCTCGATGCGGCGCAGCCTGTGCTGCGCGCTGAGCGCGGTTTCTGAGTCCTTCTTCATCGGGAATGCAACCGTGATCGACACTGCATGATACGCCGCCCACCCTTCTTGCGGCCCTTTGCCGTATTATGGTAGGTTCCACGGGCAAAAATACTCCAAGCGGAATCATGCGGGAAGGGAGCGCTGTGCGCGCCGAAATTCTAAAAATAAATAGTGAGGTTCCTGAGAGTTCACTGGTCAAGTACGCCGCCGATCAAATTCGCGCCGGCGAAGTGTTGGGCATGCCAACGGACACGTTTTACGGGCTGGCCGCCGATCCTTTCAACCTTCGCGCTGTCGACCGGGTCTACGACATCAAGACCCGCTCGCGCCACAAACCATTGTCGCTGCTAATCGAAAGCGTGGACCAGGCGGAAGAGCTGGCGAAATCGCTCTCCGAGGAATTTTACGCGCTGGCGCGGAAATACTGGCCGGGACCGCTCACCATCATCGTAAAGGCCGGATCGCGTCTTCCCCTGAAGGTGACCGCTAATACCGGCAACGTGGCCCTGCGTGTGCCGAATGCGCAGATTCCGCGGGCGGTGGTTGCCGCGGCTGCGATTCCAATCACGGCTACGTCGGCGAATCTGAGCGGGGCTTCCGAGTGCACCAGCGCCGAGCAGGTGCGCGACCAGCTCGAGGGCCGCATCAGCATTATCGTGGATGGCGGAACGTCCCCGCGCGATGTCGCTTCAACGATCATCGACCTCACCGACGAAGGCGCGCGCTGGCGCGTCATCCGTGAAGGTGCGATCCCTGCCGAGGAAATTTCCACGTTCTTTGCTAAAGGATGACTCACGCCAAAGGATGATCGCCAGAGGATGACTGACGATTCTGTGAACCGGCATCCGCGACGCCGCTGGCTGCAGGGGCTGGAGGCGTTCGGGCTGGCGTCGTTAGCCGCGCTGATTTGGTTCCTCACCCTGACCGTGATCGGCATTGTGCACGAGGGCGCGCTGCAGGAAGTGCACCCGGCGGATGCCATTGTCGTGTTCGGCGCGGCGGAGTATTCCGGTCGTCCGTCGCCCGTGTTGCGGGCGCGGCTCGATCACGCTTTCGATCTTTTTGAGAAAGGGATCGCCCCCGTGGTCATTGTGACTGGCGGGGCGGCTTTGGATCCGAGCTTCAGCGAAGGCGGCGTGGGCAGCGATTATCTGAAGCGTCGCGGGATTCCGGAACGCGACCTGATCGCCGAAACCCAAGGCTCCGACACCGCTCAATCGGCGGTGCGGGTCGCTGTGATCATGCGCGCCAACGGACTGCATAGTTGCGTCGCGGTCAGTGATGCGTATCACGTGTTCCGCATTAAGAGGCTGCTGGAGCATGAGGGCATCGGTCCGGTGTATGTCGCGCCCCGGCCGGATTCGCGCCCGCACAGTGCCGGCCAACGCGCGTATGCGGTCATGCGGGAGGCGACCAGCTATTTGCTGTGGAAGCTGGGGATTTAACAGCCCGGATCTTCTACCAGCCGTTTCTCTCCCGCAGTGATGTGATGTGGGCCACGTGATGGCGTCCGTGCCAAGAGTAGAGAGCGAGGTTCTTTTCCAGGCTAACGAGGCCCAGTTCGGGATGGCGAAAAGAGCGCTTCCACTCCTCTAGCTTAAGCGAGCGCAGCAGGCGCACCCAGCGGTCGTGCAGCGAATCCAGCATCGTCAATGAGACTTCGACTGGAGTCGCCTGCGTATCAGCTAACTGCGCCCAGCGATCTTCGGCGTAGGGCTTGATTGTCGGCTCCTCTTCGGTGAGCGCAAGTTTGAAGCGCACGTAGGCGTTGAGATGGCTGTCGGGGACGTGATGGGTGACCTGCCGCACAGTCCAACCGTCGGGGCGGTAGGGTGTATCGAGTTGCTTGTCCGAGAGCCCTTTCACGGCTGCACGCAGATTGGCTGGGGCTTGTGAGATGTCGTCGATAAGCTTTCTTCTCTGCTCTTCGGTGGGTGGTCCGTCGAAGTGGAACTTGCCGATGGGATAGCGTGGGTCGGTCATTCTTGTCTCCGGTCGAGAACGTTTCTTCAAAGATGATTCGTGGAGTTGAGAAGGTTCATAGAGAAGGTTCAAAGAAGCATGGTTCGGGTGGAGAGGTGCGGTCGGCGGCTGGGTCGGGATGGGAACCCTGTCTGTAAATACAACCCCTAGGGTTTCCAGGAGATTGACCCCATTCCCTCTGGCTTCGCATTTCGATTCCTTATGCCCTAAGATTTGTGCAACTAAAAGCTCGTTTCTGAGCTAAACTCCCAATTCTGGGCGGTTTATGTCTCCACGCGTGCAGTGATTGCATCTCAATAAGCGAGAGGAACTATGGCAGCTTCAGTCTGGTCGGGACACTTAACTTTCGGGCTCATCTCCATGCCGGTGCGATTGTTTTCGGGCGCGCGCAGCAGCGGCATCTCCTTCAACATGCTGCATCGCACGGATAAATCCCGGCTCAAGCAGCAGTACATTTGTCAATTGGAGGGCGTCGTAGTCGACCGCGCCGACATGGTCAAAGGCTACGAGTTTCGCAAGGACGAATACATCATCATCGAGCCGGAAGAGATCAAGAAGATCGAGCCGCAGACCGCCAAGACTATGGAGATTCTGGAATTCGTAAAAGCCAGCGACGTGGATCCCGTGTATTTCGAGTCTTCGTATTACATGCTGCCGGAAGAAGCCGGGCGGCGTCCTTATGCGCTTCTGACCAAAGCGCTAGAGGAAAGCGAATACGTCGCCATCGCTAAGATCACCATGCACAACCGCGAGTACACCGTGTTCCTGCGGCCGCACGAAGGCGGACTGATGCTGCACACCATGTATTACGCCGAAGAAGTGAAGAAAGTGGAAGGCTTCGGAGCGCCGGATGTGGAGTTGAAAGAAGCGGAAGTAAAGGTCGCGCACCAACTCATCGAAGCGCTGGCGGACAAGTGGGATCCGGAGAAGTACAAAGACAGCTTCCAGGAGAATTTGAAAAAACTGATCGAGACCAAGCTCGAGGGCGGGGAAGTCGCGGCGGTCGAGAAGCCGAAGAAACTGGCTCCGGTGGTCGACTTAATGGCTGCCCTGAAGCAGAGTCTGGCGCAGATGGAAGGCAAGAAAAAGCCCGCAGCCACGGCCAAGTCAGAGGAGCCAGCCGCCGCGGCCGGGGGCAAGTCCCGACGCGGGCGCTAAGGCGGGCTTCGGCTATCGGGCTTCGGGCTTTGGCTATTGTCCCTGCTTGACCGCGCCTTTTTGCTTCTCTTTTCCTGCTTGACGGACATCCTCGCTATTCTCGCGACCATCCAACTTGCCCAGCCCATCGCGCATCCCAGAAGAGTATTCGGCTGAAGCCCGAAGCCCGAAAGCCGCCTGGCCCACTGGCACAGATTGAGGCCAGCCGTTAGAATGTTTAATTCCTTGTCGTCACGAACTTTTCCCTTGGGGTGCTGATGAGTCTTCGACGTGTGGGCCGATTGGTGGCCATGGTGCTTGCCACCCTGCTGTTCGCGGCGTGTGGCCAGGTCTACCGTCCTGTGGTCATTCCCTGTTCAGAGCAGGGAATTCCTGGCTGCCCGGTGCAATACCCTCCTACTCCCGCAAATTTCCACGCTGTCTTCGCCATCAGCACTAACGCGCCGAACAACCCCGGGGGAGCTCTGCAGATTGACGTCTCGGGAGACTCCATCATCGGGGAAACCCCCACCTCGAATCCAACTGCGCCCAACCTCGGCGATGTGCCAACACATGCCGCTATCCTGCCGAACAATTCAAGAGTGTTTGTGGCCAGTGCGGGTAGTGTGCTTCTCGGGGGGCTTGATGTAGTTTCCTCCTTTGGGCCGGCATCGCAGTCGGCGTTCTCGAGCGGCTTTGGCCCGGTGACTACGGTTCCTCTGCCCACGGGGTCGCAGCCCGTCTTCGTGAACACTACTCAGAGCAATGCGGTGTATGTGGCGAACTTCGGGACGAATTCAGTCAGCGTCGTTAACCCGTCTACGAACGTTGTGGTGAATACGGTTCCAGTAGCTGGGGTCAATCCAGTTAGTCTGGCCGAACTTCCGAACGCCACCAAGCTCTACGTGGCCAACCAGGGAACCAGCCAGGCGAACAGCAGCTCGGTCAGCAGCTTGAACGTCGCAGATCTATCTTCGAACCCGGTGACTGGTTTTACCGGAACGAATCCCGTCTGGATAGTGGCTCGCGGCGACAGTCAGAAGATTTATGTGCTTACTCAGGGTGACGGACAACTGGTCACGATCGACACGGCGACGGATACAGTTTCGAGCAGCCTCCCGGTGGGCGCCGGAGCCAACTTCATTTTCTTTGATCCGATCCTGAACCGTCTTTATGTAACGAATCCGCTAACCAGCACACTCTACGTTTTTTCTGACACCGGGGGAGCCAACGACACTCCGCTTCAGCTGACAGCAATCTCGTTCGCTGCGGGGTCAGCCCCATGTCCCTCGGGATGCGCGCCCATCTCAGTGACGGCCCTGGCTGATGGAACCCGGTTTTACGTAGCCAGCTTGCAGCAGCCGGCAGGAGCGTGTCCTGACCCAACGGTGACAGGTTCCTGCGTCATTCCGGGCCTCACCGTGTTTAACGCCAATAGTCTCAGTCTGCAGTATCCCAGCGCGCCAACTCTGAGGTTGCTGACATGCCCTCTGCTTACTGGCTCTAACTGTTCAGCACCTTACCCGTTCGCAGCGGGTCAATATGCGCTTCCGTCCGTAGCCGCTTGCGTTTCGCCGGTGCTGCCTGCTCTTTATACTCCCGGCGCTACTCGCTTCCGGATCTTCACCACAGCGTCTGTCGACAGCAGCCACGTCTACGTGGGTATGTGCGATGCCGGCTATATCGCCGACATCATTACAACCGGCAGCAACACGAATGGCAGTGGCGATAACTCTGTTGCCCCCGATACCCTGGTCACTGACCTGCCCACAGCCTTCGGCGCCGGGCCGATACAAGCGAACGGCTACCCGGCGAATCAGAATCCAATTTTCATGATGCCCGGTCAGTAGCGGGTTGCGCGCGGGAACAGCCTGCCAGGCGGGGATGACGCTAATTCCTGGCCACTACTTCTTCTTTTTGGGTCTCTCTCGCCGCGTAGTGGGAGTCGACATATTCGTCGAGGATCGTTATGAACTCGGCGACGATACGATCGCCCTTCAGCGTGGTGAACAGGCGTCCATCCACATAGACCGGGGCCTTCGGTTCCTCGAAAGTTCCCGGCAGGGAGATACCGATGTTGGCGTGCTTCGATTCGCCGGGGCCGTTAACCACGCAGCCCATGACGGCGAGCTTCATTTCTTCCACGCCCACATAACGGCCTTTCCAGGTTGGCATCTGCTCGCGCAGGTAGGTCTGAATCTGCTCGGCCATTTCCTGAAAGAAGGTGCTGGTGGTGCGTCCGCAGCCGGGGCAGGCGGTAACCTGCGGCGTGAAGCTGCGCATGCCCATCGACTGCAGAATCTGCTGCGCCACGCGGACTTCTTCGGTGCGATCGCCGCCGGGCGCAGGAGTCAACGAGACGCGAATGGTGTCGCCGATGCCTTCCTGCAGCAACACGCCCATAGCGGCGCTGGATGCGACCACGCCTTTAGCTCCCATGCCCGCTTCCGTCAAGCCAAGGTGCAGTGGGTAGTCGCAGCGCGCGGCCAGCGCGCGGTAGACGTCGATCAGATCCTGCACGCCGCTGACTTTCGCGCTCAGAATAATCTGATCGGGGCGCAGGCCGAATTTCTGCGCGAGGTCGGCGGAGTTCAGCGCGCTCACTACCATCGCTTCCATGGTGACTTCGCGCGCGTCTTTCGGTTCGGCGAGAGCTGAGTTCTCATCCATCATGCGAGTGAGCAGGGCCTGGTCGAGCGAGCCCCAGTTCACGCCGATGCGCACCGGCTTCTGATACTTCACTGCCACTTCGATCATGGTGCGGAAATTCGAATCGCCGGTGCGTCCAATGCTGGCGTTGCCGGGATTGATGCGGTATTTGGCGAGGTCGCGGGCGCACTCGGGATACTTGGTGAGCAACACATGCCCGTTGTAGTGGAAGTCGCCGATGATAGGTACCCGCACGCCCTGCTTGTCGAGTTCCTCGACAATGCGGGGAACTGCAGCAGCAGCTTCTTCATTGTTGACGGTGACCCGCACCAGTTCCGAGCCGGCGCGAGCCAGCGCGGCGCATTGCTGGACGGTCGAAGCAACGTCCGCGGTATCAGTGTTGGTCATGGATTGCACCACAATCGGTGCATCCGAGCCAACGCGCACGCCTCCGACGACGACGGTCACGGTCTTTCTACGTGGAATCATGGCCATGGGAGCTTTTATTTTAACATGTGCAAACAGGGGCCTTCACCGTAGGCTATTTCTTCAAACAACCACCTTCTGGTACCCTGCATGCACCATGCGCCTTCCCCAGAGCCTCCTACTTCTAGTTGCCATGAGCGGTACTGCGTTTGCCCAAAACCTGAAGCCCGTTGCCGATCGCCTCGCCGACCAGAACGCGCTTTTCGAAGAGTCATACCAGACCGATCTGCGCAACTTTCCCGAGCGTGCCACTGCCTACGGCGATTACCGATACAACGACAAGCTCGCGCAGTATTCACTCGACGCCATTCTCCAGCGCCACCAGACCGACGAAGCCTTCCTTGCCCGGCTTGAAGCCATCCCAAGCACTGGCTTCTCCGATCAGGACCAACTCTCCCACGATCTGCTGGTTCGAGTGCTGCAGCAGCGCATCGCCGACTTCGATCTCAAAGAGTACGAGATGCCGATCAATCAGCAGAACGGCATCCATACCAGCCTCGCAGACATGCCGCTGTCCATGCCCTTCGACTCGGTCAAACATTACGAGGACTATATCGCGCGCCTGCACCAGATTCCCCGCGTCCTCACCCAGACCACCGAAGTGCTGCGCGCCGGCATGAAAGACAAGCTGATGCCCGTGAAATTTCTTGCAGAGAAACTTCCCGTGCAGTGCCAGGGAATCATCGATGCCGACCCTTTTCTGCTTCCGACAAAGAAATATCCCGCGGACATTTCGCCCGAAGACCAGAAGCGCCTGACCCAGCAGATCACCGATGCCATCAATACCGATGTCATTCCCGCCTATAAAACGTTCGCCACGTTTCTGAGTAAGGAATACGCCCCTGAAGGCCGTACCACCCTTTCCATCACTTCTCTGGCCGACGGCGAGAAGCGGTATGAAAACGACATCTACGCCCGCACCACCACCCGCATGAAGCCGGATGAGATCCATCAACTTGGCCTGCGCGAGATCGACCGCATCCAGGCGGAAATGACGGCTATCGCCAAGAAAGAGGGTTTCGCTGACCTTGCCTCTTTCCGCGCCTCCATCAAAACCAATCCGAAATACATTCCCACATCTGCCGATCAGATCCTTGACGACTTTCGCCACTACATCGCCCAGATGGAGCCGAAACTTCCTGAGCTCTTCACACTCCTTCCGAAGTCGCCTGTGACCGTCGAAGCCATACCGCCCTTTCAATCCGCCGCCGCAACCCATTACGTCACCGGCACGCCCGACGGCAAGCGCCCCGGCCGCGTCGTGGTCGCAACCTCCAACTTTGCCCAGCGCTCGATGATTGATGATGAGGCTGTCGCCTACCACGAAGGCGTTCCCGGACATCACATGCAACTATCAGTTCAGCAGCAGCTCACGGGATTGCCCAAGTTCCGCCTCCATGGTCTTGGCTTCAATGCCTATATCGAAGGCTGGGCGCTCTACGCCGAGGAACTCGGCAAAGAGGTCGGTTTCTATCAGGACCCTGTCTCGGATTACGGCCGTCTTTCCTCGGAACTGTTCCGCGCCGTGCGTCTGGTTGTCGACACCGGAATTCACTCGAAGGGATGGACCCGCGATCAGGTAGTCGAGTTCATGCGCAAGTCCGGCGCTGTGGACGAGCCCACCATCCAATCTGAAACGGACCGCTACATCGCGTGGCCCGCACAAGCCCTCAGTTACAAGCTGGGCCAGCTTAAGATCCGCGAATTGCGCGAACGGGCGAAGAAAGAATTAGGCCCCAAGTTTGACATCCGCGAGTTCCACGACGAGATGCTCGACGGCGGCACCTTGCCGCTCGATTTGCTCGAGGCCCGCACCGACAAATGGATTGCGCACGAAAAAGAAAAGTGACGGCGAGTCAGCGAGTCAAGCGATTCTCAGGCAGTCGAGCGCAAGACGAATGCATCGCGCTTCGAGAGCGGACCTGCGGAGATAGCGCTACTGGAGCCGGTCCATGAGCCCGGGCAGCGTCTTCATCAGATCGTTGTAGATGACCATGACGGCGAACAGCACCAGGAAAACGAAGGCCGCCTGGTAGACACGTTCTTTAATGCGCAGGCTGACATCGCGCCGCATGAGCCCCTCGATAAAGAGGAACAGGATGACGCCGCCGTCCATAATCGGGATCGGTAGCAGGTTAAAGATGCCGAGGTTCAGGCTGATCCCGGCCGTCAACTCCATCAGCGGAGTCCAGCCTTTTTGTTGCGCCGCGTAGCCCGCATCCTGGGCGATACCGATCGGACCGGAGACAGCTTTGAGCGATACCTTCCCCTGCACAATCTTTTTCGCCAGCTCCAAAATGAGCAACGAGTATTTCTTGTTCTGCTCCAGCGAACGATTCAGGGCCTGGCTAAACGGGAGCGTGGTGACCTTGGTCTCGCTTCTGGCTACGAATCCCAGACGATATCTCTGCTCCTTCGGATCTTCGGTCTTCCCCAGCACGGGCTTCAGGCCCACGAGGCTCAGAGTCTGGCCGTCTCGCTTGACGGTGAGATCGACCGGAGTCTCCTTGGATTGCTGGAGGCGTTCGATCATGGCTTCGATGGAAACCAGCGGTTTGCCGTCCAGGGCAACAATTCTGTCATCTTCCTTCAGACCTCCCTTAGCAGCCGGTGAGTTGGGCTCGATCTGGCCGACGATGACAGGATCTTCGGGAAACCATCCCGCGGAACCCACTTCCGAGGTAGTCACCGGCTGGGGCACAATGGTTTTCTCGAAGGTCTGATCTCCCCGCTGAACGGTGACCGTCAGAGGCTGATTAGGACTGAGCCACACCCGGGGCTGCAGCTGTTCCCAGGTCGGGTTCACAATGCCATCGACCTTTACAATCCGGTCACCTGGCTGTAAGCCGGCACGGGCGGCAGGGGAGTCGTGCTTCACTCCCTCGATGACCGCTGGCTTGTCCAGAAACACCGGATACTCGTAATGCACCATGTAAACCGCGGTGAGCAGAAAGATGGCCAGCAAAATATTCATCGCGGGACCGGCAATCGCGATCAGGAAGCGATGCCACCGCGGGTGAGACATGAACTCGCCCGGATCCCCGGTGCGCTCGTCCATGGGATTTTCGCCGCTCATCTTTACATAGCCGCCCAGCGGGATGGCGTTGATGCGATAGTCCGTATCTCCTTTGCGGAAGCCGACCAGCCGCTTGCCGAATCCAATGGCGAACTGCTCCACCCGGACCCCGAGCAACTTGGCCACGGCGTAGTGGCCGAACTCGTGGATCAGAATCATGAAGCCCAGAACCACAGCCACGGCGGCGACAGAGATAAAGAAATCAGACATAAGAAAAGTACGGAACAGCTCCCCCTAATAGATTAGCCACTAAACCACTGATGCCGGCCGCGAGTGCGAGGTTCGCCGGCTTGTCTCCAAAACTCGCTGTTGAGCATATCGGCGGGCCTCCGCGTCGGCTTCAAGCACCTTCGCAATCGACTCCAGCGTCCCAGAATTAGATGCAGAAACCGCGTCTTCGATGATCCTAGGAATTTCATCAAATGGAATGCTGCCCTGAAGAAACGCAGCGACCGCAACTTCATCGGCGGCATTGAGCGCGACCGTCTTAGCCCCGCCCGCCTCCGCCGCCTCGTAGGCCAGACGCAGGCAAGGAAATTTACTCATGTCCGGAGGGCAGAAGTCCAGATGACGCAAGTTACCGACCGGGAAGCGCAGATCCGACTGAATCCGCTCGGGATATGTTAATGCATACAGAATCGGCAGCCGCATGTCGGTGACCGAAACCTGAGCCAGTATGCTGCCGTCAATGAACTCAACCATGGAGTGAATCGTCGACTGCGGATGAACCAGCACCTCCACCTTCGCCGGCGGCAGGTGAAACAATCGGCAAGCCTCAATCACTTCGAAGCCTTTGTTCATCAAGGTCGCCGAATCGATAGTGATGCGCTTGCCCATCTTCCAGGTGGGATGATTCAGCGCCTGCTCCACTGTGATCGAGCCGAACTCCGACCTCGGCGTATTCAGAAACGGCCCGCCGGAAGCCGTCAGCCAGATACGTTCCACCTCCTCCATGCGCCCGCCCCGCAGGCATTGGTGAACCGCGTTGTGCTCGCTGTCGATGGGCAGCAGCGGTTTGCCCTGCCGCCGCGCCTCGGCCGTGATCAATTCTCCCGCCGCAACCAGGCATTCCTTGTTGGCGACTCCTACAATCTTTCCCGCCTTTACCGCCTCATAGGTAGCTTCCAGCCCGGCCACGCCCACGATAGCGCTTACTACGAAGTCGGCCTCGGGATGGGTCGCGACCTTTACCGTGCCCGCCGCTCCGTAAACCACGTCGATTTCGCGCAGTCCCGCTTGCTTCAGGCGGGCGCGCAGCGCATTGGCGTCGGATTCTGACGCGATCGAAAGCACCCGCGGTCGCCAGCGCCGAGCCTGGTCGAAGGCCGCATCAAGATTCGCGCCCGCAGCCAGCGCGACGATCTGAAAGCGCTCCGGGTAAGCTTCAGCCACGCTCAACGTGCTACGGCCAATCGACCCAGTCGATCCCAGGATGGCAATGCGTTTCATGTTGAGTAAACTCGTAGGCCCGAATGCCTATTTTACGCGTTACCAGGGCCGCGCGGGTGGGAAGACTGCCGCTGCGTAGAACCACAGTACCGGAGCGGCAAACAGCAGGGCATCGATGCGGTCAAGCATTCCGCCGTGCCCTGGAAGAATGGTGCCTGAGTCTTTCACTCCGGCCCCACGCTTGATCAGAGATTCCACTAGATCGCCCAGTTGCGCCGCCACGTTCACTGCGATCGTCAGCAGAATAATTGGCCACAGCTCCGGCTTCTCCAACCCGAACAGCCCGTCGCGACGCTCGATCAGTCCGATGCGCAGCAGCAACGAACTGATCTGCAAAGCATGACTGAAGAGCAAAGTTCCCACCACCAGACTTGCGGCTAGCGAAGCCGCCGCGCCCTCCCAGGTTTTTTTCGGACTGATGCGCGGCGCCATCAAGTGCCGTCCCAGGGAGCGGCCCACGAAGTAGGCGAAAACGTCTCCCGCCCAAACCACCAGAAGCAGATAGAGTATCCAGAACGCCCCCGCCCACTGCTGACGAAGCTGCACCAGCATGGCCATGGGCAAAGCGATGTACGCGAAGGCGAACGCCGAAGCCGCAGCCGCCGGATACGCGCTGCTCATCTGCACCCGCCGCATCGTGATCGTTAGAAACAGAAAAGGAGCGAGCGCAGCGGCAAATCCCAACCCAACGACGAATTTCAGCACCGAGACTTGCGGCGTATCTCCGATCGTACTCGCCGCCAGCAGCAGAAAGAATAGTCCCACGAAAATGTACGTGGGCACGCGAAGCGGCTGCACGCCGTAGGATTCGGTCAGCTTGAGAAATTCCTGGACTGTCAGCAGCGCCACAGCTGCGGCGACGACAGCCAGCACCGGTACCGGCGCACGCAGCACCAGCAACAGAACAATCGGAATCAGGACGACCGCGGTCGCGATACGTTTTAGCAAGAGGGCTCGTCCATCTCACATAACTGTTGTCATTCCGAACCGGGCTGAAAGCCCGGTGAGGAACCTGCTGTTTCTCTACGCAAATCGGACGCCAGAAGGCTACTTGTGGTCGGCAGGCGCATGCGCGTCCCCGTGGTTCAACCCGCCGTAGCGCCGTTCCCGCTTCTGATATTCGGCAATCGCTTCCAGCAGGTGCACGCCGCGGAAGTCCGGCCACAATGTTGGCGTCACATAAATCTCAGCATAGGCGAGCTGCCAGAGTAGAAAGTTGCTCAGCCGCATCTCGCCTGAAGTACGCACCACCAAGTCGGGGTCCGGAAGGTGCCGCGTATAAAGATGTTCGCCCACCGCGTCTTCGTCGATCCGCAAATGCTCAAGCCCGCCATTCTGCGAAGCCGCATTGACCATCGAGCGGAACGCGTCCACCAGTTCGCTGCGCGCGCTGTAGTTCAGCGCCAGCGTCAGCACCGTTCCAGTATTGTGAGAAGTGCTCTGTCGCGCCCACTCCATGCGCTCCTGCACATCTTCCGGCAGTTGCTGTTGGCGGCCAATATATTCCAGACGGATATTGTTCTCGTTCAGCGTGGGCACTTCCGCTTTCAGGTAGCGGCTCAGCAGGCCCATCAGGAAGTCGACCTCGCTCTTCGGTCGCTTCTTCCAGTTTTCTTCCGAGAACGCATAAAGCGTCAACGCATGAATGCCGACGCGCGCCGCCGTCTCGACCGTCGAGCGCACCGCCGCCACTCCGGCGCGGTGTCCGGCCACGCGCGGCATGTGGCGCCGTTTCGCCCAGCGCCCATTGCCGTCCATGATAATAGCGATGTGTTTCGGGAGCCGCTCTGGATCAAGATGCCGGTAGACTTCACTCTCTTTGCGATCCAGCCCGGCGGGAACTTTGGCCAGCAAAGTGATCCCCTTCGCCTTGAAGCTAACACAGCCGGAAAGCGCGTTGCAATGACGGGAAAGGCACACCGGCAAAGGCCAGACGGAAGGAGTACTAGATTGGGAAAGGCGCGGCCTTAAGCTGCGCCACCCACAAAATACGTTACTTCGCTTCTTCCGGCACGATCTTCAACTCCAGCTTCTCCGTATGCCGCAGCACCGTCAACGAGCAACTCGCGCCCGCGCGAATGTCAGCCAGCACGCGGTGAAGATCGTCCACGCCGGCTACCGCGTGGCCTTCCAACGCAACGATGATGTCGCCATCCCGCAGCCCCGCGCGCTTTGCCGGACTATTCTCTTCAACCGACAGAACCAGCGCGCCCGACTCTTTCGCCAGATCATAGAAGCGCACCACGCGGCGATGCACCGGTACAGTCTGCGCCGACACCCCGATATAGCTGCGCCGGATGCGTCCATCGCGCAGCAGGCGGCTGGCCACAAACTTCGCCGTGTTGATTCCGATGGCGAAGCAGATCCCCTGCGCCGGCAAAATAGTCGCCGTATTCACTCCGACCACTCGCCCGGCGGAATCGACCAGCGGTCCGCCCGAATTGCCAGGGTTGAGCGCCGCGTCGGTCTGGATCACATCGTCAATCAGCCGCCCGGAATAGGATCGCAGCGAACGCCCGAGCGCGCTGACCACGCCCGCCGTCACAGTCGACTGAAACCCATACGGGTTGCCGATGGCAACCACCAGTTGTCCAACGCGAAGTTGCTGTGAGTCGCCGAGTGCAGCGGCGGTGAGTCCTGGTTCGTCCACTCGCGCTTCGTCAATGCGAATGACAGCGAGATCGCTGGCGGGATCGTCTCCGATCGCGCTCGCCGGCATGCGTCGCCCGTCCGCCAGCGTGACTTCGATGCGCTTAGCGTCATGCACGACATGGCTGTTAGTAAGAATCAAGCCGTCCGGAGTGAATACAAACCCCGAGCCCCCGCCCCGCCGCTCGCGAGGCTCACCAGAGCGCGCGCGCCCGGCAGCTTGATGCACTTCAATGTTTACCACGGAGGGGCTGACAATCCTGACCGCGCCCGTGACTGCGCTGGAGTAAGCGTCCAGCAGGGATTCGTCGTTGGCAGCGGAACTCGAGGCAGGTGCCGATTGTGGCGAAGACTCGTCGTCCCATCCATTCGCTTCCGATTGATTCACAGACGCGGGGTGCGCGGATGAAACAGAAAAAACACTTCCAACTTCTTCCAGGCTCATGCTGGATAGATGTCAGTCAATCTACTTCGGATTCAGGAGGGGACGAGCAGGAAAAAAGCCGGGACCAAGGATGGTCCCGGCATTGAGTTGGCTGGTTGCCCGGATAAATCTAGGTTTCAAAGTTACAAAGTTTCAAGGTTTCAAAGTGAACAGCCCGCGGCACTTCCAGTTTTGAAACATTGAAACCTCTGAAACTTTGAAACCTGCTTTCCTACGCGGTCCTTCTCGGCCGCACCGTCAGATCCCGCAGCTGAGTCAGGACGCTCGACATCTGCATCCCGTTCAGTTGCGAGACAAATGGCAGTATCTCTGCGATGAACTGATCTTTCATCAGTTCGCTGATTTCGTCCTGGCGGTTCTTTTCTCCGCCACTGAGCAGTTCCGGCACGGTTACCTCCAATGCTCGCGCCAGCCGTTCCAGGGACGACAGCGTAGGCGTAGCTTTTTCGTTTTCAATCTTGGAAACGTAAGTCCGCGGCACGGACATGCGTCCGGCCAGTTGCCGCTGGCTCAGCCCGCTTCGCAAACGCAGCGACCGGATCGACGTGGCCAGGTTCAGGTGCCCACGGCCAGTGCCGGGCATGGGCATCATCACCGGCGGCGCCATCACCACCGGCTCGGGCTCGGGTTCCTCGTCCAGGGACGAGTGGCAGCGCCGGCAATTGTTATTGACCGTACGGAATTGAACCAGCAGGCAATGATCGCAACGGACGACTTCCCTAGAATCTACTGGGGCAAGAGTCGTGGCCATCGGGTTGTGGGAGTGCCAGAGCCGGCTACTCCTTACTACTACCCAGGAACCTGAAATTGGGGGAAGGTTCCAACCGCAGAGCCAATCTGCGGTATAAGGCCTGTGGATGTCAAGGTTAAAATGGATAAAGCCGCGCATTCTGGCGGCGAAAACCGAAACGAAGCGGCGAAATCCCGCAGAAACAAGGCGAAAAGCATGATCGATCGCGAGACCGCGTGGTGTTTACTAACTGAGTTCACTCGGTCGGAAAGTTTGCGCAAGCACGCGCTGGCGGTAGAGGCCTGCATGCGCGCCTGCTCCACCAAGTTTGATGATGGCGCGTCCGGAGTATCAGAACTTGGTTTATCCAAACAAGATCTGTGGGGGATCGTCGGACTGATCCACGATTTCGACTACGAAAAGTATCCCAGCCTCGAAGACCATCCCTACAAGGGCAACGCCATCCTGAAAGAGCGGGGCTGGCCCGAAGTGATCACCCGAGCCATCATGTCGCACGCCGAATATACCGGCGTCACCCGCGACACGTCCATGGAAAAAGCTCTCTTCGCCTGCGACGAGCTTGCTGGCTTCATCACCGCCGTAGCCTTGATCAAGCCTGGAAAATCACTGGCCGAGGTGGATGCAAAGTCAGTGCGAAAACGAATGAAGGATAAAGCCTTCGCCCGCAAAGTGAACCGCAACGACATCATCAACGGTGCCGCCGCGTTGGGCGTGGACCTCGACGAACACATCGCCTTCTGCATCGAGGCGCTGCAGGGAATCGCGGACAAGTTGGGACTGGACGGCAGTGCTGCGAAGACTGCCTAAAGGACCTCCAGCCCGATCCGCGAGGGATTCTTGACAACTTCCTCTGCCCGCCTATTATTGCTGCGTGCAGCTGGAATACGATATTACCCCTGCTGAACACCTCGAAATGGTCAAGACCGTTCGGATTCGTCCGGCGCGCCGGCTAGTGAGAATCTGCCTTTACGGCGTTGGCATATTTCTCGGAGTTGCCGTCTATCAATCCATCGAACACGTAATCGGAGTGTTTCTCATATCGCTTTTTGCCGCCCTCATCATTTTGCAGATAATCATGCCTTACATCGTTCATCGACGGCTTTACTCTCGCAACCCGCGTTTGTATGGAAAGCGCACTGTGACGTTTGATAATGAGGGGTTGACATCGGATAGCGACCTAGCGCATGTCGAAATAAAGTGGAGCAGCTTCGAGAAATTCAAAGAGACGAAAAATCTCTTCCTCATCTATCAGACCAAGGACGTTGCTGGAATCACACCAAAAAGAGCTTTCCCGAGTTCAGAAGCTGTCGAACAGTTCAGGAACCTGCTTGCTTCCAAGGTTCGCCGAGACTAAAGCCCTACCGAAACGCCTCCGCCAGCCTCACACTCGCATCTTTTTGGGAAGGGCGGCTGCAATCGCTTGCTGGAACTTACTCTGCCGGTGTCGACAAGATCGCGTTCGAGACTGGAGCTTCTATTTTAAACAGCTCGAGGAAGCGGCCGAAGGAATGAGGTTCTAAGCCCGAGAACTCAGGCGACCGGCTGCGCAAGGCTTCGCCGAGCCCAGAAGCCCATCCTCCCTGGAACACCCAAACGGTGGCTCCAGGCTTAAGAGAGTAGGCCCGCACCATCTTGTGCCACTCTTGTGCGAATGTGTCCCGCGTAAAGGCGCCTTCGTCCGGATCAGTCGAGATCACGCGAAATCCGCGGCACTGAAACGACTCAAAACCGGGCACGGAATGATCGATATCGATCTGCTCTTGTTGGCAAAGGTAGTGTCCCAGCTGCAGTCGGCTGGCTGCGTCCGCAAAAATCAGATCCGACGGCCCAACCTCCTGGTGAATAAACTCTAGCGCCTGATCCATATGTTCGTGCTTCTGATCAGCGAACGGCAGCATATCCCGCCCTTGCAGAGTTCCGAAGGCTTGACACACTACCGCGACGCCGACGGCCAGCAGCGCGGCATTTCGCGTGCTTTGTTTTGTGACCTTAGCGAGGAGAACGCTCACCCCAGCGATCCCGAAAATAGCGAGATAAACGCATTGGCGGGTTCGCCCGTAGGGATAAAGTCCCGCGGTTACGGCCGCGCAGTTCAGAACAAACGGCAGCAGCAGAAAAAGTCCGGTCAAGCGGGAGGGGGTCGCGGCGTCCGGCTGCGGCTTCTCGAATAACAACAGAAGGGTTCCCGCAGCGAACATTAATGCGGCGGCATCTCCAACCGTGGTCTGTCCGAAAATGAAGCGAAATACTCCGAACGACCCGTGATACAGGAAAAGCAAAAGCCGGTCGCGCCCGGCGTGGAAGTAGTAGTCGGAAAGATAGAAATCGGCATAGCGATGAAGCGGCTGTGCTCCCGGATACACCTTGCGGAGCGCTGCGATTTGCGTGGTGTACAAAAACCAACCCAGCCCCAGACCTCCAGCCTGTCCCGCGATCCAGACGGCCATGACTCGCGCCGAGGGAGCACGCGCGAACATCCGCAGAATGCAATACGCGCCCAGCGCCGCGGCGAAGAGAAATGCAGAGTAATGCGAAAGCAAAGACAGATAAAGAAACACGGTCGAGATGGCCATAAGGCGCACCGAGTTCCCCGTGAGGGCGCGCTCGAGGAAATAGGCGGCGGATGTGGCGAACAGCAGCATGAAAGTGTACTGCCGCAAATCGGCAGAGAGGGCGATCATGGGCGGGAGAAATGTCACCAAGATCAGGCCAACCCAGCCCGCCGCGCGGCCGACCACGACCGTAAGCCACTTCCAGAAAACCCAGCAGAACAACGTACCCGCGATCACGCACGGAAGCCGCAACACAAGATTCGAAGTCCCGAAGCCCCGCCAGAAATATAGGACGAGCACCAGAAGTGGTGGATGCAGGAGAGTAAGGCTCGCTTTGTAGGCGAGATAAAGGGATGCCTGGTTGGCCATCGAGAAGTGCCAAGCCTCATCACTATTGAAAAAAGTGGCATGGGCCAGCCACAACCGCCACACGAAACCGATAGCAACCAACGTCATTGCGACGTAGTTTGATCGTCGATCTGCGGGCCACCTTGGCTGATTAGCGGCTGCCATTCATTCTTTTTAGCAACATTTTGTCAAAGTCTAGCTCAGGGCTTGGGCTATCTTGCCGCTGGCAATTAACTCCGCGAGCCGCGCAAAGTCTTTGTACATGACCCGGTCTTTGTCGACGGTGGGACACACCGACCGGATCGCGGCGTGCGCCGCCTGGCCCCGCTTCGAGGTCTTCAGCGGAGCCAGAAAATCGATGGCCTGGGCCACGGCCATGGCTTCAATCGCCAACACATTGCGCGCGTTCTCGACAATGCGCTTCAGTTTGATCGCCGCCGTCATTCCCATGGAGACGTAGTCTTCCTTGTTGCCTGAGGTCGTAATCGAATCGACCGACGCGGGATGCGCCAGGACTTTGTTCTCGCTGACCAGAGCCGCCGCCGTGACCTGCGCCATCATGAAACCGGAATTCAATCCTGCACCCTGCGCCAGAAACGGCGGCAAACCCTCGCTGAGCGCGGGGTTCACCAAGCGTTCGATTCTGCGCTCACTGATGCCGGCGAGAGCGCTCAGGGCGATACCCAGAAAATCCAGCGCGAATGCGAGCGGCTCGCCGTGAAAGTTTCCCCCCGAGATCACGTCGCCGGTAAGATTTTTGGCGTCGGTGATGAATACCAGGGGATTGTCGACAGCGGAATTCGCCTCGATCTCAAATACTTTGCGGCAGTGCGCCAGCGTATCGCGCACCGCGCCGTGTACTTGCGGGATGCAGCGCAGCGAGTAAGCGTCCTGCACCCGGCCGCATTCGCGGTGCGATTCGCGAATCTGGCTGCCTTCAAGCATTCGCCGCAAATTCGCCGCAGTCTTCATCTGACCACTGTGCGGGCGAGCCTTGTGGATGCGTTCGTCGAAAGCCGTGTCCGTGCCCTTGAGCGCGTCACAACACAGGCCGCCGAGCACATCGGCAGAATCCACCAACGTTTCGGCGGCCAGCAGCGCCAGCGTACCCACGGCCAGCATGCCCTGCGTGCCGTTGATTAGCGAAATGGATTCTTTTGCTTCCAGCGTCAGCGGCTTGATCTGCGCCCGCTTCAGCGCGTCACTGCTGGAAACGCGCACGCCCGCAGCGTCGATACATTCCCCTTCGCCAATCAACGCCAGCGCCAGATGCGCGAGAGGCGCCAAATCGCCGCTCGCGCCTACGCTGCCTTGCGATGGCACGAGTGGAGTGACGCTGCGGTTCAGCATTTCACACAGCGTGTCGATCACCACCCCACGCACACCGGAGTAGCCCTTGGCCAGGGAATTGGCCCGCAGCAGCATCATAGCGCGCGTTTCGGCGACAGAGAGCAGCTCACCCACGCCTACGGAGTGCGAGCGCACCAGGTTGACTTGCAGTTCACGAATCTGGTCGCCGACGATGCGGACGTCGCTCAGTTTGCCCACGCCAGTCGTGATCGCATAGGCGACTTTGTTACTGGCGACGATCTCATCAACCACGGCGCGCGCACGATCCACGGCCTCGCGCGCGTCAGGCGACAAGAGCACTGGGCGTTTTTCAGCTGCGACCTCACGCACTGCTTCCAACGTGAGGTCGTTTCCGTTAATGTGAAGTGCGTTCAAGATGAATTCCCGTTTCGTTTTCCTAGGGCCGCACGAAATACCTTTAGATACTTCGCCGGCAGTGCAGCAACTTTCATATCTGGACCAGTAACGATGTGCGTGGTCTCACCTTCCGCCAGCAGGGCGCCATCCGCGGGGCGCAGCAATTCATAACCAAAGTGGATCACTGACTTGCGCACGTTCAATAATTGCGTGCGCACGAGAACCTCTTCGTCGTAGCGCACGGGCGCACGATAGCGGCACTTGGCTTCGGCGACCGCGATGAACCGTCCATCCTTGCTTTCCATGTCACGATAGGAAAAACCCAACTGCCGGAGCAATTCGACGCGTCCCACCTCAAACCAAATGAAATGGTTGGAATGGTAAACCACACCCATCTGATCGGTCTCGGCGTAACGCACGCGCAGCCGGGTTTCGTTGGTCGTTTCGTTTATCGCATGCGGGTGAGTCGACTTCGTTTCCCCGCTCTTCATTTTCCGCTCCACGCGGGCTTGCGCTTTTCGAGAAACGAAACAACTCCTTCGCGGAAGTCGGTGGTGGTGCGGATTGCCGCGTTCTCGCGCACCGCCGCCTCAATCTGCAAATCCAGTTCAGCGCGGGCATGATCGTTCAGCAGTTTTTTTGTCGCTTGCAATGAAGTCGGACTGTTCTCCATCAGCAGCGCGGCCAGTTCGCGGGCCCGCTTCATCAGATTCTCAGGCGTGACGATTTCGTTGATCAATCCGATGCGCCCTGCTTCCTCCGCGTCGAAGATTCGCCCGGTCAGCAGCAGGTCGCGCGCCTGTTTCTCTCCGACCTGGCGCAGCAGGAACGTGGAGACGATGGCGGGTACAAATCCGATGCGCACCTCGGTGTAGCCGAACGTCGCTTCGGGAACAGCCAGCGTGAAGTCGCACAGGAAAGCCAGTCCGGTTCCGCCGGCGATGGCAGCGCCATTCACCGCAGCGATCGTGACTTTTGGAAACTCGTAAAGCGTGCGGAACAGGCGGACCATCGTCTCCGAATCTTTCAGGTTGTCTTCTGGAGAGCGACCGATCAGCGCTTTCAAATTATCCAGGTCCATTCCGGAAGAGAAAGCTTTGCCCGCTCCGGTCACAATGAGTACGCGCGCATCGGATGCCTCGACTTCCTCGAGCGCGCGCAGCAGATCGTCAATCAACTCGAAGCTGATGGCGTTGCGCTTGTCCGGACGATTCAGCGTGATCGTAGCCACGCCCGAATCGTATGCGAGTTGGATCGTTTTGTAGTTCACTTGGGAGTCCAGTTCGTTTCCATCTAAAAACCGCTAATCGTCGCTCACAGAATTCGAATACCGTGCGCCAATCTCTGCGTTCGCGCGCAGCAGCGCGTCCAGCGGCTTCAGAGGCGGCAACTCAGCGCCACGTTGCTTGAGCGCCTCAATCACTTTTTCGGTCGCGATGTTGCCGACCAATGCATCCTGCGCGAATGGACAGCCGCCCAATCCGCCCAAGGCCGAGTCAAAGCGGCGGCAGCCGGCGTCGTACGCCGCAAGAATTTTCGCTGCAGCATGCTCGGGACGGCTGTGCAGGTGAACTCCAATCTCCAGGTAATCGTACTTCCGCATAACCGCGCCGACCAGTTCGCTAATCTGTTGCGGAGTGGCCATGCCGACCGTGTCAGCCAGAGAGATCATACGCAGATTGTCGACTTCCAGCAGCGAGATCGCCTCAATTACCTCCTCCACGTTCCACAAATCGCCATAGGGGTTGCCAAATGCCATGGAGATATAAACGACTACATCGAGGGCGGCGTCGTCCGCTTTTTTCTGGATCTTCTCCAGTTCGTCGAGTGCGTCTTCAGCAGACTGATTCTGATTCTTGCGTAAAAAAGTTTCCGAGATCGAATAAGGGAACCCCAGAGTATGCACCGCTTGCGTTTCGATGGCGCGCTGCGCACCTTTTTCGTTGACCACGATGCCGATGATCTCTACGTCGTCAGGCGGATCGAGTTCCTTCAACACTTCTTCCGAGTCCGCCATCTGCGGCACGGCTTTCGGCGACACGAACGAGACAGCATCGATGTGCTTGAATCCAGCGCTGATCAATGCCTGCAAATAGGCGCGCTTGATGTCGGGCGGAATCTGGCCCTTGAGCCCCTGCCAGGCATCGCGCGGACATTCGATGAGCTTCACTGTGTCGGACATATCAAAACCAGCCACGGATCACACGGATTCTCACGGATCAGAACCTTAAGAGAAAAAACCCAGAGACATCGCTTCTTAATCCTCCGCATCCGCGTGAATCCGTGAAAATCCGTGGCTAACTACGTTTGCAGCACTCCTACCTTGAATTCAGGCACATCCGGATTCAACGTGGCCGCCTCGAGGGCTTGGGTAATGGCGTCGCGCGTCTCCGCGGGGTCGATGATCTTGTCGATCCACAGCCGGGCCGCGCCGTAGCGCGGATCGGTCTGCTCGTCGTAGGTGCGCTTCACCGACTCATACAGCTCTTTCTTTTCTTCCTCACCCAGCTTCTTGCCCCCCCGCTCGAGTTGTTTCACTTTGATCTCCACCAATGTTCCCGCCGCCGAGTCGCCGCTCATCACGGCGTAACGCGCCGTCGGCCAGGCAAAAACGAAGCGTGGATCGAATGCCTTACCGCACATCGCATAGTGTCCCGCGCCGAACGACCCGCCGACGATCACAGTAATTTTCGGCACCACGGAGTTCGATACTGCGTTCACCATCTTCGCGCCCGCCTTGATAATGCCGCTCCACTCGGCGTCCCGACCCACCATAAAACCGTTCACGTCATGAAAGAAGATCAACGGGATCAAATTCTGGTTGCAGTCCATAATGAAGCGCGCGGCTTTCTCTGCGGATTCGGTGTAGATCACCCCGCCAAACTCGATCCGCTTGTGGCCTTCGTGGTCGGTTTGCTGGGCGTGCAGTTTCTGGTTGGCGACAATTCCCACCGCGAATCCGCCAATGCGCCCATAGCCACAGATCAGCGTCTTACCGTATTCTGCCTTGTACTCATCGAAGCGGCTGCCATCGAGCACGCGCGCAAGAATCTCTTTCATGTCGTAAGGACGCGCCGGTGAGGAATCGTAAATGCCGTAAATCTCCTCCGCTGCCAGCGCCGGTGCGACCGGCTTTTTGCGATCCCAGGGAGATTGCCGCCGGTATCCCCACTTCTCAACGATGGAGCGAATCCGCGCCAGGCAGGCCCCATCGTCGGGTTCGCGAAAATCCACCGTGCCGCTGATGCTGGCATGCATGGCCGCTCCACCCAGATCTTCCGCCGAAACTTTCTGTCCGATCGCCGCTTGCACCAGCGCCGGGCCAGCCAGAAACAACCCGCTGCCGTCGGTCATCAGAACGTGATCGCACATCACCGGTAGGTATCCGCCCCCGGCCACGCACATGCCCATGATGGCCGCGATCTGGGGAATGCCCATAGCCGACATCACGGCGTTGTTGCGGAACACGCGGCCGAAGTCATCCGTGTCGGGAAACACATCTTCCTGCAGCGGTAGAAACACTCCGGCCGAATCCACCAGATAGACGGTCGGAATGCGGTTCTCGATGGCGATGTTCTGGGCGCGAATCACTTTCTTCGAGGTCATCGGGAAAAACGCGCCCGCCTTCACCGTAGCGTCGTTCGCAATAATCATCACCATGCGCGTGTGGATGCGCGCCAGACCGGTGATCACACCGGCAGCCTGCGCTCCGCCCCACTCTTCATACATGCCATGGGCGGCGTAAATTCCAAGCTCGAAGAATGTACCCGGGTCCACCAGCAACTCAATCCGCTCGCGTGCAGTGAGGCGTCCCTTGGCATGTTGGTTCTCGATGGCTTTCGCGCCCCCGCCTTCGCTGATCTTCTCGCTTTCGTTCCGCACCTGTGACATGAGGTCGGCCAGAAAGCGCATGTTGGCCTCGAATCGCGCTGAAGTCGGATCGACTTTCGTCGTCAGGACATTGGCAGTCTTCGACGAGTAGTCTGGAGGAGCTTCGATGCGATCGGCCATGAGTAATCGATGAAGAGATCGGACTGTTTACGGTATACCACTCTCGCGGAAACGCGCAACGGAAGGCACTCCACTTTCGAAACACAGACGCTCGAGAAGACGACACGAACGCGTCGTAGGGCAGGACGTTTTTACGAGCCGAGTTATTGCAGATGGAGACGGCCGAGCAGAGCCTGAAAGCGAGGTTCCGGACGCAGGTTCGTCCAAACCGGGTCTACCTTGAGATAAATCAGAGCGGGTTCGGACCATCGGTAGCAATCCTCAAGGGCGTTGAGTGCCGCCGCATTTTTGCCGAGCGCGGCATTCGCCTCCGCTGACGAGCAGGAATCGATTCTGAAAGGCTTCGGCCTTGCCAGACTGCCTACTTCCGGGGGCTTGGCCATATCCTGCATGGCAGCGCGGAACCCGCCCTGAGCATATAGACGCTGCAAAGATTGACCGCGGCCAGGAGAACCCGAGAGACGATCATCCTCGACGCTTTCCTTCAACCAAAGATCATACTGGCCGGTTTGACGATAGTATTTCGCAAGGTAGAAGCGCACTGGTACGAAGTTGGGGTTCACGGCCAGAACGCTCCGATAGGCTTGGAGCGCCGGCTCGTAACGGCCGGCCAAATAATACCCGAACCCGGCGTCCGCGTTGATGATTAAAGAGAGTGGGTCCAACTCCCGGGCGCGCTCCAGTTCCGCGATCGCTTCTTCATGGCGGCCTTCCGGGCCCAGCAACAGATTTCCATACCAATGGTGAGCGCGGGCGAAGTTGGGGTTCAGCGCAATCGCCCGGCGGAACTCCTGCTCCGCACCGCGCCAATCCCAGTCATGCAGTACCTTAACCGCAGCCAGGGAAGTGTGCGCTTCCGCCAGCGAGCTATCGATTTGCAGCGCCTTCTCGGCGGCGGCTTCGGCCTCGACCATGTTGCCGACGCCATCTCCGTAGAGCGTAAGGAGCGTATGACAATCCGCCAGGCCGGAATAAGCCAGTGCGAACTCGGAATCTTTTTCAAGCGCCTGGTTGAAATACTCGATCGCCTGACGAAAGGCTTGCACATTTCTTTGATTCCAGGCGTAGCGGCCATGCAGATAAAGATCGTAGGCCTCCGGGTTCACGGCGCGCGGCCGCCGCAGTCGTCCAGTCTCTTCGCTGCTCAAATTGAGCTTCACCTGGTTAGTGATCTCCTCCGCAACCCGCGCCTGCAGAGAAAGCACGTCTTTCAGGTCGCCATCGTAAGCCTCAGCCCAGATGTGGCGATCGGTCGCCGTCCGGATCAATTGCGCCGTGATTCTTACCCTATCTCCCGAACGCAGCACCGAGCCTTCCACCACGGCGTCCACTCCAAGTTCGCGCCCAATCTGCGGAAGCGGCTTCCGCGTTCCTTTGTATGGCATGACGGAAGTCTTCGAAACTACCTTGAGATCGTGAAGCTGTGCCAGATCGGTAATAAGTTCGTCGGTCATCCCGTCGACGAAATATTCCTGGCCGGGGTCATTGGAGAGGTTCTGCATCGGCAGCACGGCGACCGAGCGAATCGAAACGAGGCGCTGTCCCTCGAACAGCCTCTGCTTCCAGCCCGTTCCTTCCACCAGGACTACTAGGGCTACGATGGACAGCCCACCTAAGAGCCCAGTCATCCAGCCGTGCCGGGCGGCCGAGTGGGAAGCTGGGGCTCCGAGTTCCTTTGCGTCCTCTGAAGATACCGGATGGGATTCGGCCTCGGAACCTGCTCTCGTTACAGTCGCTACCGGCGGCCGGGAAAATTCCGAGTAATCGCTTGAAGAAGTCCCCGGTTGATTCCCTGAAGAAGATGAGGATCGCAAGTCACGGTCGTTACTACCGGTGTGGCCGTTGCCATTTCCCGGGTCGACGTTGAATTTCCGAACCTCGCCAACGAAGCGATAGCCTCGCTTCGGCACGGTCTCAATGTAGCGCGCACCGTCCTCGCCATCGCCCAGCGCCTTGCGAACCAGGTAGACGACCTGGCTCAGGTTATTCTCCTCGACCACTGTATCGCGCCATATGTTTCTCATTAGCGCGTCTTTTTCCAACAGCCGGCCGCTGTTCTCCACCAGCACCAGCAAAGTGTCGAAAGCCCGAGGCGGAAGCTCCATGCGCGTCGTACCATGCCGCAGCAGACGTTCGCCGGGGTCTAATACAAATGGACCGAACTCGTAAAGGTGCTGTACCGCTTTATCCATAAGCCATCAGAAAATCATCACAAAAAAATGAGGTCCGCTAAGGACTTCCAGGGAGGGTGTGCGGCACAGTTGCGAACGCATCACGCAGTTGAGGGCCTGGGAGTCCGTTCGGCGAGTAGTCTATTCGAGCCTGGCGAGGGCTGGAAGAGCACGAACGTGGTGGTGGGGGCCACTTTTCTCCTAGGCTCGAACGCTCCAGTGCATCGCAAGCACCGCAACTTCACAGTTTTGCCGGCTATTTTTTCGGCCAGAAACCTCACGGCCGAAGCCGGCAAACAGGGTCACAGGGGGAGGATTTACGGCGCCACGGCTTTGATCTCAGGCGGTACGGGGGAGAGGGCAAAACTGCTTCGTCAGCCCTGAGAAACCTAAGCCCGAGGGCTCCGAATCCCTTCCCCGGGCCGCTGTTTGCAAGCGACGAAGAATCGTCGCTCTCGTGATTCCACCCCAAATCCAGAAATGACCTAGGCTGCCAAACAACCTCCGGATCCCGAGGCTAAGCCCGTCGGTCCAACCACTCCTCCAACCGGCATCCATCTTCCTCCAGCAGAAACGTTCCGACGCCAAAACATTCCCCGAAGATGCGATGCGATTCCCGATCGCGCGCCGCGCGCGAAATCCATTGCTTTCCCACCTGGTATTGCGACGCCGTGAACCATTTCTGCGGCAGCACCTCCACCAGCCCTGCCTGCAAGTAGAAAACAAAAAGAGCGAACGCCGGATCGTCATTCGACATCGCCTTATAGCTGGTGGGCACGATCAACTCATCCACGGTCGCCAGTTCCGGCGGCACTTCAATCTTGTGCATGCCCGAGCCCAGAGTGAGCGGCACCTCGAACTCCGCGACCGGCGGGGTCTTGGCATAAATGCGATCGGAAGATTGTTTGAACCATCCGGCAATCTCAGCCAGGTCAAATGCTTCAAGCTGATCCGGATCGAAACCGGTCAGCCGAATGTTGCGTCCCTCGGGACACCAGATGCCGAGACAACTGGGCGAGGCCAGAAAGGGTCGGCAGTAGGTGTTTAAGGCCAGTCGAAGCTGATCGGGCTCTTGTTCCAGCGCCAGCGAAACCACATATCCCACCGGCCCCTGCTCGCCCTGATGCGTCCAGGCAAACGCCTGCCCCGTCGTAGAATGAAATCGAGGAAAGGTCTTCCAATACCAGGGCGCAGGACCAACGGTGCGCTCAAGTTCTTGCCGGATGCTTGCGAGATTCGGATTAGGCACGATCAGCCTGCGGTGGGAATGCCCGCATCCTTCACGTTCGCACGAATGAATTTCACGATGTCGTCCATGGCAGTGCCCGGCTGGAAGACGGCCGCCACGCCGCGTTTCTTGAGAGCGTCGATGTCCTGGTCGGGAATAATCCCGCCCACCAGCACCAGAACGTCATCCATCTTGTTCTGTTTGATCAGGTCCATCACCCGCGGCACGATGGCGTTATGCGCGCCGGACAGAATCGACAGTCCGATGACCTGAACATCTTCTTGCAGCGCCGCGCTGACAATCATCTCCGGAGTCTGACGCAGCCCGGTGTAAATCACTTCCATGCCCGCATCGCGCAGGGCGCGCGCAATCACTTTGGCGCCACGGTCGTGTCCGTCGAGCCCGGGCTTGGCCACCAGCACGCGAATCTTGAGGTCAGCCATCCCATTCATTTAAACACAGCGGCAACCGAGGAGCACAGAGGCAGTCCACTTGCTGCGGCTAAAGAGTTTTTGTATCCAGGCTCTTCCACAAATACCAGCACGCGACGCTGCGGTAGGGCTCCCAGCGTTTTGCGATCTTCTCCATCTGCTCTGGACTGGGCAGCTTGATCTTCCGCTTGCGACCTTTCTTTTTTCCCGCCACAGACTTCTTCGCTGCCCTCGCGCGCGGTCGGTCGAGATAGTGTTTTTGTATGGCCATGCGAATCGCGAAGTCGCCGGTCGGCAGAACATTCTCGCGCTTCAGTGTGAACATCAGAAACATCTGCGCCGTCCACACCCCAATACCTTTCACCTGGGTGAGATGCTCGACCACTTCTGCATCCGGCAGCTCCGGCAGGCGCGCGAAATCTACAAGCCCGCTCGAGGTCTTTGCCGCCAGATCTTTCAGATACGCAGTTTTCTGTTTTGACAATCCCGCGCCCCGCATCTTTTCATCACTGAGCTCGAGAATGCCTTCAGGAGTGAGCGGCTCGCCCGCCAGCGCGGCGAAACGCTTGAAGATGGTTTCCGCGGCTTTGCCGTTCAGTTGCTGGTAGACGATGGCCTCAGCCAGGCTGTGAAACTCCGCTGGCCCAAACTGCATGCGGCACGGGCCATGACGTTCGATGATCGCCCGCATAACGGGGTCGGATTTCTTGAGGTGGTTCAATGCTCTCTGCATGGGCCTCTATCTTAATCATAAAGCCGTGTTGGTGGCGAATAAAAAACGAATAGACGGCGCGGACCCAACGAGGCACCGGGAAGTCACCCGCTGATGCGCCACGGTTAGCTTGACGGGTAACCTGCCGATTTCTGCTAGGTGATGCTCACTTCCGTATAGGTTCCATAGACCTCGCGCAGGGCTTCGCAAATCTCGCCCACCGTCGCGTAGGCTCGCACTGCGTCCACGATGTAGGGCATGGTGTTCGCCGGGGAAATATCTCCATTCGTGCCGGTATTCGGCTCCTGGGCAGCAGCTTTCTTCAGCGCGTCGAGTCTCCGCCGGACCTCGTCATTCGAGCGTCGCGCCCGCATCGCTTTGAGCTTGGCCCCCTGCTGCCGCGCGACACTCTCGTCGATATAAAGAATGTGCGGTGACTCTTCGTCAATAACGAACTCGTTCACGCCTACGATAATCTTCTCCTTCGCCTCCGCGGCGCGCTGATATTGGTAAGAGGCCTCGGCGATTTCCTTCTGTGGATAGCCGCGCTCGATGGCTTTTACCATGCCTCCCATCGCGTCCAGCTTGCCGAAATAGTCGAACGCGCCTTTTTCCATTTCGAGCGTCAAGTTTTCCAGAAAATACGACCCACCCAGCGGATCGACGGTCTGCGTCACTCCCGATTCATAAGCGATGATCTGCTGTGTGCGTAGAGCAATGCGGGCTGCTTCTTCTGTGGGCAGTGCCAATGCTTCATCGTAGGAGTCGCAGTGCAGAGACTGCGTGCCGCCGAGCACGGCGGCCATAGCCTGCAGGGCCACACGCGCGATGTTGTTCATCGGCTGTTGCGCCGGCAGCGACACTCCCGCAGTCTGCGTGTGAAATCGCATCAGCCAGGTGCGCTCGTTCTTCGCACCGAATCGCTCTCTCATGACCCGCGCCCAAATCTTGCGGGCAGCGCGGTATTTGGCGATCTCCTCGAAGAAATCGTTGTGCGCGTTGAAGAAGAAGCTGAGCCGGGGACCGAAATCGTCCACGTCGAGGCCCCTTCTGCGCGCCCACTCGACGTACTCGATGCCGTCATACAAAGTGAACGCCAGTTCCTGCAGCGCGGTCGAGCCCGCCTCGCGAATGTGGTAACCGCTGATGGAAATCGTGTTGAATCGGGGCGTGAATTTCGATCCGAACTCGAAAGTGTCGATCACCAGCCGCATCGACGGCGCCGGCGGATAGATATATTCCTTCTGCGCGATGTATTCCTTGAGAATGTCATTCTGAATGGTGCCGGAAATCTTTTTCCAGTCCGCGCCCTGCTTCTCCGCCACTACCAGATACATTGCCCACAGCACCGACGCGGGCGAGTTGATCGTCATCGAGACCGTGGTTTTTTCCAGGTCGATGCCGCCGAAAAGAATTTCCATGTCTTCCAGCGAATCGATGGCCACGCCGCACTTGCCCACCTCCCCCTCGCTGGCCGCGTGATCGGAGTCATATCCCATCAGCGTAGGCAGGTCGAATGCGACCGAAAGCCCGCCGCCGCCGTGCTCCAGCAAATACTTGTAGCGCTGGTTGGTTTCCTCGGGCGACGCGAACCCGGAGAACTGCCGCATGGTATAGAGCTTGCCGCGATATCCCGTGGCATGAATGCCGCGAGTGAACGGCGGAGCGCCGGGGAATCCGAGATATTTTTCTCCGCTCCAGTCTTCGGGAAGATCGGCCTGTGTGTAGAGCCGGCGGACTGGGACGCCGGAAATCGTGGTGAAGCGTGCGTGCCCCTGCTCGTCGACATTCACGCCGGTGGGTGCGCCAATCGGCCGCTCGGGAGCTTTCTCAAGCGTAGGCGTCAGCGTCTTCTCTGCCCACGCTCTCTCGGCAGCGGAGGGATGGCGATTGTCAAAGACGTCGGCGATTGGACTCTCGGCGACTTGTGGCTTAGAGAGCTTTTTCTCTGGCATGAGGACCCCAGCGTTCTCCTGTGATGATAGGGAAGCGCGCGCCCGTGGGCAAGACCGCAGAGTGCCGCCAGCACGACCGGTCGGTCAGTGTCTGACGGTGTCACCTCGGCGGCGTGCGCGAGAGTTCCCAGGCCTTGGCGTATTTCCACGAAACGTAGCCAGCATGGTAAAGGTGCAACAGCAGGCCTTCGCGGCCATCGAGAAACCCGAGTCGGAAGAAGTAGTTGTAAACGAACGTCGCCAGCGGCCGCAGGACGATGTTGATGATACTGAAGCTGCGGTGGCCTTTGGCAATCGCCAACTGCGCGCCCAGCGAGGAATAACGGTTCATGTGGGCGAGGTAAAGAGTGAGCGTGGGGTAAGTATAGTGAATCAGCGCATTCTTAAACTGTCGTGTCTGCTGCCCCGCTTCCGGCCTCAGTTCACAGCGGTCGTGCGGATCGTGACCGGTGACAAATCCCTGACCACGCCTGAACAGACGCAGCTTGGGATCGGGATAGAAACCGCCATGACGAATCCATCTGCCCAGAAACAGATTCTTGCGTGGAAGTTTGTAGCCGCTGGCGGCGTTGGGGTTCGCGATGGCGGCGCGAATTTCATCGGCCAGGCCCGGACTCACCTCCTCGTCCGCATCCAGCAGCAGCACCCAATCCTTGGTGCACAGCCCGATCGCGTACTGTTTCTGCGCCACATAGCCGCGCCACGGTTCGACCACGACCTGGGCGCCATGCTGCCGCGCGATCTCGCAGGTGCGGTCTCGCGAGCCGGAGTCGACGAGCACGATTTCATCGGCCCAGCGCACGCTGGCGAGCGTGCGGCCGATGTTCGCCTCTTCATCCATCGCCACGATCGCCACGGAGATTGTCATAGTAAGCGGTTGACTGCTGATTGCTGATCGATGAATGCAACCCGAAGTCAATCAGCTTTTCAATCATCAATCAACAATCAGCAATCAACAATTAACTTCTCAGCCACTAGCGGTGCCACTCCGAATTTCTGAAAGCAGAAACACGATCAGGATTAACAACTCAGGCTCGATGGGATGGCGGTAGCGGGCATGCGGGAATACGAAATAATAGACCGTGGGATAAGTCGCGATGAGGCCGGCGAAAAGCCAGGCTCCGGGCCGCTTTTGGCGCAGCGCTCGCCCGAGTCCCCAAATCGCCAGCACTGATGACGCCAGGAAAAGCGAGCTGCGGAAATCCCAGGGAGCTGTGCTGTCCGTCGGTCGGGGCACACCATTCCAGAAATAAAAGAAACGCTTCATGCTGATCACTGCGAACCGCTGCGGATGCTCGCGAATCCAGTCGAACGCAAGCCGCCTGCAGTCGGCTTCATAGGCAATTTCGCCCATGCGCTGAAATTTTTCGAGCTCCAGTTTGTTGAGATTGGGCTGCAGAGTGGCGATCAGCATGCCGTCGGCCATCTTGTTGTTGCCGAGACGAAACTGCAATCCGAAATCGTCACGAATAAAAACGAAGCGCCCAAAGACCTCGTAGTTCCGGATCAGCCACGGAGAGAGAACCAGAAAGAACACAAAAGAGGAAAGCACGACGCCTGCGAACGACGGCAGGCCGCGCCGGTATCTCTGCCGCCATATCCAAAGGCCGCAGAACGGGAGAAAGGCGAGCATCGCGGGATTTGCCAGAGCTCCGACGCCCCACAATATTCCGAACAGTGTCCACCCTCGCCAACCCGGCCCCTGCTGCAGTTCCAGCGAGACCAAGAAAATCAATGCCAGCATCAGCGGAGTGAAAGTCGTATCCCAGATCCAATGAACGGACCAGTACCAGACGTAGGGATTAAGCGCCCACGCTCCGGCTGACCAGAGTGCGACCCGTGGGCCAAAGGTTCGGTGCGCAATCAGAAAAACTGGAATGGTGGTGAGAGAGGCGAACAGGCTGTTGATCGACAGCAATACCCACGCCGATGCGAAGGTGTAGACGCCAAAAACTTTGAAGACTCCGCCGATCAGGTAGGGATAAAGCGGCGGTTCCCAGGCGGTGGGGCCAGTATCGCCTCCATAAGGATTGCTGAAACCCTGCCCCAGCGCGATGGATCGGCCGACGCGGCCCATCTCGAATCCAAAGCCGAAGTTATCTTCTCCCGGGCGAGTGCGATATTGGCGGAGCACCCCGATCGCGACCAGTTGCAGAAGAAACGAAAGCAGCACCATCCACACGACGGATGGCGGGATGGCGGGAAGGTTCGCTCGTTCCATCACCGGGGAGTTTATCAGGTCTAAGCAGAAGCCTCGCCCCAACCTCGTCCTGCAAGTTCTCTCTGAGGGTAGGCTCTCGGCTTGCGAGTTCTAGGGTTGGCCTCCCGAGCCCTGCGGCGACTGTGCAGGCTGCCCTGCTGGATTCGCATCTTGCCGCGGCACGACATAGGGAACCTTAGGCAGGTGCGTGACCTGGCCGCGCGTGGCGTCGGCGACGTTGATGCCGGTGTGGTCGAGCAGCAATCCCGTGGCGCGATCCAGTTCGATCCGCGACTTCTCATAGGCTGCTTTGGCGGAGACCAGATTCGACTCGGAAGTGGTAAGGATCGAGGCATCCTGCAGGATCGCGGTTGTGGTGGTGAGTCCGACTTTCAGCTTTTGCTGATCGGCATCGAGCGTCTGGCGGGCAAAGTCGACGGCGTACTGGGCGGCCTGCACAGCGGCGCGGTTCTGCTTCACGTCAAACTGCGCATTGCGGACTTCGATGCGTACTTGATTTTCCAGCTGATGCAGCCGCACCTGGGCTTGGCGATATTCGAGTTCCGCGCGCACCTGGTTGGCCTGCGCTTCGCGATTGCGCAGCGGGATCGAAAGGCTGAGGCCAATGCCCTTGTCCGGCGCGGTGCCGTTGAACAGTTGGTTCAGCGTTGTACCGTAGCCGACCGTAGTTGCGCTTTGGAATGGCGGCGGGTTTTCACCGGGGGTGTAGCAGAAAGCAGCCGAAGATGGGCATTGAGGAATGAGGGGATTGATGTTGCCTCCAACCCCGGAGCCACCATAATAAGCGTAGGCATCGAGCGTGGGGAGCATGGCATTGCGTACCGCTTTGCTGCTGAGGTCGCGGGAATTGAGATCGATGCGCGATTCTACCAGTTCCGCACGATGATCAAGAGCCTGATTGATCAAGTCTTGAATGGGAATCACCGCTTCTTCCTGCGGAACCTGCATGCCGGAGGTGGGAATCACGTCAGCCTCGGCCAGGACCGGATCGTCGATGCTCCGGCTGAGCGCATTCTTCATCAGCAACTTTTGCAGTTCCAGATTGTTCTGCGCCAGAATCAGGTTCTGCTCGTCCGTCGAAACCGTGCTTTGTGCACTTACCACCTGAATCGGCGGCACAGTACCCACTTGCGCCTGTTGCTTGCTATCGGTCAGCGCTTTCTGCGCATAGGTAAGAGCCTCCTGCTGCACGCGCACATTTTCGTAGGCGTAGACCAGGTCCCAATACATGTCTTCAATTTGATCGACGGTCGTGATAATTTGCAGGCGGAAAGCGACGTCTGAGATCTCACGGTTATTCTTGGCAATGCGGATAAAGCGCAGGTTGGGCAGCGAACCAAAACCCTGCAACAGGTTTTGCGTGATCCTGAACTGGAAATTCGAGCTTATCTCGGGAGTCAGCAAGTTGGTTGGGTTGTTGGTGGTGACGTGGGTGTTGTTGAATCCTACGCTCATCGCCGTGCCCCACTGAAAGCCTTGCGTGTAGGCGAAGTTGGCGGTGTAGGTGTTCTGCCCGATCACAGGGACCGGGCTGAAAACGCTGACCGATTCGGTATCGTCCTTGTCGACCTGCAAAGTGCTGCTGACGATGGGATCGAAGCTGGTGATGTTCGAGCCTATGCCGAGCGTGGAACTGACTAAGCCATTGGTGCCGGTGCCCACCCCGCTGGGCGCGACGGTGGTGCCTCCAGTGCCCGATCCCACGGTGCCGCCGAGGCCGCCCACGCCGCCGCCGGGAGTGTTCTGCACGATTCCGGCATTCACGCCGAGAATGTTGGCGCCCGACTTGGCTCGCAAGTAATCGGTGTCGGCGATGTTGAGGTTGTAGCGGGCGATATCGATGTCGAGATTATTCTCCAGAGCGAGCGCAACGGCGTCGTCGATCGAAAGATAAATCTTGCCGTCGCGCATAAGCGAGTCGATGCGCGCCGAGTTGCCCAGATTCGGTTGCGCCACGACTTGCGCCTCGTAAGGCCGCAGGAAATGCGGAAAGGCCGGCCGCGGCTTCGAGTAATCCTGCAGGTGAACCGTCTGCGGCTGGGCCGCGGCTGGCGCGCTCTGCGGCGTTGGAGCGGCAGGAACATCCTGCGCGCGCAGGAACGGCTGCAGCTGCAGGCAAGCCAGGATGGCAAAGGCCGTCAACCAAAGAATGCGCCGCCGGGTGGCCGCGGTCATTCGGGGCAGAAGCAAAGGCATGGGTCGTCTCCTTGTGTCAACACGATCGTATTAAAGCGACAACTAAAGATTTCGAGAATTGGATGCGGAAAACATAAACGCGTCACTCCATCTTAGCGGGAGGGAGTGGAGGAAGTAGACGCGGGTAGTAAAGAATATTGTAAAGAATTGTGAGTAAGAAAAATAAGGCGCGGCGATGAACGAACAACGAACCGCGCCTGTTTTGCTCGCGACGCCTTACTGCGGCTGCTGCGCCGGCGCTGCCTGCGGCAAGGGCTGGGCCACGGACGGCATATCCTTGCGCGGCGCAATATAAGGCACGCTGGGCAGATGCGTGACCTGGCCTCTGGCTGCCTCGTCGACGCTGATCCCGTCATGATCGAGCAGCGTGCCGGTGGCGCGGTCCAGTTCGATCCGCGACTTTTCATAGGCCACCGTGGCATTCACCAAGCCGGATTCGGCCGTCGCCAGCTGGCTTTCATACTGTAGAACCAGCGTCGTGGTGGAAGTGCCGAACTGATATTTCTTCTGCTCGGCGTCCAGCGACTGGCGCGCCAGTTCCACAGCTGCTTGTGCGGAGTCCACGCTCGCGCGGTTTTGCTGGACGGCGTATTGCGCGTTGCGGATCTCGATCCCCACCTGATTCTCGATCTGCTGCAGCCGCATCTGCGCCTGCCGGTATTCCAGTTCGGAGCGGATCTGCACGGCCTGCGCGGCGCGGTTGCGCAGCGGAATGTTGAGGGAAAGGCCAACACCTTTATCGGGCGCGGTAGAGTTGACGAGCTGGTTGAGGGTTCCTCCGATACTGGTCGTCGGAAATACCGGCGGCTCGTTTGGAACCGTGTTGCTGGCGCACCCGAATTCCATCTGTAGCATTGTCGGAGGCGTCGCACATGCATTCGCTGGATTTTGATCGCCGCCGACGCCTGATCCGCCGTAGTAGGCGAACAGATCGAGCGTCGGCCGCAGAGCACTGCGCACGGCCTTATTACTCAGTTCGCGGCTGTTCAGGTCAATGCGGGACTCGACTAGTTCGGGGCGATGGCGGAGCGCGTCATTGATCAGATCTTCCGCCGGCACCACCTGCTCCTGAGCGGGGACATCCATGGTCGAAGTGGGAATCACTTCGGCTGTCGCGAGCATGGGGTCCTTCAGGGTTCGAGTGAGCGCATTCTTCATGAGCAGTTGTTCCAACTGGAGGTTGGTTTGCGCAGCCGTTACCAGTTGCTGATCCTGCGCGACCGTGCTCTGCGCACGCACGGTTTCGATGGGAGCCAAGCTGCCGATCTCGACCTGCTTTTTTGTATCGGAGAGAGTCTTCTGCGCAAAAGCCAGCGATTCATTCTGCACTCGAGCATTCTCGTAAGCGTAGACCAAGTCCCAATAGATGTTTTCAATCTGGTCGACACTATCGATGATCTGCAGGCGGAAGGCGACGTCGGTAAGTTCACGATTGTTTTTGGCGATACGAATGAAGCGGGTGTTGGGCGCGAATCCAAAGCCCTGCAGCAGGTGCTGGGTGAAGGTGGCTTTGAAGCTGGAATTCAATGCTGGGCTCACGCTTGTGAAAAAGCTATTCGTCGTCTGTCGGGTGTTGTTGAAACCCACACTCAGATTCGTGCCCCACTGGAATGCCTGGTTGTAGGCAAAGTTTACCGTACCCGTGTTCTGAACCAGGCTGGTTTGAGGAAGGACGCCTTGGAAAATGCTGACGGCTTGCTGGCTGAAATGATCTTCCTGCAGCGTTCCGGTGACGACCGGATCAAAGCTGTTGATGTTCGGTCCCAGGCCAAGAGTCGAACTAACCAAACCGTTGGTGCCGGCGCCGATCCCGCCTGCTCCCAGGCTGGTGCCGCCGGTGGAGGCTCCGGCAGTCGCGCCGATTCCTCCGATGCCGCCGCCGGGCGTGTTCTGCACCACTCCGGCATTGACGCCGAGGATGCTGGCTCCAGCTTTTGCGCGCAGCACGTCGGTGTCGGCAATGTTCAGGTTGTAACGCGCGATGGCGATATCCAGGTTATTCTCCAGCGCAAGCGCAATGGCGTCGTTGAGCGAAAGATACAGCTTGCCATCGTGCATGAATTGGTCGATGCGCGCGGTGTTGGCCAGGTTCGGGTCGGCGAGATGCCGCGGTTCGTAAGGCGCAATCGGGTTGGGAAAATGAGATACCGGTTGGGAATAATTCATCACCGGAAGCGGCCGTGTTTCCGGAGTATTTTGCGGGCTGGGCGCAGCGGGCGGTTCCTGAGCCCAAGCTGCGGCGGTCCAACCGGTGATCGTCAGCATTCCCAATAAAACTGCAGCCATGGTCAGCCGGATATTTGAGGTTAAGCGTGCGAATGGCATCTACTCATCTCCGTTCGTTAGGGACAAATTCGTTAAGACCAGTTCGTTAAGACTTGCAACATGAAACTTGCTTGTACGCGTGACAACCCGGGCTCACGCAAAATGGTGGTTTTACTTAGTCGCGGTTCGACTCAATCCTTGATACGCAAGCAGCGGCGCCTTGGTTCCTGAAAATGCGTTCCTGAAAGCATTCCTCGAAAGCCCTTGAAAAACTCGAAGCAGACGAGAGCTTGATCAAACGCACCAGTATATCTGACCCCGCCGCGTCTCTTTCGAGCCGGCCTGTGTTTGAAACTGATAAAGTGCTGGCCATGGTCGAGCAACTCTCCGCGAGCGAAATGACATTCGCGCGGTGGACCCATGCCATGAAAAGATTTGGATGAACCGGCGCGGTTGTAGGACTCGCGGTTGTAAGACTGAAAAGATCGCATGCGCAATCTCAAACTGATCATCTCCTATGACGGCTCAGACTTCGCCGGTTGGCAGGTTCAGCCCGATGCGTCGACCATACAAGGTGCTCTGACCTCAGCCATTGGACGAATTACTGGTGAAAAGGTATTGCCGCAGGGCTCGGGGCGAACCGACGCGGGAGTGCACGCGCTGGCTCAGGTGGTGACATTTGCCACGGAATCGCCGGTCCCCGCCGCGAATTTTGTGAAGGCGCTTAACGACGTTTTGCCGGCGTCGGTGCGGGTTCTGGAAGTAGAAGAAGTCGCGCCTGACTTTCACGCGCGCAAGTCGGCGCGGGCGAAGACTTACCGGTACCGGATGTATCGCACAGCCATCTGCCCGCCGTTTCTGGCCAAATATGTCTGGCACTATCCGTTTCCGTTGGATGAGCAGGCGATGGCGCGAGCCGCCAGGCTTGTAGAGGGCGAGCACGATTTTACTTCCTTTGCCGCAGTGGATCCGGAACGTAGCGCCGGCGTCCCACCGGCCTTCGCACACGATGAGAATGCTCAAGCACGCGAACCTGCCCCAGTCTCGAACGTGAGGCGAATTTTCTCTTCGAGCTGGCAGCGGCAGGGAGATGAGTTGGTCTACACCGTGAAGGGATCTGGATTCCTGCATCACATGGTGAGAAATCTGGTCGGGACGTTTATTCTGGTGGGTAAAGGGACGCTGCAGGTGGAAGATGTCGCGCGGATCATGGAAGCGCGCAGCCGTTCCGCAGCGGGCGCAACCGCGCCGGCTAGCGGCCTCTTTCTGGTGAATGTGGAATACTGAATCGGCTCATGGTTACTGATTTACAAATCTCAGTGCGCAAGATTTCGTCGGTGAATCCGGCAACGGGGGAAATTCTGCGCGAGTTGGAGTGTATGAGCGCGGATGAAGTTCAGGCCGCGGTGGCGCGAGCGCAAGCCGCACAGGCGGCTTGGGACGACCTGGGAGTCCGAAAGCGGATCGCGGTGCTGCGCGAATTTCAGCGCAGGCTGCATGCGAGGAAATCAGAGTTCGCCGAGGTCATCACCCGAGAAGCTGGCAAGCCCTTGGCAGAAGCGCTGACCACTGAAGTGCTGGTGGTGCTCGATGCGGCGCGATTTCTGATCGACAATGCATTTCGCCTGCTGCGCGATGAACCGCTGCCGCACGGAAATCTTGCCACCAAGCTTAAGCGCGGACGGCTGCTGCGCGAGCCTTACGGAGTGGTGGGAATCATTTCGCCATGGAATTATCCCTTTTCGATTCCCGCAACCGAGACGCTTGCGGCTCTGGTGGCAGGAAATGCGGTGGTGCTCAAGCCGTCGGAATTTACTTCTCTGGTCGCCCTGGAACTGCGATCGTTGTTGCGTGCGGCGGGCGTGCCCCAGGACGTGTTTCAGGTTGTGATCGGCGATGGTACAACCGGCACCGCGCTGGTTCATTCGAAGATTGACAAGTTGGTCTTCACCGGCAGCGTGGCGACGGGCAAGCGCATTGCGGCTGCGGCGGCCGAGCGCTTGCTCCCCGTAATGCTGGAGTTGGGCGGCAAAGATCCCATGCTGGTGCTGGACGACGCCGATGTGGACGTGGCTTCGAGCGCCGCGGTTTGGGGAGCGTTCGTCAACGCCGGCCAGACCTGCCTGTCGGTGGAGCGCTGCTATGTGCATCGCAGTCTGTATGAAAACTTTCTACGCGCTTGCACTGAGAAGACGAAGAAGTTGCGCGTAGGGCGCGGGATGGATCGCGAAACCGACGTAGGGCCGATGATTCACGAGCGGCAGTTGCGCGTTGTCGAGGCGCACGTGGAAGATGCCGTAGCGCGCGGAGCAAGAGTTCTGACTGGAGGCTCGCGCGCGCAAGAGCTGGGAGAGAATTTCTATAAGCCCACTGTACTGGCCGACGTGACCCATGAGATGCAGATCATGCGCGAGGAAACGTTCGGCCCGGTGCTGCCGGTCATAGCGTTCGATAGTGACGACGAAGCTGTGCGGCTGGCCAACGACTCGGAATACGGGCTGGCGGCAAGCGTCTGGACCCGCGACCGCGCCCGCGGCGAGGGCCTGGCGCGGCGCATTCAGGCGGGTACCGTCATGGTGAATGATGTTGTTTCATGCTTCGGCATCAGTGAAGCTCCGCACGGCGGAGTGAAGTCGAGCGGCATTGGCCGCGCTCACGGCCGTTTCGGCCTGGAAGAAATGGTGCGGCTGAAGTATGTAGACGTGGATCTGATGCCCGGGGTGAAGAAGGTCTGGTGGTACGGCTACGGCGTGAACTTCTTGCAACAGATGGAAGGTTTTCTCGACATGCAGTTCGCGCGCGATCTGGCGACGCGTATGCGCGGAGCACTAAAGGCGATTGGTGTGGTTAGACGCAAGCAATTGTAAAACTGAGAACTGAGAACCGGGAGGCACTTCATGAGCAGTCCTTCAAATGCAGATCCGAAACGCGAATTGCTGCGTCACACTCTGGCGACGCTGGCTTATCGCGCAGGCAAGGCGGTCCGCAACGCGCCTGAGGGCTTCGCCCCATTCCACGTTGACGAAGGCGTGCGAGCGCCAGGACAGATTCTGGCGCACATGGGCGACCTGATGGATTGGGGACTCTCGATGGCGAATGGGAAACGCGAATGGCATGACTCCAAGCCCCTGGCTTGGGAGAAGGAAGTTGAGCGCTTTTTCGCCGCGCTGAAGAAGTTTGACGATTATCTGGCTTCTGAAGAGCCCTTGCAGGCGCCGGTGGAAAATCTCTTTCAGGGGCCAGTCGCCGACGCGTTGACTCACGTCGGCCAGATCGCCATACTGCGGCGACTGGCGGGTGAGCCAGTGAAGGCAGAAAACTACTACAAGGCAGAGATCGTGATTGGTCGGGTCGGCGCGGAGCAGACTCCGCCGAAGAAGGAATTCTAGAAGAGCGGCTTCAGCGAGAGGCTTCGGACGCTCGCGCGAAGGACGTCGAAAATGATCTTCGATGACAGGGGCATGCCATGGACAATCCGACTTAGTTTGGGATGGACAATCGTTCTCGCTCTGTGTTGTGCAGGTGCCCTATCCTTGCCTTTAGGGATTTACCTGGCGTACTGGGTGCGGACGAAGCAAGGACGCAGCACAGCGTTTTGGTGTTACATGATCCTAACCGCGACTTTGATTCTGGTCCTGCTGCTCCCTCTGAACGTATTCGACCGATCTCCGGCTGCGGCGGCCGTGCTTACTGCCATTGCGGTGGGTGTCTTTGCGCTGTTGTTCACGGCGCCGCTCGTCCTGCGATCTGAGCTTAGGTCGCTTTACCAACGCACCTGGGGGATCACCCTGCCAATAAGTATCTTGCTGACAATTCTCTTTTCATCTTTGTACCTGAACTACAGCGTCCCGGACCTTCCGGTCGCGACCGTCGAGTGAGGCGGTCCCGAAACGCGCGTGTTCATCCACCTCCTTACGTATGGACATCGCCGGCTTTGGCCTCGGGTTTCGCCTTCGAGTACAATGACGTTCGTAGGGCCGAATCCAGCGGCGCAAGCGCCGCGCGAACGAGGGTAAGCGCTTTGGCGACTGGCGAAATGACCATTTCAGACACGCAAACTCCTCCGCAGCTTCCTCATCATAAGGTCAAGATCAAGAAGAACGGGCAGCGCGCCTGCAACGAGAAAAACGAAAAAGGAAAATTCTGTGGCGGCCATTTGAAGCGCTGGTTCTACTCCCAAGATGTGATCGAGCAAGCCTGCGGCGACGCGGAAAAAGCCTGGGGGGTGGATGCCGAGGTCTACCGCTGCGAGCATTGCCAGACACTTTATTTGCCGAACGCCGCGGAAGCCAAGGTGAATGTCGCCGGGCAGGGGATGATTTCAGTTTTCGGGTTGACCTTGCCGCCGAAAGAGAAGTAACTGCGAGTACCCAGTACCCAGCCTGAGAAATGTGCGGGTTGACTGGGTACTCGGTACTGGGTACTCGCCCGTGAATACCTCCGAACTCATCTACGACTGGAACAAGAATCATCCGCCGGGCCTGAAGCCGCCGGGGCCGGTTCTGCTGAACGATGAGAGCCTGCGCGATGGCTTGCAGTCGCCTTCCGTGCGCGACCCTTCGATCGCCGAGAAAATTGAGATCCTCCATCTGATGGAGGCGCTCGGGATCAACTCGCTTGATCTCGGGTTGCCGGGTGCAGGAGCGCGCGCGGTCGAGCACGTGACCGCGCTGGCGCGGGAAATCGTCGCGCACAAGATGAAGATTCGCGCCAACTGCGCGGCGCGGACGCATGAGAACGATATTCGCCCCATTGCCGAGATCGTGCAGAAAACCGGCCTGCGCATCGAAGCCGCTACATTTATCGGCTCCAGTCCCATCCGGCGGTTCACGGAAGGTTGGTCCGGCGAGTTTCTCTCGCAGACTACCGAGAAGGCCGTCAAGTATGCGGTTTCGCTCGGCCTTGACGTGATGTATGTCACCGAGGACACGAGCCGCTGCGATCCAGAGACCGTGAAGCGGCTTTATTCGACGGCGATTGATTGTGGCGCGCGCGCCATCGCGATCTGCGACACCGCCGGGCACGCTACACCCATGGGCGCATTGGCGCTGGTGCGGTTTGTGATCGAGGAAGTCGTGAAACCCTGTGGCGAAAAAATTCGTGTAGATTGGCACGGGCACAGCGACCGCGGTCTGGCCATTGCCAACTCCATGGCCGCTGTGATCGCCGGAGCGAATTGCGTTCATGGGTGCGCGATTGGACTGGGAGAGCGGGTGGGCAATACGCAGATCGATCAGATGCTGGTGAATCTGAAGCTGATGGGCATTGCTCCGTGGGCGGAGCAGGACCTCACCAAGCTGAAACATTATTGCCAGGCGGTGTCGCGGGCCACGGGCGTGCCCATTCCGGCGAACTATCCGGTTGTCGGCGACGATGCGTTTCGCACCGCCACGGGCGTGCATGCGGCGGCGATTATCAAGGCGTATCACAAGAACGATGTGGTTCTGGCCAACACGGTTTATTCCGGCGTGCCTTCGCATGTGTTCGGGTTGGAGCAGATCATCGATATCGGACCGATGAGCGGGAAATCGAATGTGCTGTTCTGGCTGGAACGGCGCGGCATTCCGGCGACCGACGATCTGGTAGAACGTATTTACCAGCGCGCCAAGGCCAGCGACCACACACTGAGCGATGCCGAGGTTGTGGAGTGCCTGCCGGCTGCGGGAGTGAAGCAGAACTGAAGGGGAGGTCGGATGGCGGAAACGATGCGACATGCGATTCTCGGGGCTGGCGGGGTTGGCGGGTTGATCGGTGCTTGTCTTGGGCACGCAGGAGATTCAGTCACGCTGATCGTGCGGCGCGAAACGCTGTCGCAGTATCCCAAACAACTCCATCTGGAAAGTCCTTTCGGCAATTTCACGGTGAATGTCTCGGTCGCCGCGGAAGTCCCTCTGGCCGACGTGCTCTGGATTACGGTGAAGGCAACGCAGTTGGAGCCGGCGCTCGCCGCTTTGAAGAATCCGGATGCAGTGCAAGCCATCGTTCCCTTGCTCAATGGCGTTGACCACATCTCGCTGCTGCGCGCCCGGTGCGGCTCTGGACGCGTGATTCCGGCGACAATCGCGGTTGAAACCGAACGGGTCAGCCCCGGACACATCGTTCATCGCTCGCCTTTTGCTCGTCTCAATGTGTTGTCAGCCGGCCGTGCTCTGCTCGGGAGCACAGTCGATCAATTGCAACAAATCGGTTTCGAGTGCCGGTTCGTCGACGACGAGCCGACGCTGATGTGGAGCAAGCTGGTTTTCCTGGCGCCATTTGCGCTTACCACAACCGCTTCGGAAAAGACCACCGGCGAGATCCTCGCCGACCCCACCTGGGGGAAGCTGGGATTGGCCTGTCTGCGGGAGGCGTGTGCCGTCGCCGTCGCCGAGGGCGCCAAGATTGATGCGGACGCCGTGATCGCCGGAGTGATGAAGATGCCGGGAAACATGCGCAGCTCCATGCAGAAAGACGTGGAGCAGCATCGAACTCCGGAGCTGGAGGCGATTGCGGGGCCGATTCTGCGTGGCGCGGGGCGGCACGGCATTGAGGTTCCGGCGACGAAGAAACTCGTGGCCGCGGTTGAGCAGCGGGCTGGGTTTGTGGAGAGCCGGCTGGCCTAGATCTGGATCAAAAAAAAATCACAGATCGACCGGACAAATTATCTCGAATCAATCACTTAGGGAGTCCGATCTGGTGCGAGATCTGGCTAAAATATTGATTGCAAGGAATTTAGCTGTAAAATCTCTGGAATCAATGGTTTAGCGGGGCTGAAATCTCGATTGTCAAAGAACTTACTTTCTAGCCGATACACTGCGGCACAGCGTCCGCCATACCATCATCTCGCGATTGACTAGCGGGGGCAAGGTTGGATGTCACACGGGGCTGTGGAAGAACGTATTGAGCCCGCGTGCCTGTGTCGTCCCGGTGGGACTTGATTCGGCTCACTCGCGCTTTCCCAGCACTTGCGTGTTGGGCTAATGAATGCCGTCGCTTTGCGACTCAGATGCTTACGGGAAATGGAGACATTCTTCAAATGTTTACATCGCGGGCGATTGGATTTGTGAGTAGTCCTTACCAGGACACGAGCGAGGTTCCGAAGGGGCTTGGCGCTAAGCACGAGGCGGATGGCGTACTCAAGATCCTGCCTGAGTTTGAGGCGGGGCTTACCGATATTGAGGGTTTCTCGCATTTGATCGTTCTCTGGGAGTTTGACCGGGCGCAGGGGTTCGAGTTGCTGGGTACGCCGCCCTCCGACAATCGGCCGCATGGAGTGTTTGCGACGCGGTCGCCGCGTCGTCCGAACCCGATTGCTTTGACTATTGTCGAATTGCTTCGCCGTGAGGGTAGCGAGTTGCTGGTTCGCGGGGTCGATATGCTGGATGGGACAGCTATTCTTGATATCAAACCCTTGCTTTCGAGCATACCGGCTGAGAGGCTGCGACGAGGATGGCTGGCGGAAGCTGAGGCGCGGGGGACGGGTTGACGGTACAACTCCGTTTCTCGCGAAGAAAGCGAGAAATGGAGAACCCGCGACACGCACAGTTGCGGAAAGAACTCCCGGCCGAGGCGCCGGGCGCTGCGGAGCTGCAAGGGATCCTTCGACTCCGCGGCTGGTCCGCTTCGCGAACCACCCGCTCCGCTCAGGATGACAGAGCGCTGTTGTCACCAGAAATCGCGGATGTTACCAACGTCCATATTGTTGTCACGCTCGGTGCCTGGCTTCACTCGGTCAACGGCACTTTGCGGTTCCCGTCCAAGGTAATCCCCTTCCTTTCCTACACGTTGTAATATGAGCGGATAACCCCCATGAGCCCCGTTCCCCCACGTGCGGACTTGCCCGACGTCGCCCCTACAGTGCAGCAGGATGTGGCGCGCCTGGCGGCCGCGCCCGAGGTGCGTTCGGCTTACAACTGGCTGCGCACGCAGGAGCCGCAACTGGCGCAGTGGCAGATGGAGATGGCGCGGATTCCGGCGCCTCCGTTTGGGGAGTCGGCGCGCGCGGCCTGGCTGGCGGAGCGCTTTCGCGAAGTCGGGCTTGACGATGTTCGCATCGACGATGTGGGCAACGTGTTCGGCATCCATCCTGGATTTGGCCAGCGCTATGTGGCGTTGAGTGCGCACATTGATACTGTGTTTCCCGCGAACACGCCGCTGAACGTCCGGCAGCAGGGCAGCCGGATTTATGGGCCGGGGGTTTCCGACAATGGTGCGGGCGTTACGGCGATGCTGGGAATTGCCGCACTGCTGCGGTCGGTGCGCCTGCGGCACGCGCTGCCGTTTGTGTTTATCGGCAACGTGGGTGAAGAGGGTGAGGGCGATCTGCGCGGGATGCGGCACATTTTTTCTACGCCGCGCTGGAAGGATTCGATTGCTTACAGCGTGGTGCTCGACGGCGCGGGCGCGGACACGATTGTCGCCGAGGCACTGGGCAGCCGGCGCTTTGAAGTGATCGTGCGCGGTCCCGGCGGGCATTCGTGGAGCGATTTTGGCGCGCCTAATCCGATTGTGATTCTTTCGCGCGCCGTCGACACGTTTACGGCGACTCCGGTGCCGACAACCCCTAAGACCACTTTCAACATCGGAGTAGTGCGCGGGGGGACATCGGTGAATTCGATTCCTGAATCGGCGAGCATGAAGGTGGATATCCGCTCGACCTCGATGACAGAGATGGAGCGGCTGGAGCAGGCACTGCGGCTGGCGCTGAATCGCGCGGTGGAAGACGAGACACTGGCGGCGGAGATGCGTTCGCCGGTGCAGAAACGGCCTTCGGGAGTAAGTTGCGAAGTGGTCGCGATCGGCAACCGTCCGGCAGGCGAACTCGCCGCGGGCGCGCGGATTTTGCATGTGATTCGCGCGGTGGATACGCAACTGAATAACGCGGCGCAGGTGCAGCGCGCATCGACCGATGCGAATATCCCGCTGTCACTGGGGCTCGAGGCGATTGCCATCGGTGGCGGCGGTTCGGGCGGCGGCGCGCACACCTTGCAGGAGTGGTTCGACAGCAACGGACGCGAGTTGGGGCTGAAGCGGATTCTGCTGACCATGATGGCGCTTGCGGGAGCGGGGGTGGGCGCATGACGAGTGCAATCCGGTCTGGATGGAGCGGGGGGAAAGTGCTGCCTTTGGGAGCTTTTCTGGTTGTGTTTAGCGCCATCGTCACCCACGCGCAGGTGCCTGCCCCGAGTAGCCCGCAGACCCCGGCTCCGAATCACACGCAGACGGCCGCGTCGAGTAATGCTTCAAATCCGAAGCCGAGTGCTGAGTCCCAGAATACAGAGGTCAAGCCCAGGGCCGATGCCATTTACTTCCACGCCAATATTTATACGGGGGTGCCTTCGAATTCGCCGTTCGGTTCCACCTTGCGCGAGGAAGCCATCGCGGTGCGCGGCGACCGGATTCAGGCCGTCGGCAAAAATGTGGACATCATGAAACTGAAAGGGCCGGACACGGAGGTGGTTGATTTGGGCGGGCGTTTCGTTATGCCCGGCTTCAACGATGCCCATGTCCACCTGGCGGCGGCCGGACTGCAGAAATTGACGATCGACCTGACCGGGGTCAAGACGCTGGAAGAACTTCGCGAGCGGGTCAAGGCACGGGTGGAGAAGGCCAAGCCGGACGAATGGATTGTGGGCGGAGGCTGGGATGAAACCCTCTGGCCGATCCCGACTCTGCCCAGCCGCTGGGACATTGATGAAGTCTCCGATGGGCACCCAGTGATTCTGGATCGGGTGGATGGACACCTCGCCCTGGCCAATACGCGGGCGTTGCAACTCGCCAACATCACTTTGGCCAGCCGCGATCCTGAGGGCGGGAAGATTGACCGCGATGCCAACGGCCAGCCTACGGGGATTCTGCGGGACACGGCGCAGCAGCCGGTGCGGGCGGCGATTCCACAGCTGACGCACGAGGCGCGACGGCAGGGAATTGAAGTTGCGCTCGCGGACCTGGCCGAGCACGGCGTGACCTCGGCGCAGGATTATTCGCCGGAGTGGGAAAATTTCCTGATCTACCAGGAGCTTGAAAAGGAAGGCAAGCTGACGGCGCGCATTTCCGAATGGCTGCCTTTTGACGACGTGATCGACGAGTTGAAGGTGAAGCGTGCATTCCAACCCGAGTCTGACTTGATGTTGCACACGGGCATGCTGAAGGCCTTCATGGACGGCTCGCTGGGCGGACACACGGCGGCGCTGATGCAGCCTTATACGGATGATCCGAAGAATTCCGGATTGCCGCGCTACGAGCAGGCAAAACTGAACGACATGGCCAAGGAGCGCGTGCTGGCGGGCTTCCAGTTGGGGTTTCACGCGATTGGCGACGAGGGCGTGCAGATGGCGCTGGATGCTTTTGCCGAAGCCGAAAAGGCCGCGCGCGAGCAGAAAGTGAAGGCCCCGAACGGCGGCAGCGATTTCCGTTTGCGCATCGAACATGCGCAGGTCACCACGCCGGCGCAAATCGCGCGCTTCAAGGAACTGAAGGTGATTGCCTCCGTGCAACCTAGCCAGTTGCTCAGTGACATGCGGTGGGCACAGGACCGGCTGGGGCCGAAGCGGGCCGCGAATTCCTATGCGTGGGCGTCATTCCTGAACAAAGGTGTGACGCTGGCCTTTGGCACGGATTATCCGGTCGAGCCGATATCGCCGTTCCGCGGGCTGTACGCGGCCGTCACGCGCAAGAGCGAGAACGGCAAGCAGGAATATTTTCCGGAACAGAAGCTGACCATGGATCAGGCCATAGCGGCTTACACCACCGGCTCGGCCTTCGCCGAATTCGAGGAGAAAGACAAGGGCGAACTGGCGCCCGGAATGCTGGCGGATTTTGTGGTGCTCGACCGCGACATCACCGCGGCCTCCGCGGAAAAAGAGTTGGCGACCAAGGTACTGCTGACCGTAGTGGGCGGGAAGAGGGTCTACGACGCGAAGTGAGTGCAGCAGTAGGTTCCAGCCCAGGCGGTTGAGTATCAGCGGCCGATCATTTTTATTATCTTCAGCAATGCTCCCCCGGCAATTATTTCCTTCCATTGCATAAGACAAAAAGCCGGATTCGCACGTCTAATCCCCTGTAATCGAGGGGCCGTAATTGCGTATTCCGTCGACGCACTTGATGGCGCTGCGACTTTGGCAAACGGGTATAATTGGGGATTCGTACAGTTTTCGGAGGAATTCAGACATATGGATTCGCGGGCGATTTGGGTGCGTTTGAAGACGCATCGGTGGGTTTATTCATTCAGCATCGTGGCCACGCTGGCGCTGGGCATTTTGATTGGCACGGTGGTTTCATCGGGAGTGAAGGGCAAGGAGCAGAAGTCCTCGGATGCGACTCCGCTCTCGGTTCCCGCCCCGCAGCAGCTTTCCAACACATTCTCGCAAATCGCCAAGCAATTGGGGCCGTGCGTGGTCAACATCAACACGGAATCGACCATCAAGACGCCGCACCGGCGCCGGGGCGAACAGAATCCTGATGACGACGACAACGGTGGCGGCGGGGGCATGGATGACTTCTTCAACCACTTCTTCGGCGGACCGGGCGGACAAGGCGGTCCGGGGGGTGGGGACGGCGAGATACGCGAACGCTCGCTGGGTTCCGGCGTAATCGTAGATCCGAAGGGATATATCGTCACCAACCGGCATGTGGTCGAGAAAGCGGACCGCATCCGGGTGCGTTTGCAGGACGATCCGCCGGGCGTGCAACATGACGCGAGAGTGATCGGGGAAGACCAGGAAACCGATCTGGCAGTCATCAAGATTGACTTAGACCGTGCGGTGCCTTCGGCAAAGATGGGCAACTCCGATGGTATGCAGGTGGGCGACTGGGTGCTGGCCATTGGCAGCCCGTTTGGGCAAGTAGGTACGGTGACAGCCGGCATTGTTTCCGCCAAGGGCCGGGACATCGTGCCGGGCCGGCAATTTCAGATCTTCATCCAAACTGATGCGGCGATTAACCCTGGGAATTCCGGCGGCCCGCTGGTCAACATGAACGGCGAAGTAATCGGCATCAACACCGCCATTCTGAGCGAGACCAACGCCTATGCCGGCGTAGGTTTCTCGCTTCCTTCGAACACCGTGGTGCAGGTTTACAACCAGCTGATTGGACCCGAGCATCGTGTCGCGCGCGGATCGATTGGAATTCAGTTTGATGCGGTCGAGAACCCCGCTATCAACCGGGTCTATGGCGCCGGCAGCGGCATCACCGTGGCACATGTGGTGCCGGGAAGCCCGGCCGATCAGGCGGGGCTGAAACTAGGCGACACCATTACGATGGTCGATGGCAAAAAAGTCACGAAGGGAACCGAGTTGGTTGCAGAAATTGCCTCGCGCAAGCCGGGCTCGAAAGTAGTACTCGGCTTTTTGCGTAACGGCAAGCAGCAGGAGGCGACCGTAACCGTCGCCGACCGCGCCAAGCTGTTTGCGGCGCGCTTGAACGAAGATGACAGCGACAATGACGAAAGCACGCCTAAGCAGAGCAAGTTCGGCGTCACGGTTCGCAAGCTGACACCGGAGATGGCCGACCGGCTGGAGGTACCGTCCGGCAAAGGCGTGATCGTGCAAGACGTGAAGCCGGGGTCGTTTGCCGAGGATATTGGTGTGAGCCGCGGCGACGTGATTCTCGAGGTCAACAAGCAGCCGGTGAACAGCGAAGACGATTTCGCCAAAGTGGAGTCAAGCATGAAGAGCGGTCAGGACGTGGTTTTCCTGGTGCGCCAGCGTGGTTCGTCGCCTCAGGATGGAACCATCTTCATGGCTGGGACACTTCCGTAACCTCGAACTGGCCCGACCGGAACTGGCATTGCCTCCTGCAATGGGGGATGATTAGAATGCCGGTTCCAGTTGGGTCTTTTTGTTTTTTGGGCGCGCTATTTCATAACTACCCGGGCGAGGCGCGTTCTTAGCTCTGAGGGTTGCCGTTGAGAAGCATGCAGAAGCGTTGCGCGGGAATGCGGAGTTGGTTCGGTACAGGCTGTGCTGTGGCCTTGCTCTGTGCCTACGCATCGCCGCGCGCAGCGTTGGCACAAGCGGCGGATTCCGCCGGTCGTGCCGCTTCGAATACAAGCGCCGATGCGGTCAAACCGAAGACAACGAACACCGCTGCCGCGGCCCGCAAAAGCAATGCAAGGCGCTCAAGCTCTCACCGGAAGGGAAAAAGAAAAGCGACGGCGCGGGGCCAGCAGAAGATTGATCCGCAGCGGGCGCAGGAGATTCAGGAAGCGCTGATTCGCGAACATTACCTGAGCGGCGAAGCGGCCGGAACCTGGAACCAGGCTAGCGAAGATGCCATGCGCCGCTATCAAGCCGACCACGGCTGGCAGTCGAAAACGGTACCCGATGCGCGCGCTCTGATCAGCCTGGGGCTGGGGCCAAGCCACGACCATCTGCTGAATCCGGAAAGTGCGATGACTACGGAGCCGGTCACGCATGCTGCGGCTTTGAGCCCGGCGCCACACAGCGCCGATCCGGCAACGCGCAACACGACTGCGACTCCGGCCGCTCCTCCAGCGCCTGTGACGACTCCAGATCATGATGGGTCGAGCCCGCAGTAAATCCTCCTTATCAAACTTAAAACAGAATTGTCGTCCCGAGCGCAGCGAAGGATCTTGGTTTGTGCCTGCGTGACCGGTGCAGCCGCGAGCAAACACCAAGGTCCCTCGCTACGCTCGGGATGACGGAGTTGTAGCAGTACCTTCTAACCGCCGGGCATCTTGCGGTAACTTCCCAGCACGGGGCGCGGAAAGTAAGGTAAGGGCTGCGAATTTACGATGGCCGCCGGATTGGCCTGGACGAGGGCATCAGCCACGTCCTCGCCGCAGATTTTTGCGGCGGCGGCGCGGGCGGTGGAGAGCACTGGGACGCGCTTTTCGGTATCGTGCGCATCCGTTGCTAGTACGTGCACGGCGTCGTGCTCAAGCAGCCATAAGGCGGCGCGGCGCACGCGCTCTCCCCAGAAACCGGTGAGCGCGGAGCCGGTCATCTGGATGACGCAACCCTGCTCCGCCCACTCGGTCACACGCTGCGGGCTCTCGCGCAGAATCGGATTGCGTTCGGGATGCGTGATGACCGCGGTGATGCCAAGATCGCCCAGTTGCGTAAAGCAATCCGTGGTTTGCAGCGGCACGCTGTAATTGCTCAACTCGACCAGCATGTAGTGCGTAGCGCCGATAGCGTAGCGGGCGGGGTTGGCAAGCACATCCTGCATGTTGTCGTAGGAGAGATGGAAGTCGCACCCCAGGATGATGGTGAGAGCATCGCCTACCTTTTGCTGCAGTTGGGCGACCAGTCCCTCGAGATAAGTGCGGTCGTAGGGGTAGCGGTCGTTGGCATGAGGCGTGGCGACTTGATGCGTAATGCCGTCGGCAGCAGCCATGCGGCACATGGCGACGGAGGTTTCCCAGGACTTGGGGCCGTCGTCTACTTCCGGAAGAATGTGGGAATGAATGTCGACCACGATTTATAGGAACACTTTATAGAAACCCAAAGGCGCGACAGGGGTTGCGCCTTTGATTTGATTTAAGCAGATTCGAGGGGAAAGAGGAAGATCGGCAATCATCACCAGATGGTCGGAACCACCCGTGACTTGTGTATTTCGCGGTCCGCGGTGACAAGGGGCACGTCTTCGACCAGGGCGGTGGCTCCAATAATGCGGTCGGCCGGATCTTTCGGATAGGCAACTGGTAGCTCAAACGCCTGCAAGGCAATATTCCCCGTTATCGGAAGCACAATGAAGCGGTGTTCGACTTCTGAGAGGACAGTCTCCACGCTCGGCGTTAGGCGGATTCGTCCATGACTGGAAAGACGGACGATTTCAACGAGAGTGATGCAGGAAACCGCGAGGCCGCGGTCTTCTTCGCGCGCTTTCCCAATCGCTCGCTGCGCCGCCGGGGATACCCGCCGATGGTCTTGGGCGAGCCAAATCACCACATGAGTGTCGAGCAGGATCAATAAAGATCGCCCCACTCTTCGGGACTGAATGCCGGGGAGACAATGTCGCCCTTGATTTCGACCCTGCCTTTGCCCTTGAGGAAGCCAAAAATATCGTCTTTTTCTTTTCTCGACGGGGACGAGCTTGGCCACCGGCTTGCCCCGCTTGGTGATGACGACAGCCTGGCGCTTGGCCTGAACCTCATCCATGATCGCGAGACAGCGGGCTTTGAAGTCGCCGGCGGGGATGGTTTTGGTTTTCATCCTTGTGCCTGAAGATTATGGTCATTATATCATGGTCATGACCAGTGGTTCACTCTACTTATCACCATCGTCCCGTCTTCGGTTACGCTCCATCCTTCGCCGTCTTTTCTCACCGTGTAGTTGTTACCCGACGAACTCACGTTGCCCTCGTAGTACCCTCCGTTCACTCTATATTCGGTGTCCGAGATTCTTGTGATTTTGGTAATTCGAAAAAGCAGGGCCGACTTGCCTGTACGACTATCGACGAGAGCGCTAGATGATGCGATGTGGCAGGCCGACGCCTTGCGAACGGGCGGCTTGTTGTGAGCGAAGTGTTTCATGAAGTCTCCTGATGGGTCGTCGTCATTGTCGCCGAGCGCAAGGCAATATGCGTGAGCGCTCTTCTGCAGGCCCGATGCATTGTGATCGAACTGGTACCGAAACACAGCTTCTCTGACGTCGTCTTCCTGATCGGGGTGGTCGTTGTCGGCTGCGAAGACAAACGAGACCAGCGCGAGCAGTAAAAGCGAATAAATAACGCGTCGCATTTAAGAGGTATCACCCTTCCCGTATCGTTCGCAGATAAAGTCGGCAATTCCGGCATAGGCCCTGCTCAGCGTCTTTTCATCTGGCAGGAAGACGATGCGGAAATGTTGTGTGCCGGGCTTCTGGCCGAAGCCGGAGCCGTGGACGACCATGACGTGTTTCTGACGGATTAGCTCTTTGACAAAGATCTCGTCGCTGTCAGGAATGTCGATGCGTGGGAAGGCATAGAAGGCGCCGCGTGGCGCGACGCAGCTTATGCGTGGTGTGGACTCGCACCATTTCTGCGTGAGATCGCGGCGGGAGCGGAGTTTGCGCCGCACCTCGATGAGGTGGTCTTGAGGTCCTTCGAGCGCGGGCTTGATGGCGTATTGCTCGGGATGGTTGGCGCACAGGCGCGCGCGCAGCAGGCGGTGAATGCCTTCGGTGTAAGACTTGACCGCGGCCGCGTCTCCAGAGACGATGCCCCAGCCGATGCGCCATCCTGGAACTAGATAATTCTTCGACATGCCGCCGAAGGTGATGCAGGGCACGTCGGGCGCAACTGTGGCGAAGGCGATTTGCGGGGTGATGTCTCCGTTCGAATCGGGCAGTATTAGCTTGTCGTAAATCTCGTCGGAGAAAACTACCAGGTTGTGGCGGCGCGCAATCTCGGCGACCTGTTCGAGCATGCGCTGCGAGCAAAGTGAACCGGTGGGATTATTAGGATTGATCAGCACGATGCCGCGAGTGTGCGGTGTGAGCTTGCGCCCGATATCGGCGAGTTCGGGCTGCCACGCGTCGTCTTCATTCAGATCGTAAGCATTGAGCGGAATGCCCAGCTTGCACAGAACGGCCGAGTAGAGCGGGTAATCTGGCTTCGGCGTGAGAATGTCTTCGCCGGGATTCACCAACGCGCTGATGCAGAGATCGACGGTTTCGCTCACACCGGAGGTGACAAAAACATCCTGCACGGTGGTGATGCCTTTGCGAGCGGCCTCGCCCCGAATTGCCTCGAGCGCTTCGGGAATGCCGGGAGACGGCGCGTAGCCGTTCTTGCCGTCGCGCATGGCCTTGTAGGCGGCTTCGATGATGTGGGGAGGAGTCTGGAAATCGAAGTTGAGCGGGTCGCCGACGTTCAAGGGCAGAACTTTGTGTCCCTGCTGGATGACTTCGTCGGCCACGCAGGCCAGGTCGCGAATGGCATAGCGGACATTCTCCAGACGCTTGGCGGCCGAGATTTGGTTGGCCTGGGTGACGGGCATCAGGAAAGCTCGTGTTCGCTAAAGATTGTACAGGAGGGCTCGTCTGGAAAATGGAATTGAATTCTGGGCGGTGAGGAGGGAATCTGGCTAGCGGTGCCGATCTATCTGTCGCTGAAATTGAGGATAACTTCCTCCTCAGTTTGAGAGAAACCTGGAGCATATTTCCAGTTCTTCACGGCTTTCAGCGCGTTCTCGACCAGGATCGGGTTTCCGCCGCGAACATTAATGTTCGCCACATTTCCATTCGGAAGCACAGTCACCGTCAGGCGGACGAGTCCTTCAATATGCAGGTTTTTCAGAGTCGCTGGATACGCCGGCTTGACTTCCGAGATCACCTTGCGGGCGACCCTTGGGCTTTTCTGCGCCAGCACAGCGGGAACGAATCCAGCGGTCAGGCAGAATGCCACCGTCGTCGATGCGAGAATCCGCTTGATGCCTGCGGCAGGTCGAGAACTGAAGTGCAGCTTGAGCACGATGAACCCATCTTTAAAACACGGACGGATTAAACCCCAAGCGTTGACGGTAGGTTAAGGAAGGCGCATGAACAAGATTACCGAGGTACCCGTGGAAATCAGTGGCCAGTGATCAGTGGCCAGTTCCAAGAGGTGGAGCGCTTTTACTGGCCACTGATCACTGACCACTGATTAGTCTGCTCTATCGATCTGGGCCTTCTGCAGCTTGTCTGAGTAATCCACGTAGACGGACTTCCACTCGGTGTAGAAGTCGATGGCGCCGATGCCACCTTCGCGGTGGCCGTTGCCGGTGGCCTTCGTGCCGCCAAAAGGCAGATGCACTTCCGCTCCGATCGTGGGCGCGTTGATATAGGTGATGCCAGCGTAAAGGTCGCGAATGGCGGCGAAAGCCTTGTTCACATCTTTGGTGTAGAGCGCGGAAGAGAGTCCGTACTCGATGCCATTGGCGATTTCGATGGCGTCTTCCATATCGTCGCAGGGGATGATGGAAACCACGGGGCCGAAGATTTCTTCCTGCGCGATGCGCATCTTCGGGTCGACGTCGCTGAAGACGGTGGGTTCCATGAACCAGCCGTGTTGGTACTCGCCTTTATCGAGGCGATTGCCGCCGCAGAGCAGCTTGGCGCCTTCGTTGCGGCCGATCTCAACATAGCTAAGGTCGGTCTGAAGTTGTTTCTCGTTGATGGCTGGACCCATCTCGGTGGTTTCGTCGAGGCCGTTGCCGACTTTCAGTTTCTTGGCGCGCGCTACATATCTTTCGACGAACTCGCGGTAGACGCCTTTCTGCACGATGATGCGACTGGTGGCGGTGCAGCGCTGGCCGGTCGTGCCGAATCCACCCCAGAGGCCGCCTTCGATGGCTAGTTCGAGGTTCGCGTCATCGAGGACGATCATGGGATTCTTGCCGCCGAGTTCGAGCGAACAATGTTTAAAGCTCTTGGCCGCGATTCCGCCGATGATGCGGCCGACGGCCGAGGATCCTGTCAGAGAAATCGCGCGCACGTCGGCGTGCTCGGCCAGTGGAGTACCTACGTCTGCGCCGAAACCGGCGACGACGTTGATCACACCCTTGGGCAGCCCGGCGTCGCTCAGAGCGCGGACCAAGTTGAAAGTGGAGAGGGGAGTGTCCTGCGCGGGCTTGATGACGCAGGTATTGCCGCAGACTACGGCGGGCAGCAGCTTCCAGGAAGAAATCGCCATGGGGAAATTCCAGGGCGTGATCATGCCGCATACCCCGATGGGCTGGCGCACGGCCATCGCGAACTTGTTCGGCATCTCGGACGGGACGGTCGGACCAAAGAGGCGGCGGCCTTCGCCGGCGTTGTAATAGGCGGCATCAATTGCTTCCTGCACGTCGCCACGGGTTTCGGCAAGCACCTTGCCCATTTCGCGAGTCATTTCGCGGGCGTACTCTTCTTTGCGTTCGATGAGGATTTCGGCGGCACGGAAGACAATCTCCGCGCGGCGCGGGGCCGGGACGAGGCGCCACTTGGCAAAGGCACGTTTGGCGGCGTCAACGGCGCCGTCAACGTCAGCTTTGGCTGACTTCTGGAATACGCCGACCACCTCGCGGGTGTCGGCGGGATTGCGGTCTTCGAAGGTTTCGCCGGTCGAGGATTCGACCCACTCGCCGTCAATGAAGTTCTTCAGAACCTTGGTGGGTGTGTGGCTTAGCGTGGCTGGGGAAGTTAGGGTGTCGGTGGCCATGATTGCTCCTTATGAATGCCTGGATATTGATGCTACAGAAGTACGGTTAGGTGCGGCAAGGGACGGGCCGGGTTCGGCTGCAGCGGGAACAGCAGGTTCCTCACCGGGGCTTTCAGCCCGGTTCGGAATGACAAAGAGCTGGGAACAACGACGGCGTTAGATGCCGATGTTCGCGCCGCGAAGAGCATCTTTGTAGGCTTCGCGGGTTTTGGTGTATTGGGTGTGGGCGTCCTCTTCCTGGAAGTGGGCGGCGTCCCACTTTTCCCAGGCGATCATGGAATGGTCGGGCGTTGCCAGGGCCTCCTCTGCGCGAATGGCTTCAACCCATTCGTCGGTCGCCTGCTTATAGGCGAGTCGCAATTGATCGAGATTGGCTGCGCTCATAGCTTGCGAGACTATTCCTGCCGTTTAGCCCCGTCAATTGAACACTCAGTATTTAACGAAAAATTAATACAGAGAAAACGAGACACGAAGTCCGAGCTTCCTCGACCAGATCCTCAGTTTCAGCGCCAGCGCTTCAGCCTGGGCCATAGTTCGGCGAGGGTACCAAATTTTGCGCCGCGGCAAATGTACACGTCGATTTCTTTCTCTAGTGCATAGGGATTGTCAGCTGAGGTGCCGACATACTCGACATGATCAAAGAGTTGTTCGAGGCGTTCTCGACTGTCGTCGAGAATGATCATGCAATTGCCAGAGTAGCCGCGCGGTCCCCAGAGGAACCAGGTTTGATGTCCGCTGAGAGACGCGGGCAGGCCGTAGCGGCGGCCGAGGAAGTCGATGGCCCCAGCCTGGCCGTAATCCTGGGCGAAGATGGCGCAATCCTTCTGATCTTCTACCGGAACGCGATTCCAGGCGAGGGCGGTTTCGGCGACGATTTCTTGCCATCCGAATTGATCGGCGTACCACTGCGGCAGAGCCGCGCGGGCGTGGCTGTGCTCCATCACCGGGAGTTTGAAGGGCAAAGTTTTCGTGTAGGCGAGGAAACGGTCTGGAGAAAGTATTGGCACGGTTACCGGGGCGAGGTGGGTGCCGCTGGCCAGTAACACGATTACGATCACAACCTTCAACCAGAGGCGGCGCGGGTGGGCGTTCTCTGGATCGCCAATTGTTTTTCCATTGATGGCAGATTCGATCACTACCGCACCCGCCGCCAGCAGCATGGGATACACGGGGGCGAGGTAATAATTTTTTCCGTGAAGAACGAAGAAAACAGTGAAGCAAACCAAATAGCACCAGCCGAGCAGGCGGTATGGCTTGAGGCGGGTCGAGAAGAGGAGCGCAAGCAATCCTGTAAGCCAGATCGGCGCCGTGATGGGATCAATCAAAAACGTCTGCTGAAGGAAAAATTGGGGCAAGGGGAGCACGACGTCGCGGCCTTCTGCGCGGATGTTCCGCATCAGCTCGACGAATGGCCAGTGGTAGTGCAAGTTCCAAAGCAGATTGGGAAGAAAGATCAGGAAAGCGGCGAGGCCACCGAGCCAGATCCAGCGATTGAGGAAGACGCGGCGCTGCGCCGTCAGGAGAAGACCGATGACAATGCCGAAGCCGAAGACGGCGATAGAGTATTTCTCTTGCATGCCGAGTCCGGCGACCACGCCGAACCAGAGCCAGTAACGCGGGTTGTCCCGCTTGATGGCGAGGATGGCGAAATAGGCACAGCCCATCCAGAGATTAGGTTCGAGGCAGTTGGTGCTGAGCAGGCCTCCGTTGGAGAGATATTGCGGCGCTATGACAATGGCGATCGCGCTAAGGAGCAGGGCGAAGCGGCGCCCGCCGAACTCGCGGGCGATGATAGCGGTTTGCACTACGAGCAGGGACGAAGCCAACGCCGGGATGAAACGAATGCTGCGCAGGGAGTCTCCCAGGATGGCGCGGTTGATGCGGATGAGAAACGGAATCAGCGGGGGCTGGTCAACATAGCCCCAAGCTAGGTGATTGCCGCAGGATATGTAGTCGAATTCATCGCGAAAGTAGCCGTAGCGGTTGTTGAAGTAGATATGGAAGAGCAGCTTGGCGAGCGCGATGAGCCAGATGATCACCATGCCGCCGGCCAGGTGCGATCGATGGTTGCGGCTGGGAGCAGAGTAGGTGGTAGAAGGTGTGGACACGACGAAGAAGAATAACGGAAAGAAGCGCCGATGTCATGACAGCGCTGCAGCTTTCTGGACAAAGAAGCAAGCTTTAAGGCCGGGCGCAAACGAAGGTAACCTTTGCAGGGGATTACTCATTTTTTGCGGTTACAGGCTTGTGATAACGTTGAACTACCGCTTATTCCATAGGCTTTAAGTAAGGTTTTTAGGTTCACGTGTCTTCGTCGACTCGCAAACCGGGCATCCACGTCGCGTGGAAAACGGTCACGTATCGCAGTGTCGCACTGCTGATTCTGGCTGGCGCCGTAGTGTTTTTTGTGGCAATGCGCTTCACCTTCCCGCAATTTACCGAGAGCGGCATCAAAGCGACCAGCAATTTTGCCAGCCGGGCTTTGGAGCGTGTAGCGGGGATGGCGCCGCCGGCGGGCAGCGGAGTTTCCGTCGCGCAACAGGCTCACTTTACGGCGCTCGATGGCACCGTGCGGGTGAAGAAGGGCAACGGCAATAGCTGGGTGGCGGCGGATTACAACATTCCCCTCGAAAAAGGCGATGTGGTCCAGACCAGTTCCGAGGGCATGGCGAAGGTCGTGTTCAACGACGGCACCAGCTATACCGTGAAACAGGATTCGCTGATCGTGATTGAAGAGAACTCAGCCAATGATCAGCAGCAGACCAACGTAGCCGTGGCCGTGAGCACCGGAACCGTCGATCTTTCAACCGCCACCTACTCTCAGGGATCGAGGTCGAGGGTAATTGTGGACGGGGCGACGGCATCGCTGGCTCCGGAATCCACGGCGCAGGTGCACAACGACCCCAAGGCGGATCAGCACGAGATTTTGATGAAAAAGGGCACCGGCGAAGTCACGCGCAATGGCGAAACGGTGGAACTGGCGAACTGGGAGAAAGTAAGCTTCCAGGCAGCCGAGCCGCACATGGAAAAAGCGAAGGATGCCGGGCCGCCGACGCCGATTTCTCCCGCGAACATGGCTCCAATCTTCACTGCCGGAGACGAGACCAAGGACGTGGAGTTCTCCTGGACGCCGATGGCCAACGCGGTGGGCTACCGGCTGCGGATTTCGCGGAACCCTTACTTTTCTTCTACCCTGGTTGACAAAAAGGTAAACACGGCAGATGTTACGGTTACAAGCTTGGGCGAAGGAGCGTACTACTGGATGGTACAGTCGTACGAAGCGTCGGGAAAAGAATCGATCGAAAGCGAGAAGAACCGTTTCACCATCATTCCCAAGGGCAAGCAGACAGAAGCAATCGATCTGGAACTGGATCCCTTCATTCAACATGGGCACGTGATTGAGGTGACAGGGAAGACGCAGATCGGGGCTCGAGTGATGGTGAATGGACGGGAGGTCCCGATGATCACGACCGATGGGACGTTCCATTACTTCACGCCGCCGCTGGCGACCGGTGAAGCGGTCATTACGGTGACCGCGCAGACAGCACAGGGCGGAGTGAACACGCAGCAGAAGAAGATCATTATTCAGTAGGTAAGTGGAAGTAGGGTTCCGATCAAAGGGACAAGGAACCTTCGGTCCCGGCAGGGTTGCAGAGACTCTCATAGACTAGAGACTCATAGACTAGAGAGAAGATGCAGCCGCACCGGAAGGCGCAAATCGGGTTCGCCCGGAAACAATGCGATCAACGTGGATCGCGAGAAGAGCTTCGTCAATGTCAAATAACGGATTTCATTCATCCCATTCTCACAACCTCAGGTCTTTGTTCAGCCTGTTCTCGAGTGACCTGGCCATCGACTTAGGCACGGCCAACACTCTGGTCTACGCCCGCGGCAAAGGCATCGTGGTCAACGAGCCCTCGATTGTCGCCATCAACAAGAACACGGGCGAAGTGGAAGCCGTGGGCAAAGAGGCGAAAGAGATGCTCGGCCGCACGCCGGGCAACATCGTGGCCATCAAGCCTATGAAGGACGGCGTGATCGCCGACTTCAAAGTTACCGAGAAGATGTTGAACTACTTTATTCAGAAGGCGCACAACCGGAAGATGCTGGTGCATCCGCGGATCGTGATCGGAGTGCCTTCGGAAATTACGCAGGTGGAGAAGCGCGCCGTCATGGACTCCGCCTATCGCGCCAAGGCCAGCGAAGTGCACCTGGTGGAACAGGCGATGGTGGCCGCGATCGGCGCCGGACTCCCAATCACGGAACCGAGCGGTAACATGGTAGTCGACATCGGTGGAGGGACAACCGACATCGCCGTGATTTCTTTGAGCGGCATCGTTTATTCGCGTTCGGTGCGGATGGCTGGCAACCAGATGGACGAAGCCATCATGAATTATCTGAAGAGGAAATATAATCTGCTCATCGGCGAGCGCACCGCCGAGCAGATCAAGATGGAGATCGGCTCCGCACACCAACTCGACAAGCCGATGACCATGGAAATTAAAGGACGCAACCTGATTGAAGGCGTGCCGAAAACCATTACAGTAGATGACGGCGAGATTCGCGAGGCGCTGAGCGAGTGCGTTTCGACCATCATGAATGCGATCCGCGTGGCTCTCGAACGCACCCCGCCCGAGCTTTCGGCCGACATCAGCGACCGCGGCATTGTGCTGACCGGAGGCGGAGCGCTGCTGAAGAATCTGGACAAGCGCATCCGCGAAGAAACCGGGCTGCCGGTTTCGATTGCCGACGATCCGCTGTGCAGCGTGGTGCTGGGAACGGGCAAAATGCTCTCGGACTTCAAGCTGCTGAGAAAAATTTCAATTGAGTAAGTTTCAAGGTTTCAGGGTTTCAATGTTTCAAGGTGCCAGCGTCGCGATTGAACGCTCGGATCGAAGCCGGCGGTTGGTTTCCTTGTGACTTTGAAACTTTTGAAACCTTGAAACTTTGAAACCTGCTTTATGGAATCCGTGCTCGGCCGCTACCGCAACCTGACCATCCTGGTGGGAGTCTTGTTTCTGCAGGTGCTGGGGCTGGCGGTGCAGGTGAAGCGCAGCGCTGACGCGGAGAATACGCGTTTGATCCGCATCTGGGCGGTGGGCGCGATTACTCCCTTCGAACGCGGCCTGGTCTGGCTGCAGAACGGCGGCAATAATCTCCTGCACGATTATTTCTTCCTGCGCGGCGTGCGCGCCGAAAACCGCCAGCTCAAAGATCAGATCGAGAAGATGAAACTGGAGCAGGCCCGGCTGACCGAAGAGGCCACCCAGACGGAACGGTTGCAATCCCTGTTGGCATTTAAGGAACTGGTCAAAATCGATACGGTGCCGGCGCAGGTGATCGGCTCGAGCGGAAGCGATCTCTCTCGCTCCATCTATATCGACAAAGGCGAAAACGCCGGACTCAAGCCGGATATGGCGGTGATTACAGCGGGCGGCATCGTGGGCAAGGTGTGGCTGGTTTATCCTTCAACCTCGCTAGTATTAATGATCAACGACCAGAGCAGCGGGGTGGGGGTATTTCTTGAGAAGTCGCGCTTACAGGGCGTGCTGCGCGGAACACCCAACGGCGAGCTGATTCTGGAACGGGTGATGAGTGATGAGCAAGTCATTCCGGGAGAAGCCGTGCTGAGCAGCGGAGGCGATCAGATCTTTCCCAAGGGATTGCCCGTGGGCACGGTGAGCAAGGTAGGTCCAGGCCGAGATTTGTTTCTGAGCATCAACGTGAAGCCCGCTGCCGACCTGAGCCGGCTGGAGGAAGTGCTGGTCGTAACTCAAAAGGAAGAGCGTGAACCAGTGGCGCAAAGCGGTGCCAGCGTGCGCGCGGCGGATATTCTGGCACGGCGCCTGCCCTCGGTGCCGGACAAGCCGGCAACGGTTCCGGGGGCCGCTTCGTCGGGAAACGCTGGCGCGAAGCCGCAGCCGAATGGCGCAGCTAAGCCAGTGGCCGCTGCTGTGCCCAAGTTGGTCGGGAAGCCGGCGCCGACATCGGCTGCTGCTGCCGGCAGTGCGACCGGCAGCGCGCAGCCAGCAAGCGGCGAGCCTGTGAAGAAGGTTGCGCAGAAGCCGACTACGGGCGATTCAGCCACGGGGAGTGAGCCCAGGAGCGCCGCTTCCAGGGGCTCCGCGGTTGACACTTCAAGTCCTGATTCGGCCGTTAATTCGAACTCGACGAATTCTTCAGGGAAACCGGCCTCGGCACAGCCCAAGCCCGCCAGTCCGCAACCCGCTCCTCCACCTGCTGCCCCCGAAGATAATCCCCACTAGCGTGCCCATCACTTACACATCTGAGGAGCAGATTGAGGTTTACCGGTTCAGCATTCCGGTGACCGTGGGCGTGCCGTTGCTGGCGCTGTTCCTGCAGGCTTTTCTACCGAGACGGTTTCCATTTTTTCGCATCTTCGACTTGCCCTTGCTGGTAACGATTTATTTCGGCATGGCACGGCGTAACCCGATTTCAGGACTGCTGACAGGAGCGGCCATCGGACTGGTGCAGGACATGCTGGGGCCCTATCCCATCGGAATTTATGGCATCGCGAAGACCGTTGTGGGGTATTTAGCGTCATCGTTGGGCGTCAAGCTTGACGTGGAGAACGCCGGCACGCGCCTGCTGGTCACCTGGGGGTTTTATCTGGTTCACGCCGCAGTCTATTTCACCGTGGCGCGAGGAATGGTCAACCTGAAGCTGGACTGGAGCTGGGGATGGGGTGTGCTGGAAGGACTGGCGAACGCCGTGGTGGGCGTGGCGTTGTACTTTGTGCTGGACAAGTTCAAGCAGAGAACGTGAGCAGTGGCCAGTTGTCAGTGGCTAGTGGCCAGTGAGATTCGCGCAGGCTGTGACTTCCGTTACCCATCCGGCAATCCTTCGGCTCCCGCGCCGCAGTACAATCAAGGTGTGAAAGCTCCTGTACATTCATCTCTTCGAGGTTGTGACTTCTTGTGGATCAGGCGAACTTCTCACGAATGTTTAACTGGCCACAAGTCACTGGCCACTGGCCACTGATTTATGTTCAGCCGTGACGACAAAGTATCGCCCATCCGCTTGACCGCGGCACAGTACATCATCCTGGCCATCTTCCTGGTGCTGGCCTACGGATTGTGGAAGCTGCAGGTGATGGAGAGCGGGTATTATGCCTCCGCGGCCGAAAAGAATCGCATCCGCAATGTGCCGATTCTAGCGCCCCGCGGCAAGATTCTGGACCGCGAAGGGCGCATCATTGTAGATAACTATCCATCATTTTCCGCGCTGCTGCTGCGCGACTCTTCCCGCGACCTCAATGCGGATGCGGACCTGATCGCCCAAGGCCTGCACCTCGATCCCGACGAAGTGCGCACCCGGATTCGCCATTTCGCCGCGATCCCACAGTACCAACCGATCTTCCTGAAAGAAGACATCACTCCCGACGAACTCGCCTTTATCGATGCGCATCGCAACGAATTGCCGGAACTGGACACGATCATGGCGCATCGGCGGCTGTATCCGCGCAATGGTTTCATGGCCCACCTGATCGGCTACGTGGGTGAAGTGACGGAAGACATGCTGAACCAGCCGCAGTTCGAACTCTACAACCCCGGCGATGTTGTAGGAGTCTCAGGCGTCGAGCGGCAATACAACAACATATTGATGGGGACGAACGGAGCGCGGCGGGCGCTGGTGAACAGCCATGGCCGCGAAGTGGGATTGCTGGGAGAAACGGATGCGATCCCGGGAAAACAGTTGAAGCTCACGGTCGACATCGATTTGCAGATCGCGGCGGAAGAAGCGCTGGAAGGGAAAAACGGCGCCATCGTCGCCATGGACCCGCGTACGGGAGAAATCCTGGCGATGGTGAGCCGGCCAACCTTCGATCCCAATGATTTCGCGGTGCGGGTTTCGCGCGATCAATGGAGCAAGCTGGTCAACGATGAAGACCATCCGCTGCTGAACAAGGCGATTCAGGCACAACTGGCGCCCGGTTCCACCTTCAAAGTCATCATGGCCACGGCCGGGCTGCAGGAGGGGATCGCGCAGGATCTGAAGGTCAACTGCACCGGCGGTGCCGAGTTTTACGGCCGCTACTTCCGATGCTGGATCTCGGATCATCATCGAACTCACGGGATTGTCGACATCACCAAGGGGATTTATCAGTCCTGCGACGTGTTTTTCTACACCCTGGCCGAAAAGCTGGGGATCGAGCGCATCGCGAAATACGCCACCATGCTGGGGCTGGGGCAAAAAACCGGAATTGACCTGCCGCAAGAAGTGAGCGGGGTGATGCCGTCGGAGGAGTGGAAAATCCGCAACTTCAAACAGAAATGGTTTGCCGGAGAAACCATCTCCGTCGGCATTGGGCAAGGCGCCGTGGCAGTGACGCCAATTCAGTTGGCGCGAGCCATCAGCGGCATCGCCAGCGGTGGCATGCTGGTGCGGCCGCACGTGGCATTCCCCGACGAACTGCCGGCCAACATGACGCAGGCGTCCAATACATCTGACAAAGTGCAGATTCCCCTGGACCCAAAGAATTGGCAGATCATTACCGACGCGATGGCCGATGTGACTTCACCCCAGGTGGTGGATGCCAACGGCGGCACCTGGTCGGGTACCGCGGCGGCGGCACACTTGCAAGGCATCGACTTTGCCGGGAAAACAGGAACAGCCCAGACCATCAGCGGAGCGGCCAAGGCGAAGATGGCGAACGGAAAAGCCAGATTCAAGAATAACGCGTGGTTCGTGGGTGTGAGTCCGCGCCGGAATCCAGAGATTGTCGTTTGCGTTTTATGGGAGGGCGGAGAAGAAGGGCCGCTGGCCGCTATCGTGGCTTCGCATGTAATCAAGGCATACGTGGAGAAGCAACGGCAGAATCCCCCGAAGCTGGCGGAGACGCCGAATACGAACGGGAAGATTGAGGTCGGCGCGGTGTGGACGGCGCCCGATGCAGACGGCGACGGGCAGAAACTGCAGGGCGGGCACTTCTTCGTAGATCTGACCAAGCGGCCGCTCGTGGCCACCAGCACCCAGTACCTGGTACCCAGCACGGGAAAAGTGCAGTGAAGAGGTTGAGCGAAATCGCGTTCAGGGAGGGGTTTGCTAGGTACTAGGTACTGGGTACTGGATTCTGATGTCACGCTACGTTTCATTTCGCGATTTCGACTGGCTGCTGCTGGTCTTTGTGCTCATGATCTGCGCCCTCGGGGTGATGGAGATCCACAGCGCCACCATGCACACCAAGTTTGCCGGCTCCCACATCCGGCAGATTTACTGGGTCCTGGGCGGCGTGGGCGCGATGTTCCTGATGAGCGCGGTGAACTACCAGGTGCTGCTCGACCGCATCCACTGGTTTTACGTGGCGGCCGTTGCATCCTTGGTAGCAGTGCTGCTGTTCGGCCAGAGGTTTCTCGGAGCGCGGCGTTGGATCAAAATGCCCGGTGGGAATCACTTTCAGCCCTCCGAATGGGTGAAGCTGATTTTGATTCTGGCGATAGCGAAGTTCTTCGCCGAGTTGCGGCACCGGGAACTCTCCTGGCCGGACCTCATCAAGGCCGGGGCCATCGTCGGTGTTCCGATGCTGATGGTGCTGGCCCAGCCCGATCTGGGCACGGCGCTGACTTATGTGCCCATCGCGATCATGGGAATATTTCTGGGCGGGCTGCAATGGAGACAGGGATTGTTGGTCGTCCTGCTGGCAGCATTGGGGGTGGGAGCCGTGTTCTTCACCCCGCGGGTACACGTTTTAAAGTCCTACCAGAAGCAGCGGCTCACCAGCTTTCTGGAGCCGGACGCCGATCCCCAGGGGTCGGGGTACCAAGTTGAGCAATCCAAGATCGCGGTGGGTTCGGGGGGGCTGTGGGGTGGTAAAGGCTCGCAAACACACGGTGCTTTCCTGCCTGTCCCACAAACGGATTTTATTTTCGCGGCCTTCGCCGAGGAGCATGGATTCGTAGGCGCTCTCGGAGTTCTCCTGTTATACTTCATAGTGCTGATGCGTTTGACCCAGAACGCGCAAACAGCGCCCGACCGCGCTGGCACGTTCGTGGTGATGGGTGTGGTGGCTGTGCTTAGCTTCCATATCCTGGTCAACGTCGGCATGGTGGTCGGTTTTATGCCGGTCACTGGAATACCCCTGCCACTAATGAGTTACGGTGGGTCTTCCGTGTTGTTCATGTTCCTGGCGCTGGGGATGGTAATGAACGTTCGAATGCGCCGCTTTGTGAATTAGCTGGGGTAGATCGAAGAAGAACCGGCTGATCCAACAGGATTAAGTAAATAAGGGGCTCTTGAACGAGATTCCCGAACACAGTGAAGACGGCAGGGAGCAGTAGCTGTGCCAGTAGGCGCAGCCCCAAAAATATCGATCGCCCTCGCGTAAAGGGGGCATTTCACCGGCTAGAGAAGCAGTAGAAGGCCGGGCAGGATTGAAGCTATAGCGCTGCTGGCAGGGAAACGGCCCCCCGACCGGAAACGGTCTGAGAGTGCGGTCACAAACCCGGCAGACGCAAAGCGAAACAGTGCAAAAGATACCCAAGCTTGTGCAGCGGATTCGGTTGGGGAGCAACCTCCCCAGCCCCACCCGTCCCCCATGCGGGGCCAGCATCGCGACGCTCTATCCTCCCCTTTCCTTCCTCGCTCCGCCCCGGTGAAGCCTGCCCGACTCTCTTAAACGAGTCAGGGTGGGACCGGAGTATCAATGAACAAAGAGTTATTTGTCTCTTCCACGCCGCACGAGACCAAGGTGGGGCTGGTGGAAGACGATCTGCTCGCGGAAATCTACCTCGAGCGCGAAAATGAATACACCCTGGCGGGTTCCATCTACAAAGGCCGCGTAACCCGCGTGCTGCCTGGAATGCAATCGGCCTTCGTCGACATCGGCCTGGAGCGCGACGCCTTCCTCTACGTTTCCGACTTTATGGAGTTGGAAGAACACGACGAGGATTTAACCGACGTGGTTCCGGCAAATCGCGGCGTGCAGGACCTGCGTCCGCAAACGGATCAGAGTACAACGCCCCAAGAGACCGAGGAGCATTTCGAAAGCTCAGCTGCCACAGAAAGCCAACCCGCATTTGGTCAGGTTTCAGAGCCCGGCGAACACAACACCGAAACCCAACATTCTACGCAGGGTAGCGCGCCCCAGGAATCGTCGGAGGGCTCGGATCGCGAGCGCGGAGGCTGGCGGGGACGCCGCCGCCGTCGCGGCGGACGCCGCGATGGACGCGGCGATGGCCGAGGCGAAGCGCGTAGCGAAGGGCGCGAGCGAAGCCCAGAGCCAAGGTTTGCCCGGCCTCCGGTTGAGAGTGTTCCCGCGGCTCCGCGCGCCCAGGAATCAGGCAGGTCCCAGCAATTCGGCCCACCGGCGGGATACCAGCCAATATTGCTTCCGGGGGAATCGATCTCCAAGTACCGGGGTCTGGCGCAGCCTCCCGCTGCGCAGGAGCGGCGTTCCTATGATTCCGGGACTGAGACGGTTTCCAACTCTTCTGCCTCCGCCTCAACGCCCCCGGCCCCTGTGGCCGCAACTTTCCCCGACGATGAACCCATCTTTGCCAGTGCGAGTGACAGCGCCGCTCCGGTTGCTGAAGCGGTGCAGGAGCGAGACGAATCGCACCACGCGCAAGAAGATCAAGTCGAGGAGGCATCGAGTTCAGCGGCATCGACTTCGGTCGACTGGAACCGCGAGTTTCGCCGGCGAGAGCTGGCAAACCAAAACCAGATCGCTTCTGATGGCGCTAGCGATGCTCAAGAGATTACGGAAGAAGTCATCGAAGAAGAAAACGAGAGGGTGACTCGATTCGAGCATTCGGATCGCTCCATCTCTCCGGCCCGCGAACCAGAGACTTCTGCCTTCGCGGCCCCGGCTTTTGCCGCTCCGGGAACGCTCGAAGAGGAAACTATCGACGAGGAAGAAGCCGATACAGTCCGCTATGAAGAATCGTCGGATGAAGGCTACGACGAATTTGAAGAAGAGACTCGCGCGCCCGGCCAGCTTGCCGAAGTCCGTGAAACGGTGGATGAAATCCACATGGCATCGTTGGCCGACGCGGGCGTAACCCCTCCTGCGGAAGGAACTGCGGAGGGTGAGGAAGATACTGAAGAATTAGAACTGGAAGAGGCGCAAGCCGAAGCCGAAGCCCTGCTCGATGCCGAGGCCCGTGGCACCGGCACAGTCGATACCCGGGCCGAGGTTCGTGCGCCGGCGGGAACGGCTGGTTACACGCAGCGCGCGCCGCGTCCGCGTCCCGGTTACGACCGGCAGCGCGGCGGCGGACGCCGCGGTGGCGGGCGCCGCTTCCCGCGCCGCCAGTCCTCGCAAGACGTTCCCAAGATCAGCGATTTGCTCAAGGAAGGCCAGGAAATCCTGGTGCAGATTGCCAAAGAGCCCATCGGCAAGAAAGGCGCGCGCATCACCAGCCACATCGCCTTGCCGGGACGCTTCCTGGTCTACATGCCGACGGTCAACCATACCGGAGTGTCGCGCAAGATCGCATCCGAAGAAGAGCGCCAGCGGCTGAAGCGGATCGTCATGAGCGAACGCGAAAACGGCCACGGCGGCTTCATCGTCCGCACCGCGGCGCAGAACGCCGGTGAAGACGAGTTGCGCGCGGATATTCGCTTCCTCAAAGGCCTGTGGAATGACATCAAGTCGCGCTCCGAGGCTTCGAAGCCGCCGGCGCTGATCTACCACGACCTCAATGTAGTCGAGCGTGTGCTGCGCGACCAGGTCACGAGCGATTTCTCCGTGATCTGGGTCGACACCGAGCCGGAATACGAGCGCATTCTGCGCTTCTTCAACCGCTTCCAGCCCGGCTTGGTGAAGCGCGTGAAGCTCTATACCAAAGAGACGCCGCTATTCGAACAGTTCGGCCTCGCCGAAGAAATGAACAAGGCACTCAAGTCCAAAGTCTGGCTGAAGAGCGGCGGCTACATCGTCATCAACCAGACCGAAGCGCTGGTCGCCATCGACATCAACACCGGCAAGTACGTGGGCAAAACCTCGCGCCTCGAAGACACCATCGTCAAAACCAATGTGGACGCGGTCAAGGAAATCGTGCGCCAGATTCGTGTGCGCGATCTGGGCGGCATCATCATCATCGATTTCATCGACATGGATGAGCGCCGCAACCGCCAACGCGTCATGCAGGCTCTGGAAGAGGAGCTGCGCCATGACCGAGCGCCGTCAAAGGTTCTCCAGTTCAACGATTTCGGTCTGGTTGCCATCACCCGCAAACGCGTGAAGCAATCCCTCGAGCGCACCATCGGCGCGCCGTGTCCCTACTGCCAATCCACGGGCTACGTGAAGTCGCTGACCACGGTAGCGAACGAAATCTACGTGGAGATGCGCAAGATCGCGAAGCATCTGGAGCACGAAGACGTAATGCTGCGCGTGAATCCGGACGTGGCCAAGGAGTTGAAAGCCAACAACGGCCGCCTGCTGAACGAAATGGAAGAACTGACCAAGCGCACCATCATCGTGAAAAGCGATCCCGCGTTGCACCAGGAACAGTTCGATATCAACTAGGCATCCAGCGCTAGCTTTAAAAAAGGGACGGGCGTAAATCGCCTGTCCCTTCTTTAATTTAGAGGGAGTCCACCGCGACCATTTTTCGTACCATATAAGGTGGTAGATACTATGGTAAAATGAATGCCATGACAACTACCCTGACCATTGATCGGGCCGGACGGCTGGTTCTGCCAAAGCCCGTGCGGGAAGAGCTTCAACTGTCCGCGGGAGACTCTTTGGAACTGGAAAGCTCGGAGGATCAAATCGTTCTGCGTCCCGTGCGAGGGGCCGCGACCATGCGGAAAAAACAGGGCGTGTGGGTAATGCGAACCGGGAAACCGCTTTCCGCGGAAGTCGTAAACCAAGCCGTTCGCAAAATTCGCAACGAACGTGGGCGCGTTGATGCCGGCTCCCTACGCTCCTCCCGCCGCCGCAGTGAGAAAACCAGTTGAAATGGTTCTTTGATACCTCGGTGCTTATTCCAGCTTTCGTGGAAGACCACGAGGATCACGACCGCTGTCTGGCTGCTTACGCTCCGTCCAATAAACGAATCGCAGGCTGTGCCGCTCACAGCCTCGCCGAGGTCTATGCCGGGGTGACGCGCTTGCCTGGGGTATTTCGGGCAAGCCCCGGGCAAGCACTCCTTTTCCTTAGCGACATCGAAGATCACCTCACAATCGTCTCGCTCGAAAGTGCGGAATACTTGGCGGCCATTCGACAGGCATCGGCGAACGGAATCGTGGGTGCGACGATCTACGATGCGCTCCTGGCCGCCTGTGCCATCAAAGCCCGGGCAGAGACCATCTATACCGACAACGAGAGGCACTTCAGGATGTTCGGCCCCGAAGTCGCCAGACGAGTCAAGAGACCATAGCTGTGGAATCCAGCGCCTCGCGAATCCCCAGCTGTCGATAACTGGCGATAAAACGCACGAGCGAATGCGCCTTGTGAGACAGAAATTGCCTACTTTCGTAGACTTGACGCCACGATCACTTTGGCCGACCCTAGAGAGCTCACACGAGTTCTTTGACAATCCGACCAACCGACCTAAGTCTTTGCGGCTCAAGATTTTGTCCGCAAGTTATTGCAGCCAATAGATAAAACTCGATTTTGGCGCTAACCCGAAGATTCCAATAGATCAGGGGGGAGGGGGGTATATCCCCAGCTGCAACAACCTTCCCAAAACCGGAAGCCCAATCGCTCCTCGCGACCGAAACCGGGAGCTAGAAGTAGAAAACCAGAAACGACGGTCACCTCCGGCTGGTGCCTTTCGTTAGGCGCGGATTACACCTTTGGGATGCGACAGGATGCACTGCGTTGGGTTCTCCTAATAGGGAGCAGAACGGCTTCGGGAGGACCTATGCAGCGAGCGGCTTGGCTGGTTTTCTTGGTAGGACTATTACTGAATGCAGCTGCAATGGCGCAGTCTCAAGCCGGGGATTCGCTGGCCGACGTGGCCCGTGCGAACCATGCGAAACTGCAGGCGCAGCAGGCAGCCGGCACGGCTCCCAAAATAATTACAAATCAGGATCTTCCCTCAGCCCCGTCGGAAATCCCTGAGTCCTCGGAGCCAATGACAACAGTATCCGGCGTGAAGCATTCCGTAGACAGCTACTCGGAGCAGCGCGCCAATCAGCGGCAGCTGGCCGAACTGCGGACCGGCGAGCAGTGGAAAGCACGCATCCAGAATCAGGAAGCGCGGATTGCCGATCTGCAGACGCGCATCGACCGCGTAAATCAGGCGATGCATGCGGCCGTCGGCACGGCGCAGTACGACACCCCGGTGAACCGCTACCAATCGATTCAGATGGAACGCCTGGCGCACATGCAGGACATGCTCGACCAGCAGCAGCGAAGACTCTCGATGATGCAAGACGCAGCCCGGCTCACGGGCATGGGACAGTAGCAACCTCGTCACGCAAGGGAGAACCGAGGATAGATAGTCCTCCATTTTTCCGTTAGACGGGACTCCGGAAAAACTCCCTCTGTCCAGAGACTCTTCCAAACACGTTGCGCCAACGAGCAATCCGAGTTTCTTGCTTCCAAACACCTGCTAAAATCACACCGCTGTTATCGAAGTCCTCCACCTCGGACTTCTTGCTCCAGCCTAGCCAAGATCTAATCAAGCAATGAGCAGGAGATAATTCTGATGCGCCGCAGAGATTTTCTAAAAAGTACTGCCGCTCTCGCCGTAGCCGCAGAATTTGGAATCGGCAAAGCGCAGGCCAAGGTTCCTGCCCATAACTGGGGAAACTACAACTTTGGCTCGGGTCCTCAGGTCACCGATCGCCTCAATCAGGGTCCGTTCCCGCAATACCCGCCTGACGCCGTGATTCCGACCGACGACGTGGTGATGACCACCACCGCTTCCGAAGACGTCGTGCCGAATTATGGCAAGGGACTGGTTACTTACATCACGGCAGACAGTGGCACGGAGGAAATCAAGTCAGACAATATTCCGCAGGCGATTGAAGACCTGGTTCGATTTCCGCTGGGCCAGCAGCTGTATATCCGCCCGACGTGGAGGGAAGTGCAGCCGCGGCCGGGACGCCTGGAGTTGCCCGATTACGTGAAGCTGGTTTTTGAATCAGCGAAGAAGAACAACAAGCGGGTCGGATTGCGAATTCAGATGTGCGCTCCAGACTATACGCACGAAGCGGCGCTGCCGGATTTTGTTCTCGAAAAAGTTCCGAAAGTTGATCTGGTGGCCAGCGATCAGGAAAGCGCCGCCGAGGGGAAGAGATTTTTGCAGAACCCGCATTCGCGTTATCAGCCGCGGTATGACGATCCTTTTTTTCAGCAGGCATTCAAAGAACTGGTGGGACAATTGGCGGCCGAGTTCGATGGCAATCCGCTGGTCGAATATATCGATACCTTCATGTACGGCTTCTGGGGCGAAGGACACACCTGGCCATTTGCCAATAATCCTTTCCCTGATTACCAGACCGCGGAACGGACATGGGTCAACATGCTCGAAGTTCAGCTCGAGCACTTTTCGAAGACGCCTCTGCTAACCAATACTCAACCGGACTTCAGCCGGGTCGGTAATTCAGAACTGCTGGACCGCACCGTCCGCAGCAACAATTGGATTCGCAGCGACACCATCTTCATTGAGAACGAGCAGATTGAAGCGCTCAGCAATCGCCCACCCTGGATCGCGGCATTGCTCGAACAGGGGCTTCCCGGGAAACCTCCCGATCCCAATACCGCAGTGGAAGGGATATCCCCGGCCGAGAACATGATCGACCACGTGATCGATATCGGGGCGAATTACTGGTCGCTCTGGAATTTTCACCAGATCAGTGCGAAGAATCTGATGACCTACTATCAGGCGTATCCGGCAGCGTTCGATCGGATCAATCGCCGAATTGGCTATCGGGTGAGGCCGTCTTTTATCTGGAGCTATAAAGACGCTGGTTCGACGGGGCTGATTGTCGGCTTCGCCAATGACGGAATCGCCGGCGTGCCAGGCGTATTGAGAGTGACCGCGGAGACCCAGGACGGAAAGATTCTCAAGAGCGGTTGTCTGGACGCAGGTTACCCGTTACCCGGAAAAATTCGGCAGGCCCAGTTCGTGCTTCCAAACGTCGCCGACTGGAAAGGATTAAAACTAAGAGCGGAGATTGAAGTAAAGGGAATGCGCTATCCCGTCCGGTGGGCCTGTCGCCAGAAGCTAAACGATGACGGCTCGCTCACCCTGCGTCCCAACCTCCGTCAGCAGGTCTAGGCTGCTGTTGTTCGTGTCGCCCCCGTGCGGAAATAGCTCGTGCGAAAGAACTGTATGCGCGATAATGTTTTCCTGTGCAACTTTCTCGAAATCGGGGGCGACCAGCATGTCAGCATCGACCGAATCTCAAGCAGGCTTTCTCTCCCGCCGCCGTTTCTTTCGCTGGGCCAGCTCGCTCGCCGCTGCGGTTGGTGCTGCTCCTCTGGTTTCCTCGGCCAGGGCTCTTTCATCGGCAGATGCATCGGCAGATGGTGAAGACTACTATGCGAAGCTCGGGGTTCCGACGATTATCAACGCCGCCGGCACCTACACCACGCTAACGGCAGCTTGCATGCCCCCGGAAGTTCTCGCTGCGGTACAGAAGGCCGCGCTTCATCCTGTGCGCCTGCGCGAACTGCAGCAGAAAGCAGGCGAATACGTCGCAGGTCGCCTCAAGTGTGAGGGAGCGGTGGTGACTTCGGGAGCCTCGGGAGCCATCAGTCTGGCGGCCGCCGCCTGCCTGCAGTATGCAAACAAGATCAGCATTACCGATATGCCGCAGGCGATTGACGGCCTGAAGAATCAGGTTATCGTGCAGCGTGCCCACCGCTATGAGTATGACCGCGCCATGTATCTCTGCGGAGCGCGGGTAACGGAGGTGGTCACGCTCGACGACTATAAGCGCGCGTGCGGCGTGGGCAACGGGGTGATGACAAATTTTTTCAACGCTGCGGAGGATGAGGATGGGATCGCAGGGAGTGCGCAGATCGGTCGAGAGGAGTGGCTGCGCGTGGCGCACGAGCACAACATTCCGTGCCTGCTGGATGCAGCCGCCGACATGCCTCCGATCTCGAATTTGTGGAAGTACACGGGCATGGGCTTTGACCTCGTAACATTTTCAGGCGGCAAGGGAATGCGCGGGCCACAAAACGCCGGCCTGCTGCTGGGAAGGAAGGTCCTGACGGACCTGGCCCAGCAGAATAACAATCCGGGAGATGGAATCGGCCGCGGCATGAAGGTAGCCAAGGAGCAGATTGTGGGCATGGTTGCGGCCGTCGACTGGGTTCTCTCGCACACAGAGGAGTCAATGCAAGGCGATTATCAAAAGCGGGCCGATCTCATTGCTGGTGCAGTGAAGGGCATCCCTTCTGTGCGGACGGAGACTGTGGTTCCGAAGATCGCCAACCACGTTCCGCATCTCCTCATACGCTTCGATCCCGCGGTTACTGGCGTCACCACTACTCAGATCGTGGAAGCTCTACGCACGGGGACGCCTTCGATTGAGCTTAACCCTAACACCGGCCAGAAACCCAACCAGGGCATCCCGGCGGATGCAAACACGCTGGTGGTCGGGGTATGGATGTTGCAACCCGGCGAAGATGAGATCGTGGGCCGGCGGATTCGCGCGGCTCTGACCAAGAAAGCCTGAATTCCTCAGGATTAATGAAGGTTCTCGCGCCCCGTGGCTAAATGTGTTGACTATAGGCCCACACCTATAGCACACTACATATGCACATAATCTATGCCTCGACGCGCCCACATCCTCTTGCCCGAAGACCTGCTTCGTGAAATTGACGCCCTCGTTGGTCCGCGCGGGCGTAGTGCGTTTTTGGTGCAAACGGCGCGCAATGAAGTGCGCCGGCATCGGCTGCTTGAGTTTCTGGAGAACACAGACCCGGCGTGGAACGACGAGGATCATCCTGAGTTGGCCCGCGGAGCCGGCGAGTGGGTCCGCAAACTGCGCTCTGAGAACGAAGTTTCCCGCGGGCGCAAAAACGTTCGCCAGAAGACGAGGCGTGCCCGTAACTGATGCGGTTGCTGCTCGACACCTCGGTGCTGATTGATGCGCTGCGTCTCCGCCACGGCCGCCGCGAACTGCTCGCCCAGCTGGTTCAGGCAGGACACACGCTAGCCACCACAGCCTTGAATGTCGCGGAAGTCTATGCGGGAATGCGGCCCGACGAGGCACAGAGAACCGAGACCCTTCTGGGCGTACTGGATTGCTACGAGTTGACGGGAACGTCAGGACGGAGGGCGGGAGCGCTGAAGCAACAATGGGCCAGAAAAGGCCGCACACTGGCTCTGGCGGACATGATCGTGGCCGCCATCGCTCTGGAGCGTGAGTGCGTTTTGATGACTGACAATCGCAAGGATTTTCCGATGGAGGAACTGGACAAGTTTGATCTGGCTCGCACCTAGTTGCCGGTGTTGGCCAACGCTTTCACAGCCAGATCAGAGCGCTCACGCAGTTTCTGCACGGTTTCGCGGATTGCTTTAGCAGACGCCGCGTCTTTACTTTCGGCGGACTTGGCCACTCCCGCGGCCTCTTCGGTGGCGGTGCTGGCAACGTCGAGCAACACTACCAGCGCGTCGGCGTGGAGCTTCCACAGCGAGGACATGCTCTGGCTGCGCTTGAGTTCTTCGAGTTCGGTGTTGACGCGGGCTACGCAGGAAACCAGGCGGATCAACGTGCGCGCGACGTCGGCGCGCAAGCTTTTCTCTTCGAGGAAACTGGCGTTATAGGCTTCGGCTTCGGGCGCCGTGAGCGTCAGATTGAAGAAGCGCATTGGCACGATCTGGCGATACTTGGGATCGGCCACGCGGACGAAAACGCGAATCGACTCCTCAACCCGCCGCAGCTTGCTTTCTTCGGCAGAGATCTGCTGCGCCGTAATCGCGGGAGGCTGGAACGCCTGAGCCGGTGCCGCAGCTTTGGCAGCCGCAATCCGGGCGGGCTTCGCAGCCGCAGCCGCTCCGCCGGAACTCCGTACTTTTTCTCCGGCAGCCGGTGCGAGCAGTGACCGGCGAATGGGCGGACGGCGGTCCAATTCTTTTTTCAGTCGTGACACGCGGCGAAATTTCTCGAGCGCGCCGTTGTAGTCGGCCTCGAGCATTTCTTTCTGCTCGATCGCGGCCACGTGTTCGACGGTGACTTCCACACCGTCGACCGTGCTTAGAATGCTGCCTCCCATTTCATCGAGAGCCTGGGCGAATTGCTTGATCTCACCGAGGGCCTTGGTGAAGAGCTGGTCAAAGCGCGCGCCGAACGCGGCGTTGTGCGCGGCCACCGTGGCCAGCACACCGGGATGATAAAACGAAGCATCCAGCCAGCGCTTCAGTTCGCGCACTCGCGAAACAATGCCGGAATCGATCAGCGAGTTGAAATCGCGATAGCGGGCAATCTCTTCCCGCAAAGGATCGAAGTTGCGCAACAGCTGCACGTGTTCTTCGGGCAGAGAGGGCACGTCGGTATCGGCGAGAATCTCGATCAGGGCGATTTCAAACGGAGAAAGCGGCAGCGCTCCGTCCAGCCCGTAGCCATGCTGCTGCCACTGACCCTGGACGCGAGGATGGCGGTAAAGAAACGTCGCAATCAGGTCGGTTTTGTCGCGGTTGACTTCGTTCGCCTCGCGGCGCCGCACAAAATAGCGCAGCAGAGCCTCGGCCACTTCTGAATCAGTGTCGGGAGTGAGCGCCTGGCGCAGCATGGCGGGCGTGATGGCCATGTCGAGCAGGTGCAGCCAGCGATACATCCGGGAAAGCGTTTCCGGCAGGTCGCCTTCGGAGTGGCGAAGCGAGACCTCGTCGAGCCCGCTCGGTATAGGGACGTCTCCGCCGAGCGAGTCGCGTAACAGTTTTTGATAAAAACCCTGGACTGTCGCCAGGATCGCCAACTCAAACTTTAGGTCCTCGGCCAAAGAGACGCTCCGCGAGCGAGATCCTCCCCGTCGATTGGGGGAATTCTTTACTGCTGTTCAAGTAAAGACGAAAATCATTGGGTACTGCAAGTTACTACCGGAGCGGGACTACCACGGCTGGTTTTCATTTTCCGGAAGTACATGGACTTCCGCGTGAGCGGAAGCGTTTCAAAACACGACAGTCTTATTGCCGTAAAGAAGAACGCGGTTCTCAACGTGCCAGCGGACGGCGCGTGAGAGGACGACTTTTTCGAGGTCACGGCCTTTGCGGATGAGGTCTTCCACCGTATCGCGATGTGACACGCGGACTACATCCTGCTCGATAATGGGACCGTCGTCAAGGATCTCGGTGACGTAGTGGCTGGTTGCGCCGATCAGCTTGACGCCGCGTTCGAAGGCCTGATGGTAGGGGCGGGCTCCGACGAAGGCGGGCAGAAACGAATGGTGAATGTTGATGATGCGCTGGGGATAGCGGTTAACGAAATCGTTGGAGAGAATCTGCATGTAGCGGGCAAGCACCAGGAAATCGGCTTTGTGGGCTTCGATCAGCGAGTGGATTTGTGTTTCGGCCTGCTGCTTGTTGTCTTTTGTAATCGAGATAACGTTGTAAGGGGTTTTGTAGAAATCGGCAATGGACTGATTGTCGGGGTGGTTGGAGATGATCAGCGGGATGTCGCAGGCGAGTTCGCCGCTCTGGTGACGGTAGAGGAGATCGACGAGGCAGTGGTCATATTTCGAGACGAGAATGATCATGCGCGGGCGATGAGACGACTGCGTCAGCCGCCACTTCATCTGGAATTTTTCTGCGATGGGGGAGAAATGTTTGGTGAAGTCGGCGAGGTCTTTGTCTGTGAGATCGATATCGAAGTCTTTGGGATCGAACTCAACCCGCATCAGGAACAGGCCGGACTCTTCGTCGGCATGTTCGTCGGCGTGCAGGATGTTGCCGCCGTGACCGTAGACGAAGTCGGCGATCGTGGCGACTTCGCCCTTGGCGTCGGGGCAGGAAACGAGGAGGATGGCGGAGGGTTTCATGTCAGAATTGCGTCATTCGGGACTTCCTCACTTTGACATCTCGGCCTACCAACGAAATATCGAAGGCCACGACGATAAGTAACCTAACCAGATGCATAGAGACTGCTACGCGAGTGCCAGCATCGAGGCGGTGATCGTTGAGCCCGCGATACCAACCTAGTAAGCCGCCGAGGTCCCAAGCTATGTAGAGGGTGAGGAGGGCGGCAACGGCCCATGGACCCCAGCCTATCGGGCGGGACTCCGCAGGCGCACGGAAGCGCCGAGCACGCAGTCTCCTCACGCCGTTGGCAACGAGCTCCGCGTAGCACCATGCGAGGAGGATCGTCGCTGGCGGAAACGTCAGTGTCATATTCAGTGGGGCACGACCTTCCGGGCGCACGAACAACATAATGTCGTAGACGATCAATGGTGCGCCCAGCATTGCTGCACCAGCCCAAACGAGCCACCTTCCCGTACTGGGGAAACGGGGCTGAATAATGCCGCCCAGAATCAAAAGAGCGGGATACAGGAGGAAAAGGATGGGAAACAGTGCAAGTGCAGACACGATGCCTGTGGCGATGGCGAGCCGGCGCACTCTTTTGGGAAGGATGTTCGGCTCTTCCATAGATCCCACGTTACAGCATACAGGCAAGACGCGGACGCTACTTTTTCAATGCCTTCAAAATCTCACGCGCCGCATTGGCGCCCGAGCTTCCTGTTAGCCCTGCGCCGGGATGCGTGCCGCTGCCGCAAAGATACAGGTTTTCGATCGGCGTGCGGTAGCGCGCCCAGTCTAGCAGCGGGCGCATGGTGAAGAACTGGTCGAGCGCAAGGTCGCCATGGAAGATTTGGCCGCCGGTTAATCCGTAGACTTCTTCCAGATCAAGCGGCGTAATTATTTGGTGCGTCAGGATCATCTCGGGCAGGTTGGGCGCATATTGAGCGAGCGTCTGCACCACGGTCTGACCCAGAGCCTTGCGTTGATCTTCCCAGTCGCCTTTGAGTTTGTAGGGCGCGTACTGCATGTAGATCGACATCACGTGCTTGCCTGCGGGTGCCAGCGTGGGATCGGTCAGCGACGGGATGGTGGCCTCGAGATATGGCTGGCGCGAGAAGTTGCCGTACTTCGATTCGTCGAAAGCGCGCTCGAGGTAGTCGATTTCCGGCCCGATGTGAATGCGTCCCTTCAGCGCGGCGCCGTCGTCGTTTTTCAAAGCTGTGAAATTCGGCAGACCGGAGAGCGCGAGGTTCACTTTGGCAACCGTGCCATTGCCGCGGTAATGCTGCAACTTCTGCACGAAGTCGGGAGATAGATGCGTGGGATCCGTCAGCTTGAGCAGGGTGCGCTTGGGATCGGCGTTGGAGATTACGGCGTTGGCATTGATTTCTTCGCCAGTCGAAAGCAGCACGCCGGTGGCTGCGCCGTCCTTCACGCGAATCTCGATGACTTCGGCTGAAGTGCGAATTTCGACGCCTGCGGCTTGCCCGGCGGACGCCATGGCTTGCGTTAGCGCGCCCATACCACCTGCTGCGAAGAAGGCAGAGCCTGCGGGATGGGAATCGCCGGCCGCGCGGATCAGCAACTGCAGGGCGCTTCCGGCCGACCAAGGTCCGAGAAAAGTTCCGAAGATTCCACGCGCCGCGATAACGGCGCGCAATAGTTCAGTCTCAAAATATTCTGCCACCAGATCAGCTACGGCCATCGGTCCCCAGCGCAGCACGCGGTACATATCCCGCTTGCCGAGGTTGCGCAGGGCCCGGCCGGTCTTGAGCATGCTCCAAAGATCGCCGCCGCTGGGATGATCGATATCCGGCGGAGTAGTCGCCAGCGCTTCCGCGATTACCTTGCTGATCTTTCCCAGAGATTTTTCGAACTCGGGATACTTCGTCGCATCTTTTTGCGAGAAGGCGGCGATCGACTGCGCGGATTTGTTTTCGTCCTGATAAAGCGAAAGGCCGCGACCATCGGGCGAGAGTGCGGTGACGCAGGTATCCGGCGTGATCAGCCTGAGGCCGTGCTTTTCGAGTTGCATGTTGCGGGCGATGTCTGGACGAACTGGGCCGGCGGTGTGCGCCAGCGTCGAGCAACGGAAGCCGGGATGAAATTCATCGGTGACGGCCGCGCCGCCTACCTGCGGCCTGCGCTCGAGTAGGAGCGGCTTGAATCCTGCTTTCGCGAGATAGAAGGCGGTGACCAGGCCGTTGTGGCCGCCGCCGATGATGACGAGGTCGCGTGCGCCTGTCGTGGCCGATGTATTCATAAAGTGAATTTCTCAACTGCATCGGGAGAACGCCTTGAGACGAATGGGCGCGGAATAGCACATAGGGGTCCTTCGACTGCGGTTATCCTTCGCGCTTGTGGCGCGAAGAACAATCCTCGCTCAGGATGACAAAGCATATTTTTACGCGGCTCCCTTGCTGTCTTTCAACATTTCCAATGCTGCGAGGCGTCCCGGGGCGCCCATGATGCCGCCGCCGGGATGGGTGGCCGAGCCGCACATGTAGAGATTCTGGATCGGCGTGCGGAAGCGCGCGTAACCTGGCGCGGGCCGCAGGAAGAAAAGCTGTTCGAGCGAAAGTTCGCCTTGAAAAATGTTGCCTTCGCTCAAACCCCACTCGCGTTCGAGATCGAGTGGAGTGATCACTTGTTTATGGAGAATGATGTCTTTGATGTTGGGTGCGTACTCAGCGATGGTGTTGACGACGGTGTCGCCGAAGGCTTCCTTTTGATCGTCCCAGTTCAGGCCGGGGCGCAGCTTGTAAGGTGCGTACTGCACGAAACAGGAGAGCACGTGCTTGCCCGGCGGCGCGACCGAAGGGTCGGTGAGCGACGGGATGACCATGTCGATATAAGGGCGGCGCGAGAAATTGCCGTATTTGGCGTCGTCGTACGCGCGCTCCATATATTCGACGCTTGGGGAAATTGAGATTGCGCCGCGCAGGTGCGCGCCGGGTCCGGGTATGGCTTTGAAGTTCGGCAGCGCGTCGAGCGCCATGTTTACCTTGCCGGAAGATCCGCGGTATTTGAAGCGGTTGATGTCTTCGAGGAAGTCCGAGGGCAAATGCTCAGCCTCTATGAACTTGTTGAAGGTGAGGCGGGGATCGACGCTGGAAGAAATTGTTTCAGCATAAATTTCATCGCCGTTGGTGAGGACAACACCTTTCGCCTTGCCGTCCTTGACGATGATTTTCGCGATGGCGGCTTGGGTACGAATCTCGACGCCGGCTTCGCGGGCGGCGTCGCCGATGGCGTTTGAGATTGCCCCTGTGCCTCCGCGGGCGAAGCCCCAGGCGCGGAATGCGCCGTCAATTTCTCCCATGTAGTGGTGGAGCAGAACGTAGGCGGTTCCCGGCGAGCGCACGCCAAGGAATGTGCCGATGATGCCGGAGGCCGACATCGTGGCCTTGAGGACATCGGTCTCGAACCACTGGTCGAGAAAATCTATCGCGCTCATGGTCATGAGCTGGACCTGGTTGTATTTGTCGTAACTCGACATGCCCTGGAAGCGGCGTCCGATGAAGAGCAGCTTCATCAGTTCGCGCGGGTCTAGTGTGTTCGGGTCGGGCGGCACCATGCTGAGAATTGGCTTCACGAAGCGGCACATGGCTTGCATGGCTTTGCCGAATTCGTCATAGGCTTCGGCGTCGACGCGGGAGTGGCGGGCGATCTCGCGATGCGTCTTGCCGTGGTCGTTCACGCGCCACAGATAATCGCCGCTGGGCATGGGTGTGAACGTGCCGTCGAGCGGGAGAATTTCGAGACCGTGGCGCGGCAGGTCGAGATCGCGGATGATTTCCGGGCGCAGCAGCGAGACCACGTAGGAGCAGACCGAAAACTTGAAGCCAGGGAAGACCTCTTCGGTGCACGCTGCGCCGCCGAGAATGTGGCGGCGTTCAAGCACCAGAACTTTCTTTCCTGCGCGCGCGAGGTAGGCGGCGTTGACGAGGCCGTTGTGGCCGCCGCCGATTACGATTACGTCGTATGAATTGGGCATGACCTCTTAGCCTTTAGCTGTCAGCTTGCAGATTGAGAATAGGGACGAGGAATATTAGCGCAGTTTCGGGGTGCGCGTATTAGAGGCCGCTGGGAAGCACGCTCCAGCTGCGAAGGGCGTTCGAGATCGGGATCGCTGAGCGCATGGATGAGTCGAAGGTCATTTTACCGGGAATGCCGTGGTTTGTCTGCAACATTAGCCATCACCGAGATTTGTTGCGCGGGAGATCCTTCGCTCCGCCTCAAGAACGCCCGCGCTCGGGATGACGCCTTCGATGAGGGTTGCAGGGTATAATTTGCGTTCGAGTTAAATTATTTCGAGGCCACTGCTTTGCCCATTGGAACTGCGTTTCACGAGAGAACTTTTCCGCTTTGCCACAGCTTGAATTACCGCGAGTGGTCGGGATACTACACGGTCAGCGTGTATGAGGTGCATCACGAGCATGAGTACAACGCGATCCGCAATGCGGCGGCGCTGATCGATATTTCGCCGCTCTATAAATATTTGATTACCGGCAAAGATGCGACGCGGCTGGTGAACCGCGTGATCACGCGCGACATCAACAAAGTGAAAGTGGGGCAGGTGATTTATTGCTGCTGGTGTGATGAAGAGGGCAAGATTATCGACGACGGAACGATTTCGCGGCTGGAGGAAAACGTTTATCGCTGGACGGCTGCCGACCCCAGCTTGCGCTGGTTCCGGCAGAACGGGCTGAACATGGATGTGCAGGTCGAAGACATTTCCGAGAAGGTTGCGGCGCTGGCATTGCAGGGGCCGACCTCGGCGAAGCTGCTGAAATCCGTGGCCGAGGCCGACATCGCGAGTCTGAAATATTTTCGCGTGACCCGTGGCAAGATTGCGGGCGTGCCGGTAGATATTTCGCGCACTGGGTATACCGGCGATCTGGGATATGAAATCTGGGTTTTCTTGAAAGAAGCCAACGATGCGGTGAAAGTTTGGGATGCGCTGGCGGAAAAAGGAAAGCAGTTTGATCTGCACGCCGCCGGCATGCTGGCACTGGATGTGGCTCGCGTGGAAGCAGGGTTGTTGCTGATAGAGGTGGACTACTCGAGTTCGAAGAAGGCGCTGATTCCGTCGCAGAAGTATTCGCCGTATGAGTTGGGCTTCGGCAAAATGGTGCATCTGGAGAAGGAAAATTTCATCGGGAAGCGCGCGCTGGAGTTGGATGCGAAGAACGGCGTGCCTCGACAACTTGTCGGCGTGGAAGTGGATTGGACCGACGTTGAGGCGTTGTATGAGCGCTATGGGCTGACTCCGGCCGCGCCGAGCCAGGCTTCGCGGGTAGCCGTGCCGTTGTACTCGGGCGAAAAGCAAGTTGGTAAGGCCACCACGACCAGTTGGTCGCCGATCCTGAAAAAGATGATTGCCTTGGCCAGCGTCGAGACTGAACATTCGAAGCTGGGGACACAGTTGCAGATGGAGATCACGATCGAGGCCATCCGGCTGAAGACGAATGTTAAGGTGACTGCGCTGCCATTTTTTAATCCGGCGCGCAAGACGGCGACGCCGGTATAAAATTGCAAGTAAGCCTTTTTCGGTTATGCCTACCCGCGTCGAGCGACGAACGGTTGACCTTTCGGGCTATCCCGACCTTGTCGTCATCTATCTTGGCATGCGCGTAAATCGCATTGCCGGAATCAAGACTCTCCTTGGATTCGGGCCAAAAATCTCTTCCTCGGCTGCTGCCCATCCCGACGGATTGCTGTTGCACGAAAACTTTGTCTTTTCTTTTTTCCCGATGCATGCCGGCATACGCCAATACTGGCGCGACCAAGACTCGCTGATGAAATGGACGCGATCGGATCCCCACCGGGAATGGTGGCAGAACTTTTTGAAGGATTCTGGCGGGACCGGTTTCTGGCACGAAACTTATCTGCTCCGGGGCGGCATGGAAGCTATTTACGACGATATCGTTCCAAAAATCGGATTCATGAGCTTCGCACCTGTGACGCCTGCGCGTGGCCCGATGTTCGGCGCCGTTTCGCGTGCTGGGATGAAGGCTGCCGGACCGCCGGTTCTGTCCGAAAAGGACCTGTACGAACATCCGGAAGACAGACAAGCGAGCTGAAGTTCTCAAGCCATCTTTTCGCGGCCGGCTCTGCGCTTTCCAGCCGCGTAAATCCAAACGCCAAGCAGTATCAGCACAGCGGTCCCTCCCACAATTTTTAGCAGCGCCAGCGGTTTGTTGGGCTCATCGGGTTGGGGAATCACCGATAAGGCAATTGTGAACGCCGTAGTGGCGAATCCGACTACGGCCACTGACTTCGCCATGGTCCTTCCTCCGGGCACGCGGATGACATCCGGGCCGGCGGGCTCGCGCTGCAGTTTGATCATTGCGGCGAACAGGTACAAGTACGGAATGAAGTACGTGATCACTCCCATGCTGACGAGCACGTCGTAAGCGCCTTTGACGCTGGTTCCGGCCTGGCCCAGAAAAATGAAGAGCGCACCGAGAACGAACTGGGTCAGCAATGCAACCCATGGAGTTTTCCAGCGCGGGTGGAGCGCGCCAAATGCCGGTGGCAGGAAGCGGTCGATGCCCGCGACGAAAGGCAATCGAGCTACGGCGGCGAGGTAGGCTCCCGCGGCGCCGATGTTGCTGAGCGCGATCAGGAACGCCGCGACTGGAAGCACTCCGGGAAAACCCACGCGGGATGCCGTTTTCGAGATGGCCTGCACCAGTCCTTGCAGGCTGCTGACTTCGCCAGAGGGCAACGCCAGCAATACGGCAGCCGTCCCGACGATGTAACAGAAGGCCACAGTCGCGCCGCCGACGAGCAGGGCAAACGGAATCGAGCGGCGGGGATTCTTGATTTCTTCCCCCATGAAGGATGCGGTCTCGCACCCGCCAAAGGCAAAGGTCAGCACCGACCAGAAAATTATGTCGTTGAGATGCGTGCTAGGCGTCATCGAGTGCATGGTGAACGATGTGGCCGAGCCGTAGTGATGCCAGGCAATCACTCCAAGCACGATGATGATGCCCACTGGAATCCACATGGCGAGTGCGCCGACGTTGTGCAGCCACTTCCCGACGTCGAGTCCGACGACGTTCATTAGAGTGGCTGCGCCCAGCGTAAGCAGAGAGAAAACGATGTAGAACGTGGCGTTGTTCGAAAGATGCTCCCACGCGCTCTGGCGCATGAAGAGAATGTTGCTGGCGGCGAAATAGAGGACGGCAGGGAAGTATGGGAGGTTGCTGGTCCAGTAAGTCCATGCGGACATGAAGCCGGAAAAGTCTCCGAAGGCGCGCTTGCTCCAGACGTAGAGGCCGCCTTCGCTGGGATAGCGGGAAGACAGTTCGATCACGGAAAGCGCGAGGGGAGTGTAGAAACAGAGCCAGGCGCCGATCCAGATGACAATGGAACTGGGGCCGGCGGCGGCTGCGGTGGCGATCCAGCGCAGGCTGACGCCGGTGACCACGTAAAACAAAACGAGATCACGGAAGCCCAGCACGCGCCTGGGGCGGTTGGGATCTTCGGCCTCGGCGATCGATACGCCGGAGGAGACGAACGGGATTCGGTTCAGCGAGTCGGCGTCCGCGTTGTTTTCAGGCAATCAGTTGCCCCGGGGGGTCAAGTTGCGAGCCAATTTCGCGATGTATTTCGCGACACGTGACTTCGCACTGCGGTAAAGAGAGTCAGGAATAACACTGAACAGGGCTGGGGGCAAGATGAAAGTTTTTTCCCCAAGCGTTCGGCAGAGTCCGGCAGCTCAATTCTTCAGCTCTTAACTGAAAAGGAATTGGCGGGTAGTGCGGCGGCTTACTTTTCTACCGACGACGGCGTCACCGCGATGTGCGGCTCGACGAGTGAAAATAGCTTGTCCTTCAGAAAAGGTCCGCCGGCCAGCAGACCTGATAGCAGCGGATCGCGGCGGTTGGCGGTGAGGTTGGTCTTGTCCAGAGTGCTCACAAAGCCGCCCGCGCTCTGCACCAGGGCCGCGCCGGCCACGACATCCCATTCGTTCTTCGGCGTCAGAGTGAAGGTAACGTCCGCCAGGCCTGCGGAAACCAGCGCGAGTTTGTAGGCGACCGAACCCATGGGGCGAATCTTGAAACCGGAATTCTCGAAGGCCTTCCACTCTCCGCGCTTCACCTCGCTGCGGCTGGCGAGAACCAGGGCGCCGTCGAGAGTTTTGCGCTGGCTCGGTTGCGCGAGTTTGCCGTTATAAGTGACCCCCGACTCGATCGATCCGAGGAAGATTTCATTCGTGGCAGGATTGCAAATCCCCCCGGCAACAGGACGCCCATTCTCGACAAATCCAATCGAGACGCAGAATTCGGAAATGCCTTGCACAAACTCGCGCGTGCCATCGAGAGGATCAACCACCCAGACGCGCGATTGCTGAAGCCGGATGGGATCGTCCACGCTCTCTTCAGAGAGCCAGCCTTCTCCGCTGCGCAGCAGTTCCTTGCGCAGAACCGCGTCAAGCGCGCGATCTGCCTCGGTGACCGGATCATGCCCGACCTTGTATTCCGTCTCAATGGCACCCGGCGTGAAGCGCGCAAAAACCTTGCGAGAAGCTTCCAGCGCGGAGTGGATGCGCTCCAATATCAGTGCGTACGAATTTGAATGCATAGTCTGTTTAAGCCATTAACATGCGCGCGCCCGTCGCCAGCAACACGGCGCAAAGGATGCGGCGCAGCCACGGAACCGGGACCCGCGTGCTCAGGTAAGAACCAAGCAGCCCGCCGGGAACCGAGCCGATCACGAGCGCTCCCACCAGATGGAGATCGATATTGTGCATCCGAAAATGGAGAACGCTGGTTACGCCGGTGAGAATAAGGGCGTGAACAATGTCGGTGCCGACCATCACCTTTGGCTGAAAGCTGTAGAACAGCAGAAGCATCATCATGATAATGCTGCCGGAGCCGACTGAAGTGATGCCCACCAGAAAACCCGCTACGAGGCCGATGAGCGACATCCATGCGAATGACCTTATCGAGGGCGGATGGGTTGCGGCCCGGTCTTCAATTTTTTTCTGGAAGAACAAAAAAGTCGGAATGCAAATCAGCAAAATTCCGACGGCAACGGTGATGAAGTGGTTCACCCCGTTGCCATAGGCGTTCCTCAAGTGAACCAGAAAGCTCACGCCCAGATAAGAGCCTGGAGCGCTGCCGATAGCCAGAGCCACGACTACCTTGCGCCGAACTGTGCCTTTTCGGAGGTGGACAACGCTGGCGCCGATCTTAGTGACAAAGTTGAAAAGAGCGTCCGAACCCACGGCCAGCAAGGGCGGCACACCCAAACCGAAAATGAGGATCGGAAGCAGCAGAACGCCGCCGCCGACTCCCGTCATTCCGATGAGAGCCCCGACTCCAAACCCCACCAAGCTCTTGATCAGCAGATCCATGTTCGTAGATCCATAACCGTAAGGAGCGACTAAATCGATTCCGCCGCGGTTCCGATGAAGCCTTCCCTTTCGAGATGCAGGATGATCTCCTGCGCTGCTTCCTCGGCCGACAAGTCGCCGGTGTTGATGGTTACTTCGGCGTCGGTTGGAACTTCGTAGGGATCCGAGATGCCGGTGAACTCTTTGAGAATTCCCGCGCGGGCCTTGGCGTACAGGCCTTTGCGATCGCGTTGTTCGCAGACCTCCACCGAGGTCGCGATGTGCACCAGAATGAACCCTCCGTAGGGCTCAATCATCTGCCTGACGTGCTTGCGGGTTGCGTCATAGGGCGCGATGGGCGCACAGATGGCGATGCCGCCGTTTTTGGTGATTTCCGAGGCGACATAGCCGATGCGGCGGATGTTGATGTCGCGGTGCTCTTTCGAGAAGCCAAGCTCGGAAGACAAATGCTTGCGCACCAGGTCGCCATCCAGCAGCGTGACCGGACGCCCGCCGGTTTCAAGGAACTTTGTCATCAGCACATTGGCGATGGTCGATTTACCGGAGCCGGAAAGTCCGGTGAAGAAGATGGTCACGCCTTGCTTGTGGCGAGGCGGGAAACTGCGGCGCAATTCAGACACAACTTCGGGATAGGTGAACCAGGCGGGAATCTCCCGGCCTTCGTTCAGACGCTGGCGAAGCTCGGTGCCGGAGATGTTCAGCACGCGGTCTCCGTTCTTGACTTCGTCGTCGGGAACGTATTTGTCCTGACCCTCGAGGTAGACCATCATGTTGAAAGGCACCATGGTCACGCCGATGTCGGCTTCGTGTTTCTTGAAGACTTCCTGGGCCTCGTAGGGGCCGTAGAAAGGCTTGCCGTTGGTGTCTTTGCCCGGGCCTGCGTGGTCGCGGCCGACAATGAAATGACTGCAGCCGTGATTCTTGCGAATCAGCGCATGCCATATGGCCTCGCGCGGTCCGCCCATGCGCATAGCGAGCGGCAGCAAAGAAAGTTTTGCCGTCGATTGCGGAAACTTGGAGAGCAGAAGCTGATAGCAGCGGACTCGCGTGTAGTAATCCACATCGCCGGGCTTGGTCATGCCCACGACGGGATGAATCAGCAGGCTGGCCTCGACTTGCTTGGCTGCGCGGAATGCGAGTTCGACGTGAGCGCGGTGCATGGGATTGCGCGTCTGGAAGGCGACCACGCGACGCCAGCCTATGCGCGCAAACTCGGCCCGCACCTCGGCCGGAGTCAAGCGCGAGTTACGAAAATCGTAGTGCGATGGGATCTGGATCCCCTCTAAAGTTCCTCCCACATACCAGGGGTTCGCCTTGTTCATGGTGTAATCGGCGCCGGGATGGGCGGCGCTGGTGCTGGCGAAAACCGCCTGGGCTTCGGCCTTGCGGTCAGGCTGCCAGACTTCTTCCACGTTCAACACGGCCAGCATCACGCCTTCGGGATCGCGCAACGCAACTTTGCTGGTCCCCTTAGTCAGCTTCTTGGCAAATTCCTCGGTCACGTCCAGAGTAATGGGCATGGGCCATAGCGTTCCGTTGGCCAGGCGCATGTTGTGGCAAACGCCTTCGTAATCGGCGCGGGTCATGAAACCACGCAGCGGAGAGAATCCGCCCGTCAGCAGCAATTCGAGATCACAAAGCTGGCGGCCAGTCAGATCCCACGAGGGCCACTCTTTCGAATGAGACTTTAATTCTGCGATTCTGTCGGGCTGGGCGATGAGTTGAATGAGTTCTCCGCCGTGCGGCGGGATGAGATGGCTGGTCGCTGCGGTCAAGTCCTAAGCCTCCTGGAATTCTTGTCTTGTCTACTACGTTTATTGTATTTGACTGGATTCCTTCCCAGACTTCATCGGAGCCACGCGCAACCGCCTTGCGGATCCTTAACGGGAGAGGAAAGCCCCGACAGAATTAGTTACAGAATAACACTCTCACGGCTACGGAAATCTCGATTCGTCCTTCATGAATAACTAAACAGTGCAGCAATTCTCCGTCCTTCAGGACTCCGATCTATCGTTGTAAACAAATGAAAAGAAGAGCTTTTTGGGGATGCGGCCGGCGCCAGATCTCGCCCGAGCCCGGAGTGTGAAAACAATTGCGACAATGGCCAGCGCAAATTCCGTTCCGCTTCAATTCATGGAGATCTTAGGACCAGTCATTGAGCTTCCAATCCCGGCCTCGCGCACACAGCGCGGCGACGTACCCAGGTCCCGCAGGCACTTCCTGCAGCAGCCAACGCGCTGCTTCCAACCCATCAGGCCGAGTTGCCAGCAGCGCGTCGGTTTCCGCGGGCACAAGCGACACGTCAAATTGGCTGAGGGGAAGCGACAGGCCGTCCCCAGTCGCTTTGATATACGCCTCTTTCCGTGTCCAGCAGCGGAAGAAGGCTTCAACCTGTTCTTCCGCAGGCAGACCGGCAAGTTGATTCTGCTCATGCGTCGAAAAATATCGGCGGGCGATGGCGCCCGGATCGAAATCATGACGAATCTGTTCCACATCTACGCCAATCTCGCGCCGGCGGGTGAAAGCCAACAGCGCAATTCCGCCTGAATGCGTGATGTTGAACCTGACATCGCTGCCCGCATGCTCAGGTCCCAGAGAAGGTTTCTCTTTGTTTGAATACGAAAAGCGCAGGCTACCCGCGTCGGTTGCCAGATAGCTGGCCAGAATTGTCCTCAACAGCGCACGCGCGGCAACGTAGCGCTGACGGTCACGCGCAAAGTGAAAACGCGAAGCGCGCGCGGCTTCGTCAGCGGAGAGCACTTTCTGCCAACGGGATTCGTCGGCCCCCAGGGCCTCCAAGTCGACTCGCCAGAGTTGCACTTCGTCTTCTGATAGTGAGAGCCGTGACTCGATCTGGAAACTTGAGTCGGTAATGTTCTTGCTCTGGCTCATCACACCGGGTCAACAGCTACTCATCCTTGCTCTGCGTGGTGGGACTAGCGAGTGTGGTCGCATCGGGCGGGAGGGCTTCCTGGCGTGGCACTGCGGGTTCGGTGATGCAATACTTCAGCAGGCACCAGAGCGCGCGCACCCCATCCTTCCACTGAATTTTCTTACCCTCTTCATAGGTGCGGCCCCAGTAGCTGATGCCGACTTCGTAGATGCGCAGCTTCCGTTTTGCGATCTTCACCGTGATTTCAGGCTCGAATCCAAATCGTTTTTCTTCCAGAGGGATCGATTGGATGACCTCACGCCGGAAAGCTTTGTAACAAGTCTCCATGTCGCTGAGGTTGATGTCGGTGAGTGCGTTCGACAGTAGAGTAAGAATCCAGTTGCCGACCGAATGCCAGAAGTAAAGCACGCGATGCGGGCGAGCGGAAAGAAAACGCGAGCCGTAGACCACGTCGGCTTTTTCTTCGAGCAGCGGCTCCAGCAGCACCGAGTACTCTGCCGGATCGTACTCGAGATCGGCATCCTGGATGATTACGAAGTCTCCGGTAGCTTCCTTGATGCCGAGGTGCAGAGCGGCACCTTTCCCCATGTTTTTCGGCTGAAGCAGGGTTCGAATCTGCGGATACTCCGCCTGCAGTTGTGCGAGGATCTCGCGGGAGCCGTCCGTCGATCCGTCGTCCACGCAAATCAATTCGATGTCCAGTGGAACGGCAAGCACTCTCGCGACCACCTGCCGCAGCGTGGCGCGTTCGTTGTACACCGGCATGACTACGGAAAGTCTCATTCGTTCGAACCGTTCGCGTCGCGGTGAAGTGTAGTGAGGTAGTGTAATTCAAGTGCAAGATCGAAATCCTGAAAGTGGGTTGTTTTGAATCTCTCGTCGCTTGTTCGGATTTCGTAATGAGGTTCATAGGTGGTAAACATGCCCACGGAGAAATCGGCGAACATGCATGGCGAGGTAGTAGTTGTCATGCAATCGCACTTGAATCGACCCGATGTTCTTTCCCACAGCAAGAGGCCAACAGAGATCGCAATGTTTCTCGACCAGCTTGGGACTTGGGCACTCCTGCTGGCATTAGCCGTCGGCGGGGTAATCGTGCTGGCCTGGCTGACTGAATCACTCGCCTAGGGAACAGCCGGCCTCTGCCGGCAAGCGTCTGAGTTCCCACAGCAGTTCACCTCGTTCGAGGCCAAAGCGGCGTGAAGATTCAGGGACAGCTACTACCGAAGTCCGCCTGGCTGTCCGGCCGCTCTACCAGCGGCTTTCCAAGTGGAAATGCCTGTGGAAATCCCTCCTCTCCTCGTCTAAATTTTTGGGCTTCTCCTAAAACACTCAGGTGTATGATGATTTTTCAACGGCAAGGCAAAAGTCCAAGTGCAGACAGGCCGGGGGTTTGGCGTCAACTCGTACGATTCTGCGTGTTGTCGGAGCCCTCAAGCAGCAGGGAGAACAATGAGAACGAGCCAGCAAGTTTTACTATGGTTGAGCATCTCAATTCTCGGAGCGCTAACCTTGTCTCCAGTTTCCATGGGACAGGCGTCCCCGGGCTCCGAAGCAGCCGCGCCCGCGATCGACGACTGGAGTTATCACCATGTTGTCTTCTCCAAGCCCGCCACTGCGGAGCAGGCCAGACTCTTTGAACAGGATCCTCGCTATTGGCAGCAGATCCGGCGCCGTCGCCCTCTGCGCCGGAGTCAGAGACTCGTCCAGTGTTGGCTCCCGAGTTTCATGTCCGCTTCCGCGGTCCCAGTAACAATGCAGGACTCGATCGGGACTGGTCGGAGAATCTGGGCACCGGCGCCACCATCGGCGCCGTGAACTACCCGGCGAAGTACTCGTTAACCACTACAACCGCCAGTTGCACTGATTTCGTCGTCTTCCCCACGGGCCTTGCCGGAGCGACCAATCAAGCCAGCATTGTGGCGTACAGCAATCTCTACACCGCTGGCTGCACTGGCAAGGTTCCCGCGGTCTACTGGGCCTATAATACCGGCGCCGGCAAGATTCAAAGTTCTCCCGTGTTCTCGCTCGACGGTACGCAGATCGCTTTCATGCAGCCCGATACAGGTCCGGGTGGGGGTGCATTCTTGGTCCTTCTGAAATGGGCCGCTTCCACAACTGAGACGATCGCAAAGCCCGGTACCCCTCTAGCAGTCCTTGCGGGCGCCTATCCGACCTGCACCGCGCCTTGTACGACCGAGTCCCGCCTCACGGATGCAGGCACGCACCCCAGCGACACCAACTCTTCCATCTTTGTTGACTACCCCAGCGATACTGCGTTTGTGGGAGATGACTCCGGTTATCTCCATAAGTTCAGTCCCGTATTCCACGGCCCTCCTTCCGAAGTGAAAACGGGAGGCTGGCCAGTTCAGGTGAATCCCAGCGCGCCGACCGCGCTCACCGGCCCGGTTTACGATTCTGTGACGGGAGATGTGTTGGTGGTGGACATAGGCGGGTTCTTGTATCGTGTCAACTCCTCAACGACGGCCGTTACTGCTTCCACGCAATTGGATGTCTCCAACGCCGACGATCCTGGCCCCGGCATCGTACAAGGCCCAATCCTCGATTACACCGCGAATCTGGTGTATGTATTCGCCACGAGCGATGGGCAAGCGGACTGTGCCGGGGGTTTAGACTGCTCGGCGGTTTGGGCAGCCAGCACGGCTTTCGCTTCAGGCGAAACACCAGTGCATGCGAAGGTCGGCATCAGCACCGCTCATGGAACTGCACCGTCTCCCATGTACATTGGCGCTTTTGACAGTACCTACCAAAAGTCGGCGAACGCCACAGGGAACCTTTATGTTTGCGGCAACACCGGAGGGAATCCGACCTTGTACCAAGTCCCCCTCACAGCTGGAGTTTTCGGCACCGCGAACCCGTTGACGACCCTTGCCACCGCGACCACACCGTGCTCTCCAATAACCCATATCGTGAATGCCAATGCAACTCCCCCAGCCGAGTTGCTCTTCGCAAGCGTTCATGCAAGCGGGACGTCGGCGGGGTGCGCCGCGGGCGGATGCGTCTACAATTCCCAGGTCGCGCCGTGGCAGCCTGACACCGCCTACGCCGTGGGCCAGGAAGTTCTGGATACCCACTTCCAGATTCAGGTCGTGGAAACCGCCGGCACCTCCGGTGCCACAGTTCCCGCCTGGAGCACCACCGCCATCGGCACTACTACCGACAACAAGGTAACCTGGCTGAATCAAGGGACAACGGCCTCCACCATTGGCCTTGCTGATTGGGTTAAGGCCGTTCCATATGTAATTGGCGACGTCGTCATCGACAAAAACGGAAACCTCGAATACTGCCTCACGGCTGGAACCTCGGCGGGCGGGCCCACGTGGAAGACTACGCCGGGGGGCGTTACTAAAAACGGAGCAACGTTGACGTGGGAGAACCTGGGCGCCAACGGAACCACGGCCTTGCCCGAAGTCGGCGGCACGAGTGGAATTATCGTCGACAACACTGTGGCCGCGGGAACGGAGGCGGGAGCCTCGCAGGTCTACTTCTCCATCCTGGGGACTGAGGCTTGTACGACTGGCGGAACCGGCGGCTGCGCAGTGCAGGCGTCACAGTCCGCGTTAAAGTAGCCCCGGATTCTTGATGACAGCGCTTGCAGGCTTGCTATAGCTTTTAGGCTGGAGCATGGCGCTCCAGATGCTTGCGAACGATCTTCACGATCCTCTCAGCCGCTTTCCCATCCCAAAGCGGTGGACACTCAAACCGGCGCGCGGGTTCGCGCAGGATGGATCGAGCCGCAGCCAGAATGCGTTCCGAATCCACTCCTACCACCTGATTCGATCCATGTTCGACCGTCACCGGCCGCTCCGTGTTCTCGCGCAGCGTAAGGCAAGGCACGCCGAGCACGGTGGTTTCTTCCTGCACTCCGCCGGAGTCGGTCAGCACAATGCGCGCCCCGTCGTTGATCGAAAGGAAGTCGAGGTATCCGAGTGGATCAAGCGGCACGATTCCAGAATCGTTTCGCCCCGCTGAGTTGGCGAGATACCGTGACAATCCAAAGCTCTCGATATTCTTCCGAGTCCGCGGGTGCATGGGAAAGAAAACAGGAAGCTCCGCCGCGAGCGCGCTGACTGCGCTCAGAATCCCTTGCAGCGTCCGAGCATCGTCAACGTTTGAAGGCCGATGCAGTGTGAGCACTCCGTAGGCTCGGCATCCCGATCCATTTTGCCGCATGCCGAGCCGCTCGAGAATGGGCGACTTAGCGGCCATCTCGCGGTGCCGCAGCAGGCTGTCGATCATGACATTGCCGACCAGAAAAATTTTCTCCGCGGCCACGCCTTCGCGTTTCAGATTCTCCACACCACTCTGCTCCGTCACGAACAGCAAGCTGGAGATGGCGTCGGTGAGCTTGCGGTTAATCTCCTCGGGCATCGTCATGTCGAAGCTGCGCAATCCGGCTTCGACGTGAACCACGCCGATTCCGAGTTTGACGGCGGTAAGTGCGGCAGCGATGGTAGAGTTCACATCGCCCACCACCAGAACCATCTGCGGCTTGTAGTCGAGCAGCACCGGTTCGAGGCGCTTCATGATCTCGGCGGTCTGCACGGCGTGGCTGCCCGAACCCACCTCAAGATTCACATCCGGTCGCGGCAGTCCCAGGTCCGCGAAGAAGTTGCCCGAGAGCAGTTCGTCGTAATGCTGCCCGGAGTGCACAAGGCAGTGTTCGATCGCGGGGGATTTCTTCAACTCAGCATTCTTCAACTCGTCGAGCTTCAACTCATGAACGATGGGCGCGATTTTCATGAAGTTGGGGCGCGCCCCCACGACACTCAGAAGTCTCATCATCGGCAAGCCCCCGAAACGATCGCCTCAACGCCGGAGGATCTCCACCGAGGTTTCAGCTTCGCGGCAAAGCTGGTGCTTGGAATACGCGATGGAGAATGTCTCATTGTTTACACAATATGATTACGCAGTGGGTTTCAGGCAATGTGGCTAGGCCAATGCTTGCTCAGGCAACAGTGTAGAGCAGTTTCGGCATTCAGTCCTGAGCACTCTGCAGGTCTGGGACTCTCAAACATTGGCCTCCAACCTGCACTGAGTTCCCAGTCTGCCCCACGCGCCGCCTGTCATGTAAATTGTTCAGGGCTCCGCCATGCATTTGGAACTTTCCACATAGGGCATTCACCTTAGTGTTCGGACCCTATTGACCGAGCGCCGCCACTGGAAAGAAAAATTCCTGCTCCTCTCAGCGTAGCTTCCGGTGCCGGACCTGCGCAAAGCGACGATGCAGCGTCGCTTCGACTGCCTCCCAGCTCCGCATCAGGCGGGGTTAAATTACGGCTGATTTTACGCGCCTTTTCCTTCACGAGCGTGCATCCCTGGACCGTCGGGGCGAGGCCTCTTGGGAGGCCGAATTCCCGCTTCCGCCGGCCCACTGCAATCCCTGCAAGTGCCTGTGGAAATGGATGTTCTCTGGTCACAGCCAATTTCGTCTCAAAGTGGCATTGTGGATGCTACGCAATATGGAAGCATCCCAGCTGCATCAAGGTTTTAGCGTGTCGGCGAACCCAACCCAGGGGGTAGAGATGACGGAGCAGTCCGTTCGGCTTGGACCGAGGGAGCAGCAGATTGTCGAATTGCTTCTCCAAGGTTGTGACAACGCCGAGATTGCCAGTCAGCTCAAGATGGCGCGCAGAACCGTAAAGGCCCATTTCAACCGGCTGTTTCTACGTTTTGGAATCAATGGCGGTATCAAGCGAGTGAAACTCGCAACCCTGTTATACCGGAGGCAATTGTGTTTGCAAACGAACGCTATGGAAGCCGCACGCCCAGCGAGCGAGAAAACCGCGTCATCGAGCTTGTCGCCCAGGGCTTGAAAAACCACGAAGTAGCCCACGCCATCGGGACCACGGAACACGTGGTCAAGAATTATCTCCGCGTGATCTATGACAAGCTCGGGCTCTGGAACCGCGTGGAACTTGCCCTGTGGTATGAGTCCCGGCGCGATGATAGGCAACTCATGGCCTGAGTAACAGGCGGGTCCGGGTCCATCGAATCGGAAAGCGTGGCCGGGGCTGCAGGGTGGTTCTCCGCGGTCCGGTTCTTAATCACAATTTGAGGCTTCCAGCTTACGCAGTCGCTCGGCGGCGGCGGGCGCGCCTTTTCGTGCCGCCGCGTCCAGCAGCAACCGCGCCTGGTCGCAGCTCTTCGGCACACCATCTCCCCGGAAATACAAATCCGACAGAGCCAGAGTTGCCTCGACATTCCGCTTACTCACAGCCTTCCATAACCACTGCGCAGCTTCCCCGCTGTCGCGAGACATGCCCGAGGTTCCGTTCAAATATTGCTCTGCGATGGCCAACTCCTGCGCGCCACCTTGCCCGGCGCCAACGGCGGAGGGACTTGCCGGCACGGGCGCGGTCTGGGGCGCAGTTTGCGACCCGCTAGCTTGACCCTCCGATGAACTTGCGACAGTCTGTTCTCGGTTTTGAACCTCCGAAGGTGGTTGACTTCTCGTCGGCAATGCAGTCGACGTTGCGCCCGCCGATGGTGTGGAGCGAATTGCCGCAGGTTGCGCAGCCGGGATCGCGACTGTCGACGGCGAAGCGCTTGCACCGGAGCGGGCCTGCGTTCCGCGCCAGACCCCGAAACCGAATGCGACGAAAATAACCGCCAGCACACCGCCGATGTAGAACGGGTAACGATGGGGAGAAGGTCCGGGTTCCACAATCCGGTGCGAAAGGTCTGTTTTCTTTTCCATCTGCCGCCAGATCGCTTCTAGCCCGTCGCTGGATTCACGCGCTGCATTCAAGGTCACCACCGGCTCAATCGTCTCCTCCACAGCCTCAGCATCAAGAGAATGTTCAAGCCAACTCCGTCCAGGGGTCGCCGCGGCTTCTGCAATCTGCGGAACCTCTGTCTGGGACGCGACTTGCAGAGGCGCGCCGCACATCCCGCAAAAACTATGCCCGGCTGAATTCTTGTACGCACATACGCCGCAAGTGTAAACAACCTCCGATCCGGAGGCAGACGGGTGCACAGAATCCGCAGCGTCCATGCTCTCATTCGGATTCGTGCCCGCGCCCGCTTGAGCCGAAACAGTCGCCGGAACGGCAATCTGCTCCAGTTCCCGAAGCAACTCAGAAACTGCTTGTTCGCGCTTCTCCGGCGGGTTGGTGAAATATACTTCGGCCCATCGTCCCATGTGAGACGCCAGCAGCGGATTCAGAAGGGGATTCAGTGTGTCTGCGTCAAACTTGTCTGCGCGGTCAGGCACCGGCATTCTCCGGAGAAGGGGCGGTACTTATGATTGCACTACCGGGAACAAAGGTTGTCAAATCTGGTAGTGCAAAATAAAGTGCAGAATCCTGCAGCGCAGAATCCGGCTTGACTCTGGTTAGGCCCGCGGGGAAGTCATTCACAGGCCCTGCGATCGGCGGGTTCGAATTGATCGAGCTGCGCATCGCGCTGGGTGGTGAGCTTGCCCTTCGGCGTCTTCTCGTAAAGATCGGAACCGGGGCAGTAATACAACGCAGTTTGCAAATCGACCCAAACCTGGATATAGGGATTGCCCTTATATTCCGGGGCATCCGGAGCCTCCGCCAGCCCGAGACTGATCAGGAGCTTATCGAACAAGGAGAGATCTGCGTCCGGCGCTGGCTGCTTTCCCCGGTTCGCGCGCGCGGAAACGGTCGTGCCATGCCCTGTGGCGCCCACGGAGTGGCTCGACCAGATTCCCCAGCGGATCACAACCAGCACCAGAATGACCGCGATGGCGAGATAGAAATCGCCGCGGCGGGAGCGCCAGAAGCGGGCTAGAGCTGTCGGAGTTCGGGTCGTGGACAGCGATTCCAGAAACTCCCGAGCCCGCGCCGCGGAACTCCAGACAATGGCATCCGGATGTTTTACTATCGCGGTTGACGGGGGCCGAACTTCGTTTTCGTTTTCGTCAGGCTGCGGCTCGGGCGAGAGAGAGGGCGCATCCTCGTGCGCGCTCGCCGCCAGTGACTGTGTGGAGAGCGCGTCATTCTCCTCGAACTCGGGCGCTGAGAACGGCTCAGGGAGCTTATAGGCGGCGTTCTCTTCCTCGAGTTCCGAGTTGATCCGGGGTTCATGCTCGGGCTCATGCAGCGCGAAGGGATCGTGGCCGGGCTGGTGCACCTGCCACGCCGACGCCAACTGGCTCTGCATGCTCGATGCTCCCCCGTCACGAGTACGCGGAGCGCCGCACTTGCCGCAAAACTGTTCCTCATCCGGCAGCTTACTGCCGCATTTCCAGCACAGGGATTTCGCCGCGGCCGCCGCGCTCACGGGGCCCAAACTCGGGGCTGCAGCCGCGGCCGGTTGATCTTCGGCCCAGACGGCCAGATTGGGTTGCAGCCTTTCGATCGCCGCCAGCATCGTGGATCGCTCGGCGGCCATCGACTTCTTCAGTGCCAACTCGGCATCGCGTCCAATCGCTTCGGTCACCAGTCCCGCCATTAGCTGGCAGGTGTGGATGTCCTGTTCGGCGAAGCCGCGAACCCGGTCGAAATAGAGTTCCAGCGCTCCGATAATTTCGTCTTCGCGGTACACCGGTACCACGACCAGCGATAAGATTCCCCGCTGGCGGCAGGGTTCTGGGTCGAACAGAAATTCGAGATTCACATCCTCGCTGCGAATCACCTGTCCGGTGCGCAGGCTGGCGGCGCAAACCGCCGAATTCAGCGGCGCTTCGCTTCCGACCGCCAAAGCCGAAGAGCCGGCTCCGGCCCGATAACGTACCGTGCCGCCGTCGAGAATTGCAATTGCCGCGCCGCTTGCGCCCGTGATTCGCATCACTCTCTCGGCGACCACGGCCATCGCCTTATCCAATTCGAGACGGCGCATCTGAATCTGGCGCTGGGCCTCGACGATCTCGGCCAGAGTTAGCGTGTAGTCGCCGTTAGTTCGCGAACTCTCTTCCGGCTTCGTATCGTTCGGGGGCGACGAAGGTGGAGGAGCCGGATTCGCCGCTTCTTGCTCCCGGAGCCGCGCACTCTGCGACTCCATCTTTTCTTCCAGTTCCTGCATTCGGCTGTTGTGCTCTTGTAGCACATAGGCCGCTTCCAGCAGCTTTTCAAAAGCCTGCTCGTCGAGAACTGGTTTTTTTTCTTGATCGGTCACGATGTTTCCTGCGCGCCCTCGTGGCCAGCTCGGGGAAGCGGACTCCTTCCATCCGGAGACCATATCCATTCTAGTGCAATTCCTCCACCAAAGAACCTAAGGTATAAAGGTGTCGCCTGCTTGCACCCCCAGGGAGGGGTCGGAATTCCGAAGGAATCCCGGCACAATTCTGAGCGTGCAACCATACTGAATTCAAGGGGCTGGCCGTGCCGAACTCACGGAAGCGCTCGCCCGAACTCTGTTTTTGCGGGCACGACTGCAAACGGTTACCCTAGTAAGCTGCAAGTCTCTGCACACTTGCCTAGGCAATCTCCCTGCGTTTCCCCGCTTCTTAATCCGCGCACGATGCACCTGCCGATGATGCTTCTCAATGCGGGTTCTCGAGTGCCCAGATGTCCCTGCCTCCCGTCCGCATCTATGGTGGCCGCTTACTCCACTGGAGCCTGTGCAAAAAGTGAAGTCTGTGCCGACCAGAGAGCCAAAACGGACCGCGCTGCCGCTCCTCGATTCCATTTCGGAACATGTGCTTTTTCTTGCTCCCGGCGGCGATCACCGACAGTTCTAATAATTCGCGTTGCGCCCGCCCATCCGTCGAGGACGTGCCCAAAAGTCTGAATGGAAAGGCTGATCATCACCAAACGTTTGTCACGGTGGGCCATCCTTCTAGCGCGAACTTCCGTTCAACCCAAACTAACCAACACAGTCCACGGTTGGAACGGACCCAACTGTGTTCGTGCTCTCCTCCCGCTTTGGAACGAGCTAACCGATTGCAGAATTTCTTAGCTGCCTCGAAGAGATCTGATTTTTGTCGCTAAGTGCAAGCCTACACGGGTTTTAGACCGCACCTTTCGCCAGGAGAAGGTTTGGCGAAGGATGTGCTTAACCGACTGTGCGGATCGACCGCGAGAGCGAGAAACACCCAGGAGAACCAACGTGATGGATCTTGAACGAATGAAAGTTACGCCGCGGGATCAGCAAGTCTTGGATTTGCTGGTGCAGGGTTGCAGCAACAAGGAAATCGCCGGCCAGTTGAGTATCAGCCCACGCACGGTCAAACAGCACCTGCGCACGCTCTTTCTGCGCGCCGGAATTCGCGACGGCCGCAAACGGGTGCGCCTGGCTACCGCCGCGTTCGAACGCGCGGAGGTGAAGTTATGATGCCGCGGGAGCGTCTGACCCCAAAGGAAATTCAGGTGGCTACCCTGGTTTGGGAGGGACTCACCAATCGTGAAATCGGCCGGCTGATGGGCACGTCAGAGCAGGTCATCAAGAATCACCTGCGCAGCACTTTCGATAAACTGGGTGTCTGGAGCCGGCTCGAGTTGGCCATGTACGTGGCCACCCATGGGGGCAAGAATTGGCTGGAAGACGCACAGCCGGTCTTCGCGCCCGGTCGCGCCGCCGCGAGCTAGAGCCCACAGACTCGAAAGCACTGCAAATTCCTGCGGGCCGGGCTGCGCAGCTGTACATCTGCTGCAAAAGGTTTGCACTCTCACCTTCAAGGTGCGGGAACTACAGCCCGTAAGACATTGAAAAAACACTGACTTCGTCTTATTTGGAGTCGGCCTGCAAATTGCACTGGTCGCCCTGACCCAATCGAGCGGGCTCGCCAGCAGCCGAGAGCCGGCTCCGCAATCCCTGGGCGGGGCGGGAATGGACTACAAGGAAACCTTCTGGATGGCTTGCGACTCTACCGAGCAGCTGCGGGCGGAGTATGGCCCGTTCCACACGCGCGCCGAAGCCGAAGCTGAAGCCCGCAAACTAGGATTCAGCTACCTGCTCCGCTACGAACACATGCTCGACGAGCACGAGGAGATCCAAGAAGTTCGCTGCATCTTCATCGAGCTGCCGGGCGCGATTTTGCCAGAACCAACTTCAATCAGCCTGCACACCCGCTGCGCCACCTGCGGCGACTCCGCGGCTCACGACAAAGCCTGGCAGGCGGAAGTCTGGGCGGATATCCACGAGTTCGAACACTCCCGCCATTTCGTGCGTCTCTTCGAGCACGCCAGGGGCAAGGGGCTGAAGGAAATCTGCGGCTGGCGCGGATAACTACTCGACCCGCTTTGCACATATTCTCACGCCGCGGTTGACAGTTCGCTGGCCGCAGCCCGATCGACAAACCAGATCACCTTGCCCTCACTCGGCTGCACTAGCTTCGAGGGATACTTCTCCCCGGGGGCGTTGCCTTCCAGAACCTCATGCAGCGCCGCCGCCTTATCGATTCCACTCACCAGGAAGGCGACACAGCGGGCGTGGTTGAGCACGGGCAGGGTCAAAGTAATCCGGCTGGTATTCAGCTTTTCCACCCAGTTAGCTACCACCAGCCGCGTTTTTTCCTGCAACGCCGCGGTTTCAGGAAATAATGACGCGGTGTGTCCATCCGGGCCAATGCCCAGCAGGATCAGGTCGAAGCGGGGAAATTCGCCGGGAGCCAACCCGAAGAATTTTCGCAGAGTCTGCTCGTAGACCTCCGCTACGGCATCGGCGTCCGGATTCTCCGCAGGGACACGAAAGACATTGGCGGAAGGGATGGCGCCCGTCGACAACAGACTTTCTTTCACCATGCGGTAGTTGCTGTCGGGATCGTCCGGAGGCACGTGGCGCTCATCGCCAAAGAAAAAAAACATTCGATCCCAGGGCAAAGCGGCGTCGGCGTTGGCCGCAATCAGGGTGTACATATTCTTGGGAGTCGATCCGCCGGAAAGCGCGATGGTGAAGCGCCCGCGCTCGGCGACCGCATGAGTAGCGGCGCGCAGCACTTCGTCCGCGGCCGCCTGAAACAGATCCTGCGGAGTCGTCAGCCGGCGCAACTCGACCAGCGTACTCACAGCACGCTCGCCCCGCCGTTGCGGGATTTTGTGGCAGCACACCGAGCCGCTCCGAGCAATCCGGCTTTGTCGTTGGTGATGACTTGCACTGGAATGTTCTCGAGAAGCGCGCGCAATCTGCCTTTCTCGAGAAACGCACACATGAATAATGGTCCCGTAAGCTTGGAGAGAATCTTCGGAGAGATTCCGCCTCCCAGAAAGACGCCGCCGACGGCCATGGTCTTAAGCGCCAGATTGCCCGCTTCCGCACCGTAAACCGATACCCACAGATCCAGTGCCTGTTCGGCCAACGGATTTGTGCCGTTCAGGGCGGCATGGGAAATCGCCGCTGCGCCGTCTCCCTGAGAAAGTTGGGAGGCAAATCCGGCAGGCTCATCTCCACATCCCTTTTCGCGAAGAAACTCGTACACGTTGACCAGGCCTGGTCCGGAGAGCACGCGTTCGTAGCTAACATGTCCGTAACGGCGCGCCAGAAACCGCAACAGTTCGATCTGCAGATCGCCTTGGGGTGCGAAATCCGCGTGTCCACCCTCGCAGGCAAACACCTGATGCTGGCTGCCGTTCCAGAACAACCCGGCTTCTCCCAGGCCGGTTCCGGGCGCGATCACCGCCTGATTGCCATTCGACGGCACCACCTGGTTAAGCGATACCAGATCCTGCGCGCTGAGGGCCCCAATTCCCCACGCATTGGCTTCGAGATCATTGATCAGCAACGTGGCGGGCAGCTGAATCTGTTTCGCCAGACGGGACTGGTCGATGACCCAGGGAAGGTTCGAAACTTCGACGCGTCCATTGTGTACGGGTCCTGCGATGCCGAAACAAGCAGCCTCAGGCCGCGTCGCAGAGTCGGAGAGGAACTTCGAAACAATCTCACCCAGTTCGCTGTATTCGCGGCTGGGAAAAACGCGCTCTGAAACCAGCCGAAGGTGTCCATTCTGGGGCTGAAAATAGGCGAGTCGAGCATTGGTGCCGCCAATATCTCCGGCCAGTATCATCTCTCGAAATTCCTCCAGCGCCGGCCGTCGCGCTCGAGCAGTTCATCGGCCTCTTTCGGTCCCCACGTGCCCGCAGCATAATTCGGAAAGTTTCGCGGCGGCAGTGCCTTCCACAAATCGAGCACCGGATTGACCACGCTCCAGCCCGCTTCCACCATGTCCGCTCGTTGAAACAAGGTCTGGTCGCCGATCATGCAATCATGCAGCAGCCGTTCATAGCCGGTGCTAGGCTGCTTTCCGAAGTATTCCTGATATTCGAAGTTCATGTCCACCGTTCCCAGCCGCATCACCGGGCCCGGAACTTTGGCGGCGAATTGCAGCGAGATGCCTTCTTCCGGCTGGATGTGCAGCACCAATTGGTTCGGCATCAGATGTTCCACGGAGGTGTCGCGGAACAGCACAAACGGAGCCCGGCGGAACTGGATCACGATGTGGGTGTTGCGCGCTGGCATCCGCTTACCGGTGCGCAGGTAAAAAGGAACGTCGGCCCAGCGCCAATTGTCGATCAACAGCTTCATGGCAACGAAGGTCTCGGTCCGCGAATCCGGCGCCACGTCGGGTTCGGAGCGGTATGCCACCACCCGTTCTCCTTCCATAGTGCCCTCGCCATACTGCCCGCGGACTGCTCGGCTGAGAACTTCCTCATCATCGATGGGCTGGATGGCATGCAAAATCTTGGCTTGTTCATCGCGCACAGCATTGGCATCAAACGAAATCGGAGGCTCCATCGCGGTCAGGCTGATCAGTTGCATGATGTGGTTCGGCACCATGTCGCGCAGCGAACCCGCGTGCTCGAAATAGCTCCCGCGCCCTTCCACGCCCACGGTTTCGGCCACAGAGATTTGTACGTGATCGATGTAGCGCCGGTTCCAGATGGGCTCGAAAATTCCGTTGGCAAAGCGGAACGCCATGATGTTCTGCACCGTCTCTTTGCCAAGATAATGGTCGATGCGATAGATCTGGTTTTCCGAGACGAGCTTCAGCAGTTGCTGGTTGAGCGCCTTGGCTGACTCCAGATCGTGGCCGAACGGCTTCTCAATGATCACCCGCCGCCAGTGGTCGTTATTCTGCTCCAACAATCCCGTAGCGGCGAGTTTTTCGACGATGGGCCCGAAGAAACTCGGGGCCGTCGCCATATAAAAGAAAAAGTTTTGATGCGTGGAGTGGTCCTGATCGATCTTGGCCAGGCGATCTTTTATCTTTGGGTAAAGCTGATCATCGTTGAAATCGCCGGCGAAGTAATAAAAGCGGCGCACGAAGCTTTCCCATGTAGCGTCGTTGATGCAATCGCCGCAGTAGTCTTTCACATCTTCCCGGACCTGCTTGCGGAAATCTTCATCCGACAACTGCTTGCGGGCCACGCCCAGCACCGCGAATTCCTTCGAGAGCAAGTCCGCCCGCGCCAGGTTGTACAGCGCCGGAATCAGCAGGCGCGCCGTAAGATCGCCGGCGGCGCCGAAGATCACCATCACGCAAGGATCACCTTGCTTCCCGACGCGCGGTGTGGCAATCGTGGGCTGTTCCACCAATTGAGCCATAATCACATCCTCAAATTTTCGCGCTGAAATGCGCTCTGGTTACGCGCTCTTCTTCTTTGGGCTGCTTTGAGGTGCGCCGGCCTCAATGTGTCCGCCGAATTTCTGCCGCATGGCAGAAAGCATCTTCTCCGCAAACGTGTGTTGCTGCCGCGAGCGGAAGCGCACGTACAACGCCGCAGTCAGAACATCTGCCGGCACAGCTTCCTCCAGCGCCGCCTGAATCGTCCAGCGCCCTTCCCCGGAATCCTGCACGTAACCTTCATATTCGGAGAGCGTTGGATTCTCCGTCAAAGCCATAGCCGTGAGGTCGAGCAGCCACGAACTGATCACGCTGCCTCGCCGCCAAACCTCGGCGATATCCGGCAAGTTCAGATCGTAGCGGATTTCTTCCGGCAAGTCTTTACTGGTGGCGTTCTTGAAAATGTCGAAACCCTCGGCGTAAGCCTGCATGATTCCGTATTCAATGCCGTTGTGCACCATCTTCACAAAGTGGCCGGAGCCCGAGGGACCGCAATGAATGTAACCTTGCTCAGCCGTGCCTCCAAGTTTTTCCCGGCCCGGTGTGCGCGGAATATCGCCCACGCCCGGAGCGAGTGTCTTAAAAATAGGGTCAAGCCGCTGCACCGCTTCTTTCGGTCCGCCGATCATCATGCAGTAGCCGCGCTCGAGGCCCCAGACTCCGCCGCTGGTGCCCACATCCACGTAATGAATGCCTTTGCTCTTCAGCTGTCCCGCGCGCCGCACGTCGTCTTTGAAATAAGAATTGCCGCCGTCGATGATGGTGTCGCCCGTCTGCATGTACTGCGCGAGTTTCTGTACGGTTTGCTCGGTCGGACCGCCCGATGGCACCATCACCCACGCCGCTCGCGGCGGTTTAAGTTTGCCGACCAGGTCTTCCAGCGACGATGAACCGCCGGCCCCTTCGCCCGCAAGTTGCTTCACCGCATCCGCGCTTAGATCCGAAACGACAAGCTGATGTCCGCCGCGCATCAGACGGCGCGTCATATTCGCGCCCATCTTACCGAGACCCACCATTCCCAATTGCATGTGTCACTCCTTAAGCGACGCCAAGACTATCCCAGCACCTTTTTCACCGCACTCGCCAGTGTAGCCAACCCCGCGTCCACATCGTGCAGATGCACGCGCAGCGCACGCCGCCCGCGCTCAGCCAGCACCTGAAAATCTCCGCGAGCCTGCGCCGCTTTCACCACGCCAAATGTGTACTTCTGTTCCGGAACCGCTAGGTCCACAGCATCGTCGCATGTGATCTGCAAGAACACTCCGGAATTTGGTCCGCCCTTATAAGCTTGCCCGGTCGAATGTAGAAACCGAGGACCAAAGCCCAGGCAGGTGGCCACATGTTTCTTATCCCGCACCGCAATCCGCATTGCCTGCAAAACTTCCTGATGCGCGGCATCCATCTGAATGAATGCCAACAAGGCAAAATAATCGTTCGTGTGGATACGTCCCAGATGAGCCTTTAAATATCCAGTGAGAGACTTATCTCCGCCCGCTGCCTTCGCCAGTTCCGCGGCATTCTTCTCGTCCGTGAACAGCTTGATGTCGCCATCTACAACCACGGGTGTTTCCGCGGGCAGGGAACCAGTCTTCTCGTACGCGGACGTCAAGTTCCGGGTCGCAATCTTGCTGGCTTCAACATCCGGCTGGTTGAAAGCATTGATGCCGATAATGGAGCCGGCCACCGCGGTAGCAATCTCCCAGCGGAAAAACTCTGCTCCCAGATCGTAGATGTCACCCATCGATATTCGCAGCACCGCATGCCCCGCTTTTTCGAGCGCCGTCAGCTTCGCATCCTGCTTGACGTCGATTCCGTGCGCAGTGTGGACGTAAGCGAACACGCGATCATCGCCGTAGACCTCCGGTGGCCCCAGCTCTTCACGGTCCACCGGGATAATGCCTTTTCCAACTTTTCCCGTAGACTCGGCCAGCAGCTGTTCGAGCCAGGCGCCGAGATCAGAAATGTCGGGGGAAGTGATGATCGTAACTTTATCGCGGCCGTTCCGCGCTGCCGTGCCCAGAATAATTCCGAGCATTGCGCCTGGATTCTCTTCGACGGGCACGGCAGGTCCGCACGCGCGCGCCATTTCCTGCGAGCGGTCGAGGAATTTCTTTGTGTCCAATCCCATCGCCGCCGCGGGAACCATGCCAAAGTTCGATAGCGCCGAATAGCGCCCGCCAATCGATGGCCGGCCAAAGAAAACCAGCCGGAAGTGATCCGTTTCTGCCACCTGCTGCATTTTCGACCCGGGATCGGTGACCGCAATGAAGTGGCTCCCAGCCGTATCCGCGCCCACCACCTGCTGCGTGCGTTCGAAAAAATATTGTTTGAAGATGTTGGGCTCGAGCGTGGTGCCAGATTTGCTGGAAACAATGAACAGCGTCCGGGCAATATCGATTTTGTTTTCAAACGCCTTTACTTGCGCCGGGTCGGTCGAATCAAGCACGTGCAGATCAGGGTAACCCGCAATCTTGCCAAACGTCATGCGCAAAACTTCCGGACAAAGACTCGATCCTCCCATGCCCAGCAGAAGAATATCTTTGAAACCCGCGCTCCACACTTCTTTTGCCAGACCCCGCAGTTGGATTGGATGCGCAATCTGGTCCTCGATAATATCCAACCACCCCAGCCAACTGGCCTCATCTTCGCCCGTCCAGAGCGTGGCATCGCGGTTCCAAAGGCGCTGCATCTTCCCGCCCGCCTTCCAGTCGGCGAGGTTGGTCTTTACCGGCGCCGCCAGATTCTCTGGCAGCGAAGTCTTCATGCCGCTCACGCAGTTTTTCCCTTGAGCTGAGTGCTCTTCTCCACGGCAGCCAGCAATTTGTGGAAAGCATCGGCAAACAGCTTTACTCCATCATCCGTCAGTTTCGTGGTGACTTCCTTGATCGAGATTCCGGCTTTCGCCAGATTGTCCATCACGGTCTGGGCGCCGGCAACGTCTTCGGTAAGGCTGTTGCGCAACTTCCCGTGATCGCGGAACGCATCAATCGTAGCCGGAGGCATGGTGTTCACCGTGTCCGGCCCAATCAGTTCCTCAACGTACATCACATCGCGATACGCAGGATTTTTCGTGCTCGTGCTCGCCCACAGAACGCGCTGCGTCTGCGCTCCCTGCGCCGCCAAAGCCTGCCATCGCGGCCCGGCGAAGATGCGCTGGTAGCGTTGGTAGGTTAGTTTTCCATTCGCAATCGCAACCTTCCCCAGCAGGCTCTTCAGCAATGCCTGCTGTTGCGGATCGTTAGTAGTTTTCAATTTGTCATTGAGGATCGAATCCACCAGCGTGTCAATGCGGCTGATGAAAAAACTGGCCACGCCTCCGATCTTGTTCAAATTTCCGCCACGCTTCGCCAGATCCTCAAGTCCGCCGATGTGAGCGTCCGCGACCTTCTCGTACACTTCCTGCGCGAACAATAAGGTCACGTTCACGTTGATGCCTTCGCCAATCGCCTGTCGAATCGCAGGAAGCCCCTCCGCCGTTCCCGGAATCTTGATCATGACGTTCTCGCGATTCACGGCCTTCCACAAACGCCGGGCTTCGTCGACCGTCTCCTGCGTTTTCAACGCCAGCAGCGGAGAAACCTCCAGGCTGACGTATCCATCGCGAAACTTCGAGCTGTCATACACCGGACGCAGCACATCGGCAGCCCCTTGAATGTCGCGAATCGCAATCTGCTCGTAGCGCGCCTTCGTGTCGAGATCGCTGCGCGCAGCCAGCGACTTCAAAATATCGTCGTACAGCGAACTTTCAGCGATCGCTTTCTCGAAGATCGACGGATTCGAAGTCATCCCGCGCAGGCCGTCGTCCGCTATCATCGCTTTCAGTGCGCCGCTCGTGATCAGGTCGCGCCGAATGTAGTCGAGCCACATCGACTGCCCATAGCTAAGTAGTCCCAGCAAAGGATTTGTTGTTTTTGAGGTTTCCAGAACTCCCGTCGGTGGCATGATGATTTCTCCTTCGATCTTGTGGAGACAGCCGCCCTTAGCCTGCCCTGAGCGAAGCCGAAGGGGCTGTCCGTCGAGCGAAAGCTCGACGATTTTTGCGTATCGCGCGGCAAACTGAGCCAGTGCCAAAGCTGCCGCTACTTCTCTGCCATCGCCTTGCGCGCTTCCGCCACCACTGCGTCCGCAGTGAAGCCGAAAAACTTCAACAAGTCTTTCAACGGCGCCGACGCGCCGAAGCGATGCATCCCGATCATTCGCCCCTTCATTCCGACATACCGATCCCAGCCGAAAGTGGCCGCCATCTCCACCGAAACCCGGGCTGTCACTGAAGACGGCAGCACGCTTTTCTTGTAAGCCGCATCCTGCTTCTCAAAAATTTCCCAGGAAGGCATGCTGACCACGCGCGCCGCAACGCCTTCCTCTTTGAGCCTTTCGTAGGCCTCGACGCACAACGACACTTCGCTGCCCGTGGCCATCAGAATCACATCCGGTTTGCCCCCAGGCGCATCGGCCAGCACGTACGCTCCTCTTGCTGTACCCGACGCCGCGGCGTACTTCGTGCGGTCAAATGTTGGAACCGCCTGCCGCGTCAGCACCAGTGCCACGGGTTGATGCTGCAACTTCGCAATGATCTTCCACGATTCAGTCACTTCATTCGCGTCCGCAGGACGCAGCACAATCATATTTGGCATCGCCCGCAAACCTGCCAGCTGTTCAATCGGCTGATGCGTCGGCCCGTCTTCTCCCAACCCAATCGAATCGTGGGTAAAAATAAAAATGGAAGGAATTTCCATCAACGCAGACAGCCGGATCGGGGCTCGCATGTAGTCGCTGAAATTGAAAAAAGTCGCGCCGAACGCGCGAATTCCAGATACCACGAGTCCGTTCACGCTCGCGCCCATCTCATGCTCGCGCACTCCGAAATGCAGATTGCGCCCGGCGTAATCGCCGGGCTGAAAATCACCGGCACCCTCAAACTTCAGCGTGGTCTTGTTCGAGGTAGCTAGGTCGGCCGAGCCCCCGATCAGCCAGGGAATGTTCTGCGCCAGCACATTCAGCACCTTCCCGGAACTCTCACGTGTAGCGATTCCCTTCGCGTCCGCCGGAAACGTGGGCAGGTTCTTGTCCCAGTCATCTGGAAGCTCACGCCGTTGCATGCGATGCAAACGGTCAGCCAGTTCCGGATACTTTTGCGAGTACCCGGCAAACATCTGCGCCCAACGATCCCGCGCATCCCGCCCGCGCTTTCCAACTCCATCCCGGAAATGCTCGCGCACGCCCTCCGGCACCAGAAACTTTGCATCCTCGGGCCAACCATAAAATTTCTTCGTCAGCCGCACTTCCTCTTCGCCCAGCGGCTCCCCGTGCGCCGCATTGCTGTCCTGCTTGTGCGGAGATCCATAGCCAATGTGGCTATCGACGATGATCAGTGTGGGACGATCCGTTGTTTTTTTGAATGTGTCAAAAGCCCGCGCCAGCATTTCCAGATCGTTGGCGTCAGCCACGCGCGTCACGTTCCATCCGTAGCCTACAAATCGCGTAGCTACGTCTTCGCTGAACGACCAGTCGGCGGGCCCATCCAGCGTGATGCCGTTGTGGTCATACATCCAGCACAGATTCGAAAGCTTTAAATGACCCGCCAACGAAGCGGCTTCCCCGCCAATGCCTTCCATCAAATCCCCGTCCGAACACATGGCATAAACGTTAAAGTCGAAGACCTCAAAGCCCGGACGATTGAAATTTGCTGCCAGCCACCGGCTCGCAATCGCCATCCCCACGCTATTTCCCACGCCCTGCCCCAACGGCCCCGTCGTCACCTCGACTCCGGTGGTGAGGTGCGATTCAGGATGTCCTGGAGTCCGGCTTCCCAACTGCCGGAAGCGCTTGATCTGCTCCAGTGGAACTGACAGTTCCTTCAAGACTTCCCCGTCTTTGTTCACCTCGCGCACGCCCGCAAGGTAAAGGATGGCGTAGAGCAACATCGAAGCGTGGCCGTTCGACAGCACGAACCGGTCGCGGTTCAGCCACTTCGGATCCTCCGGGTCGTAGCGCAGAAATTCCTGCCACAGGCAATAAGCCACCGGGGCTAGGCCCATCGGCGCTCCGGGGTGCCCGCTGTTAGCCTGCTGCACCGCGTCAATCGCTAGAGTGCGGATTGTGTTGATGCAAAGTGTGTCCAGTTGCTTGCCGGTCACCACCGCTTGTTCGCTGACTGCCATGGCGATGCGCGCTCCTCCCAGGGGACAGCTCTGCTTCTGCTGAGCTTTCCCACTGGCTGACTAATTAGAGTTCCCAGGGACAGAAAGGGTTTCCGATACGAAAGAAGTGTATCAATTTATTGCCGGCCAATGGCGCGGGAGTTGTGAAAATTCGAAGAGAGCTTGCCAAAATTGAAGGAGCTGAAGAAAGTAAGCCTGGCTATTTCAGCAGTTGCAGGTAGCTGCTTTCGCTGTTCGACGCTCGCGTGGTTTCCTGGACATACTTGAGGAACTGCCGGAGATTTTCTTTTTCCGCGAGATCCAATCCCGCGAAACGAATGCGCACCCCGCCCGCCGGCGCGCTCCGAGTGACTACTCCATTCAGCGCAAGACCTTTTACCCAAATCTTGCCGCTCGCGACCCAAAGCCCGATTTCCACCTTAGCGCCGCCGCTGATGTGGGCTACAGTCTCCACCTGGCATCCGCCCAGGCTGGTGTTTGAAAGATTGCCCCAGATGGGAGCTTCGGAATCATCGACGCGAAGTTCCACCGCCACAAAGCACTTAATCCTGGGATGCCGCCGCCGGTCCTGTCCCCAGTTAGAACTGAAGATATCAGGCTCAAACGGAGGAGTATCGGAGGCCGCAGTGGGCAAAGGCTGGGGTGCGGGCGCCGCCTTTGTGGAAGTTGCCGCCGCACTTTTGCTCGAACCTTGTTTGATCTCGCGCATGGCCGCCAGCAGCGCTTCTTCTCTGCGTTCCGGCGGAGCCTCGCGATAGGTCTGCAGCAGTTTCCCCAGGTTTCGGGACAAGTCCGGATCGGCCAACAGCCCCGTCCAGTCTGTTCCCACCGCGGCGTTAGGCTTGGAGTTACTCATAAAAATAGTACTTCCGCTCGTTCGCGCGAACGAGTCCCAGCCACCAGCTTGAACCACAGGTCACCAGCCCACAAGATGACGGAAGTCATCCTCAAACGCCCGTCCGCAAACGGCCTCGGCAGAAGGTCGGGTTTATCCGGAAGCTCATCAGTCTACTGGTTCGCGGCCTTTGAAATAGCCCTTCAGCGTTTCGTGCTGCTCGCCGGTGAGCGAAAGGAACTCAAACCCGTACTGGTATCCGCGCCGGTAGCGGACCACCGCTCGCACTTCCCACGAAAGCTCTATGCCAGGCAGCAGGAAGCTCAAGCCGGTTACTTCGCCGCCATCCAACTCCGCCGCCAGCAGTATGCCAATTCCGGCTTCAGAAAGATCCCTGCAGTGCCCCTCCAACTTCTGGTATTTATCCCCCAGGAGATGGATCACGGTCACTCGGAAGTCAGCCCCGTATCGGGGATACCGTCTCCGGCGCCGGTCGGCTTGGTTGGTCGCGGGTTTTGGAGTCGAGGCAGGCATGAGATGAGGAGAATATTCCCTGGCGCTTGCGCTTGCAGTTATTGCGGCTCGAACATCACTTGAACAATCTCCGTAGTTTCGTCCTGCCCGGCCTCAAACTTCCATTTGCGAACCGCGTCGGTGGCCGCATCGATCAGCGTCGGGCTTCCCCCCAACACCTTCGTCGACTTAACGCCCCCATTGGGCCGGATCACAACTTCCAGCTTGACGGCACCTTGAATGTGAGCGCGCTTCGCAAGCTCCGGATAGACTGGAGCGACTTTTTCGATCGCCCGTCGTTCCCCATGCCCTTCCGTCCGTGCCCCGCCCGCCTGCGTGAATGCAACCCCGCACAGTGCCATCGCAACCAACAAACTCCTGCCTAGGCGCATAGAGAAGGACCTTGGTCTTCCTGTACTCTATCGGCAGGCAGCGCCCAGCGGAAGTGTCGAAAGTGGAAGTGTCGAAAGTAATGAGTTCTAATCCATTCTCGCCGGTGAGCGTTTTGCTTGATTGGCCTTCAGGCCGGCATTCGCCGTTTTCTTTGGAAACCTCGTATGCGCTCTCGTCAGCTCCCCTTCAAATGAGCCGCCGGCCGGGGTTTTTGCATCGGAAGCCGTCTGAAACGAATCAATAGTGAGACCATATGCCATGATCGAGAAAGATCGTCCGGAAGACTTTCTTTATAATGGGAGTTTTCCAGAACCGAAAATGCCCCGCTTCTTGCCTCATACAATTAGATCTGTTGCTTTCGCCTTGATCTTGCTCTCAAGCCTCGCCGGCCTCTGGGCCCAGACTTCCGCGCCTGTCCCTTCCATCTCTCTTCCCGGATCCCAGAGTCCGTTCACCGGCAGCGAGCCAGAGGGCAAAGCTTCGCCAGAGGTTTTGCAACTAAGCTTCCAGGAGGCCATCGACCGCGGACTCCGCAACAACCTCGGCCTGCTGCTCTCCGGCGATCAGGCCATCACAGCGCGCGGCGAAAGATGGAAGGAACTCAGCAACCTTCTGCCCGACCTCTCTGCCCGCATCCAGGAGGACGCGCAAACCACGAGCCTTACCGCCCTTGGCTTCAAGGGCAGTCTTTTTCCGTTCCCGCTTCCGCGCGTGATTGGGCCTTTCAACTACTTCGATGCCCGTACCTCAGTCACCCAATCGCTCTTCAGCTTCCACGATATCGAAAAGGAACACGCCGCCTCCCAGAGTTTAAAAGCGGCCGAATACAGCTTCAAAGACGCACGTGAACTGGTGGTGCTTGCCGTAGGGAACGCTTACTTGTTGGCCATTGCGAACGCCGCGCGCATCGAAACCACGGACGCCCAGGTTAAAAACGCTCAAGCCCTGTACGACAAAGCCGTCGATCAGCAAAGAGCCGGGCTGAACCCAGCCATCGATACTCTGCGTTCTCAAGTCGAGTTGCAAACCCGCCAGCAGCAGCTCATCGCCGCGCGTAACGATTTTGACAAGCAGAAACTCTCGTTGGCCCGCGTCATCGGCCTGCCCCTGGGTCAGCAGTTTATTCTCACTGAGAAAGCGCCCTATCAGGAGCTGACCCCTTTGCCTCTCGACGTCTACCTGCAGCGCGCCTACGCCTCGCGCTCCGACTACCAGGCTGCGCGAGCGCTAGTCGCGGCCGCAGAACTTTCGCGCCGCGCCGCGACCGCCGGACACTATCCCACTCTCGACTTCAGCGCGAACTACGGCGACATCGGCTTGAATCCCGCCCAATCCAATGGAACCTGGCAGGTCGATGGAGGCTTGAACATTCCGATTTTCGCCGGAGGAAAAACCCACAGCGACGTGCTCGAAGCCGATGCCCAGTTAAAGCAAGCGCGCTCTCAATTGAACGATCTCCGCGGACGCATCGATTATGAAGTCCGTGCCTCATTGCTCGACTTGACCTCCGCCGCCGAGCAAGTCGAAGTCGCCCGCAGCTCGGTTGATTTGGCGGAGCAAACCCTCGCCCAATCGGAGGATCGCTTCACCGCGGGCGTGGCCGATAACCTCGAAGTGGTTCAAGCGCAGGAGTCCGTCGCCAGCGCACATGAGAATTACATCCAAAGTCTCTACGCGCATAACCTGGCCAAGATCGAACTGGCCCGCGCCATCGGGGATGCCGAACATGCAGTCGAACGCTATTTGAAAGGCCAACACTAACTCAAACTCATGGACCAGACGACGCAAAGTCCGCCCTCCGCTCCGCCGCATCGGCGCGAAAATGATCCACCAGAAAACGATCGACGCGAGAGCGATCGACGCGAGAACAATTCGCCCGAAAGCCGCACCCAGCCCTTGCCTTCGACCGAGCGCGACTTCCATACCGTCCCTTCGCGCACCACCAATCCCACCTTTCGCATCGCCCTCATCATCGCCGTGATGGTGTTGCTCGTAGCGGGATTTTTCGTCTTCCGCTACGTCACCAGTTATGAATCCACCGACGACGCCGAAGTGGATGGTCACATCAATTCCATCAGCACCCGCATTTCCGGCCACGTCATCAAGCTCAATGTCCAGGACAACCAGTACGTGCAAGCCGGCACCGTGCTGGTGGAAATCGATCCCGCCGATTACCAGGTCGCCTACGACCGCGCCAAAGCCGATTTCGATAGCGCCCGCGCGGCGGCCGCGGCAGCCGGCGTCGACGTCCCCATCACTTCCGTGAACACCAGCAGTCAGGTTTCAACCGCCGATGCCGATGTAGCCAGCGCCCAGGCGGGAATCGCGGCCGCCAAACAACAGTTTGCCGCAGCCAAAGCCCAGCTCGACCAGGCCGAGGCCAACAACGTCAAAGCCCAGGACGATCTTGCCCGCTACAAGCAGCTCGTAGACAAGCAGGAAATCTCCGAGCAGCAATACGATCAGGCCGTGGCCTCCGCCAAAGCCGATGCCGCCGCCGTCGACGCTGCCCGCGCCATGGCCGATGCCGCGCAGTCGCAGGTAACCCAGGCCCAACAAAGGTTGGCGCAGGCCCAGGCTAGCTGGCGCAGCGCTCAGACCGCTCCCAAACAAATGCAGGTCATGCGCTCCCGCGCCGAATCAGCCGTCGCCGAAGCGGAACTCAAAAGAGCCGACCTCGATCAAGCCGCGCTGAATCTGCAATACACCAAAGTGGTCGCTCCGGTCGCCGGTGTAGTCAGCGATCGCACCGTAGAAGTCGGACAGAACGTCGCGCCCGGACAGGAGTTGATGAAAATCATTCCCCTCAACGATGTCTGGATCACCGCCAACTTCAAAGAGACCCAGCTTCGCGAGATGAAAGTTGGCCAGTCGGTCACCATCGAAGTCGACGCCAACGGAAGAAGCTACAAGGGCAAGGTCGACAGCATCTCCGGAGGAACCGGCGCGCGTTTCAGTCTTCTTCCACCCGAAAATGCCACCGGCAACTACGTGAAAGTCGTCCAACGCATTCCGGTGAAGATCGTACTCAATCCCGGAGAAAACAAAGATCAGTCGCTGCGCCCCGGCATGTCGGTCGTCCCCAAGGTCTGGATTCGGCAATGAGCGCCGCCGCGCCACCGCTGAATGGCGCCAACGCTGACGTCTGGCGTCCGGCCATCAATCCCTGGATCATCGCCATCACGGTGACGCTGGCGACTTTCATGGAAGTGCTCGACACTTCCATCGCCAACGTCTCCCTCCCGCACATCGCCGGCAGCCTTTCCGCCGGCCAGGACGAGAGCACCTGGATTCTTACTTCCTATCTTGTCTCCAACGCCATTGTGCTCCCCCTGAGCGGCTGGCTCTCTTCCATCATGGGCCGCAGAAATTTCTACATGAGCTGCGTAGCCCTGTTCACTAGTGAGTTCTTTTTTGTGCGGGCTGGCGCCCAACCTGGCCACTCTTATTCTTTGCCGCGTGCTGCAAGGCGCCGGCGGCGGCGGGCTGCAGCCCAGTGAGCAGGCCATTCTTGCCGACACTTTCCCTCCCGCCAAGCGCGGCATGGCATTCGCCGTCTACGGCATCGCCGTAGTGACCGCGCCCGCCATCGGCCCCACTCTCGGAGGATGGATCACCGACAACTTCACCTGGCGCTGGATTTTCTTCATCAACATCCCGGTCGGAATCATTTCACTCCTGCTCACCTCGCGGCTCATTCAAGACCCGCCTTTTCTCAAGCGCCGCAAGCTCAGCGAAACCACCATCGACTACGTCGGCCTCGGCTTCGTAGCCCTCGGTCTTGGAGCCTTGCAGATCGTCCTCGACAAAGGCCAGCGCGACGATTGGTTCGAGTCCCACTTCATCGTGATTCTCTCTTTGATCGCCGCGGTCTCCCTCATCTTCGTGATTTTCTGGGAGTGGCATCACAAGGATCCCATCATCGATCTTCACCTGTTCCGTGATCGCACCTTTGGCATCTCCAACCTTCTGATGTTCATGTTGGGATTTGCCCTGCTGGGCAGTACGCTCCTGCTGCCCTTGTTCTCGCAGACCCTGCTCGGCTATACCGCCGAACGAGCCGGCCTCGCGCTCATGCCCGGCGGATTCACTATCATTCTTCTGCTGCCCCTCGTCGGCTTCTTACTCTCGCGTTACAGTCCGCGCTGGCTTCTGTTCTTCGGCCTGGTGGTGCTTTCCAGTTCGCTGTTCTACATGACCGGCTTTGATCTGGATATGGATTTCCGCACGATAACCGTTGCTCGTATCTTCCAGGCCGCCGGCATGGCTTTTCTTTTCGTTCCCATCAACACTGCCGCCTACGCATTTCTCCCCCGCGAAAAGAACAACGCCGCCTCCGGCTTGATGAATCTTGGCCGCAATATCGGTGGCAGTTTCGGCATTTCCCTGGTCACCACTTTGCTCGATCGCCGCACCCAGGTTCACTTGAACGATATGTCCCGCCATCTCAGCGCGTCCAACCCCGCATTCCAGTCGATGATGAAGGGCGCAACCCAAGCCATGCGGGCACACGGTTCGAGCGCGGCATTTGCCACCCAACAGGCATACGCCTTAATCGAGGCCACACTCCAGAGGCAAGCCGCCATGCTGGCTTATCTCGACGATTTCCGCCTGCTCGCCCTATGCATCCTCGCCATGGTTCCGCTTGTCTTCCTGATTAAAAAAGGCAAGCCCGGCGGCGGATTAGCAGTACACTAATCCGCGGCAAACTGGAAAGCCCGGGAAGGGCACGACTTCTTGCCGGCCCCGAATCAGTTGCCAGTACCTAGTGCCCAGTACATCGTGAGGGTTTATCTGGCAACTGGGTACTTGACAACCGGGGTGAGGTACTTCGAAAATGTTTCGTCTCATCACCATCGAGCGCGAATACGGCTGCGGCGCCGCCGCCATCGCCGAAGGCTTGGCCCACCGTCTGGGCTGGAAACTCTGGGACCAGCTCCTCACTGAAGAGATCGCTCGCCTCGCCAATGTCGACATTTCCTCAGTCTCGCGCTGCGACGAGCGCATGGATAGCGGCCTTCACCGCCTCGCCAAGGCTTTCTGGCGCGGCAGCTACGAGCGCGGCTCCGCCCTAGGGGATGAAGTCTTCGATGCCGATCGCATGGTGAAAATGATGGAGCAGATCGCTCCCAGAATCGCGCGGGAAGGCAAGGCCGTAGTGGTCGGCCGCGGCGCGCCATACTTCCTCCGCGAGCAACCCGACGCTTTCCACGTTTTTCTCTACGCCCCGCGTGCCGAAAAAGTGCGCCGCATCCTGCAAGAAGGATGCACCGCATCGTTAGCCGAGGAACTCGTCGACTCCGTCGACCGCGAGCGCGTCGCCTTCGTCAAACACTACTTCGACGCCGACTGGCCCACCCGCTCCCTCTACCACGTAATGATCAACACAGCAGTAGGAAACGAATCCGTAGTCGAGACTATCCTCAACACCATGCGCCTGGTCGAGGGCCGCCCCAAAGCCACAGACTACGAACGCCCGAAAATCCCGACCTCCGTCTAGCTCACGTGGGGACAGCCGCCCTCGGCTGTCTGTCGAGCGAAACTCGATGTCGAATGTTGGAGAGAACCACGAGCCCCGCCGTTTAACCGCTCGGGAAGGGCGCGACTTCGGTTGTGCCGCTAAGCCACCGAAAACTTCGCGCGCTTTAGCGCCTGAGGGACGACCCTGCGGGCGACAAGTTTCCCGCTGGCCGCAACAATTCCCCTTGACTTGGACTGTCAATCCTGCGATCCTAACTATTGCTATACGCATTGGATATTTGACAACTCAATAGCACCGAGATAACTACCGCAAACTCAATATTTTGCGAGCGACACCCTCGGATTATGGGCATTTTCCCCGATGTAAGGCCACTAAGTGCTTTGTATGGAATATTTTGCGGCTAAGTGGCTTGTTCCCAATATTTTAGCCAGATCGTCGCCGATCGAATATCCATAAGTAACTGATTCCAGGGATATTACGCCATCCGATCTGAAGTTTTTTTCAATCCAGATCGAGGCGCCGGACAACAATCCTCCGCACAAACATCCCCCCGCGGCCCCAGCGATCCCAACGCCCTGCGCTCCGACCCTGGATTCATCCGCTCGAGAATCAGCTCGCGAATCATGCCGATGAATTTCGGATGCACGCCCACAGTTTTCGCCCGAGTCATCGGCAAGCTCAGCGAATCGCAAAGCTGCCGCGCTTCAATATCCAGGTCGTACAAAACTTCCATGTGATCCGAGATAAAGCTGATCGGCGCCAGCACCACAGCCGACGCCAGATTCTCCGTCTTCACCCGGCGCAGATAATCCAGAATGTCCGGCTCGAGCCAGGGCTGTCCCGGAACGCCGCTGCGGCTCTGGAAAACGAGAACGTCGTCCTGGTGACCCAGTGTCCCCGAAACCAACCGCCGCACTTCCTCCAGTTGCTTCACATAATCAGAAGTGTTCGCCATCGCAACCGGAATACTGTGCGCCAGGTAAACGATCTGCACATTTTCCCGCGCGTCCTCCGGAATGGCCCGCAGCGCTTCACCCACGCGTTCGACTGTAGCTTCAATAAATGCCGGATGGTTAAAGAACGCCCGCAACTTCTCCACCTCTGGCGCACCCGGCCCAACTTCACTTTGTGCCCGCGCTATGTCCTCGCGGTACTGCCGGCATCCTGAATAAGAGCTGTAGGCAGAAGTCACAAACGCCAGCGCCCGCCGGATGCCATCCTGCTTCATTTGTCGCAGCGCTTCAGGCAGCAGGGGATGCCAGTTTCGATTCCCCCAATAGATCGGAAGCTTCGGACCATGGCGCTCCAACTCCGCTCGCAGCGCGGCAATCAGTTCACGCGTCTGCTCGTTGATCGGGCTCTTGCCCTCAAAGTGGTAATAGTGCTCGGCGACGGTCAACATTCGTTCGCGCGGAATGTTTCGCCCGCGCAACACATTTTCGAGGAAGGGAAGCACATCTTCTTTCGATTCCGGCCCACCGAAAGAGACAACTAGAATGGCGTCGTAATTCATGCTTCGATGATTTTCGAGACTCGATTGCAAAAACCCAATCTTACACTGTACTGCGGGAGCACCTCTGCGCGGAACCTCTCCTCAGGTCCAGGCGCCCCCAAGTCATGAAGGCCGCGTGGTAGGCTTCTTTGAAGACATGAAGACGCTGCACCGGGTCTTTAAGGCATTCCATTATCGCGATTTCCGCCTGATGTGGTTTGGGGCCTGCACCTCGAGCATCGGCACCTGGATGCAGATCGTAGCCCAGGGCTGGCTGATTTACCGGCTCAGCCATTCCGCGTTCTTGCTGGCTCTCGATCAATTTCTCGGCGGCATCCCCATCTTTCTGTTCTCTCTGATCGGCGGCGTGGTGGCCGATCGCGTGGAGCGCCGAAAGATTCTTCTTGGCTCCCAGTATGTGCAGATGTTTTCCGCCACTGTTCTCACCATTCTGGTGGCGACCGGTCTGGTGCACGTCTGGCACATTCTCTGTCTCTCCTTCATTTCAGGTTTTGCCCAGGCCTTCGGCGCCCCCGCTTATTCAGCGCTGATTCCCACGCTGGTCGAAAAGGAAGACATGCCGAACGCGATTGCGCTGAATTCCATCCAGTTCAACGTGGCCGTCATGGTGGGGCCGGCGCTGGCTGGGCTGGTCTTGGCGAAGTTTGGAGAGAAGTGGTGCTTCGGCCTGAACGCGCTATCGTTCCTCGCTCCCATCGTGTCGCTATCCATCATCACCGCGCGCTTCCTGCCAGTGAAAACCACGGAATCAATGTTCAGCAGCCTGAAGCAAGGGATCCGTTTCACGCGCCAGCTACCCTCCATGGAGGCCTTGATCGTGCTGGCCTTCTTCATGACGGCCTTGGGCATGCCCATGCGCACCTACATTCCCGTATTCGTGAAAGATATCTTCCATCGCGGCCCGGAAACCTATGGCAATTTGCTGGCGCTCATGGGGCTGGGATCGATCCTGGGTTCGCTGAGTATTGCGAGCGCGGGCAATATGCGCAGGAAAGGACTGGTGGCCCTCGGAGCACTTTTCTGCCTGGGCATGGGGATTTCCGGATTTGCTCTTTCGAAGTCGGTGCGGGCCAGCGGCATCCTTCTGGTTCTCGTGGGCGCCTCGATGATGGCGGTCTTCGCCACGGTGAATTCGCTGGTGCAGTTGATCACTACCAACGAAATGCGCGGGCGCGTCATGAGTGTCTACAATTTTGCATTCCGCGGCGGCATGCCCCTGGGGAATCTGTTGTCTGGATGGCTCGTCCCGCTGTTCACGGCGCCAGTGGTGTTAGGAGTGAACGGAATGCTCCTGGTTCTGCTCGCTCTTTATTTCCTGCTGGTGCAGCGGCGAGTGGCCACGCTGTGAATTCTTCAAGCCGCAGTCTGGGTCTGGCGGTTCTTCGGCCCTCCACATCGGACGTTGGATACGGTTCAACCGTACCGCGCGCCACAGAAGCGCCACTCCGACCGCGAAGCATAACAAGACGGACACGAGGGAGGCCTCGGGTCCGAACGCTCCTCCGGTCAGGATTGTGGGCCCACTTAGAGTTCCACCGCTGAGGGCGGGCGTTGGCGGACCGCCGGAGACAGACATTCCAAACAGCGTGCTCTCGGCAAAGTTCCAGCCAAAGTGTAATGCAATCGGCATCCAGAGGCGCCCGGTAAGAGCGTAAGCAGCGGCTAGAAGTACTCCAGCTTCGAGCGCAATTGCAATCGAGCTGAAGAGGGTAGCTCCATGGTTTGCAGCATGCGCAGCGCCGAACAGCGCAGAAGTTGCCAGCAGGGCAATCCATGTTCCCGCCACCGTAGAGAGCAGGCGAAAGAGGTATGCGCGAAAGATGATTTCTTCGAGAACGGCCGCGCAAAGAGCGAACAGAACTCCGCTGCGCAGGCCTGCAAGTGTTCCCCAGGTTGTGGGATGGTATATCCCAAAGATCCAGAGCGTAGCCATTACGGCGGAAAATAACCCGAGGCCAATCGCCAAGCCCACGGCGGATTCCGCAATCGCGCCGCGAGCATTCAGTTCCGGTGGATGCCAACGCTCGATCCATCGCGAAAAAAGAAGGTACGCAGCCGCCACCACGCCCGCGCCGATAATCTGCCGCGCCAAAATCGGAACCCTCCCGTGCATGGCCTTCGCCAGCACCAGCACAATCGCGAGCGTAATCAGGAAGCTCAAGACTCCGCGACCCAGTTGCTTGCCCGACGGCCTGATCTCGATAGTCTTATCTCCGATTTCCATTTTGTAATTCGATTTTCAAGCCAGGCCTTGGGAACGAGGCAAGCGTCCGGTGATTAGTCTCAATACCCCTGACTCACGAACCTAAGCACAACATTATCTGGTTTCCGCGGGAGTGAGCTGCAGATCTTCTTCTAGCCGGTGCTTGGGTCTTATCCCCTGCTTCTCGAGTTCGCTGTGATAGTTCTTTACCGCTTCTTCCGGCTCTATTTCTCCGTCAGCGATCGAGCGCAGCATGCGGATGAACTCCAGCGGATGCTCGGAATCTTTAATCCTGCGGCCAAACAGCGCGACTCTGGCCCCGTGCTTGCGGCCTTCGGCCAATAGTTTGAAGGCGTCGTAAGTTGTTCCGCTGCTGCCCCCAAGTATGCCGACGATCACCGAGGGATCGTAGGCCACTAACTCTTCGAGAGGTCCGGGCCCAAAGTATGGGATTTTCAAAAACAGCGGCCGACCGCTCGAAGGCACGCCCGCCAGCGCCCGCACAATCTGGTCGTTCACAAAAGCCGGCACTTGTTCGGTAGTCAACCCCGAGTTCGGGGAATTCGGGGCAAACACCTCGAGAAAATAGCGGAAGCCGCATTTTTCTGCTTCGGCCCGGAATTCCCGAAATGCGCGCAAGCTCCGCAGATCCGCTTCGAGATCGTTGTTGAACGTCATTGAATAGAGTCCCAGGTTGACGACCGGCGCGCCTTCGCGAGGGGCGGTGAGACTGCCAAACTGCGCTTCCTGAATGTAAGCCGTGGCGAATGGCGCTGAGGGCGATTCGCGATAGCGCGCCCCGCGCTGGCACCAGATGTCCGTAGCATCGTTGATGCGCACGGCCGGAGTGACGTGGGTACGGTCGAAAAGTCGCTCCTTGTGCGCCAGTGTGTCCATCGTCGACGCTGACGCCAGCAATATATCGACAAAACCCTGGTGCACGACCGCGCGTATTTCTTCCAGAAACGCCGGCGCAGCGCGAAAGCCCGGGCCCGAGCGAGCTTTGCCGAAACTTGGGACACCCCAAGACATGTCGGCGTCGCGGGCATCGGCAAGAATAAAAGTCCGGCCGGAGGGATTGGCGCGAATTTCCGCGAGCTTCGCGAACAGAGAATCCATACTCATGCTTGTTTAGTCCTCGACAACCGTGGCGCGGCGGATGTTTGGATCAGTGAAAACGTCGAATTCATCGCTGCTGGGGCTGGAAAATTCCGACACCACGGCCCCATCGGGACCACCCTGGAACCAATGCAAAGTATTCGGTGGAATGGTGTATTGTTCACCGGGACGCAACACGATCTCGTGAAATACGGTGTAGTAGTTCTTGCTCGCCTCCGGCACTTTGGCCTGAATGCGCGAGGCGGGTGCTCCTTCGACATAGAGCCAGACCAGGCCCTTGCGACAGCGAAAAGTTTCCTGTTTTCCCGCGCGGCCGTTGACCGGCGGATGCCGGTGTTCCGGACACGTCTGGCCAGGGAAAAGAATCAATTCTTTAGCACAGTATCGGTCGGTGTTTATATAGGTGACCAACTCCAGGCCTTCCGATGCCAGACGATCGAGTCCGAGGTCGGCCACTTCGATGTTGGCTGCCTCCTCGTTCGTCAATGCAATACCGACGCCGGCAAGTCTCTGCCGCGCTTCGTCTTGCGCTGCCAGAACCTCACTACGTTTCATTCCACCTCCCGCTCCGGCCGTGGTTTTGCACCGGCCACCGAAAAATAAAAGCGCAACCATCTTACATACCAAGGCGTCGGGCGCAAACCGCAACTCTTTGGTTGAAGGCAGCGGGCTGATTGAAGGAAAGAGAAAATCTGGTGCGCCCGGAGAGATTCGAACTCCCGACCTATTGCTCCGGAGGCAATCGCTCTATCCATCTGAGCTACGGGCGCCCGCGGTGGTTTTAGTTTACATGGGAGGGTTGAGAAGCATCAATGCAGGCCGTAGCGACGGGCCAAAAAAGCTGGCCGGCGTTAAGGCGTGAACCAGCAGAGCCCGTACCGCAGTTGCGAAGACCATCGCTGCGCGCTGGGGTGCGAACTTTTATTATGAACTTCTGTTCTCGAGCTTTTATTTCGAACTCTGAATGGTTAGTATCGGCCTCGACCACCGCCGCGGCCGCCACGGTCTCCGCCGCGATCGCCGCCTCGACCTCCGCGGTCGCGTCCACCGCCTCCGGCGTGCTCGGTTTTGGGGCGGGCCTCGTTTACGTTGAGTGTGCGTCCGCCGACCTGTGTGCCATTCAACGCCGTAATGGCTTTTTCTCCATCCTCGTTGCTGGCCATTTCTACGAAGCCGAACCCGCGCGAGCGTCCGGTATCGCGATCGGTCATGATGCTGACCCGGTCCACTTGCCCGTGAGGCTCAAACATCTGCCGCAGTTCGTCTTCTGAAGTGTTAAAGCTCAAGTTGCCTACAAAAATATTCTTCACGCCTCTGCCTCTGCATTGAGCTGTCGAAAGTGCAAGCTCGATGCGGCGGACTGGCAGGTAGGAGACACCTTCCTGAAAATCGAAACCGGAGCTGGCGAACAGTCGAATGCGGCACGAAGTATAGCAGGTTTGTCAAACTGGCTGGTTAAAACGGGTGTGGGATCGACGATGGCTGAGATTAGCACCCGTCGACTTGCCAAAATCCTTCGCGGTGATATCCCATCTGCAAAAGCCGGTTCTTGGGGTCGTGCCGCTTACCGCAACCAGGACAAATCAAATAGCGGCTCCAGGCCGTCCCTTGCCGATCGTAGTTTTCCGCGACGGCGAATGTCGTCCCGCAACTGCAGGGGACCAGAAACATCCGCAGCGGCGCGTCGCTTTTGGATTGTTCGGGTTGGACGCCGGACTTCATCCTTCCTCTACCGTCGCCATCGCACTCTTCTTGCGCCGGTTGGCCTGCAGGACTTTCTTCCGCAGTCGCAGCGACTTTGGAGTGATCTCGACAAATTCGTCATCGGCAATGAATTCGATAGCCTGCTCCAGGTTCAAATTTCGAAACGGCACCAGACGGATAGCTTCGTCGGCCGTTGAAGCGCGCATGTTGGTGAGTTTCTTTTCGCGAACTGCATTTACGTCGAGATCGTCGTCTTTCGCATTCTCGCCGATGATCATTCCTTCATACAGTTCAACGCCCGGTCCTACAAAAAGCTCACCGCGTTCCTGCAGGCCCCATAGAGCGTAGGCCGTCGAAGTACCGGATCGGTCTGCGATCAACGCTCCCGTAAGCCGGTGCGGGATTTCCCCTTGCCACTCCGTGTATCCATCGAACAGCGAATTCATCACGATGGTGCCGCGCGTGTCGGTGAGCAACTGGCTGCGCAGGCCGATCAATCCGCGGCTGGGCACGCGGAACTCAATCCGCACCCGGCCGTAGCCGTGATTGTGCATGTTGGTGACTTCGCCTTTGCGCGACCCCAACTGTTCCATGACTACGCCCACGAATCCTTCGGGAACATCGATCGTGAGATGCTCCACCGGTTCCATCAGCTTTCCGTCAATGCGCTTGGTGACGATCTCCGGCTTGCCGACCATCAGCTCATAACCTTCGCGCCGCATCATCTCAATGGTGATCGAGAGCTGCAGTTCACCGCGTCCCAGCACTTTGAACGAATCGGTGGTGCCCATCTCCTCAACGCGCAGAGAGACGTTGGTGAGCAGTTCCTTCGCCAGACGCTCGCGCAGATTTCGTGAAGTCACGTAGGTGCCTTCGCGTCCAGCGAACGGAGAGTTGTTTACTGTGAACATCATCGCGATGGTCGGCTCATCGATCACGATCGGCGGCAGCGGGGCGGGATTCTCCGCGTCCGTAATGGTTTCGCCGATCGTGATTCCTTCCACGCCGGCAACGGCGACGATATCGCCCAACACCGTTTCAGTGATGTCGGTACGTTTCAGCCCGGAGAAGGAGAACAGTTTCGTGATCTTGGTCTTGTGTATGGAGCCGTCAAGCTTGGCGATGGCCACGTCTTCGCCGGTGAACATGGTTCCGTTGAAAACGCGTGCGATGGCCAGCCGTCCCAGATAATCGCTGTAGTCGAGGTTCGCGACCAGAATCTGCAGCGGGCCTTTCGGGTCTCCCTTGGGAAGAGGAATTGTTTTCAGGATCGCATCAAACAGCGGCCGCAGATCTTCGCCGCCGCCTTTGATATCGGTCGAGGCTGTTCCCTCCTTCGCATTCGTGTAGAGAACGGGAAAGTCGAGCTGATCTTCCTTGGCGTCAAGATCGATAAACAAATCGTAGATTTCGTTGAGCACTTCCTGCGGCCGCGCATCGGGACGGTCGATTTTATTAATCACCACAATGGGCGGCAGCTTAGCTTCGAGAGCTTTGCTCAGTACGTAACGCGTCTGCGGTAGCGGACCTTCGCTGGCATCCACCAGCAGCATCACTCCGTCGACCATCTTCAGCGCGCGTTCCACCTCGCCGCCGAAGTCGCTGTGGCCGGGCGTATCCACAATGTTGATCTTCACGTCGTGATAGAAGATGGCCGTGTTCTTGGCCAGGATGGTGATACCGCGCTCGCGCTCCAGTTCGTTCGAATCCATCACGCGTTCGACGTGGTGCTCGTTGGAGCGAAAAGTGCCGCTCTGTTGCAGCATGGCGTCAACCAGCGTGGTCTTGCCGTGGTCGACGTGCGCGATGATGGCGATGTTGCGAATGCTCAAACTCAAAGTATGGTTTGTCCTTTATGAACGGATCGGATTGACAGCGGCGAACGTTCTCGCCGTAATGCCCCATCTATAACTTTACTATGCTCGGAGGCTTCTCAGGGGATTACATCGCACTCCGGTGCAAGTCCCGCGTGCAGACCGAACCTCAGCGCATTGTGGCTCGAAAGGGCAGAAGCGAGAGAGGTTAACCGGCCACGGCTTTTTCTTTCGGTGCGGGCTTTCCCGCTAGCCGCGCTTCCACTTCCTTCACGGCGCGCTGCGCCGCAAGGATGCCTCCATTGGTGGTCGATTCGGGCCCCTGGGAATCCGTATTCGCAAAGAAGACGCGATCCATGGGCTGGCGCACCAGCGGCTGCACCTGCGTGTACAACCCAGGCGTCGACATATACAAAGGATGTCCGCGGCGGTAGATGTGCACCTCGACCGGGTCTACGTCGAAGCCCGGCATCAGTTTCTGAAAATCGCTCAACACGTTGGCGGCGATCCGGCGCGCGCCGGTTTCGCTCAACAGACGGCTGCGCTCCTCTTCTTTCATCGGGGTGTAGCAAGTAATGATGTTGAATTTCTGCTGGTAGCCTGCTTGCTTTTGAATCACCCAGTCGGCAACGATGAAATCAGTAAAGGAATTGCCGGGGCACCAGGTGTCATAGCCGTGATTGAACACCGGCCTATCGAAAATAAGATTCACCACGGGATAGGGAATATAGCGAATCTGCTGCATGGCGTCGCTCTGCTTGTCGGGTAATCCGTCGACGATGCGCCGCGTGATGAACTTGGGCGATGCCATGATGACGGTCTTGGCGGCCACAGTTTTCAATTCGCCGCCCAGCATGTAGGTCACCTGCACGCTTTCTTTTTCCGGGACCACGGCCACGATGGTCGCGCCCGCCTGCATGCGGTCCTTATATTTCGGCTGGAGAATCTCCGCCAATTTCTTCGTGATCGCGCCCAAACCTCCGGGCCAGGTGTAGCGGTCGTCCACCCGGCTCTCTCCACCCATCTCCTGTAATGCCTCAATGGCCACGGCTGAGGCCGTGTCTTCGCTGGCTGCACCCCAGTTGGACGGCCCGAAGTTGTCCCACCACTGCTTGACTTCGTCGGGATAGTCCTTCAGGAAATCGGCAAAGGGTTTCTCGAAGAGCTCCTTGCTGCGCTTCTCAACATCAATGGCGAGCATTTCTTTCTTGAATTTCTTAAATCCGTCGCGCACTGCCGGAGGATAAGGCAGCTTGTCGAGCCCGTCGCCCCAAGTGTCGAGGATCAACTCACCTCGAATGATGCTGGCATCAGGGCTGTTAACGGGCAATGGATCGAGCCCAATCTCCTTGGCGAAGTGATAAGTGAATTCTTCCTTTGCCAGGAACGCCGATCCTGTGGCATAAGTGCTGCCTTCATACTCCATCTCGTAGGCATTTCCTCCCCAGTGCGGCTCTTTTTCGAGCAGGAGAAAATCACGGTGCTGCAAACGATAAGCCGCCGCCAGTCCGCTGACGCCGCCGCCCACGATCACGACGTCATGCCGCGCCGAGGCCGGAGGCCGGGTGAAGAAGTTGCTGCCTTTGTCGCGCACCTGGTGGCAAATGCGGTTGTCTTCCCCGTCCACATCGGCGGTATGGTTGTTCTGCGAGTCCGGCGTCTGGGCCGACACGAGTGAAAGGTCGATCGGACATCCCGCGGTCACCGCCCCTGCAACCACAAACTTGATGAAGTCTCTGCGATTTGCACTCACCTTGTTTCTCCTTCCGCCGCGCTTTCGCCGCGCATGCGCAAGCGGTACCACAACACAATTGCAACCAGCGAAAACACAAAGATGATGGTCGACACGGCATTGATTTCGGGCGTGATGCCGCGCCGCAGCCGTCCCCAGATTTCGAGTGGGAGCGTGTTATCGCGCCCGATCAGGAAAAAGCTGACCGCAATCTCATCCATCGACAGCGTGAAGATCAACAAGGCCGCGCCGATAATCGGCAGCTTCAGGTTCGGCACCGTGATGCGCCAAAAGGTTTGCCAGTAATTCGCGCCCAGATCGAGGGACGCTTCTTCCTGCGCGCGGTCGAGTTTCTGCAGGCCCGCGAACACTTCGGTGGTGGCTACGGAGATCAGGGCGGTGCCGTGTCCCAGCACAATCGTTAGCAGGCTGAGCTTCGTTCCTGTCACATTGAAGAGCATGAGCAACGAAAGTCCCGTAATAATTCCCGGTAGGATTAACGGCAGCAGAACCAGTCGCCGAAACAGCGCCTTGCCCGGAAACTGCGCCCGCTCGAGCGCCAGCGCCGCAGGCACTCCGAAAGTCAGCGAGATCACCATCGCTGCGAGCGCCACCTGCAGGCTGTTCAGCACCGAATCCCAGATGGGCCCGTCGGCGAAAAGGGTGCGATACCAGTCGAGCGTCAGATGATGCGGCGGAAATCCACCCACACCCTCGCCGTTGAACGAATAAAGTATAAGGACGGCAATCGGCAAATAGAGAAATGCGAATACGGCGACGGCGTGCCCGAGCAGCCAGCGTGAGCCGGAATCGAATTTCGTTTCGCTCACGAGAAGCTCCATTTCTTTTCCAGCCGTTCAGAGAAAACCAGGAGGGTTACGACCAGCAGCAACATGCAGAACGATATTGCCGCGCCCAGCGGCCAGTTGTAAGCCGCGCCGAACAGGCTGACCACGATGTTCGAAATCATGATGCCGCTCGGCCCGCCCAGCAGCAGAGGCGCGAGAAAATCTCCCAGGCTCAGCACGAAGGCGAAGGTGGCCCCCGCGACAACTCCCGGAATCGAGAGCGGAAGAATCACCTTCCAGAATGTTTGCGCGGGAGTTGCGCCCAGATCATGCGACGCTTCCACCAGATTGCGCGGAATGTGCTCGAGCGCCGCGTAAATCGGCAGAAAAGCAAACGGAGTGTAGATGTGCGTCAGCGTCAGCACCACGGCGAACGGGCTGTACAGCAGGAACTCCAGCGGATGCTTGGTCAGGTGAACATACTGCAACAAAGTATTCAGAACGCCGTCCGAGCCCAGAATCGTCTTCCACGCATAGGCCCGCACCAGGTAGCTGACCCAGAGCGGAATGATCACCAACTGATAGAGCAGATCTTTTTTCTTTCCCGCATAGAAAGAAAGAAAATACGCCAGCGGATACCCCAGCAGCAGAGAGAAGGCCGTCACGCGCGCCGCGATCCACATCGAACGCAGGAGCGTCTGCCAATAGACGTCGACTCGCAGCAGTTGTCCGTAGTTGGCGAAGTTCCACGAATGCACAATGGTCTGCGACGGAGAGACGGACCAGAAGCTGTAGCAGAACATCAGCAAATACGGGATCAGCAGAAACACCGTTACCCACACGAGTGGAGGCAGAGTCACCGCCGTTTTGTAGGCTCGTGAGAACATTCAGATTCTTTCTGGAGACTCGCGCACTATCACAGCATCCGTGGCAGAGAATTCAAGTTCGACGTCTCGCAGCGCCCCGGCGCTGGGCGGAGTCCGCACCACCAACACCATCCCGTCGCTGCATTCCACGCGAATCAACTCCGTCGCGCCATGAAACGCCTGATGACGGACTCTTCCACGAACCCGCACAGTGCCGGCCAGTCCCGCGTTTTCGGTAGCCACGCGGATATTCTCCGGCCGCAGCGAGAGCAGAGCCGGCCCGTCGGGAAGCTCCGCCGGCCACGCCAATAGACCGCAGCGCACCGTTCCCGCTTGCACTTCGCCTTTCAGTAGATTCGTGTGCCCGATAAATTGCGCTGCGTATGTGGTGGCCGGCCGGCCATATATTTCCCGAGGCGTCGCCACCTGTTCCAGCTCTCCCGAGCGGAGCAGCGCGATGCGGTCCGACATCACCATGGCCTCTTCCTGGTCGTGGGTGACGAAGATGAACGAAATGCCGACCTCGCGCTGCAGCGATTTCAACTCGACCTGCATCTGTCGCCGCAGGTTCGCATCGAGCGCGGAAAGCGGCTCGTCCAGCAACAGCAGTCGCGGACGGTTCACCAGCGCCCGAGCGAGCGCGATCCGCTGCTGCTGTCCGCCGCTGATTTTCGAGGGCTTTGACTTGGCGTGCGCCGACATCTTTACTTTTTCCAGCGCTTCCTCTACGCGCGATGCAATCTCCGCCTCGGGTCGTTTCGCGACGCGCAATCCGTAAGCTACGTTCTGTTCTACGGTGAGGTGGGGAAACAACGCGTAGTGTTGAAACACAGTGTTCACACGGCGCCGGTAAGGCGGCTGGCGGTCCAGTCGTTCCTCGCCCATCCACACCTCGCCTGCGCTCGCCGTTTCAAAGCCGGCGATGATTCGCAGCAGCGTCGTCTTACCCGACCCACTCTCCCCCAGGATCGTGAGAAATTCTCCTTCCGCGACATCCAGAGAAATGTCCCGCAGCACGATGTTCTTCCCGAACTGCTTGGCCACGTTGCGAATGCTGAGCAGAGTGAGAGGCCCGGTCTGACTGCTCGCGTTCGCGTGTGTGTTTGTCGCCGTCGTGGTAGAAGACATGGATCGTGGCTGTTGCTTATCAGTTTTCGCGCTTCTACTGCGCCGCTTTCACTTCGTTCCAGATCTCGTTGTACTTGGCGCGCCGCGGCACGTTCTGCCAGAAATAAAGCCGCTTCTGATAGTTGTCGACGTCGTCGAGATGCAGGTTCTTCACTTCCTCCGGCGTCATCAACATCGCCGCCGCGGGATTCGCCGGAGTGTATCCCGTAACGTCGGTCACTTTCTTCTGAGTCTGCGCTTCAATCATGTACTCGAGGAACTCGTAGGCCAGATCCTTGTTTTCGCTGCCCGCCGTGATCATCAGGTGATCGATCCAGCCTGTCGTGTTTTCCTTCGGAATCGTTTCGCCGACGGGGAAGTTGATCTTCCGCAGTTGATTGGTCATCAACGGCCATCCCATGGCCGCGACCACTTCGTGATTTTGAAAAAGATTCGTCAACTCCCCTCCGGTCGACCACATCTTGCGGATATTGGGTTTCAAATCCAGCAACTTCTTCTTGACTGCCTCAAGCTGTTCGTCGGTCAAGTTGTAAAGCTGCGACGGGTCGGGCTGGGCATAACCCAGAACTTGCGCTGCCATGTAGACCGTCGACAAATCGTCCCACACGGAAATCTTTCCTTTGTATTTCGGATCCCACAGGACGTTCCAGCTCTCCGGAGGCTGCGGGAAAACCGTGGTGTCGTAGAGCAGCGGGTCCGGACCCCACATGAACGGAACGCCATACACCTGGCCCTTCACCCGCACCAGGGGAAGGGAAGTAAGCTGCGGAGAGAGTTGTCCATAGCCCGGAATCTTCGTCAAATCCAACGGAGCCGCGAGTCCCGCCACCGCGATCGAAGTCGCCACGTCGCTCGAAGGCGAGATCACGTCATAATTTCCCGCGCTGCCGCCGCGCAACTTGGCTACAAGTTCGTCGCTCGATCCCATATACGAGGCGGACACTTTGCAATGATGTTGTTCTTCAAAAGCCTTGACGAACGAGGAATCGGCGTAGCCTTCCCACACCAGCAAACTGAGAGTGGGTGTTTTCTTCGTGCACGAAGGAGTGAACAGCAGCACCATCAACAGCGATAAGAAGATGGCCGATTGTCGCACCTTCATAATCCCTCCCTCAAAACGTCGGCGGAGTATTTACCCACAGCACCCAGGTTTCCGCCCGCCCGGGATTTTTCCAGTGGTGCGGAGTCGCGCTCTCAAAATAAAAGCTGTCGCCCTTCTTGAGCCGGTATTCTGTTTTTTCCAGCGTGATCGCGAGTTCTCCGCGCAACACGTAGAGGAACTCTTCGCCCTCGTGCTTGTAAGAGTCCCCGCTACCGGCTTCTGGCGCCACGCGAAACAGGTGCGGCTCCATCACGGCGGTGTTTCCCCAGGCCAACAACTCCATACGCACGCCGGGTCCGGCTTCCAGCACCTTTCTTTGATCGGGCTGCACCTGCCGGCTGCTTGCTCCGGTGGCATCAAAAAAATCCAGGATGTTGGTCTCATAGAACCGCGCCAGTTTGCGCAGCGTTCCCACCGACCCGCTCATTTGCGAACGCTCGAGTGCGCTCAGGAATCCCACCGAGATGCCAACTGCCCGCGCTACCTGCGCCAGGGACAGACGCCGCTTGGCGCGCAACTGCCGCAAGCGCGGCCCGACCGCACCGGCACCTCCGTCCGCCGCCGGACTCACCCGCCGTTCCCGCCGCAGCAGTTCGACAATTGCCGCGGCGTTCAATCCCCGCACCTTCCGCAAAAATCGCGCCCGCTTCAGCAGTTTGACGTCATCGGGCGTATACAGCCGGTATTTGCTCTGGGTGCGCCGCGGACGCGTGAGCCCCAGACTCTCCCACGACCGGATCACCGACGGGGACACGCCTACCCGCCGCGCCACGTCGCCGATTTTCAAATAAGCTTCTGATCTGGATGAATTCATCACCGCGGCCGGTCGATAAGAAATGTCTATAAGAGGCAGCGCTTTTTTATCCTTGACAGTGCGCCTTCCCCTTCTCTACCCTTCTGTAACCTTGCGGGATTATAGCAAGGTTGTGGCGAGACACAAGCTGTAGCTTTCAAAGAAAAAACTTCTTTTCAGGATGCCTGGAGGTTCCATGCCGTCGCTGCGAGCCCGCTGGACCATGATGTGTCCGAAAATAATGTCTCGGAAGGCGATCTACCTGCAAACGGTTTGCCTGGTCGCGCTCTCGCTGTTGCTCCCAGCGTTGCTTCCCGCGCAAGGAGCCAGCGGCCGCATCCTGGGCCGCGTCGCCGATCCCACCGGCGCCGTGCTCTCGGGTGCGAAAGTCACTTTGACCAACCAGGCGACCGCCATCAGCCGTGATGCCACAACTAACGAAAGCGGCGATTACAGCTTCGTCGAGGTCGCTCCCGGTACCTACACCGTCCAGTTCGAACTGACTGGTTTCAAGAAGAATATTCAGAAGAACATCATAGTCGACGTCAATCAAGTCGTGACTCTCAACTCCACCCTCCAAATCGGCGGATCTCAGGAGACGGTCGAAGTAACCTCCGAAGCCCCGCAGGTCGATACCACCAGCACTCAGCTCGGCGCCGTGATCAACGACCGCTCGGTGAACGAGCTGCCTCTCAACACTCGCGATACCTACCAGTTCCTGCAACTTCAACCCGGCGTGCAGTCGCAACTCGGATCGAGCGGCAGCTTGTTTGCCGGATCTGACGACCCGGGTTCAGTCTCGGTCAACGGTGGCCGCACTCGCGCCAACAATTTCAGCGTCAACGGGGGCGACGCCAACGATCAGTTCGTGAACACTCCGACGATAGAACCCACTCCCGATGCGGTCGAGGAATTTCGAGTCATCACCAATACTTTCGATGCGGAATATGGCCGCAATTCAGGGTCTGTGGTGAACGTGATCACAAAGTCCGGGGGCAACGCCTTTCACGGCGACCTGTACGAATATTTCCGCAACACGATTCTGGATTCACGCACCTACCCCGACACCACCAAGCCGCAACTCAATCAGAACCAGTTCGGAGGCACCTTCGGCGGTCCCATTAAGAAGGACCGCACCTTTTTCTTCCTTTCGTACGAATCGCGGCGGATCCGTGACGGCGTGCCCGGACAGTTGCTGAACGTTCCCAGTGGTACGCCGTCGGTGACCTCGCCCACAGGAGAATTCGGCGGGGACTTCTCTGCTCAAGGCCAATTTGCAGGAGGCATCGCGCCCGACGGTTTTATCGCCCAGGTACTGGACGGTCGCACCGGATGCGACGCTGCTCTTGGCTACTCCGTCGCCAGCCTTGCGGCTGACAAGAACACCGGCGTTGTCGATTGGAATTCTGGATCTGTGAAAATCCCTTCGGTCTTTCCCAACAACATCATCCCGGCGGCCTGCCAGGATCCAGTGGCGGCCAATTTGCTTCAGCAGTTTGTTCCCGCGGCCAACATTGGGAGCAACCAAAATCAGGTCATCCCGGTCGGAACCATGAACGCCGATCAGTTTACGGTGCGCGTCGACCACAAGATCAATGACCGCCAGAACCTCACTGGTTATTACTACTTCCAGGACAACCGTGAGCTCGATCCCTACGACACTTTTGAGGCAGCCGGAGCCACCGTCCCCGGCTTCGGGAATCTCAATAATCTCCGCTACCAGCAGTGGAACTTCACACATACCTGGTCCATCAACAACGCACTGGTGAATGAGGCGCACTTCACTTATATGCGAGAGGGTCAGCTGGGATACATCAAGCCCCAAACCACAGGAGCGCTTACGTCCACATGCAACGGTTCGATCGCACCACAGTTTTGCTTTACCGGAATGTCTGACTCTTCGGCCATCACGGGTGAATTCGGCACCGCGGCCAATCTGGGCATTACGCCGGGATTGCCTTCAAGCCTCACCGGAGTTCCTTACGTGAACATCTCCGGAGACGCGTCATTTGGTAACAACTATGAGGGCTTCCTGCCCCAGGTCGGGAACAGCTTTCAGTGGTCCGATGAACTGACCTGGGTAAAAGGCAACCACACAATCAAGTTCGGCGTGGATATTCGCCGTATGCGCTTCGATCAGTATTACTATTTTGACCTCAATGGCGAATTCACGTTCGACAACAGCGGACCCAACTCGATCACCCCTGTTGACGGCGACGCATATGCCGAGTTCCTGCTGGGATTGGCGGATACCTATACTCAAGGCTCTGGGCAGCGCGAGGACATCCGCAGCACCGCAGCCTATCCCTTCGTCCAAGACAGTTGGAAGATCAAGCCCAACTTCACCTTGAACTATGGCTTACGCTGGGAATACTCCCCTCCCCTGACCGATATCAGCGGTCACGTGGAAACCTTCCGGCCCGGGCAGAATTCTACCGTCTACCCCTGCGGAATCACGACCAGCGCGACCTACTGGGAAACTCTCAGCCCGAACCCCGTCCCGAATCCAACCTGCGCCAGCACGGGCGCGGAACCCACCGGCCTTGTGGTGCCGGGTGATCCAGGCGTTCCGGCCGGAATGACCTCAACTTATTACAAGTCCTTCGCCCCACGCATCGGCATAGCCTACAGTCCCGGCCGCGATGGCAAAACCAGCATTCGCGCCGGTTGGGGTCTTTTCTACAACCCCGTCGAAGAGCTGGTCATGGCGCAGTTTGGTGCCGAGCCGCCGTTCGGCGGCAGTTCCTCGCTTTCTGACGTTTTCTTCAATACTCCGTTCGTGAACCAGGGCGAGTACACGGCGCCGAATCCTTTCGGCGGCATCATCACGCCTAAGAAAGGCCAGCCGACGGACTTGTCCTTCTTTCGCCCGATCCTTCTCTATGGCGAATTCGAACCTCACCTGCGCTCGCAGTACACCACGCAATACAACCTCACCATCCAGCGCGAGCTAAGCAGCAGCTTGATGTTGCAGGTTGGCTACGTAGGATCCCAGGGCCATCGCCTGCTGGCGACTCACGATATCAACCCCTCCAACCCGCAGACTTGTCTGGATATCGCCACTCTTGCGCCACTGGGAGACGTGACGTCCTACCAAATTCCGACCTCCACTGGGTGCGGCCCTACTCTGGAAGATGCGCAATGGAGCGTAACCGTCCCAACTGGCTTCCCGTTCCACATGCCCAACGGCAGCATCGTCACCGGCACCGGCCAAACTCTCAACTTGGTGGGGCTGCGCCCCTATTCATCGCCGAATTGCAATTCCACGCTGCCCGCGCTTGAGCCCAATACCGGCTGCCCAGCCGACGGCACCCCGGTCTTTACCGACATCTTTGCCGAAGATACCATCGCCAATTCCAGTTACAACGCGCTGGAGATGATGCTGCAGAAGCGCTTCTCTCGAGGCTTGCAATTCCAGGCGGCCTATACGTTCAGCAGATCGATCGACGACGGTTCGACTTTCGAGGAAACGCTTGACCCCTTCAATTACCGCGCCAGCCGCGGTCTGTCGTTGTTTAATTCGACGCAGCGCTTCGTAGTCAGCTACGACTGGGAACTGCCTATTCGGAAGTACTCGGGATTTGCCGGCAGAGTGCTCGATGACTGGGAGGTCTCCGGCATAACCCAGTTCCAGACCGGCTTCCCCATCCGCCTGAATACTGAGGATGACACGGAATTGATCAACAGCTTGTTCTTCCTTGGCACGGAGGCGCCAAGTTTGATAGCTCCCTTCAAGAAGCTGGATCCCAGGAAAACTTATACCTCGCTGGGGTTAAGCACGCCTGGGTATTGGTTCAACCCCAATGATTTTGCCACGGCCGCAACCGATCCAGGGGCTCCAGTGCCGCCGCTCGGTAGCTTCAACAACGGGACGCAACGCACCATCTGCTGTGGCCCGGGGCTGACCGATTGGGATTTCTCAGTTCATAAGAAAATCGCCCTCAGCGAAGCCAAGTACCTGCAGTTCCGTGCGGAAATTTTCAACCTGTTCAACCATACCAATTACAACAATCCCGATGGTGGTTTTTCGGACGGTACCTCGTCATTCGGTAAGATCTCGCAAGCCGGAGACCCGCGGCTTTTACAGTTTGCTTTAAAGTTCTTTTTCTAGTTTTACGTATTAAAATAAGAAATAGCCCCGGGGCGGCCCGCCGTTCCGGCAATCTAATGGCCCGCAGCCTTACCAGAGACGCCACGGGCTTGAGTATCCCCGGAGAAATTCGATGTATCCCGATCTGCAGAAGGAGCTCGCAACTTTCGAGCGCCGCACGCCTAAGTCCGCCGAAGCTCACAAGAAAAATCTCAAACGCATTCCACTCGGCGTGGCCAGCAACTATCGCCACTACGATCCCTGGCCCATCTTTGTGAAAGAAGCCAGTGGCAGCAAGTTTCGCGACCTCGATGGCAACGAATACATCGACCACAACCTGACTTTCGGCGCGCTCATGGCTGGACATTGCCATCCCGCCGTCATGAAGGCCGTCGAAAAACGCCTCTCCACCGGCACCATGTTTGGCATGCCTCACGACATGGAATGGGAACTCGCGGAAGAAATCTGCAATCGCTTTCCCGTCGAGATGGTCCGCTTTGGCAACAGCGGCACCGAAGCCACCATGCACGCCATTCGCCTGGCTCGCGCCGCTACCGGTCGCGACAAAATCGTAAAGTTTGAAGGCGCATACCACGGGCTGCACGACTCCGCGCTGGTCAGCGTAAAGCCTCACGCTCCCGACTTCGGCGATATCGACAATCCAATATCCGTTCCGGGCGGACTCGGCGTGCCGAAATCCGCGGTTGCGAATGTGCTCATCGCGACCTTCAACGACCTGGCTACCGTCGAACGCCGGTTCAAAGAAAATTCCGGCGAGATTGCGGCAATCATTCTCGAGCCTATTTTGATGAACGTCGGCATCTGCATGCCGGAACCCGGCTTCCTGCAAGGCCTGCGCGAGATCACCACAAAGAACGGCGCGCTCTTGATCTTCGACGAAGTGAAAACCGGCGCGAAACTGGGCTGGGCCGGCGCCAGCGAATATTTCAACGTTCGTCCCGACATGATCTGCCTCGCCAAATCGATTGGTGGAGGCTTGCCGCTGGCCGCGTTCGGCGCCAGCAGGTCTGTGATGGACCTCATCTCGCAACACAAAGTCTTCCACGGCGGCACCTACAATACGAACCCGGTTTCGATGGCTGCTGGCCTCGCAACGTTCCGCGAAGTCCTCACCCGCGCGAATTATGCTCACGTCGACAAGCTCGGCAAAAAGCTGGCCGACGGGTATCGCAAGAGCATCGCGAAAGTTGGCTTGCAGGCCTACATTGCGCAAGCCGGCGCCAATGGAGCGCTGATGTTCTACCCCAAGGAAATTCGCAACTACCGCGACTGGACCACGATCGATATCGACCTCTGGCGCCACTATTGGTTCGCCATGGTCAACCGCGGAGTGATGCCGCAACCTTATTGGTGGGACGAGCAGTGGACGATTTCCGTCCAGCACACTGAGGCCGACATCGACAAGCACCTCGCCGCCTTCGACGACATCGCGTCATCGCTCGCGAAAGCGCAGCAGGAACGAATCGGTCAGCCAGCGCTGGCCGCGCATTAGAGAGTAGTAATGCAGAGAAAAAACCTTGTCATTCCGAACCGGGCGAAAGCCCGGTGAGGAACCTGCTGTTTGCAGCCATCTAACAAACTTTGTCCACCACCGCCCAACCCGCCGCCCAGCCTCACCTGATCCGCGCCCTCGGACGCCGCGATCTCGTCCTCCTCTTCGTCGTCGCCGTCTTCAACTTGAACGTAGTTCCCTCCATCGCAGCCAACGGCGGCGTCACCATCTGGCTCTGGTTCATCTCCCTGATGCTCTTCTTCTTTCCGCAAGGCATCGCTGTAATCGAACTTGCCCACCGTTATCCCGGCGAAGGTGGCGTTTATCTGTGGGCCAAAGAAGTCTTCGGCAACTTTCACGGATTCCTTTCCGGCTGGTGCTACTGGACCAACAACATGCTCTACGTGCCGACGATCATGCTCTACTTCGTCGGTGTTTCTGTTTTTATCCTGGGTCCGAGCCACGCGGGCCTTGCGGAGAGCAAATCTTTTGCGCTCATCATGTCGCTCGCGTTGCTGTCGTTCCTCACGCTGCTCAACATCCTTGGCCTGGGCATCGGCAAGTGGATCAACAACCTCGGCGCCATCGGTACTTTCATTGCCGCGGCAGTACTGATCGGCCTGGGCGTATTGATCTACTCGCGCTTTGGCACCACCATCACCGCGGCCGACTTCAAAATTCCCGCCAACCCGCGCTTCGTTCTCAATTCTTTCGGCGTCATCTGCTTCGGTTTGATCGGCCTCGAGCTCGCCTCCGTGATGGGCGACGAAATCCGCGACCCCGGGCGCACGCTTCCCGGAGCCGTTGCCTGGGGCGGTTTGATTGCAGGCACACTCTACGTCGCAGTTACCATGACGCTGTTGATCTCTGTCGGCAAGAGCGTCAATGTACTGCAAGGCATAGTTCAGGCGGTCGGCGCAATGGCAGCCCGCGTCGGCGCGAACTGGATTCTCGTGCCCTTTGCGATCATGCTCAGCCTGGCCATCGCCGGGATCGGTTCGGCCTGGATCGGCGGCTGCGCCCGCATCCCCTTCGTGGCCGGCCTCGATTCGTACATGCCCTCGTGGCTTGGCAACATTCATCCGCGCTACTCAACCCCCTACGCGGCTTTGATCGTGCAGGGCATGGTCTCCGCGGTTCTTGTGATTTTGAATCTTGCCGGAGCCGGTGTTCAGGAAACATTCCAGAAACTGTTGTCGCTGGCTGTGGTGCTGAATCTCGTTCCTTTTGTCTATATGTTCGGCGCGCTCGTGAAATTCGCAATCACTGAGCCGGCTCCAAGCGGCCACTATGGCCGCACCACGTTATTCGTGGCCGGGACCAGCGGGCTGCTCACCACGATCCTCGGCATCGTGCTGGTATTTTTTCCGGCCCAGCAGATCACGTCGCTATTCTGGTATGAGGTCTGGATGGTAGGTGGCACCCTGTTATTCGGGCCGGGACTGGCCGCCTTTTTCTTTTTTGTCTACGGTCGCCTCAAAGTTTTGAAAAGAGAGATCGGAAAGGGCACAACTTCAGTCGTGCCGTTGGGTGACTAATGATTTTGGGGCTTTAGCCCCTGAGGTGAGCAGGAGGAACCAATGCCGGGCGGAGTCACAACCGAAGTAAAAACCTACCAGATGTACATCAACGGCGAGTGGGTCGCGAGTAAATCCGCGAAGACATTTCCCGTTTACGACCCCTCCACCGAAGAAGTAATCGCGCAAGTCCCTGACGCTGGCCACGACGACGTGAACCGCGCCGTAGCCGCCGCCAAAGCCGCTTTTGAAGAAGGTCCATGGGCGACTACCACCGCGCAAGAGCGTGGCCGCGTCCTCTTCCGCCTTTCCGAAAAAATCCGCGCCAATCTCCCCGCGCTCGCCGAACTGGAATGCCGTAACACCGGCAAGCCGATCGTCGAAGCCGAATTCGACATCAACGATGCCGCCACCTGCTTCGAATATTACGGAGGCCTTGCCACCAAAGTAGTTGGGTACGTCAATCCCGTTCCCGACAATGCCATGTCCCTCTCCCTGAAAGAGCCAGTTGGCATCGCGGGGCAAATCATCCCGTGGAACTATCCGCTCCTCATGGCTGCGTGGAAACTTGCGCCCGCGATCGCCGCAGGCTGCACCTGCGTCCTCAAGCCCGCTGAGCAAACTCCGCTTACTGCTCTCGAATTCGCCAACTACTTCAGTGACTGCGGCTTGCCACCGGGCGCGGTCAACATCATCACCGGCTTCGGCGAAACCTGTGGCGCGCCCCTGGTCCAGCATCCAGACGTGAACAAGATCGCTTTCACCGGCAGCGCCGCCGTCGGCAAAATTATCGTGAAACAGGCCGCTGACACGGTAAAGCGCGTCACCCTGGAACTCGGCGGCAAATCGCCCAACATCTTTTTCGCCGACGCTGATTTCGAAGCCGCCATCGACGGCGCGCTCTTTGGGGTCTTCATCAATCAGGGCGAAGTCTGCTCCGCCGGAAGCCGCATTCTGGTGCAGAAGTCGATCTACAAGAACTTCGTCGAAGCGATGACAGAAAAAGCCAAGAAGATCAAACTCGGTCCGCCGCTCGACCGCGAAACCAAGATGGGACCGTTGGTCAGCAAAGAACAATATGACCGCGTTAACTCCTACATCGAGATCGGGAAGAAAGAGGCCAAGCTAGCTTCCGGCGGCGGACGGCCCGAGAAAATCGGCAAAGGCTATTACGTGCAGCCCACGATCTTCTCCGACGTCAGCAACTCTGCCCGCATCGCTCGCGAAGAAATCTTCGGCCCGGTCGCGGCCGTGATTCCGTTCGACGACGAAAAAGACGCGCTCAAGATCGCCAATGATTCTCCTTACGGCTTGGCCGCCGCCGTTTGGACGCGTGATATTTTCAAGGCGATGCGTGCCGTGAAAGCTCTGCGAGCCGGCATCGTCTGGGTGAATCACATGCAGCCCACGTATGTCGAAGCTCCGTGGGGCGGCTACAAACAATCCGGCTTCGGCCGTGAACTGGGTCCCTGGGGCATCGAAGAATATCTCGAGACCAAGCAGGTCTACATCAACCTGAACGAAGCACCGATAGGCTGGTACTAATGATGGAAGCTCTACATCATTGTCATCCTGAGCGAGGACTGATCTTCGCGCGCAAGCGCGAAGATCAACCGCAGTCGAAGGATCCCTGCACTGCTAGCAGCGCCACGGCTGCTTCAGGGAGTTCGCACGAGAAATTGATATGAGTACAATTCGCATCAACACACAAATCCCAGGCCCGAAGTCAAAAGCTCTCTCCGCTCGTCGCGCTCAAGCCGTGCCCCGCGGCCTTTCTCACGGCACGCCAATCTACGTGGCGAAAGCCGAAGACGCGTGGCTCGAAGATGTCGATGGCAACCGTTACATCGACTTCGCCGGAGGCATCGGCTGCGCCAACGCTGGTCACCGCCAGCAACCCGTCGTCGAGGCTATCCGCGGCCAGCTAGATAAATATCTCCACACCTGCGTCCAGGTCACACCCTACGAAGGCTACATCCGCCTCGCCGAGCGCATGAACGAAGTCACGCCGGGAAAGTTCCCCAAGAAAACTCTCTTCGTCAACAGCGGAGCGGAAGCGGTAGAGAATGCCGTGAAGATTGCCCGCGTCTATACCAAACGCCCCGCGATCATAGCCTTCGAAGACGCTTTCCACGGCCGCACCATGATGACCCTTGCTCTCACCAGCAAGACGCATCCTTACAAAGCCGGATTCGCGCCGTTCCCGGGCGAGGTTTACCGCGTGCCGTTCGCCTACTGTTATCGCTGCTCTTATAACCTGAAGTACCCGTCGTGCGATCTGTACTGCGCGCGTCATCTCGAAGACACTTTCAAACGCGTCGTCGCCCAGGAAGAAGTCGCGGCGGTGATTGCGGAGCCGGTGCTCGGCGAAGGCGGATTCGTTGCTCCTCCGCCGGACTACTTCAAAGTTCTCATCGATCTGTGCCACAAGCACGGCGTGCTCTTCATCGCCGATGAAGTGCAATCCGGCTTTGGACGCACCGGCGCCCTTTTCGCGAGCGAACGTTATGGCGTCGAGCCAGACATTCTAGTCACTGCGAAATCTCTGGGCGGCGGCTTGCCGTTAGCAGCAATCACCGGCCGCGCCGAGATCATGGATGCGCCCGGTCCCGGCGGACTGGGCGGGACTTTCGCCGGCAATCCGCTCTCCTGCGCCGCCGCGCTCGCTACGCTCGATTTATTTGAAAACACAAACTTGTTAGCTCGCGCCAACGAACTCGGGGACCGCTTTCAGCGCCGCGCCCGCGAGTGGCAACACCGCTGGTCGATCGTCGGCGACGTGCGCGGTCTCGGCGGGATGCAGGCCATCGAACTGGTGAAGTCACAGGAAACGAAAACTCCAGCCGCGGATGAGACCAAGCAGATCACGCAGTATTGCTACGAGCACGGCCTGATCACCATCACCGCCGGCTCGTATTCGAATGTGATCCGCGTTCTGGTCCCACTGGTAGCAACCAACGAGCAAATGGACGAGGGCCTCGATGTGTTGGAATCCGCGCTGGCGGCGGTATGCGACAAAAAAGGCGCGGTAGCGCAGTTGGTGTAATAATTTGAGTTACTCTTCGCGATAGCAGAGGCAATAGCATGACCTCAGTAGCCGCACCACCCGTTATCCGGCTCACGAATTTCATCAACGGTCGTTGGACCGATTCCTCTGCCTCTGAATGGCGTGATGTAATCAATCCCGCGACCGGCGAGACCTTGGCGCAGGTTCCGCTAGCTGATGCTCAGGAAGTCAACCGGGCTGTCGAGGCCGCCGCCGCCGCTTTCCCCGAATGGCGCCGCACTCCGCCCGAAGACCGCATCCAGCCGCTCTTCAGATTGAAGATGCTTCTCGAAGATCACATCGACGACATCGCCCGCATCATCACGCAGGAAAACGGCAAGACCTTCGCTGAAGCGAAGGCGGAAATGCGGCGCGGCATCGAGAATGTCGAAGTTGCCTGCGGCATTCCCATGATGATGCAGGGCTACAACCTGGAAGACGTTGCCCGCGGCATCGACGAGATGATGATCCGCCAGCCGCTCGGGGTCGTGGCCGCTATTACACCCTTCAACTTTCCCGGAATGATTCCGTTTTGGTATCTGCCCTACGCGATTGCCACCGGCAATACCTTCATCCTCAAGCCCTCCGAGCGCGTTCCGCTGACGATGCGTTACGTTTACGAGCTTCTGGAAAAAATTGGACTGCCCAAAGGTGTGGTGAATCTTATCAATGGCGGGAAAGCCGCAGTCGATGCGCTGCTCGACCATCCTAGGATTGGAGCCATCAGCTTTGTGGGTTCGACTCCTGTCGCAAAATACGTTTACTCACGCGCCGCCGCCAACGGCAAACGTGCCCAATGCCAGGGCGGAGCCAAGAACCACGTCATCGTTCTTCCTGACGCCGACATGCCCATGGCCACGCAGATCATCAGCGACAGCGCTTTCGGATGCGCCGGTCAGCGTTGCCTGGCCGTCTCGGTTGCAGTCACGATCGGCGAAGCACAGAAAACGTTCCGCGATTCCATTACCGATGCTGCTTCGAAACTCAGAGTCGGCAACGGTCTGGATGAAGGCGTGCAGATGGGTCCGGTGATCACGCCACAGAGCAAAGAGCGCGTTGAGTCGCTCATTGCACTCGGCGAAAAGCAGGGAGCAAAAGTTCTTCTCGATGGCCGCCATTCGAAGATCCCGAAATACGAATCCGGCAACTTTGTGAAGCCCACCATCCTCGACGACGTCCCGGCGACCAGTGACCTTGCAGACACAGAGATTTTCGGTCCCGTGCTCAGTCTCGTCCACGCGAACAACATGGACGATGCTCTCGCGTTTCTTGAGCGCAGCGCTTACGGCAATCAGGCGTCGCTGTTCACGTCGAGCGGATCGGCCGCGCGCCGTTTCCGCTACGAAGCGCCTGCGGGAAATATCGGCATCAACATCGGAGTTGCCGCGCCTATGGCCTATTTTCCCTTCAGCGGATGGAAGAACAGTTTCTTCGGCGATCTTCACGGCCAGGGCCGCGACGCCATCGAGTTCTACACCGACAAAAAAGTTGTCATAGAGCGCTGGGCCAAAGAGCACAGCCGCAAGTTTTAGGGAGTTCTGACAATGACCACTACCATCGCCAATCCCGCAACGCAGAAAATGAGCGGCAAGGAAATCGTCGACCTGGCTCGCAAGCACACGCTGTATGAGTGGTCCGCGCAATCGAAGGTCGATCCCATTCCGGTCGCTCATGCCAAAGGAATTTATTTCTACACGCCGGAAGGCAAGCGCTTCATCGATTTCAACAGCCAATTGATGTCGGTGAACATCGGACACGGCGACGAGCGCGTCATCCAAGCTATCAGCGAGCAGGCCGCGACGCTCGCCTATGCGAATCCGTTCATGGCCACCGAAGTGCGCGCGCGCCTTGGCGCGAAGCTTGCTGAAATTACTCCGGGCGACATCGATACGTTCTTCTTCACCAACGGCGGCGCTGAGGCCAACGAGAACGCCATCAAGATTGCGCGCTTCTTCACGGGACGCCACAAGATTATCGCGCGCTATCGCTCTTATCATGGCGCGACTGCCGGAGCCATGAGCCTCACCGGCGATCCGCGCAGATGGGCTGCGGAGCCGGGCATTCCGGGCGTGGTGCATGTGCTTGATCCTTATCACGGGATCGAGCGCGGATGGGAATCGGCGGAGTCTTCGCTCGCCATGATTGAAGAAACCATCCAGCTGGAAGGTCCCCAGACGATTGCTGCGTTCATTCTCGAGCCGGTTACCGGAACCAACGGAGTCCTCGTTCCGCCTGATGGATACCTTGAAGGCGTGCGCAAGATCTGCGACAAGCACGGCATATTGATGATCGCCGACGAAGTGATGGCTGGTTTTGGACGGACCGGAGAGTGGTTCGCGGTCGATCACTGGAAGGTTGTTCCCGATCTGCTTTGCATGGCGAAGGGATTGACTTCGAGCTACCTGCCGCTCGGAGCAGTCGGCATGCGGCATCACATCGCGCAGCATTTTCAGGACAAGGTTTTCTACGGCGGACTTACTTACAACAGTCATCCCATGGGATGCGCGGCGGCGCTAGCCACGATTCGCGTGTATGAAGAAGATGGACTGATCGAGAAGGCCAAAAAAATGGGCGTGGTACTGAAAGAATTGGGAGCGGAGTTGCAGGCCAATCATCCGTCGGTGGGCGCGGTGCGCTCAATCGGACTGTTCGGCATCGTCGAGCTGGTGCGCAGCCGTAAGACGCGCCAGCCTATGGCTCCCTTCAATGGCACGTCCGAGGAGATGGCTGCTCTCGGACGCTTTTTCCGTGAGCAAGGCCTCTACACATTCGTTCGATGGAACACTTTCTTCACCAATCCTCCACTGTGCATCAATGAGCAGCAGATGCGCGACGCGTTTGCCATCATCGATCGTGGGCTCGCGATCACTGACAAAGCTGTCACGGACTAGCGTACGGTAACTGCGTCGGTGCGCAGCGCGGACAGCCGACTCGGCTGTCTCGCCATGAGTCGTGGCGCTGTCTGTAACAGCGGGTCCCTCCACTGCTTCGGTCGGGATGACAATGTAATTTGGTTATGAAATAAACAGCGGAGAATCAGGTGCGCCAGATGCGCTGTTGGGTGTCGAGGGAGGAGAACATTACGGGTTCGTGGTGAACTGTGGTGGCGTGCCGGTTGATGGCGGTGGCGGCCTGGGTACGCAGGTTGCCGTCGCGGGCATCGAAATCAAGGGTGCTGACGTGGTGCGCGCAATGGGAGCAGGTGAACTTCATGCCTCCCTTGATGCGCGCCATGGTGTAAAGCCGTTTCACAATTTGAGTGTAGTCGTTTGGCGAGAAAAAGGTGCGCACGTCAGTGGGGCGGCGAAGGTAACGAGGGAACGCGGTGGTTAGGAATTCTTAACTTCGCGGCAGCATTGAAGCCTTTGCCGCCGAAACGACGACGTATAATCGTCCGCAGTCTGATGTCTTTTGGGGGGAACATGGAAGGCTGGAAGAAGGCAGTGGTGGCGGGTTCAATCGGGGCGGCTACGATTCTGTTTTCGAAGAAGAAGTATCCTGCGGGCGTGCTTGCCACCGGCGTGGGGCTGGCCGTGGTGGCGTCGGAGTTTCCGGAGAAGTTCGAGAAGGTGCGCCAGGCGCTGCCAGATTATTTTGACCGGGGCATGCAGGTGATGGAGATGGCGGCGCGCGCCGGTAAGCGCATTACCGACGCGGCGGGGCGGTCGGCTTATAACGCCTGGGATGAGATTGGCGGATGAGAAAGCGGACTTCAGACTTCGGCTGCCGGGCTTCGGCTCCAGCCTTAAGGTTTCCAGCGTTTTCGCCGAAGCCTGAAGCCCGAAAGCCGAAGCCCTTACTCGATGCCGAGTTGTTTTCTGGCGTCGGGGCTGAGGCGCTCGGGGGTCCACGGCGGGGTCCAGACAACGTTAACGGCTGCGTTGCGGATGCCGGGCAACTGCTCGAGACGGGATTTCACCTGTGCGCTGATGTTGACGTGTTCGGGGCAGCCTTGCGCGGTGAGGGTCATGTCGATGACCACGTCCTGCTTGGCTTGCTCAGGTGTGTCGGCGGGGACGGACGCGAAGTTCACTTTGTAAATGAGGCCCAGGTCGACGATATTAACCGGGATCTCGGGATCGTAGCAGCTTCTCAACGCGCTCAGAACATCTTCTTCGGTGACAGTGGGCATTGCATTTCCTCCTCGAGATCCGGCTTCTGACCGATTGCTAGAGTCAGCCGGCTGCGTTCGTCAATTCCCCGACTCCTCCAGTCTACCTCCTTTGAAATCATTCGTCTTCGGCGGACGATCTGATAGAGTTTGCGCATGATGAGCGAAGAGGCGAAGAAGAGGATCCAGATTGCCTTGGCGCTGGCCGTGGTGGTGGCAGGAGTGCGTGCGGGATACATCCTCTACGAGCGGCATGAGGATTATGTTGCTGCCGAGAAGATGGCGGAAGCGAAGAAAGCCAGCTACTCGAATCCCGACTACTATGTGGTGCCGAAGAAGCTGTATCCGTTCGATTTGAAATCGGCGCAGCAGTTGACCCTGCAGCCGGTCTGGGTGAAAGAAGGATACCGTTACACCTACTACCGGTACGTGCCGGTGGTGAAGAGCGTCGATTTTGC